>NZ_JBXWQG010000004.1:0-258758 GCF_059612265.1 Ruegeria sp. CDSA077
TTTCTGGGGTTGAAGGTTTTTCCCGCAGTGATCGCAAACAGGGGGTCTCGGGTCTCTTGCACTGCAAGCTCCAAGAGGCGGAGCTCATTGCGAACATCAACAAAATCCGGCGGAGTTTTGTGACAATCAACGGGTAAGTTGGTCGATCTCAGAAGCGCAACAATATCTGAACCACGGTTTTCCAGAAGCCTGGCTATGTGATGCACACCAAAACCTGGAACATTCCAAGATTGGCCGTCAGAACTCACCTTGTCCTCTTTCATGCTCATATGCCGCCCGAGTCTGAAGTACCCTGCTAATCAGGGCGTTTTGTGTTTTAGGTAACAATACGCAGGGTCCAAAAGCCATGCCAAGAAATCGTTTAAGTGCTGCCACAAGGCAGGCAGTGGCGACCCAACACAGGGCAACCAAAGCCCACTCTTCCTTAGCTTAATCTCCTGCCGGGTGGTCCGACGAATAGGCGTAGCTCTATGCAGCTACGTTGGTCGACCTATCCGCGGCTTGGCAACTTGAAAGAAAATGCCAAAAAACTGAGCTCTTCTCACAATACCCAAAGCTGTCGCGTTCCTAGGTTTGAAATGTATCGGCAACTTAAGGAGATCAAGAATGGAACGTATTAACATCATCAAAAAGCTCATTGTTGCGCCAACCTTGGTGATTGCCCTGTCCACCGGAACGGCCATGGCAGAGCCGGGCCAACACTCGGGTACCGGCGCCCATCATAGCGCCCATATCACTCAGACTGGGATGTCTCGGAACGCCACGCCTGAAACAACGGAATTCCCAACCGTTACCGGCAAAATTGTTATCCGAATAACAAACCTTTCCCCGTTGGAGGCGGCGCAAAATGTGGGAACATCCCACTGGATCGGAAGCAGCGACGGCGTTGCCGCCAACAATACAATAAACATCAATTCGGATGCCCAATTTATCGACCATGTGCCCACAGAAAACCAAGGCGGCATGGATTCCCCAGCTCCATAGTGTCACCGCGGGGCGTTTAGACAAGTTGAGGACCAACCTTCGCCCCGCATTACAGCCATTTGTTAGCCAGCAAAACCTAGGCATACTTTTTTGCTGTTTGGGGCTCACCGCACGAGGGACGACACATAGACCGGCGAAACTTCTGTAAAGGTTCGAAAAGAACTTCATCGATCAGCTTAGGCGTTGCGTATGTCCGCTCAAAAGTCCCAACTGCAAAAGGGCTCCGACCGGCCTTGCAATTTGATACAATTTATCTTGCCCCGACGCGCCTCCGGCGACGATCGTTGTCTCAACTTTACCTGATGGCGCGACAGAGGTTTCTAGAGGCTCGCAGGGCCTCATTCCTTGCGCCGAGCCGTTTCAACGCTTCATTGTAGGCCAACCAGTTCGTCGTTTTGACTTCGTGGGGTAAAGCTGTTCATACCACACAGCTATCACCTTGGATTCATGCAGTGAATCCTCAAACCAATTTGTGCGAAAAAGTAGGTTACTTGGTCAAACAGCAAAAAATCTCTGCGTTGAAACCTTGCTTTATTGGTCGGAGTGAGAGGATTCGAACCTCCGACCCCTGCCTCCCGAAGACAGTGCTCTACCAGGCTGAGCTACACTCCGACCGTGGCGGGTGATTTATACCTGAGGGTTTGGATGTGCAAGAGGGATTCTGGGTCTGGTTTGTGATTAGTAACAGGCTTTGGGCAGGCTCAAAATCCCTGTGATTAGCCCCATGTCAGATCAGGCGGTCAGTGCGATAAAGTCGGATTTTTGTGCCGCCGTGATCCACTACCGGCCCTGCCGGAAGCAAAGGAAGGCGCGTGGCATGGGCCAGGGATGGGGTGCTTGTTACGATGCCAACGCGCCAGCCTTTGAAGCGTGACATCAGAACCTTGCCGAAACTCCCATACAAGGATCGCAGACGTTTTTCATCGCCTATCCTGGCGCCATAAGGGGGGTTCACGATCACTAACCCCTCAGCACCTTGCGGGGGCTTCAGATCGCTGACGGAGTGGCAATGAAATGTTGTATTGGTCGAAACACCGGCTTGTTCCGCGTTGGCTTTTGCGGCCTCGATCGCGCCTGCATTCCTGTCGGAGCCGAAGAACTGAACCTCGGGGGCAGGGGAGGGTGACCCGGCGCGCATGTCGGACCAGATGTCGGGATCAAAACTCCTTAGGCTTTCGAATGCAAAATTACGCGTGCGACCGGGAAGCAGGCCCAACGAGATCTCGGCAGCCTCGATGACGAAAGTGCCCGACCCGCACATGGGATCCAGCACCGGTTCGGTCCCGTGATAGCCACATTCGCGCAGGAACATGGCCGCCATTGTCTCGCGCATGGGGGCCTTGGCGACGGAAGTCTTGTGACCTCGCTTGTGCAGGGGCTCTCCGGAGGTGTCGATCGAGAATGTGCAGATGTCTTTCTCAATCCGCAAAAGCACGCGCAGGGCTGCATCTGTCGAGATTGGAGTCCCTAGTGTCTCGGCCAGCGCTCGCTCGATCCTTTGGCGCGCGGCACCCGCATGATAGATGCGCGATTTGCGGCTTGTCGCCTCGACTTTTACCGGCACTTCCGGGCGCAGGAAATCTGACCACGGAAATTTTCTGGCGCGTTTGTCCAGTTGTGCCAGATGGACAGCGGGAAAGCTGCCAATCCGAACCAGAACTTTATTTGCGCCCCGAAGGCAAAGGTTGGCACGCCATACTTCGGGCCACCCGCCCCGACAAACCACGCCACCAGCAATGACCTTGGCATCGGCGAATCCCTGTTCGGTGGCCTCGGCATGCAGCGGCACCTCTAGTCCGGGCGTTGCTACCAGAAAAATTTCCAGATCGTTCGTTTGTTCCATCAAGGGTGCTTACACCGGACATGATCGGGGCGCGACAGGCAATTTCAGCGAAAGTGATACAAGAAAGTGAATACCGTGAGGGAATTTTGACGGTTACAGGTTTGCTTTTGGTATCATCCCCGCGTAAAGGGGCCACAATCAGAGGGACGGCCGCGGATTTCAGTCGCAATTCGACGCTTTTGCGACGACTGCTTGGAATTCTCGCGTTATTGTCTGACACTAGATAGGTGTTGGCTCAGCCGGCACAGGTAAAGAGGCTTGGAAGACCGTAGCGACATGCAAACTTTCAAACTGAAAAAAGGGTTGGAGCTGCCGGTGCAAGGCGCACCGGAGCAAACCATCCATCCGGGTCCAGAATTCAAGACTGTTGGGGTTTTGGGGGGCGATTACCTTGGCTTGAAACCGCGAATGCTGGTTCAGGAGGGGGATGACGTTCAACGTGGCACTCCGCTATTCTGTCACAAGGACGCACCCGAGGCGATGATGGTCGCCCCGCTAAGTGGTAAGATCGTTGCCATCAACCGTGGTGCGCGCCGGGTTTTGCAAAGCGTTGTGATCGAGGTTGCGGATGCCAACGACACGGGTATCGATTTCTCGGGTGTTGGTGATGCGGACAGCGCCGAGGGTGTCACCGCCAAGCTATGCGCCGCGGGGCTGTGGACCGCTTTCCGTACGCGTCCCTATTCCAAGATGCCAGTTCCGGGCACCAAGCCAGCAGCGATTTTCGTCACAGCCATGGATAGCGAGCCACTGGCCGGAGATGCAGAACTCATCATCAATGACGCGGGCAAAGCATTTGCGGATGGTCTGGTAGTCGTATCCAAGCTGTCCGAGGGCAAAACCTATTTGTGCCATCAGGACGGTGCTTCGGTTCCGGGTAGCGATCTGCCAGGCGTAGAGGCGGCGGCATTCTCTGGTCCGCATCCTGCGGGTTTGGCCGGAACCCACATCCATTTCCTCGAACCGCTTGCGGGCGAAAAGCAGGTCTGGACCATCGGGTATCAGGATGTCATCGCGATTGGCCGCCTGATGCAGACGGGCCATCTGGACCCTAATCTGGTGATCGCCCTGACTGGCCCGGGTGCCCGTCAGCCGCGCCTGATCCGTACGGTGATGGGAGCGTCGACCGAAGACCTGACCCGGGATGAGATTGATGTGGAGGGCACGGCACGGATCATTTCGGGCTCGATCCTATCTGGTCAGCATGCGGATGGCCCAACGGCTTATCTGGGGCGTTTTGCAAGGCAGATGACCATCATCCGTGAGGACCACGACCAGATTCCGATGGGCTGGATCCGCCCGATGCCTTCGAAATTTGCGGTTCAGCCGGTGCTGGGTTCTGCTTTCGCCAAAAAGCTGTACGCGCTCAGCTCGAATCTGAATGGGGGGCGCCGCGCCATGGTGCCCACGGGTACGTTCGAAGAGCTGATGCCGCAGGACTATCTGCCGACGCAACTGCTGCGGGCACTACTGGTGATGGACACCGATACCGCGCAAGCTCTGGGCGCGCTCGAGCTGGACGAAGAGGATCTGGGCCTTGTCGGCTTTGCCTGTCCGGCAAAATATGAATACGGGCTGGCGTTGCGCGACTGCCTGAACAAGATTGAAAAGGAGGGCTGATCCAAATGGGTTTGCGCAGCTTCTTCGATCGGATCGAGCCGAACTTTACCAAGGGCGGCAAGTACGAAAAGTATTTCCCCATCTACGAGATGGTCGAAAGCTTTATCTACACTCCGAAAACCGTGACCTCTGTGGCCCCGCATGCGCGGTCTTACGTGGATATGAAGCGGATCATGACCTATGTCGTGATCGCGACCATTCCCTGTATCCTTTGGGGGATGTGGAACACCGGCTATCAGGCCAACTCGGCTATCGCCAGCCTCGGGCCGGACTCTGCCGCCGGTTGGCGCATCGCTCTGCTACAGATGTTTGGTATCTCGCTGGACCCCAGCAGTGTCTTTGCAAATGTGATGCACGGGTTGATGTATTTTCTGCCTATCTACATCGTCACACTGGTCGCAGGCGGCATATTCGAGGTCATCTTTGCCACCGTGCGTGGTCATGAGGTGAACGAAGGTTTCCTCGTAACATCAATGCTTTACACGCTGATTATGCCGGCCACTACACCCTTGTGGCAGGTGGCTTTGGGCATCATCTTCGGTGTGGTTATCGGCAAAGAGGTATTTGGCGGCACCGGCAAGAACTTCCTTAACCCCGCGTTGGTTGGTCGTGCGTTTTTGTACTTCGCTTATCCTGCGCAGATGTCGGGTGACTCGGTCTGGACCCCGGTTGACGGGTTCTCGGGTGCAACCGCGCTGGCGGTGTCAGCGGCCGAGGGCGTACAGGCTCTTGCTGCCGAAGGGATCACATGGTCCAGCGCTTTTTACGGCACCATTCAGGGCAGCTTTGGCGAGACCTCGACCTTGGCCTGCTTGATCGGCATGGCCTTCCTGCTGATGACCAAGATTGCCAATTACCGCCTGATCGTTGGCTGTCTGGCCGGGACCATCGGATTTACTCTACTGCTGAACCTGATCGGGTCGGATACCAACCCGATGTTCGCGATGCCGTGGTATTGGCATGTGGTTCTGGGTGGGTATGCATTTGGCTTGGCCTTCATGGTGACCGAACCGGTTTCCGCCAGCCACACCAACCTGGGCCGCTATATCTATGGCGCCTTGATCGGTGTGATGGTTGTGATGATACGCGTGATTAATCCGGCCTTCCCCGAAGGCATGATGCTGGCCATCCTGTTTGGCAATGTCTTTGCACCGCTGATCGACTATTTCGTCGTGCAGGCCAATATCAAACGGAGGGCGCGTCGCCATGTCTGATCCGCAACCTCAAGAACCCAAGGGCGCATTGGCTCGCTTTCTGGCCGCCTCGCCGGATTCGGTTGGCAAGACGATCTTCGTCGCCGTTGCCGTCTGTCTTGTTGCCTCGATGGTGGTCTCCGCTGCTGCGGTCAGCTTGCGCCCGGTGCAAGAAGCCAACGCGCTGAAGGACAAACAGGTTAACGTTTTGCAGGTGGCTGGTGTCTTCGAGCCGGGCATAGACGTGACCGAAGCCTTCGCTGCGTTCGAGCCGCATGTGCTCGAGCTTGCCACCGGCGAATTTGTCGACGATCAGTTCGATCCGGCAACCTTTGATGACCAGGCTGCTGCAAGTGATCCTGAACTCAGCGTAGCACTGGACACTGACCCGGCGGGTGTTGGTCGTCAGGCCAAGTACCGAGTGATCTATCTGTTGCGCGATGATGCGGGCGATTTAGACAAAGTGATCCTGCCGCTGCATGGTTATGGCCTGTGGTCGACGCTCTATGGTTTTATCGCTCTAGAAAATAACGGCAACGACATCTACGGCCTGCAGTTCTATCAGCATGGTGAGACTCCCGGCCTTGGCGCCGAGGTGGACAACCCGCGATGGAAAGGTCTGTGGAATGGCAAGAAATTGCGCGACGATGCAGGCGAGCTGCAGATTACCGTCGCCAAGTCGCAACCCGCCGCCGGTCCCGATTTCTATGTCGACGCGCTTGCTGGGGCCACTCTGACCTCGGTTGGTGTCGATAACCTGGTGAAATTCTGGATGGGTGACGCGGGCTACGCCCGGTTCCTGGCCAAACTGCAAGCAGGAGAGTTTTGATGTCTCAGACCAAGAAAGAGATGCTGGTCGACCCTCTTGTCGACAATAACCCGATCACGCTGCAGGTCCTGGGCATCTGTTCCGCGCTGGCCGTGACTTCCTCGTTGCAGGTGGCCTTTGTAATGGCGCTGGCTGTGACCTTCGTGACCGCCTTCTCGTCGATGTTCATTTCGATGCTGCGCAACCAGATACCCGGCTCGATCCGGATTATCGTTCAGATGGTGATCATCGCGTCGCTGGTGATCCTGGTGGATCAGGTTCTCAAGGCCTATGCCTTCCAGATTTCGAAAACCCTGTCGGTTTTCGTCGGGCTGATCATCACAAACTGTATCGTGATGGGCCGTGCCGAGGCATTTGCGATGAAGAACCCCCCGATCGCATCTTTTATCGACGGTGTTGGCAACGGCATGGGCTATGGGCTGATCCTGTTGCTAGTCGGCTTTATCCGCGAGCTGTTGGGGGCCGGGTCGCTGTTCGGTGTCACCATCTTGCAGACTGTAAACAATGGCGGCTGGTACGTACCTAACGGTATGCTGCTGTTGCCGCCTTCGGCGTTCTTCATCATCGGCCTGATCATCTGGGCCTTCCGTACATGGAAGCCGAACCAGGTCGAAGAACGTGAATACAAAATCCAGCAGGTAGAGGCACACTGATGGAAGGGCTTATCTCACTGGCCGTAAAGGCCATCTTTGTCGAAAACCTTGCGCTCAGCTTTTTTCTTGGCATGTGTACCTTCATCGCCGTGTCCAAGAAAATCTCGACCGCGCTGGGTCTGGGGATCTCGGTCATGGTCGTGCAGGCGATCACCGTTCCCGCCAACAACCTGCTGCTGACCTATCTGTTGAAGCCCGGCGCATTGGCCTGGGCTGGGTTCCCAGATGTGGACCTGACCTTCCTTGGCCTGATCTCGTATATCGGTGTGATCGCGGCCATGGTTCAGATCCTTGAGATGGTCTTGGACAAGTATTTCCCACCGCTCTACAACGCGCTGGGGATTTTCCTGCCTTTGATCACGGTGAACTGTGCCATCCTGGGTGGATCGCTGTTCATGGTCGAGCGGGATTATAACTTTGCAGAGGCGACGACCTATGGTCTGTCTTCGGGCTTTGGCTGGGCGCTGGCGATAACTGCAATGGCGGGCGTGCGCGAAAAGCTGAAATACTCGGACATTCCCGACGGCCTTCAAGGTCTGGGGATCACCTTTATCACCGCGGGACTGATGGCGATGGCCTTCATGTCCTTCTCGGGCGTGAAACTGTAAGGGGGCGGCAATGGAAACCTTTAGCCTTGGCGTCATTCTTTTCACGCTGATCGTATTGGCGCTTGTCGCCCTTATCATGGCTGCACGGTCCCGGCTGGTGTCGACAGGCAATGTCAACATCACCATCAATGGTGAGAAAACTGTGTCCGTGCCCGCCGGCGGCAAATTGCTACAAACTTTGGCGGCCGAGAAACTGTTCGTGCCATCGGCCTGTGGCGGCGGCGGGACCTGCGCACAATGCCGCGTACGCGTCCATTCCGGCGGTGGCTCGATCCTGCCGACCGAAGAAAGCCATATCACCAAGCGCGAGGCCGCTTGTGGCGACCGTCTGTCTTGTCAGGTTGCAGTTAAACAAGACATGGATATCGAGGTCCCCGAAGAGGTCTTTGGCGTCAAGAAATGGGAATGCACGGTTCGGTCGAACGAAAACGTTGCCACCTTTATCAAAGCGCTGACGCTGGACCTGCCCGAAGGTGAGGATGTGAATTTCCGCGCTGGTGGCTATATCCAGATCGAAGCCCCCGCCCATTCGCTGAAATACACTGATTTCGATGTCGAGGAGGAATATCGCGAAGATTGGGATCGCTTCAATCTGTGGCAATACGACTCGGTTGTTGCCGAACCCATCGAACGCGCCTATTCCATGGCCAACTATCCGGACGAAAAGGGCATGATCATGCTGAACGTCCGGGTTGCCTCACCGCCTCCGGGTTCCGAAGGGATACCGGCGGGCCAGATGTCGTCGTATATCTTCAACCTGAAACCGGGTGACAAGGTCACGATCTCGGGTCCATTCGGTGAATTCTTCGCCCGCGAGACCGGAAGAGAGATGGTGTTCATCGGTGGTGGTGCTGGTATGGCGCCCATGCGCAGCCATATTTTCGACCAGCTCAAACGGCTTGAGAATCGCGACCGCAAGATCACCTTCTGGTACGGTGCCCGGTCCAAGAAAGAGATGTTCTTTGTCGAGGATTTCGACAGCCTCGCGGAAGAGTTCGACAATTTCGAATGGCATGTCGCCCTGTCGGATGCCCAGCCCGAGGATGACTGGAAAGGCTATACCGGCTTTATCCATAACGTGCTGTTCGACGAATACCTCAAGAACCACCCGGCACCCGAGGATTGCGAGTTCTACATGTGCGGACCGCCGATCATGAACCAGTCGGTCATCAACATGCTGCTGGATCTGGGTGTGGACCGCGAAGATATCATGCTCGACGATTTCGGCGGGTAATCAGTTATCCGGCGCCCTGTGGCGCCGGTTTCATTTTAGGTCCTTTGGTTCGATTACAGGCGCAGGTCGCTTGCCTCGCGTGGCAGGCAGGATTTGATGTCGAAGACTACGCTGTTTTCTTTGCCATAGGCTCGAAACTGCAAAGGATCGAGTGCCCGATATTCCGCATGCGCGACGGCCAGGACGACCCCGTCATAGAGCCCTGGCTCAGGTTGGTCGATCAGGTCCAGGTCGTATTCTTCTTGCGCAGCTTTGGGGTCGGCATGAGGGTCGTGGACATCGACGCTGATGCCATAGCTTTGCAATTCTTCGATAATGTCGACGACACGGGTGTTGCGCAGGTCGGGGCAGTTTTCCTTGAACGTCAGGCCCATCACCAGAACACGGGCGGCGCCAACATTGATACCGCAACGGGTCATACGTTTGACCAGTTGCGACACTACATAGCTGCCCATCCTGTCATTCAGGCGCCGCCCTGCAAGGATGATCTGCGGGTGATGGCCCACGGCCTCGGCCTTGTGCGTCAGGTAGTAAGGATCCACGCCGATGCAATGCCCGCCGACCAGACCGGGGCGGAAGGGCAGGAAGTTCCACTTGGTTCCGGCTGCGCGCAGCACAGCCTCGGTATCGATGCCCATGCGACCGAAGATCATCGCCAACTCGTTCACCAGAGCGATATTCAGGTCGCGCTGGGTGTTTTCGATCACCTTCGCGGCCTCAGCCACGCGGATGCTTTCAGCCTTGTAGGTTCCAGCGGTGATGATCCGGGCATAGAGCGCGTCAACCAGATCAGCGACCTGCGGGGTTGAACCAGCGGTGACTTTGCAGATGTCCGCGATACGGTGGGTCTTGTCACCGGGGTTGATCCGCTCGGGGCTGTAGCCTGCAAAGAAATCCGTGTTGAAGGTCAGGCCCGAGGCGCGTTCCAGCACCGGAACGCAATCTTCTTCGGTTGCGCCGGGATAGACGGTGGATTCGTAGATCACCAAATCACCGGGTTTCAATACGTGGCCAACTGTTTCCGACGCGGCCAGAAGGGGGGCTAAATCAGGCTGCTTACCTGCGGTGATCGGCGTGGGGACGGTTACGACATAGGTATCGCAATCGGCAATCTCCGAGGGGTTGGTTGTGAATTTCAGGCCGCCCGCCGCGCTCAGGTCATGTGGCTCAACCTCATGCGTTGCATCTACGCCAGCGCGTAGTGCCTCGACCCGCGCCGCATTGATGTCAAATCCGATCACCTTGCCAATTTTGCCGAAGGCCACGGCCAGGGGCAGGCCGACATAACCCAGCCCGATCACAGCAATCTTTCGGGAATTGGGGTCGGTTTCAAGCATATGCGTCACTTACCATGATAGTCGCGGAACCATTCGACAAACTGGGCGATTCCATCTTTGAAGTTTGTCTGCGGACGATAGCCGGTCAGCTTTTGCAGCAGATCACTATTCGCCCAAGTGGCAGGAACATCACCCATCTGCATAGGCATGTAATTGCGGATGGCTTTCTTGCCGATAGCTTCCTCAATGGCTTCGATAAAATCCATCAGGCGCACTTTGTCGCCATTGCCAATATTCACCACGCGCCAGGGCGCCGCCGGCGACAGGCTATCACCTTCTTCAATCTCATCTGCGCTGTCCGGCCGCACCGGAGGGACGTCGATCAGCAGTCGGATACCGCGGACAAGATCTTCGACATTGGTGAAATCCCGATACATGTCGCCGTGGTTATAGATATCGATCGGGCGGTCATCCAGGATGGCGTCCACAAATTTATAGAGCGCAAGATCGGGTCGACCCCATGTGCCGTAAACGGTGAAAAACCGGAACATGGTCGTGGGCAGGTTCCACAAATGGGCATAGGAATGGCCCATCGCCTCGTTTGCCTTTTTGGTTGCGGCGTAGATCGTCAGCGGTGTGTCGGCCTTTTCGACCTCAGTAAAGGGCATGACCTCGTTCGCGCCGTAAACCGAGGATGTCGAAGCCATCAGAAGGTGGTCTACCTTATGCTCGCGCGCGATTTCCATGACGTTGAACGTGCCGACCACGTTGGAATTGATATAGCTGCGCGGGTCCTCAAGGCTATAGCGGACACCAGCCTGCGCCGCGAGATGCACGATCACTTCGGGCTGGAATTCTTCGGCGACCTTTGCAAGCTGGTCGTAGTTTTCCAAGAGATCCTCGGTTGCGGAAAACCCAGGGGATTGCAAGAGCATCTGGTGGCGACGCTGCTTGAGCGAGACGTCGTAATAATCCGTCATGCCATCGTAGCCGTGAACCTGAAACCCCTCGGCCAGTAGCAATTTTGCCAGGTGAAAACCGATGAACCCTGCTGTGCCTGTGACTAATACGCGCTTCATTTAACCCTCGACCCAAACCAAAACCGTTTGAAACATCAGGGATACTTTCAGCCCCTCAAGGTCAAGGGGATTTTCCCACAAACCGCGCCATTGGGGCAATCCAGAACCCGAATTCACTTGCGGATTGTTGTTGCCCGCCAGTCAGGGTAGGAAATTGCGATGGTGTGGGATTGGATCAAAACCAGGTGGAAAAAACCTCAGGCGGCGCAGAATTCAGTTTCTGGCATCGCGCCTGACCAGAGGTTTTATGCCGTGGGGGATATCCACGGGCGATTGGATCTGTTGCAGACTTTGCTGGCAAGGCTGGATCCAGATTGCCCCACGATCTTTGTCGGGGACTACATTGATCGTGGCAATTACAGCGCCCAGGTGCTGCACCAGTTACGGCACCTTAGCCGGGTCCGGGGCAATGATTTCATTTGCCTGCTGGGTAATCACGAGGAGATGCTGCTGCGGTTCACCGATGACCCAAAACGGGTCGGCAGGCTTTGGCTGCAAAACGGTGGCCTGCAGACGCTCGCCTCATTTGGGATAACCGGTGTGGATGAAGACACAGTCGGCACGGATGCCATCTCGGTGGCTGACAGATTGCGACGCGCGATGGGCGATGATTTGCTGTCTTGGCTGCGTGCCCGCCCCCTGACCTGGACCAGCGGAAATGTTACCGTGGTGCACGCAGGTCTGGACCCGGGCAAGGCTTTGGACGACCAATCACGCCAGGTTTGCCTGTGGGGTCATCCGAATTTTTTACGGCAGATGCGCGAAGATGGTCAGTGGGTTGTCCATGGTCATACAATCACGTCAGAGCCCCGCGCTGAGAATGGCGTTGTTTCGATCGACACCGGCGCCTTCTTCAGTGGCAGGTTGACCGCCACTGATATTCGCGCCGGCGAGGTCCGGTTCATCGCAACCGACGAGCAGCCGGAATAGCTGTCAACCGACGATCATCTGCTTCATGCGAAGGGCTTCATACTCCAGCTCTTTGAGGCGGAAATGCACGACATCACCGATCGTGATCACGCCACGAAGATGGCCATCGCTGAGGACGGGCATGTGGCGAAAGCGCCCCTCTGTCATGGTTTTCAGCACATCGTTCAACAGATCCTCGGGCGCGCAGGTTTGTACGCTCCGGGTCATCAGATCTTCGACAGATTGGGGCAGGGTCTGGCCCGGAGTATCGGCCATACGGCGCACAATATCACGCTCGGACAGGATACCCTGAAGCGTACCGTTCTGATCTGTCACCACCACAGCGCCAATCCGCTTTTCCTTGAGGATATTCACCACCGAATGAATTGTGTCTTTCGGGCGCACGGAAAAAACCGCGTCCCCTTTGCCAACAAGCAGCTTTTCGACTGTTGTCTGTGTATGAGAAAGGTTCGATTCAACCGACTGGCTATGTGAGGCAGCCGCGGCCTTGTCGCCGCGTGTCGGTGGCTGGTAAGAGCTTGGGGCCATGGGCAATCTCCTCTTGCTTTGCTTTTCACCTTACCGCAGCCATATGACCTGTATAGGGTACAAATGCCCAAACCGGGGAAAACTGCCAAAAACCAAGGAAATCCGGCCCGTTGTCCAACTTTTATCTGACCCCCCCTGTTGCCGCGCTGATATTTTTTGCGGTTGTCGTTTGTGGCCATAATTTTCGCATGACCTGGAAACAGCAGGCTCCGGGATGGCAGAAGAAAGCATGGCTGTTCGGGGTGCCCGCCGGAATCGGTTTGTTGGCGCTAGGCTTCCTGCCGCTGAAAGCCTGATGCAGGTTTGACTCTGATTGGGGCCGCTGTCATACGCCGGGCACGCTTTTCCTCAGGAGGGACCCACATGCGTTTCTTGCCAGTCCTGGCTGTCGCCACACTTATTTCCGGCTGCTTGTTCGACAAAGAGCCCGAGGTGGTACGCCTGTCAGGCGAAACGATGGGGACCACCTTCAACATCACGGCCATCGGTGTCGATGTTGATGAAGAAGCGCTGGCGGGTGCGGTCGAACAGACACTGGCCGAAGTTAACGCAAAGATGTCGAACTGGGACCCGAATTCCGAGGTTTCGACCTTCTCGGACTCGGGCAGCACTGAACCTGTAGCCGTTTCGGATGAATTTGCGCTGGTGCTTGATGCCGCGAATGATGTGCACGAGAAATCCGGGGGTACATTCGACGTGACTCTCGGCCCGCTGATCGAGCTGTGGGGCTTTGGTCCGCGCAAACCGGAAGATCCGGTGCCCGCAGATTCTGACATCCAGGCGGCTTTGGGCAGGGTCGGACAGGCCAGATTGCTGCAACTGGATCGCGATGCCGGAACTTTGGCGAAGGCCGATGCCGGAGTCGGCATTAACCTGTCCGCCATTGCCAAGGGGTATGGCATCGACGCCGTGGCCGAAACGCTGCGCACGGCTGGGATTGAGGACTATATGGTCGAGATCGGCGGCGATCTGGTCACAAGAGGCGATAACGACAAGGGTGAAACTTGGCGGATAGGGATCGAAAAACCCCAGGCCGATGCGCAGAATCTGCAGTTGATCGTACAGCTTGATGATCTGGGTATGGCGACATCCGGCGATTACAAGAATTTCTTTGAACAAGATGGTGTGCGGTATTCGCATATCATTGACCCAACTACTGGCCGCCCGATCACGCATCGGACCACTTCGGTCACGGTACTGGCCGAAAATGCTATGATGGCAGATGCTTGGGCGACAGCGATGTTGGCCTTGGGTCAGGAAAAGGGTTTGAAACTTGCCGAGACGCATAAACTTGCCGTGTATTTCATCTCGCGGGATGTGACAGGCGGTGAGGATGCCTATATCACGGTACACAGCACAGCGTTCAAAGAGGCGTTGGGCACCAACTGACGGGTTGAGCTGAGATGAGCACTTTTATTCTGGCCTTCATTCTGCTGCTGATCATCATGGTTGGCATGTCGCTGGGTGTGATGTTGATGGGTAAGACCATTAAGGGCAGCTGCGGTGGCCTGAATGCGATCTCGGGTGCGGATAAATGTGTGGTCTGCCAAAAGGACGTGGACCCTAACAGCCCCTTGCGCGACAAGCTTCAGTGCAAACGCGCCCAAAAGATGCTTGAGCAGATGGAACGGCAGGCCTAATAACTTAGCGCTTCGTTTGGCGGTTGGAATTGGCTAAGCAGGTCCCTGAATAACGGGGGCGCAGATTTGGCCAAAGCGAGAAACATCCTGTTCATCATGTTCGACCAGCTGCGCTGGGACTATCTGAGCTGTTACGGACATCCGCATCTGCACACCCCCAACATAGACCGCCTGGCAGCGCGTGGTGTGCGGTTCGACAGGGCCTATATCCAGTCTCCTATTTGCGGTTCCTCCCGTATGTCGACCTATACCGGGCGCTATGTGCATTCGCATGGGGCTTCTTGGAATGGAATCCCGCTGAAAGTGGGTGAGATGACCATGGGTGATCATCTGCGCAAGGCTGGGATGGACTGTTGGCTGGTGGGCAAGACCCATATGCGCGCGGATGCCGAAGGCATGGCGCGGTTGGGGCTGGAACCGGACAGTCTGATCGGTGCCCGCGTGGCCGAATGCGGGTTCGACGTGTTCGAGCGTGATGACGGAATGCTGCCCGAAGGGCCGGATGGGTATTATGACCCGGACGGGGCCAAGGAATACAACAAATACCTATCGGCCAAAGGATATGACAGCGACAACCCCTGGCATGACTTCGCCAATTCAGGTCTCGACGCTGAGGGCAATGTTCTGTCGGGCTGGTTTCTCAAGAACTCGTCCCAGCCGGCGAATATTGCCGAGGAAGACAGCGAAACACCCTATCTGACCGGGCGCGGGATCGAATTCATGGAAACCCATGACGGCCCCTGGTGCTGCCACCTGAGCTTTATCAAACCGCATTGGCCCTATGTCGTGCCGGAACCCTATGCCTCAATGTACGGACCGGAACATATCCTGCCCGTGGTCCGGTCTGAGGCGGAACGCCGGAATGCCCATCCGGTGCTCCGGGCATTCATGGACACCAAGGTTGGCGAGGCGTTCTCGCGGCAGGATGTGCGCGACGCCGTGATCCCCGCTTATATGGGTCTGATCAAGCAGGCCGACGACCAGATGGGCCGGCTGTTCGCATGGCTGGAAAAGACGGGCCGGATGGAGGACACGATGATCGTGTTAACCTCGGACCACGGGGATTTTCTGGGCGATCACTGGATGGGTGAGAAGACCTTTTTCCAGGACGCATCGGTCAAGGTGCCGTTGATCATCTATGACCCATCCCCCGAGGCTGAGGCGACCCGTGGCACTGTGAGCGACGCGCTGGTCGAGTCCATCGACCTCGCCCCAACATTCTTGGACATAGCCGGAGGCGAAGCGTCGGGTCACATTCTGGAAGGTCACTCCTTGTTGCCGATCTTGCGTGGCCATCAGGTCGAGACACCTCGGGATGTGGTAGTCAGTGAGTATGACTATTCCGCCTCGCCCATGGCGGAAAAGCTGAATGCCTCGGTTCGGGATGCAGTGATGTTCATGGTGGCCAACAAGAATTGGAAGCTGATCCATTGCGAAGGCGGGCATCGGCCACTGCTGTTCGATCTTGAAAACGACCCGAATGAACTAACCGACCTTGGCAACAGTGCTGAACACGCAGATATCATCGCCAAGATGTATGACCATCTGTTCATTTGGGCGCGTCGCCCGTCGCAGCGCACAACACGTTCCGAACAGCAACTGATCGAAATGCGCACCAATAGTCGGGGCAGAGGGGTGGTTATTGGAATCTATGACGAAAACGACGCGCCACTGGATTTGACCGTGAAATACAGAGGCCGCAAAGCGCGCCCCTATCTGGACCATACCGGCAAGGAATAGCCTTTGTAACATGAATTCTGACCTGATCAGGGCAAAAGGCGGTTCACCCTGCGCGGGGCAGGCGATACAAGACCAACCAAGAGCAGCAAACCCGGAGAGCCGAAATGACCGCCCCGAAACCCGTCGTCCTGTGTATTCTTGATGGCTGGGGCCTGTCCGAGGACACCGGAGCCAATGCGCCTTACCTTGCCGATACGCCGACATTCGATGCGATCATGGCAAACGGTCCGCATGCCAAGCTGATCACGCATGGTCCGGATGTTGGTCTGCCAAGTGGTCAGATGGGCAATTCCGAAGTCGGTCACACAAATATTGGGGCTGGCCGCGTTGTTGCGATGGATTTGGGCCAGATTGATCTGGCGATTGAGGACGGTTCTTTCTTTGCCAACTCCGCGCTGCAGAACTTTATCGGTAAGGTAAAGGCTGCAGGTGGCACCGCACATCTGTTGGGGGTGGTCTCGGACGGGGGAGTGCATGGCCACCTGCACCATATCATTGCTGCGGCAAAGGCGATAACGGATGCTGGTGTGCCCGTTGCCTTGCACGCGGTTACGGATGGTCGGGATGTGGCCCCGAAATCAGCGCTGACCTATATCACAGAGCTTGAGGAGCGCTTGCCCGACGGCGCCCGTGTTGCCTCGGTCTGCGGGCGCTATTTTGCCATGGACCGCGACAACCGATGGGAACGTGTTAGCGAAGCCTATGGTGCAATGATCAAGGGGCAAGGGCGCAGCGCTGTTTCGGCGCGCAATGCCGTGGATCAGGCCTATCAGCAGTCGGAAACGGACGAATTTATCGTCCCGACCGTCCTCGACGGCTATCACGGCATCAAAGACGGAGATGGGTTCTTCTGCCTCAACTTCCGCGCCGACCGGGCCCGCGAGATTCTGCGGGCGATTGGCGAACCCGGCTTTGATGATTTCGACACCGGCTCGCGTCCACAGCTTTCAGCCCTGCTGGGCATGGTCGAATATTCCGTCGGGCACAGCGCCTATATGACCACTGTTTTCCCCAAGCGTGACATCGTGAATACGCTGGGTGAGTGGGTGGCGAAACATGGGCTCAGCCAGTTCCGACTGGCCGAGACCGAGAAATACCCGCATGTGACCTTCTTCCTCAATGGCGGCAAGGAAACGCCCGAGGCGAACGAAGACCGCTTTATGCCGAAATCACCAAAAGTGGCGACTTACGACCTGCAACCCGAGATGTCATCGGCAGAAGTGACCGCAAAATTAGTCGAAGCTATCGGGGCGGGCTTTGATCTGATCATAACCAATTATGCCAATCCAGATATGGTTGGGCATACCGGCGACCTGCAAGCGGCAATCCGCGCCTGTGAGGCTGTGGATCAAGGGCTGGCGCAAGTCGTCGCCGCGTTGGAAAAAGTGGGGGGCGCAATGATTGTAACAGCCGATCATGGAAATTGCGAGATGATGGTCGATCCCGAAACCGGTGGGCCGCATACAGCCCATACGCTGAACCCCGTGCCCGTGGCGTTGGTCGGGGGACCAGCAGGGGTATCCTTGCGAGATGGTCGCCTGTCCGATCTGGCGCCCACGCTGCTGGAACTGATGGCGTTGGATCAGCCCCCTGAAATGACTGGAAAGAGCCTGCTTTCATGACGCTTCGTGCGCTGCTTCTGGCGATTTTCTTTGCATCCAAGGCGGTTGCCCAGACCGACCCCGCGACCGCCGCATTGAATGCAGCGCAGATGCTTGAGCAGGCATCAGTATCGTTGACCGAGGCCGAAAGCGCCCGCGACCGGGTCCGTGCCCTGACCGAAACCATACAGGCGTATGAGGCGGGTCTGTCGGCCATGCGCGATGGCCTACGACGGGCGGCAACACGCGAAGCCCAGCTAACAGCCGAATTGCGCAGTCGGGAAAAGGATGTGGCACAGCTGTTGGGCGTATTGCAAACGATCGAAACCACGGCGCCTCCGGTTCTGATGCTACACCCGTCAGGGCCGTTGGGCTCGGCCCGGGCCGGTATGATGCTGTCCGAGGTTACGCCGGGCCTGAACGCAAAAGCACAGTCTCTTGCGCGTGATCTTCAGGAAGTGCGCACGCTTCGATTGCTGCAGCAAAGCGCCTCGGAAACCTTGGTCGAGGGCTTGACGGGCGTTCAGAATGCCCGCACCCAGCTCAGCACCGCCATCGCAGACCGAACGGATTTGCCGCGGCGCTTTGTCGAGGACCCGATCCGCACTGCTATCCTGATCTCATCGACTGAAACGCTTGACGGTTTTGCCAGCGGGCTTTCCCAGATCTCCGAAGGGCAAATCGCCGAAACGGATGCGGATATATCAAGTATCAAGGGTCAGATTGCGCTGCCGACGCAGGGCATCATCCTGCACCGGGCAAATGAAACCGATGCGGCCGGTGTCAAACGCCCTGGTATCGTATTGGGCACCCGACCGCGCGCAATAGTCACCTCGCCAACGGCGGCCACGATACGGTATCGCGGGCCACTACTGGAGTTGGGGAATCTGGTGATCCTCGAGCCGCAACCGGGGCTTCTATTTGTCTTTTCCGGGCTACAAGAGGTCTACGGAGAAGCCGGTCAGGTGATTCCCCGGGGGACGCCAGTCGGATTGATGCCTGCAGAATCGAAGGAAATCGGCGCAATTTTGTCAACAAGCGGTGATGGCACTGGAACTGACCGATCAGAAACGCTCTATATAGAGGTAAGACAGGATAACAGCCCCGTGGACCCGGAATCGTGGTTTCGGACCGACAAGGATGGATAAACGAGTATGAAGAAATTTGTGATGGCCGGTTTGGCTGGAACTATAGCAGGCCTGATTGTAACGACGCAGATCGCCGGTCCGTTGCTTGCCCAAGAAGCCGAAAACAAGGCCAGTGTCTATGAACAGCTGGATCTGTTTGGCGATATTTTCGAACGCATCCGCGCGCAATATGTCGAAGAGGTTGAGCCCGAAGACCTGATTGAGGCGGCCATTGACGGTATGCTGACCTCGCTGGATCCGCATTCCAGCTATCTGTCCCCGGATGATGCCGAACAGATGCGGGTCCAGACCCGTGGCGAGTTTGGCGGTCTGGGTATCGAAGTCACGCAGGAAGAGGGCTTTGTCAAAGTTGTCTCGCCGATCGATGATACGCCTGCGGATGAGGCCGGGATCGAAGCCGGAGATTTCATCACCCATGTCGATGGCGAAAGCATACTGGGCCTGACCCTGGACAAGGCGGTCGATCTGATGCGCGGGCCGGTGGGCTCGGAAATCGTGATCACCGTTGTCCGCGAGGGTGAACAGGAACCTTTTGACGTGCCTATCATTCGCGACACAATCAAACTGACGGCAGTACGCGCGCGCACCGAAGGGACCAGTGTGGTTCTGCGTGTGACCACCTTTAACGACCAAACCTATCCCAACTTGCAGGAAGGCCTGGCCGAGCAGATCGAAGAGGCCGGAGGGATCGACAAGGTGAATGGTGTCGTTCTGGACCTGCGCAACAATCCCGGTGGTCTGCTGACACAGGCAATCAAGGTTTCGGACGCATTCCTAAACGAGGGTGAGATCGTATCAACCCGTGGCCGCGATCCAAGCGATGGTGAGCGTTTCAACGCAACTGTGGGTGATCTGGCAGAAGGAAAGCCGATTGTGGTGCTGATCAATGGCGGGTCCGCCTCGGCATCCGAGATTGTAGCCGGCGCGCTGCAGGATCATCGCCGCGCAATCGTTGTGGGAACCAAAAGTTTCGGCAAAGGCTCGGTCCAGACTGTCATGCCACTGCGGAGCGATGGCGCGATGCGTTTGACCACGTCGCGCTACTACACGCCGTCGGGCCGGTCTATTCAGGCGCTTGGTGTCAGCCCCGACATCATCGTTGAACAGCCCCGCCCAGCCCCGGAGACCGAGGAAGAAGAGGCCAATGCGAACACCCGTTCCGAGGCCGATCTGCGTGGCAGTCTGAACAATGACAGCCTGAGCGAGGATGAAATCCGCCAGATCGAAGAAGATAGGGCCAAGGCCGAAGCCACCGCCGAATTGCGGGAAGAGGATTACCAGCTGGCCTATGCCATCGACATCCTCAAGGGGCTGTCAGCCTTCAACCCGGACGGGCCATCGCAATAAATAAACCGGGCCGCCTGACAAGCGGCCCTTTTCCTGATGGGGCCGCTGCCGATCGAGGTAGGGTGGCTGATTAGAGCCCGATGCCGCCTATGTTGTCTCCCAACCAACGTCCGCTCTGTGAAAAGCTAGTCAGAAAAACACATCTTGTTTCCATCCAGGTCTCGAACGTATGCAGAGAACTTTGGCCCTCGTTGGTTGGGGGCCCCCTCACAATCACCCCCGAGATCTGTGGCTAAAGCGTGCAGCCTTCTGACTTCTGCTTCGCCACCAACGCAAAATCCAACCATCGTTCCATTACCGTTAGTGGCCGGCAACGTGTCGAAGGGTTTGGCCACGGCGAAGGCAAAATCCTTTCCAAGCCAGTAAGTCATTCTTTCTGAAGGCGACATGCTTTGGAGACCCGATTGCGAAAACAGTGTGTCGTAGAAGGTTCTTGCAGCTGCCATGTCATTCGTTCCGACAACAAAGTAATTCATTTTCATCGATTTAGCTCCTGCAAGTGAGTGGCCTGCGTCAGGCAATGGTTTCAGTGACCCAAGCTATATCGACTAATGTGCCATTTTATGTCTTATTTGATTCATGGCACGGGCTAATACACACAACAGACTGAGGCGATTGGAATTGCTTGCGGTTCAACTCAAGCAAGATGCCCATTGTACGGTTAGAGACTTGGCGCAACAGCATGGTGTCAGTATGCGCACGATAGCCCGCGACCTTGTGCTTATGCGGGACCAAGGCATGCAGATAGACGCTGATCGCGGTCGTGGAGGAGGTGTGCGCCTCGACCGCAACTGGGGCGTTGGTCGTATGAACCTGACATACGCTGAGGCGGTCGATCTGCTAATCAGCATTGCTGTCGCAGAGCAGATGAAATCACCAATGTTGCTTGCGAACTTGGCATCGGTAAGGCGGCAGCTTGTGGCCTCGTTTTCACCCGAGAAACGCAACAAGGTGAACCAGCTCAAGTCCCGTATTCTTATAGGCGTCACGGCTTCGACTTATGTTCAAGCCAGCGCGAGCGCCCCACCAAAAAGGATTGTGCAAGCGGTTCATCAGGCTTTCGTCGATCAAAAGGTCTTGGAGCTGCGATATCAAAGAGAAGACGGTGTCATTTCCAACCGGCAAATTGAGCCTCAGTATCTCTTGTTGAAGTATCCCATTTGGTACGTCGTTGCGATCGACCGTCTGAGAAACGAACCAAGGACATTTCGGTGCGACCGGATGCTTGGGGCCTCAATGGGCGAAACGCGCTTCAAGCTCCTGCCGAAAGAAAAATTTCAACCCTCATTGGTAATTGATGATTCTTCGATGTGATCGGGTCATGGCCAACAGTAAGCGGACAATGACGCCTGAATTATAGGCACGCACTTCGTCCGCACTTCTACCGCCTACTGAGACCGGCGAAAGACTCGTTTTAGCATATCAAGCTCTGCTCGCATCAGGTCCAGTTCGGCGCGCAGGTCATCGGCGGCGGCGTTTCCTGCAATGATCGAGAACCCGCCCAGTTTAAGCCCTGAAACGGAATCTGAGATTACAAAACTGTGGACCCCGTCAGACAGGGCCACATCAGGCACCTGTACACGAAGCTCCCACCCGGTGTCGGCTGGTGACAGATGAACCTCATCCAGCGCGTCACCACGGTAGGACACGCTGATCTCGGGCTGCGTATCAGCCTGCAGGTGGCCCATCCAGGTGCCATTTTCCAGGCCCAGTGATGTGAGTATCAGATCGGTCATGGCAGGGTTCTCATAAATCGGCGCGATGGTGACGACAGACGGTCAGGTCCTGCAACACTATCCGGTTCATCCGAGGATTATCCAGAATGATATCCAGCCAGACTTTGTCCATGCGGCGTTCATTCAGTGGTAAATGTGCAAGATCAAAATCCACGCTGTTTGAAGGACCAGTGGGATCAAGTTTGCGCAGAACCTGTTCGGCGTTTGGGCCGTGTCGAATATTGAGCCGCGCGAACAATTCCTGTGGGCGTTCGGCCTCAATATGGCAATCGACTCGGATCAGATGCTGCCGCGTCAGCCCTTGCACAGCCTCTTGTGGAAGCTCGATAGAGAGAGAGAGAAATGATCCCTCGAACCCGAAAACCTCGACCGCCAAGCTGAACGGTGACAGATCATGCTTGCGCGTGTTCCTGATCTGGCGCGTGCTGATTTCCTGGCGCGGACAGTCGTGAAACAGCGTTGCCTCATCGTTGATACGTGCCTTACGCGGGGCCGAGGCGACACCGGGGCGGGGCTGAGGATAGCGCCACAGCTCGGGCCTCCAGCTCCAGTCGGTGCCCAACGGTTTCGGGAAATGGGTTGATCCCGCCACAGGCCGTGTAAGGCGGCTGTTGGCCTGAAGGATCAGCGCATCCAGCTCGGATCGCAAGCGACGTGCATCATCACGCTGCAGCCGCAATTCAGAAAGCACAGCTTCGGGCGCTGCCCGGGCGTCCCGCTGCCAGCGCGTCAGTGCTTTGCGGTGAATATAGCGATCCAGTAGCTTGCCCATGATCCCAATCTATTGCTCCACACATCTTTTGTCGGATATCCACCCGAGGATAAAGCCGATTTGCATCATAGCGTCGGTAAATTACCGAAAATGTGAACACGCTTTTGGCTAGGCAGCAAAGTTGTGACCTGTTACGGAGGGCGCCGTTCTTGCAATCAACCCGGTCAGTGCGTACCGTCTGACACCTGATTGCAGTGGACCATCCGTTACAACCCTATAGCAATATTTCCGAGGCAAAGACGGGGCATGGAACCCACTCTATTCGCATTCATCTGGAAGCATTCCAAGAAACAGCAACTGGTTTTGTTGCTGCTTACATTGTTTTCTTTTCCCTTCCTCTATGCATCATTGGAGCTGCCCAAGCAGATCATTAACGATGCGATTGGTGCACCAGGCAGCTCGGTAACTTTCTTAGGAGTTACGGTGACGCAGGTGCAGTATTTGTTGATTCTGTGTCTGGCCTTTCTGGCGACCGTAATCGCCAGCGGTCTGATGAAAATGCGGATCAACACGATGAAAGGTGTGTTGGCCGAACGCATGTTACGCCGACTGAGGTACACGCTGATCCACCGAACTCTGCGGTTCCCGAAATCCTATTTTGCCACCACCAGCCAAGGCGAGCTGGTGTCGATGATCACGTCCGAGGCTGAACCGATGGGCGGCCTGATGGGAGATGCGATCGCACAACCCGTATTCCAGTTTGGTCAGATGATGACCATTGTGACGTTTCTGTTCATGCAAAGCGTGTGGTTTGGTCTTGCAAGTATTGCGCTGATCCCACTGCAGGCTTGGTTGATTCCAAAATTGCAGCGCCAGATCAACCTGTTGAACAAAGACCGAATTCAAGAAGTTAGGCGCTTGAGCTCAGAAATCGGCGAAAGCGCAGCCGGGATCAGTGATCTGCGCACCAACGGAGGCTGGCGGCACAGATTGGCCCAGTTCAGCCATCGTTTGGGAACTTTGTTCGAGATCCGATTCAAGATCTATAACAAAAAGTTCTTCATGAAGTTTCTCAACAATCTGATCACTCAGATGACCCCGTTTCTGTTTTATTCGGTGGGCGGATACCTGGCGATCACGGGCGAGGTAACAGTGGGCGCGCTGGTGGCGGCACTGGGAGCATATAAGGATCTTAGCGGACCTTGGAAGGATCTGCTGACCTATTACAATCAAGTTCAGGACATGTCGTTGCGGTGGGAAATCGTGACCGAACGCTTCGCGCCCGACAACATGGTGCCCGAAGAGCTGTTCGAGGGCGAGCCTGATTCCATTCCGCATCTGACTGGCGAGATCAAGCTGCAGAATATTACCGTTCGGGATAACGATGGGAAAACTGTTCTCGAGGATATAGACCTCGTCATACCCAAAGGGGCCCGCGTGGCCATCAAATCCTCGAATGCGGCCGAAAGAGGGGCATTGGCTCAGCTGCTGACCCGCGAATTGCTGCCGGTTCAGGGCGACGTCACGATTGCTGGACATGACATCCAATCCTTGCACCAATCCGTCATCGCGGCGCGGATCGGATATGCCTATTCTCGACCATATCTGTTTGATGGGTCGATTGGGGACAACTTGATGATGCCCCTGAAAACACGCCCTCAGCATGAAGCCGACGCCGCCAGGGCCCCTAGCCGCCGCCAGATCGAGGCCGCGCGAGCGGGGAACTCGGTGGATTCGCTGTCAGATGAATGGATTGATCCCGGTCTGGCCGGGCTCAACAACACTGACGACATCCAGGATTGGTGGTTCAAGCTGGTCGAGGCGATGGGAACGGATGAATTCATGTTCCGCCGCACCCTGCGCAGCCAGTTGAATCCGGATCAGCATCCCGAGTTTGTGCAAAATATCATCGACCTCCGTGGCCCCATCCATGACAAGTTGGTGGAAAAAGATCTGGACCGCTTTGTCTACCGGTTCGATCCGGACAGGTTCAACCCAACTGTGCCTTTGGGCGGCAACCTTCTTTATGCAGCACCGTCGCAGGAAATCTCGCCGGACATTCTGGCCGGCGATAATCGGTTCATGCAAATGCTGCGTACACATGAGCTTGATGACGACGCGCTGAGTATCTCAAGCGCTGTTCTGGAAACGCTGAGCCATGCTTTTGGGCGGGACGGAACCGACCATCCGCTGTTCCTGCGCCTGGGCTTGAGCAAGGATATGTTCCACCGGCTGCTGGCAATCGAAGACAAGCGCAAGGCAAAAGGAGTGGACGAGCTGTCGCAGCGCGAACACGCCTTTCTTCTGACCGTTCCGTTCCTGCTGACCGCCGAACAGATTGGCCCTGATTTCCCGGATGAATACAAACAGAAGATTCTGAAAATCCGCACTGAACAGGGCGAAAGGTTACGTGGAAGCCTGCAGGAGATATTTGTACCGGTCACACCGGACACATACATCGCGCGTATGACGGTTATGGAAAATGCGCTTTTCGGGCGGGTATCTGTGACGGCGGGAGCTCATGCTGACGAGATAGAGGATGTGGTTGCCGAAGTGATCAATGCTGCAGGTCTGCGTAGACAGGCAGCGGCCATCGTCTATGATCTGTCCGCAGGGCTGGGTGGGAACAATCTGACAACCGTCTTTCAGGAACGAATTGCCTTCTCGCGCGCCGGGATTAAACGGCCGGATTTGCTAATCCTGGATAAAGCGTTGGCCAGCCATGACTCTGAGAGCCGTTTACGCACCCGGTTGAAACTGCGCGAACTGCTGCCCGATTCCATCATGATTTTCATGGAGGACAGTTTCGCCCATCCCGAGGCCTATGATCTGTTTGTTGAAATCAAGGATGGTCGCATTGACGGTGTCTCGAAAACGCAGCTCGAACAAGAATCCGGCACCACCGCTGACCTCAGCCGCAAGCTGAAGATTATCTCGTCAACTCCGCTTTTTGCAAATATCGACGGTCGCAACCAGAGATTGCTGGCGTTTTCGGCGCAGTGGTATGATGCTGCCGCTGGTCAGGTCATTTTCTCTCGTGGGCAGGCGCCGGATGCGGCCTATCTGTGCATTTCGGGTCATGCGAAGCTGATGTGGCACGAAGAGGACGGTTCGACCCGGTCCATATCTGTCATTGAACCTGGGCGCCTGATCGGTGACCTGTCTGTTATCACCGGTGAGACCAGGCAGTTGGATCTTGTGGCAGGCGAAAACTGTTCATTCCTGCGGATTGGTGCAGTGGAACTGCGCGCGGTGATCGAAAGCGATGCAAGCGTTGCGGTTCAGTTGCTTGAAACAGTTGCCGGATACCTGACAACCATTTCGGAAAAGATCAACGCCACCAAAGCATCGACCTTGTTCTTCGATGATGAGGACCAGACCGAAAGTTCCCACCAGAATGTCTGAAATCCGCGCGCTCTCTTACGCCCCGCATGAGCAACTGGTCGCCGACGCACGCGACAAACCACAGCTGTGGCGCCTGCTGGCCGGCCTGGCAACAATCGTAGTCGTTGCAACCGTCTTCAATCTGATCCTGTTTGCAGTCGTAACCGTGGCCGGACCGCAGGAATGGGCCAGCGGGTTGATGAACGGCTCGACCCCGATCTCGATGGTGATCCTGCTGTCAAGCTTTGGGTTTGTCACATTTGGTGTGTGGACCGCAGCGCGACAGTTTCAGAAGCGGTCCCTGGGTTCTATTTTAGGGACTAGGGGCAAAGCGGTCAGACAGTTCTGGCTTGTGCTGCGCGCCCTGATGGTGCTTGGCGTGGTTATTGTAACCGTGCCGCACGTCATTATGGGCGCGCCGCTTGTTCAAAACCTGTCCTTTTCGGTTTGGCTGGTATTCCTGCCTCTCTCGCTATTGGCTGTGTTTGTCCAAATCAGTGCGGAGGAGCTGCTTTTCCGCGGATATATGCAGCAAAGCCTGGCGGCGCGATTCCGTTCTCCGATCATCTGGATGGGGGTACCGTCGCTTCTATTCGCGGTGGGGCACTATTCGCCCGATGCGGCGGGCGGCAATGCAGAGTTACTGGTACTGTGGACTGGTCTGTTTGGGCTTTTGGCTGCGGATTTGACCGCGCGGGCGGGAACCCTGGGCCCGGCCATAGCGCTGCATTTTTTCAACAATGTCATAGCGCTCTTGTTTGTCTCGCTGCCTGACACCCTCAGCGGTCTTGCCCTATTTGTGCTGCCCTTTGATATGACCGATACTCTGACATTGCGGCAATGGTTATATGTGGATTTTGCCGTGATGATTGTCAGCTGGTTTATCGCGCGCCTTGCGCTCAGGCGCTGATTGCAATTCTTTCCGTAGCGTCTTATGTGACGTCAACGCCGTACTAGCAAGGTTCCGACATGAACTGGATCACAAACTACGTCCGTCCCCGGATTAATTCGATCTTCTCACGCCGGGAAGTCCCCGAAAACCTTTGGCACAAGTGTGACGAATGCGGCACGATGCTGTTCCACCGCGAATTGGCGGAAAACCAGAATGTCTGCACCCAATGTGATCATCATATGGCGATCACACCGCGCGACCGGTTCGGGCACCTGTTTGACGGTGGTATATTTACCGAGGTCGATGTTCCCGCTCCCAAAGATGATCCGCTACAGTTCCGGGACCAGAAGAGATACCCCGACCGGATGAAAGCAGCGCAGAAGAAAACTGGCGAGCAAGAGGCGATGCTGGTCGCCAAAGGTGATATCGGACGTACGCCGGTCGTGGCAGCGGCCCAGGATTTCTCGTTCATGGGCGGCTCGATGGGTATGTATGTCGGCAATGCCATCATTGCGGCCGCGCAAGAGGCAGTGAAGTTGAAACGCCCGCTGATCCTGTTCTCGGCAGCGGGTGGCGCGCGAATGCAGGAAGGCATCCTGAGCTTGATGCAGATGCCGCGAACCACCGTGGCGGTTGAGATGCTGAAAGAGGCAAAACTGCCCTATATCGTTGTACTCACCCATCCTACCACCGGAGGCGTGACCGCTTCTTATGCGATGCTGGGCGACGTCCATATCTCGGAACCCAATGCGCTAATCTGCTTTGCAGGCCCGCGCGTGATCGAACAGACCATTCGGGAAAAGCTGCCCGAAGGATTTCAGCGCGCAGAATACCTGCTGGACCACGGAATGCTGGACCGGGTAACGAAGCGTACCGAAATGCGTGACGAATTGATCACGATTACCCGCATGCTGATGAATCAGCCTCCTGCGGTCAAAGGTGATTTGCCCGCGCCCACCCCCGAAGCCCCAGAGAAAGACGCGGATCAGGAATGACTTCGCCATCGTCAGACGTCATCCTTGATCGGATGATGGCGCTGCATCCCAAGATCATTGACCTGACGCTGGATCGGGTGTGGCGTTTGCTTGCCGCACTGGAAAGCCCTCAGACCAAATTGCCTCCGGTCGTGCATATCGCAGGGACAAACGGCAAGGGGTCTACGCAGGCCATGATCCGCGCCGGTATGGAAGGGGCGGGGAAAACGATTCACGCCTATACCTCTCCGCATCTTGCCCGGTTTCACGAGCGTATTCGGCTGGCAGGTGAGTTGATTTCGGAAGCCGAACTGACAAACGTCCTTGATGAGTGCTATGCCGCCAATGGTGGTGAGAACATCACCTATTTCGAGATTACGACCTGTGCGGCCCTGCTGGCCTTTGCCCGCAAACAGGCTGATTATACCTTGCTTGAGGTCGGCCTTGGCGGGCGCCTGGATGCAACAAACGTGGTGCACGAACCCGCCGTGACGGTTATCACGCCGGTTTCCATCGACCATGAACAGTTTCTAGGCGACACGTTGGGCAAGATCGCTGCCGAAAAAGCCGGGATCATCAAGCCGGGCGTCCCTTGTATCGTCGGCCCACAGCAGGACGAAGCGCTTGAGGTCATCGAATATACAGCGGCCCGTCTGGGCGCCCCATTGCTGGTACACGGTCAGCACTGGCATGTGACCGAGGAAAACGGACGTCTTGTGTATCAGGACGAAATCGGGCTGCGGGATCTGCCGCTGCCCAACCTGCTTGGCGCACATCAAATTCAGAATGCGGGTGCGGCAATAGCGGTATTGCGCCATCTCGAACTTGGTGATCAGGCCTATGAGGCCGCCGTTACCAAGGCCGAGTGGCCAGCACGAATGCAGCGTCTGAAATCCGGCCCGCTTTTTGAACAGGCCGCACAGGCCGAGCTGTGGCTGGATGGTGGACACAATGCCGCCGCGGGAATTGCGCTTGCTGAAGTGCTGAGAAAATTACCGCAATCTCCGACACATTTGATCTGCGGAATGCTCAACACCAAAGATGTTGCTGGCTATCTTGCACCGCTTGCCACGCAGGCTCAAAGCTTGACCGCAGTGTCGATACCGGGTGAGGCCGCGACGCTTAGCGCTGAAGATACGGCGCAGGCTGCTGACCACGTTGGCATGAAAGCCGACACAGCAGAGAGTGTATCCGCGGCCCTGCAGAAAATCACAGACCAAGACCCTCAGGCCCGTATCCTGATTTGCGGATCACTCTATTTGGCGGGCAACATCCTACGCGAAAACGGATAGGTCTTCACCCGGCGGAAATACCTTGGGGAAGGCGCGCAAAACGTGACGGGGCAGCGCCCCTATGCCCCCCAATCCTCGGCCTGCATCTCGCGCAATCGCGAGGCAGTGCGTTCGAACTCGAACGTCCCTTCACCCTCGACATACAACATCTCGGGCTCTGCGGCCGCCGAACAGATCAGGCGAACCCGCGCCTCATACAAGGCGTCAATCAACGTCACAAAGCGCTTGGCCTCATTGAAATTATTCCGGGACAGGCGCGGGATGTCCTCCAGAACCAGAACTTTGACCGCCTCGGCAACGGCCAGATAATCTGCAGGGCCCAGCATCCGTCCGCACAGGTCATAAAAGCTTGCTCGGGCTATCCCGTTCCGAAAGGCCGGCAATTCGACAGCACGGCCATTTACCTGCAACACCAGCGGTTCCGCCGCACCGCCCGCGAGATCGTTCCAGACGGATCGGATATTCTGTCGAGCCTCGGGGCCGATCGGCGTGAAATAGACTGGCGCACCTTCAAGACGGTTCTGTCGGTAATCAGTAGGCGAGACCAGTTCCCATATCTGAAGCTGTTCCTTGATATGCGCGATGAATGGCAAAAAGAGCTGGCGGTTCAAGCCGTTCTTGTACAATTCGTCCGGGTGCCGGTTGGATGTGGTGATGACCACGACCCCGCCAGCATGCAAAAGATCAAACAGCCGCCCGACGATCATCGCATCGGTGATATCGGTGATCTGCATCTCGTCAAATGCCAGCAGTTTTACGGATTTGACAACCGAGTCCGCGACCGGTGCAAGCGCATCCTCAACTCCGTCCTTACGAGCTTTGTGCATTCCCGCGTGGATTTCCTGCATGAAAGCATGAAAATGGACGCGACGGGCAGGGATGTCGCCAAGCAAGTCGACAAACATATCCATCAACATCGACTTGCCACGACCAACTCCGCCCCACAGATAAAGTCCCTGGGGCGGCGGGGGTGCCTTGCGAAAGAAACCACGCTTGACCGGGGTAGCCAAGGCCGCGCGAATGCGTTCGAAATGCGGAAGGACAGCCTCTTGCGCATCGTCCCGCGTCAACGTGCCATCGGCGATGCGTGTCTCGTAAAGCGATATCAAATCTGACATATCCCGAGGGATACCTTCACCTCAGGGCATTGAAAAGAAGGCATTTGGAAGATGCATCAATTTTGCTTATCCACGGCGTCAAAACTCCTGAATTGACCACGGTACAAATTTGGCTACCGTCGCGGCTCGGACATTCGAGGATCCTATGCCACAGCACGCACGCCTGCTAAATCCGATCTTGATCGTCGGCTGTATAATTATCGCCGTCAGTTTTGCCGTGCGGGCATCCTTTGGCGTATTCCAGATCCCCATTGCGACTGAATTCGGCTGGCTGCGCACCGATTTTTCGATGGCGATTGCGATCCAGAACCTCGCTTGGGGAATTGGACAACCCATTTTTGCCGCCATCGCCGAGAAGGTGGGGGATCGCCGTGCGATTGTGCTCGGGGCATTGACCTATGCAGCGGGCATGGTGTTGTCGGCGTGGTCCGTTACCCCGTTCGAGCATCAGATGTACGCCTGGCTTGTGGGCTTTGGGATTGCCGGCACGGGGTTTGGTGTCGTGCTTGCCGTAGTTGGGCGGGCGTCCTCTGATCATAACCGCTCTATGTCTCTGGCCGTCGTGACAGCGGCAGGAAGCTTTGGCCAGGTTTTGGGTGCTCCAACGGCGGAATGGCTTTTGTCTATTATGCCCTGGCAACAGGTTTTCATCGTGTTTGCCGTTGCCATCCTGGCACTGGTCATGACTCTGCCCTTCATGCGCGCCCCCCAAGCCGCAACCAAAGCCGAAATCGAAGAAAGCATGGGGCAAATTCTGGGCAAGGCCTTCCGAGACCCGTCTTATACCCTGATTTTCCTGGGATTTTTCAGCTGTGGTTATCAGCTTGGCTTTATCACAGCGCATTTTCCCGCTTTCGTGACCGAAATGTGCGGCCCGATTCAGCCGGGTGGAATACTGGATTCCATTGGTATAACGACAACTTCCGCATTAGGGGCTGTGTCGATTTCATTGATCGGGCTGGCCAATATCGGAGGGACATTGCTGGCGGGGTGGGCCGGAATGCACTTTCCCAAGAAATTCCTTCTGGCCTCTATTTATGCCGCCCGCACGCTTACAGCGGCGGCTTTCATAATCCTGCCAATCACGCCAATCACGGTCGTTGTATTCTCATTGGTCATGGGTTCGCTCTGGCTGGCAACGGTTCCACTGACCTCGGGGCTTGTCGCACATTTGTACGGGTTGCGCTACATGGGTACGCTTTACGGCATCATCTTCTTCAGCCATCAGGTCGGCAGTTTTCTTGGCGTCTGGCTAGGCGGCCGCATGTATGATCAGTACGGAGATTACACCTTTGTCTGGTGGATCGGCGTGGCCATCGGCGCCTTCAGCGCCATCGTTCACCTGCCCATCCGCGAGAACCGGCCGCTCTCCGTCGCAGCCTGATTTAGCGGGCCTCTTCGCGGGTCAAAAGCCCCTCAGCCACCAACCGGTCGGCCCATCCTTGCGGGCCCTCAAAATGATGCGTCTGCCAGCTTCGCGCCTGCGCCGTTTCGATATTGTCGATCCGGTCGTCAGTGAACAACAACGCCTCAGGCGCCAGACCACAATCGGCTTCGACCATCTCGTAAATCGGGACATGCGGTTTCACGGTCTGCATGCGACCTGAAACATACAGCCGGTCAAACTCGTTGAGGAATGGATAGACCGTGGTTGCATACTCAAAATTCTGCACCCCGAAATTTGTCAGCGCAAAGACCGAGATGCCTTTGGCGCGCAACGCACGTTGCAGCCGTACCGAGTGGGGAATTTCTGGCGTGGCCAATTCGATCCATTTGTCGTGCCACATCCGGATTTCATCCCGCCATTCGGGATATTTCTCGGCCCAATCATAGATGGTGTCCGTGAAGTGATGCCCCTGATCAACCAGATCATTCATTCCATGCAGGTCAACCTCGGCAAACATGGCCCGGCGACGGTCTTCACCAATAACCGCATCGTAGTACCGTTCTGGCTGCCATTCTATCAGGACATTCCCGATGTCGAAAACCACCGCTTCTATTGGCATGAATAATCCTTCTTAGAATCTCTGCTGGGGCTGACTGAATCAATCCTTGCTGCGCTTTTCAAGACAGGAACTGCAGCGCGCAGCGCTGCCCGGCCCAACCGGAGAGGACACATCTCTGATGCGTCTGTGACGAGCGGGAGGGTCACGCCCTTAGTGCCGCCCGTAATTCCCGTTCCAGCGCATCCAAAAACCGGGACCTATCGGCCTTGCCAAAAGGCTTGCCACCGCCGCCTGCGCCCAGAGGGTTTGCCGAACGAAGGTCTGCCATCAGGTCGCGCATCGCCAGTTGCTGACCAATATTGGCGGCGGTAAAGGCCTCGCCGTTGTGACGTAAAACACGTGCACCTGCTTCAACACATTTCGCGGCTAAAGGAATGTCTGAGGTCACAACCACGTCCCCTGTACCACAACGCTCTGCGATCCATTTATCGGCCTCATCCGCACCTGCGGACACGATCACAACCTGTACCAGAGGATTGGCCGAAGGCCTCAGGCCACCGTTCGAAACCAGAGCCATCGGAATCTTATGTCGGGTCGCTACACGCTCGGCCTCGGCCTTCACTGGACAGGCATCTGCGTCTATGTACAGGGTTGTCACGCTTTCTTTGCCTGTTTCTCGGCAGGCTTCTTCTTGACCTTGAATTCCTCGGGGATGGGCATCCGGTTAAACGCATCCAGACCTGCGATCTTATAGGCCTCGGCCAAGGTCGGGTAGTTGAATGTGTTTTGAACGAAATAATCCACTGTGCCTTTCAGGTTCAATACAGCCTGTGCGATATGGATCAGCTCAGTCGCGCCTTCGCCTACGATCTGCACACCAAGAACCCGGCGGGTTTTCAGCGAAAACAGCATCTTCAACATGCCATGTTCCAACCCCATGATATGCCCGCGAGAAGTTTCGCGGAATCGCGCGACGCCAACCTCGTAAGGGATATCGCGCTCCTGTAACTCCTCTTCGGACATGCCGCAGGTGGATATCTCGGGCACCGAATAGATGCCGTAAGGGTACCAGGGGCTTTCCGGCAGGGTCGGGGTCTCCAACGCGTGACATGCCGCCACGCGCCCCTGCTGCAGCGAGGTTGATGCCAGCGAGGGATGTCCGATTACATCTCCGGTCGCATAGATATGCGGTACCGCTGTCTGATAGGTCTTGCGATCGACCTCAATCCGGTTGCGGTGATCGGTTGTCAGCCCGACAGCATCCAGATTCAAGGCCGAGGTCGCGCCCATCCGCCCGGCGGCAAACAGCAACATCTCGGCCCGGACATGCCGTCCATTCTCGAGCGTCACTTCTACGTGGCTACCTCCATCTTCGATCTTTTCAACGGCAGAGCCCAGCCGCAAATCCACGCCGTTTTCGCGGATTTGGTGGGTAAAGTCGTGGATCAGCCGGCTGTCGATGAAATCCAGAAACGTCTCGCGGGGTTCAATCAGGGTGACACGTACATCAAGCGCGGAAAACATCGTGGCATATTCAACACCGATTACACCGGCCCCGATCACGCATAGCGAGCGCGGTATCTCGGCCATCTCCAGAAAATCATCGCCATCGACGATGGTCTTCCCGTTGAAGGGCACATAATCGGGACGATAGGTCTTGGTACCGGTGGCGATCAAGAACTTTGCGGCGGACAGACGTGTGGTTTCGCCTGCGTCGGTTGCAACCTCAATCTCGTGGGGACCGACAAATCTTGCCAGACCATTTAAGGTTTCCACGTGGTTCCGATTGAACTGATGTTCCAGCACATCGACCTCATGGTCCAGCGTCATGTGCAGCCGAGCCTTGAGGTCTTCGGCCCGGATCTGATCCTTTACCCGGTACGAGCGCCCGTAAAAGCTGCGCTCGCGCCAGCCAGACAGGTTCAGCACTGTCTCGCGGAGGGTTTTTGACGGGATGGTCCCGGTATGGACCGAGACCCCACCCAACCGATCCTTGCGGTCGATAACCAGCACCCGGCGTTTCAACTTGCCTGCCTGAATCGCCGCCGAACGACCGGAAGGGCCGGACCCGACAATGATCAGGTCATAGTCGTATTTGCTCATGCCTCAGTCTCCATACAGTGCTTCGGCGTGGAAAGTGATGTGGTCTTCCATGAAGGTCGACACAAAGAAGTAAGAATGGTCATAGCCGGGCTGCAGACGGAAAACTGCCTGTTGGCGACGTTCGGCTATCGCCTGGGCCAGCGCCTCGGGGCGCAACAGGTCGATGAACTGGTCATTGTCGCCGGTGTCGATCAGGACAGGGCCGTCGAAACCGGTGTTCTTCATCATCAGCGATGCGTCGTGCTTGGCCCATTGGGCCGCGTCATCGCCCAGATATGCCTTCAGTTGTTTGCGGCCCCAATCGGCGCCTGTTGGGTTTGAAATCGGTGCAAATGCCGAAACCGATCGGAACCGGCCCGGTAGGTTCATTGCCAATGTCAGGGCGCCATGGCCGCCCATGGAATGGCCGGTAATGGCCTGGCGGTCTGCGTCGATTGCAAAGGTTTCAACCAGAAGAGCGGGCAATTCCTCGGCCACGTAGTCCCACATGTTGAAGTGCGGTGCCCAGGGTGATTGCGTGGCATTCACATAAAACCCCGCGCCCTGGCCCAGATCGTAGTCCTCGTGATCGGCAACGCCTTCGCCGCGCGGGGATGTGTCAGGGAAAACAAGGGCGATACCCTGTTCCGCGGCCCAGGCCTGCGCCCCGGCCTTGGTCATGGCGTTTTCATGGGTACAGGTCAGACCAGACAGATACCATAGAACCGGAACCGGGCCGTCCTTTGCCTCGGCGGGCAGGAACAGTCCAAAAGTCATGTCGCATTGGCAGGCAGCCGAGGCGTGGCGATAGACGCCCTGGACGCCTCCGAAACAAGCGTTTTCCGAAAGGGTTTCCATTTGGTTCCGTCCTTACGTTAGGTTCGCGCCATGGCTATCGTTACTCGGTCCGTGCGTAAAGTCTGTGTTCCTGCGGCCAGCGAGTATTTTCCCTATCTGTGGCTTAGAATGTTCCGGCTATGGCAATCACCAGCGGCAGTGTCAGGATGCTGACCACGGTAGACAAGAGAATTGCGGCCGAAGCCCGATGGGGTGCGACCCCGTAATAGGCCGCCAGCATATAGACATTCCCAGCGACCGGCAGTGCTGCCGCTGCAATGGCAACCGAAGCCGAGAAGCTTTCCGCCGGGATCAGCCAGATTACGAAGACAGCAACGCAGAGCGGATGAATGATCAGCTTGCAAAAACTCAGCCAGGCAGCGATCTGAACACGCTCGGCGGATTTGCTGGCGAGCGATGCCCCTATCGCAAACAAGGCTCCCGGAGTGGCTGCCCCGCCCAGGATTGTCAGAAAATCGTTCAGTGGAACGGGCACGGGAATTTGGAAGGCTGACCACAAAAGCCCCGCTGAAATAGATACGATCATCGGGTTTTTGAGCAAACCGAGGCCAATCAACCGAAATGTTGCCGGCGTCAGCCGCCCATCGCGCCCGGCATTGATCAAAATCACGATCAGCGAGGAAAACACCACAAGGTCGACAGTCAATACCAGCATGACCGGGCCGATTGCTGCTTCGGTGAACAAAAGCGCAAGCATCGGCAGCCCCAGAAAGCCCACATTGCCGATCGCAGCGCATTGGGCCTCGACGGCAGAGGTTGGTATGTCAAGGCCGCGCATCCACGCGATCAGACTGGCCAGAGCATAAACCGTAAGCGTTCCTAGCAGATAGCCCGCGACCAATCTGCCGTCGAATATCTCGGCAAAGGGCAGGGTGGCGGCAAAGCGGAACAACATTGCCGAAAGTGCGAAATAGAACACGAATTTCGTCAGATAGGCCGTGGCTTCTTCCGAGAAGAACCGACTGCGCCCAGCCCAATACCCCAGGCCGATAATCGCAAAGAACGGCAGCGTACGCAGAAAAATATCAGCCATGGCCAGAGTGTTAGCACGGTTTTCTCTGGCGGCAACCCCTGGCCAATCAGGCCCCGCCGAACGACCTTCGCGGACTGACCTAACGGAAAAATTACCATAATCCCGCCTGCCCATGGCCGAAATCCTATGCGAATCGTTGTATCTGAACTGATCAGTTTATAGATTCGACGAATCCACCCTTGAAGGAGAGCGCATGTCCGAAGCAACTGCCATTTTGCGAACAGGCCGAAAATTTGATCAGGTCCTGCAAGGAGCCCGATCGGTGTTCATGGCAGATGGTTTCGAAGGAGCTAGTGTAGATGACATTGCGCGCGCGGCGGGTGTTTCCAAGGCCACTTTGTACAGCTATTTCCCGGATAAGCGTCTTCTTTTCATGGAGGTCGCTCAGAACGAATGCTGCCGTATGGCCGAGAATGTCGTTTCGATGGTTGACGATACAAAACCCGCACGCGAAGTGCTGACCATCGCTGCGACCCAGCTGGCCGCATTTCTGGTGTCGGATTTTGCGCAGCAGGTGTTCCGCATCTGCGTGGCCGAGCAAGATCGGTTCCCCGAACTTGGCCGCGCCTTCTATGAGGCGGGGCCGCAAAATGGCACCCGGCAACTTGCAGAATATCTGCAAAAAGCGGTGAATAAAGGCGAATTGGTTATCGAGGACCTTCAATTTGCCGCTGAACAGTTTTCGGAATTGTGCAAGGTCCGCCTTTGGCCCCGATCCACATTCGGCATTCAAAGCAGTTTTTCAGAGGCTGAGATTGAAGAGGTCGCGCTGCAGGCTGTCGACATGTTCATGGCCCGTTACGGCGCCTGACATTTGGGTCGGATCGACTCGATTCAAGATATGGATGTGGAGGTCGATCCCTGAAGCCCGCGGCATTTAGGATTGACGGCATTCAAGAGTTTGGACGCTCCTGCCCGGCGGTTTCGCCACTGCTTGGCTCTAATCGCCAAAGAACCGAAATCAGTTAGAAAACAGGCCCGACCAGGCAAATCATAACGCTGTACCTGCCCTCTTTTTTACTTCCTGATCGCTGGGCGGTGAACTCAGTTGACAATGGATTTTGTATTTTGGATACATTGGGCAGGGATTTCGCGGCGGTGACAGTCATCAAAGATTGTTCTGACTAGAAATTAGAACAACGCGAAAATCTGAAGAAAAAACATTTCTGGGAGAAACTCATGAAACTTAGATTGATGGCCGCAACTGCAGCGATTGCGTTGTCCAGTGCTGCGGCCCAAGCAAATACTTTGGTATATTGCTCGGAAGGATCACCCGAAGGCTTTGACCCGGCGCTATTTACCGCAGGGACAACCTTTGATGCCTCGTCACACCCGATTTACAACCGTCTGCTCGAGTTTGAGACCGGTACTACCAATGTTATCCCCGGTCTGGCGGAAAGCGTTGAGGCCAGCGATGATGGTCTGGAATATACCTTCAAATTGCGTCAGGGCGTCAAATTCCATTCGAATGACGAATTCACGCCGACGCGTGATTTCAATGCTGATGACGTGATCTTCTCGTTCATGCGCCAGAAGGATGAAGGCCATGCCTATAATCAGGTATCTGGTGGTACCTGGGAATATTTCCAGGGCATGGGTATGCCGGACCTGGTCGAGTCGATTGAAAAAGTCGACGACTACACAGTGAAGTTCACCCTGTCCAAGCCTGAAGCGCCTTTTGTGGCCAACATGGCGATGGACTTTGCCTCGATCCTGTCTGCGGAATATGCGGATGCGATGATGGCCGCGGGTACGCCTGAGAAGCTGAACACAGCACCGATCGGGACTGGTCCGTTCTCGTTTGTAGCCTATCAGAAAGACGCGGTGATCCGCTATGCGCAGAATGCCGACTACTGGAAGGCCCCTGCGGATGTGGAGAACCTGATCTTCGCGATCACGCCGGATGCATCGGTTCGCTATCAAAAGCTGAAAGCAGGCGAATGTCATATCATGCCTTATCCGAACCCGGCCGACATTCAGGCGATGCAGGACGATGCGGATATCAACATGTTGGAGCAGGAAGGCCTGAACGTCGGCTACCTCGCCTACAACACCACCATGGCACCGTTCGACAATCCGAAGGTCCGCAAGGCGCTAAACATGGCGATCGACAAGAATGCGATCATCGACGTCGTGTTCCAGGGCTCGGGCCAAGTTGCCAAGAACCCGATCCCGCCAACCATGTGGGGCTATAACGACGCCATCACCGATGACGCGTATGATCCCGAAGCGGCCAAGGCGATGCTGGAAGCCGAAGGCGTATCCGACCTGTCGATGAAGGTTTGGGCGATGCCGGTTCAGCGTCCCTATAACCCGAATGCACGCCGTATGGCCGAGCTGATCCAAGCGGATTTTGCCAAGGTTGGTGTCGACGTCGAAATCGTGTCCTATGAATGGGGTGAATACCTGTCGCGTTCGAAAGATCTGGACCGTGACGGAGCCGTTCTGCTGGGTTGGACCGGTGACAATGGCGATCCAGACAACTTCTTGGCGGTTCTGCTGGGTTGTGACGGACGCGAAGCCTCGAACCGGGCGCAGTGGTGCCACGAGCCCTTCGAAGAGCTGATCCTCAAGGCCAAGCAGTCCACCGATCAGGCCGAACGCACCAAGCTGTACGAAGACGCTCAGGTGGTCTTCAAAGAGCAGGCGCCTTGGGCAACGATCGCACACTCGGTGGTCTTTATGCCGATGCGCAACGAAGTGCAGGGCTATAAAGTGCACCCGCTGGGCGGCCACATCTTCTACGGTGTGAGCGTCGAATAATTCATCACTTACCGACCGGAGCCGCCCGCGTGGCGGCTCCGGTTTCTTATTGGAGGTCGGCCCTGATGCCGAATTTGTCCGAGTACCGTCAACTGGCAAAGGACATGTCAGTTGATGCCGTGGCCCTTGTGCCCGGCCCGAATTTCACCCGCGCATTGGGAAAACCTTTCATGAGCCACGAACGGCCTTTTGTGGTCGTGGTCCCCGGCGAAGGTTCTCCTGCGGCCATCGTTCCCAACCTTGAGCTCGGCAGTTGGGACCTGGTTGGATTTGAAGGCGCCGTTTTCGACTGGTTCGACCAGACCGGGTATGATGACGCCTTTGCAGCCCTCGCCAAGCATATGCCGCTGACATCGCTGGCTGTGGAAGGGCAGGTGATGCGAGTCTTTGTGTCGAAGGCGTTTACCAACGCGTTACCGGACCTGCAGATTGTCGATGCCGAGCGTGAAATTTCTGGCTTGCGCATTATCAAGACAGAAGACGATATCGCAGCGCTTCAAGCCGCGATCGACATCTCTGAACGCGCGTTAGAGCGCGTGATTGCGGATGTGCGCGTCGGTCAGACCGAATTGCAGATTGAACAGGCCTTGATTCAGGCGCTGTTTGCGGAAGGCGCCGCCTCGCTGGCATTTTCGCCGATTGTTGCCGCCGGGGATAACTCGGCGCGGCCCCATGGTAAGGCGCGGGCGGATTACCAGATCAAACCGGGCGATGCGCTTTTGTTTGATTTCGGAGCCCGCAAACATGGGTTTGCCGCCGACATCACCCGCACGTTCTTTGTCGAAGAGGTCTCGGACGAGGGCAGGGCGGTCTATGACACCGTTCTGCGCGCCAATCTGGCAGGATTCAAAGCCTGCCGTCCCGGTGTCACGGCGCATGATATCGACGATGCCGTGATCGGCGTTCTCGAAGCGTCACCCTATGCCGATCGGATCCGCACCAAAACGGGCCACGGTCTGGGCCGCGACGTTCACGAAGCGCCGTATATCATGCGTGGAAACGACCAGGAAATCCTGCCGGGCATGGTTTGGACAAACGAGCCTGGCCTTTACGCGCTGGACAATTTCGGCGTGCGCATAGAAGATGACGTGCTTGTTACAGGGGATGGCTGTCGGTCGCTGACCCACTTTCCCAAAGATCTCACAATCATAGGTCGCTGATGTTTGGCTACTTTCTTTCTCGTCTCGGTATGTTCATTCCGACATTCCTGGGTGTAACGCTTATCTCCTTCATGTTCATTCGGGTTTTGCCCGGTGATCCGATCATCGTCATGGCCGGTGAACGCGGAATGTCCGAGGAACGCTATCAGGAAATGGTGGTCAAACTGGGCTTCGACAAGCCGGTCCTCCAACAATATTGGGACTATCTGACCGGCGTTATGCAGGGCGATCTGGGCGAAAGCTTTGTCACCAAGAAACCGGTCTGGGACGAGTTTTTTGCCCTGTTCCCAGCGACGCTGGAGTTGTCAATCTGCGCGATGATCTTCGCGGTGGCCCTTGGGTTGCCCGCCGGTGTCATTGCCGCAGTCAACCGGGGTAAATTCTTTGATCGGGCACTGATGTCATCTGCGCTGGTGGGATATTCGATGCCTATCTTCTGGTGGGCGCTGCTGCTGATCATCGTGTTCTCGGGCAATCTGGGCTGGACGCCTGTTTCGGGCCGGATCGACCTTCTGTATTACTTCCCCAGCGTGACCGGCTTTATGCTGATCGACAGTCTTTTGTCGGGGCAACCCGGGGCATTCACGTCGGCTGTTCGGCATTTGATTCTGCCAACGATTGTTCTGGGGACGATCCCGCTGGCTGTCATTGCGCGTCAGACGCGCTCGGCGATGCTTGAGGTTCTGGGCGAGGACTACATTCGTACCGCGCGGGCAAAAGGCCTGTCACCCACTCGGATCAACGGGCTGCATGCTCTGCGTAATGCGTTGATCCCCGTGATTACGGTGATCGGCCTGTCGGTTGGAACTTTGCTGGCTGGTGCAATTCTGACCGAGACGATCTTTAGCTGGCCGGGCATCGGCAAGTGGATGGTCGACAGCATCTTCCGGCGCGATTACCCGGTGGTGCAGGGCGGTCTTCTGATGATCGCCGTGATCGTGATGCTGGTGAACCTACTGGTCGATGTCCTTTATGGCATCATCAATCCAAAAATCCGGAGGCGGTGATGGCTGAACTATCTGCAAACGCACCCAAAACCGAAGACCGCCCAAGCGCCTTGCGCGAATTCTGGTTTTATTTCAGTGAAAACCGCGGCGCGGTGATTGGCCTGTGGGTATTCGCGGCCTTTGTCTTTTGCGCTGCCTTCGCACCTTTGCTGGCCCCCTACGATCCAACCGAACAGTTCCGCGAGCATATACTGCAACCTCCGGCATGGCAGGAAGGCGGCAGTTGGGCCTTCCCGCTGGGAACTGATCCGCTGGGCCGGGATATGCTGTCGCGGCTGATTATGGGATCTCGCTATTCTTTCTTTGTCGGGATCGTCGTGGTTTGTGTGGCCGTGTCAGGCGGTGTGGTTCTTGGCCTGCTTTCCGGGTTTGCACCCAAATGGGTCGATACGATGATCATGCGCGTGATGGATATTATCCTGTCCTTTCCGTCGCTGCTGCTGGCACTGGTTCTGGTCGCCATTCTGGGCCCGTCTCTGACCAATGCAATGATCGCCATCGCCATTGTGTTTCAACCACATTACGTGCGCCTCACCCGCGCCTCGGTTCTGGCCGAACGGCAAAAGGATTATGTGACCTCGGCCCGTGTGGCCGGTGCAAGCAAGGCACGCCTGATGTTCAAAACCGTGCTGCCGAACTGTCTGGCACCGATCATTGTCCAGGCGGCGCTGTCCTTCTCGACCGCGATTCTGGATGCTGCGGCACTTGGCTTTCTGGGCATGGGGGCGCAGCCGCCCACGCCGGAATGGGGCACAATGCTGGCCGAAGCGCGCGAATTCATTCTGCGCGCCTGGTGGGTGGTAACTTTCCCTGGCCTGGCCATTCTGGTCACGGTGCTGGCAATCAACCTGATGGGCGACGGTCTGCGCGACGCGCTGGACCCCAAGCTGAAACGGAGCTGAAGACATGAGCCTGTTGGAAATCCGAAATCTTTCGGTCGAGTTTGCTACTGCGTCGGGTGAGTTCCGCGCTGTGGATGGCGTTGATCTGTCTGTCAACAAGGGCGAGTTGATGGCCATCGTCGGAGAAAGCGGCTCGGGGAAATCCGTGTCAATGCTGGCGCTGATGGGGTTGCTGCCATGGACGGCGACGATCACGGCAGATGAAATGAGCTTTGAGGGTCGCGACCTGACCAAAATCTCGGCACGGGATCGGCGCAAGATCATCGGCAAAGATATTGCCATGATCTTTCAAGAGCCGATGTCTTCGCTAAACCCTTGTTTTACGGTCGGTTTCCAGATCAAAGAAGCACTGCGTATCCATTTGGGGCTAAACCGCAAAGACCGTCATCAGCGCGCGATTGAGCTGTTTGACCTGGTGGGTATCCCGGCACCCGAGAGCCGTCTGAATACGTTCCCTCACCAGATGTCGGGCGGCATGAATCAACGGGTCATGATCGCGATGGCGATTGCCTGCACCCCGAAACTTCTGATCGCGGACGAACCCACTACCGCGCTTGATGTAACGATTCAGGCGCAGATTCTGGATCTGTTGGTCCGATTGCGCGATGAGCAGGGAATGGGCCTTGTTCTGATTACCCATGACATGGGTGTTGTGGCAGAAACCGCCGAGCGGGTTCAGGTCCAATATGCCGGTCAAAAGGTCGAGGAACAGCCGGTACGCGATCTGTTCCGCACACCCCGCCATCCTTATACCTCAGCTTTGCTGAACGCTTTGCCTGAACGGGCAACTTCGAAATTGCTGCCGACGATTCCAGGTGTTGTTCCTGGTCAATTTGACCGTCCCAAAGGTTGCTTATTCAGCCCGCGATGCCAATTCGCCGATGACCTGTGCCGGAACACACCACCCGCTCCGCATGGAGCAGATTTCGGCAAGGCCCGCTGTCACCACGTCAAGGAAATCACCGCTGGAGAATTGGCATGACCGCCCCGATCGTTCAGGCAAACGCGTTGGCCCGGCACTATGAGGTCAAAGGGGGATTGCTGTCGAAATCGGCAACGGTCAAAGCCCTTTCCGGTGTGGATTTTGCCCTAGAGCCTGGCAAGACGCTGGCCATTGTAGGAGAGTCCGGGTGCGGTAAATCCACCCTCGCTCGCGTCGTAACGATGATTGAAGAGCCCACTTCGGGAACACTGACCATCGACGGCGTCGATATCACCCCGTCAAAATGGGCTGAGATGCGCAAAAACGTGCAGATCGTGTTTCAGGATCCCTATGGTTCGCTTAATCCGCGACAACGGATCGGTCAGATCCTGCAGGAACCTCTGATCATCAACCGGCCCGATTTGACCGCTGCGGAACGGGAAACTCGCGCGCGCGAAATGATTGATCTTGTCGGTCTGCGCCCCGAGCATTATGATCGCTACCCCCACATGTTTTCGGGCGGCCAACGGCAGCGGATTGCGATTGCCCGAGCCCTGATGCTGAACCCCAAGGTTCTGGTTTTGGATGAGCCGGTATCGGCGCTGGATGTTTCGATCCAGTCACAAATCCTGAACCTGCTGGTTGAACTGCAAGAGCGTCTGAACCTGGCCTACCTGTTCATCTCGCATGACCTGTCGGTGGTGAAGCATTTCGCTGATGACGTAATCGTCATGTATCTGGGGCGCGCAGTCGAGAAAGCTCCGAAAGAACAGTTGTTCGCGGCGCCCCGGCATCCTTATTCCAAAGCGTTGTTGTCGACGACACCGCGTGCCGACCCCGAGGCGCGTAAGGAACGGATCAAGCTGGAAGGTGAGTTGCCCTCACCGATGAATATCCCCAAAGGATGTGCCTTTGCTCAGCGATGCTGGCTGGCAACTGACGAATGCCGTGCGGCACCACCCGATCTGCAAGGAACAACCCATCAGGCTGCGTGCCTGCATCCGCTGGGTTAGGTTAGCTCTCGGAACTGCGCGTTGCGGTGACCATCGCAAGCAAATGGTCTTTTGTGCGCCCAATATGTTGGGTCAACAGCGCGCAGGCTTCCTCAACTTGCCCATTCTCGGCCAGCGTCAGCAGTTGGCGATGGTCCTTTTTTGCGGGCTCGCGTTGTTCCATAACGCTCAGGTGCATACGGACATAGCGATCGGACTGTAGATTGATCCGTTGTAGTATATCATTGGTGATCCCACGGTCTGCTGCAGCGTAAAGCGCATTGTGGTATTCGTAGTTCAAACCACCCCACCGCCCGACATCATAGGCTTCGTAGGACGTTTCCATTTCGTCCAGAAACCTTTCGCATTCGGCAAAATTTGCCTCGGTCATCTGTGGAATTGCACGCCTGAACAGATCGACCTCCAACATTATCCGGAGGTCAAATATCTCACCGATTTCTGACAGCGAATGTCTTGTCACCGCAGCGCCGCGATTGTTGGTCAGCTGCACAAGACCCTCTGCATCAAGCCGTTTTAACGCTTCTCGTATGGGCATGCGTGACACGTCATAGTCTTCTGCCAATGCTTCTTGACGGATGGCTTCACCTTCTGCCATCTCACCGCTTAGAATCCGCTCGCGCAGGTCATTTGTGATGACATCGGGCAAACTTTGCCTGGGAATTGCGCGGGTTCTTGGCATTGTTACAGTCTTTGCTGGTGTAATTTTGTATCCAAAATACAAAATAGACACCGGTTTTCCAAGAGCCTTGCATTCACTAATGAATATAAAGTGTTGATTGATTTCAAGCCGCCTCGGCTGCCACAGTAAAAATGGTCACGTTCTATAAGGATTAAACATGAAAGAGGATCGTATGGATAATCCGCGCTTTTTGCCAAAAGGCGCAATTTCCGTGGACGTTTCCTATGACGGGCCGCCCAAGGCCTTCTATTTTCTGCTTTTACCCAACACGACGATGCTGGCTTTCAGTGCCGCGATTGAGCCTCTGCGCATATCAAATCAACTGTCCAGAAAGCAGCTGTTCGAATGGTACGTGCTCTCCACCGACGGAGAACCCGTGACCTGTTCCAACGGCATACGTGTTCAGGCGGATCACTCGGTTCATGACCTGGAGAAGGGAGCGTTTGTCTTTGTGTGTTCCGGAACGCAACCGATGAGGTCTTTCAACACAAATGTCCTGAACTGGATTCGGCGCCAAAAGGCGCATGGATGTGAGTTCGGTGGGATTTGTACCGGTGCATTTGCCTTAGCAAAGGCGGGCGTGATCGGAACCAGAAACTTTACCGTCCATTGGGAAAACCGGCCTGGCTTTTGTGAGAACTTCCCAACAATGGAGCCGACCCAGAACCTCTATGAAATTGACGGGAAACTTAGAACATGCGGGGGCGGGCACGCCAGCACTGACATGATGCTTGAAGTTATCGAGGAATTGTTTGGAAACGCCTTGGCAAACAATGTTTCGGAAATGTGCCTGCACAGAAGGCTGGGAGAAGGCGGCAGCAAACAGGTATCGCCGGTTTCGGCGCTTTTGGGCACGCGAAATGCCAAATTGATCGAAGCGGTGCAAATCATGCGCGAAAATATTGAAACGCAGCTTAGCCTCGAGGCAATAGCGGATCAGGCGTCCCTGTCCCGGCGGCATATGGAGCGGCTGTTCAGGCAGCACACTAACATGTCGCCGGGACGGTTCTACAATGAACTCAGGCTGGACCGGGCTTTTGCCCTGTTGAATGAAACAAACCTGAGCGTTTCTGAGATAGCCTTTGCATCCGGGTTTTCCAGTACGGATAGGCTTTCTGTGCATTTCCGGAACCGATTCAGAATATCACCGCATAATTTCCGGCGATCCTGGTCCGAGGAAACCCACCCAGAATAACTGGATGAGCACCACTTGATAGGTCCCAGGGGCTATCCCTGTATAACGTTCTGACGTTGAACCCCCAGACCTTCGATCCCCAGTTCCATCTTGTCTCCAGGTTTGAGGTAAACCTGCGGATTTTGCCCCAGACCCACACCGGGGGGTGTCCCGGTCGAGATCACGTCGCCGGGTTGCAGTGACATGAATTGCGACAGGTGCGAGATCACCGCTGTGACACTGAAATGCATCGTTCTGGTCGAGCCATCCTGATACCGATGCCCGTTCACCTCAAGATACATTGGCAGGTCTTGGGGATCAGGGATTTCGTCCCGTGTCACCAGCCAGGGACCGATTGGGCCGAACGTATCTGCGGATTTACCTTTGACCCACTGACCTGAACGGTGCAGCTGAAAATCCCGTTCTGACAGGTCATTGATCACACAATATCCTGCGACATGGGCCAGTGCTTCATCCTCCGAGATGTATTTTGCTTCTTTTCCGATGACGACGCCCAGTTCCACCTCCCAGTCGGTCTTGACTGACCCGCGGGGGATTTCAACCGTGTCATCGGGGCCTATGATGGCGGATGTCGCTTTGAAAAAGACCACCGGCTCAGCAGGTAGGTCCATGCCGCTTTCGGCCGCGTGATCGGCAAAGTTTAAACCGATGCAGATGAACTTTCCGACACGTCCAACACAGGCGCCGATACGGCTGTCGGCATCGACGGGTGGCATGGTTTCAAGATCCAGCGCGCGCAGCCGTGCGAGGGTTTCATCGCTAAGCGCTTCCCCAGCAATGTCGGCGACGATCCCCGACAGGTCCCGGATAGTGCCGTCTTTATCAACTATGCCCGGCTTTTCCGCGCCTGCTGGGCCGTATCGTAGCAATTTCATTTCACATTCCTCATTTGCTTCAGATCGTCCAGCCGCCATCAATGGCAAAGGGCTGTCCGGTTGTGTATTTGCTGACATCGCTGGCCAGATAGAGCGCAAGTTCCGCGATCTCATCTGCGGTTCCGATGCGGCCCATGGGTTGCCGCGCAATAAAATCAGTCATTGCTTTCTCGTAATCCCCAGTTGCGCGCAACCGGTCGTGCAAGCTGGGGCTGTCGACAGTGCCGGGGCAGATCGCATTGCACCGGATGCCTTGTGTGACGAAATCGGCTGCGATCGATTTCGTCAGTCCGATTACGGCGGCTTTCGAGGCGCAATATGCAAACCTGTTTGGAACGCCCTTCAACGAAGAGGCGACCGAAGACATGTTGATGATAGACCCGCCACCATGTTCCAGCATGGTTGGCAGGGCACATTGGATCAGCCGGTACATCGATTTGACGTTCAGCTCAAAACTGAAATCCCAGTCACGTTCATCACATTCCAGAATGGACCCGCCAGCCACATATCCTGCGCAGTTGAACAAAACATCCAACGGGGGCGTGTCCGCGACGAAGGCCTGCACTGCCGCCGCATCGGTTACGTCAAGTTTTACCGACGTAACGCCTTGGATATTTTGCAACTCTGCCAGAGAGGTATCATTGATGTCGCTGGCAAAAACCTGTGCACCTTCGGCGGCGAACAATTCGGCTGTTGCACGCCCGATGCCCTGTCCCGCGGCGGTGATCAGAGCAGTTTTTCCAGCCAGACGGCCAAGGTTTTCGGATGATGTCATATCTATTTCACTCTCCTTCTAAAATCCAAGCTTCGGGGAACCACAACGGCAAAATCCCATCGGCATACAGCCTCGGAAAGATCAATCTAGTTCCTGAGGTCATAGGCTTGGGCAGCATTACCGCCCCGTATCGCCTGATGCTCGTGTGGTGACAGACCGGTTAACAGCGTATCGGTCGCCTCGAGCCATCGTTCATAACTGCTGTTTAATGTGCAAACCGGCCAGTCGCTGCCCCAGATCAGGCGATAGGGCCCGAATGTGTTCAGCAGGTGATCCACATAGGGCTTCAAGTCTTCTACCGTCCAATTCGCCCCGGCCTCGGTCACCAACCCGGAAAGTTTGCACCAGGCATTTGTATTTCGGGCCAATGTCGACATGTCTTCTTGCCAGCCCTCCATGACTCCCTCCCGGATCAGGGGCTTGGCACCGTGATCAATCACCGTGCGCATATGTGGGTGCCGATCCAGCAGCTGTTGAAGCGGCCCCAGATGTCGCGGCAGGGTCAGCGCATCGAAGGTAAGGTTTGACTGTTGCAGAGAGTCAAAAGCCGGTGTCAGCCCATCCTTGAGCATCCATAATGGGTCGGGAATGTCCTGAACCATGGGGCGCAAACCGACAAAAACCGGGTGGGCAGCCAGTCGTGCGATTTGTTCCGGTGCGTCGGCGGCCTCAAAATCAACCCATCCGACAACGCCTTTTATGAACGGGGCCTGCTCGGTGAGTGACAGCAGATACTCGGTCTCAGCAGCTGTCGGCGCAGCCTGTACCAAGACCGTACCGTCAATTCCCGCTCCTTTCAGCAATGGGGCCAGATCCGCGGGCGCGAAATCCGCGTAAATCGGCCCCAGATCCGGAGTCAGCCAGCCATAGTCTTCGCGCGCCAATGTCCAAAAATGCTGATGGGCGTCGATCTTCATCCAAGAACACCCTTTTTCAGGATGATGTTGCCATACAGCCGACGTTCGCCGGTTTGCACGATCGAAAAAGCTGTGGCCGCACGGTCGTAAAAGGCGAAACGTTCAAGGCCCTGTATCGTGGCCGGGTGGTCCGCTATTTCGCTGATAATGGTCTGAAAATCGGCGATGGCCTCAGGTATAGCATCCGGATCGCCAACAACCTGCATGGTCAGGGCCGGGTCAGGGACAAATGTGTCCAACGGCATGACAGACAAAATAGCTCTTAGGATTTCGCTGGCGCTTGACCCGTCGGCACGTATGCAGCCCGGCCCAGAGCTGGAGCCGGGGAAATTCGCATCCGCAATCACGATTTCATCGCCATGCCCCATAGCGCGCAGGGTGTACAACAGGTCAGGCGACAGGATGGGATCAATATTACGCAGCATAGGCAGCCTCTCCGGGAAGGGGGGCGTCGGAACGGATCAATCCTTCCGAACACAGATCAGACCAAAGCGCAGCGGGGATTTGACGTTCGAGCAGGGCCGCATTGGCCTGCACCTCGGCAGCATTCACCGCGCCGGGGACAACGGTTTTGACGCAGGGATGGCCAAGGACAAATTGTAAGGCAGCAGCGATCAGTGGTGTATCATGGGCTGAGCAGACAGCCTCGATCTGGCGAACTCGGGCAAGGATGTCTTCGGGTGCATCAGCATAATTGTATTTCGCACCGGGAATAGCGCCGGTTGCGAGGATACCCGAGTTGTACGGCCCGCCAAGAATTATGCCCACGTCCCGCTTTTCGCAAAGGGGTAGAAAGCTGTCTAAAGCGTCTTGTTCCAAGAGGGTATAACGGCCTGCCAGAAGAAACCCGTCAAAGTCGCCCAAGCCCAATAATCTTTCGCAGACCTGCCATTCATTTACACCGGCTCCAATGGCGGAGATTTCACCGGCTTCACGAAGTTCAACCAGAGCTTTGTATCCGCCGCCATCGAACAGTTCCCGGATCTTGGCATCAGATGCCTCCTGACTGCCCTGACTGAACGCACAGACGTCATGCACAAGCAGGATATCGGCGCATGAGACACCCAACCGGTCGCGGCTGGCGTCGTAGGATCGCATGACCCCGTCATAGGTATAGTCGAAAACGATACGTTTCTGCGGCACATCAACAAAGGCTTCGGGTGTGACCTGATGCGGTGCGCAATCTAGCAGCAGACGCCCGATCTTGGTCGAAAGTTGAATCTCTTCGCGTCCGAACCGGGCAATAGCCTGGCCAAATCGTTGCTCTGAGCGGCCCAACCCATATTGCGGTGCAGTGTCAAAAAATCGGATACCCAAATCAAAGGCTGCCTGCAGCGCAGCCTGCGCATCCTCATCTGATACTTTGCGATAGAGATTCCCCAAAGGCGCGCCACCAAAACCCATCCGAGTCAGCGGAACGGGTCGCGCCGTGCGGCCATTTAGAAGCTCTGTTGCGGTAACTGTCATCCTGCCTCGCGTATTGGATGAGGGGAGTCCGTGAAAAGGTGGGACTGTTCCTGCTGCAAGCGTTGAATCCGAGGCATCAACTGCCCCAGATGACGTTGCATGGCGTCCTGTGCAGCTTTTTCATCTCTCTCAAGAATCGCGTTGAAAATGGCGCGGTGTTCGGCCAGCGTTTCCACCACCCGGCCCGGGGTGGGCAGCAGCAGCATTCGTGCTCTGGTCACTTGCAGTGAAACGGTTTGCGCGACGTCGCTTAACCTGTTGAATCCTGTGAATTTCATTAGCAGGCCGTGGAATTCTTCATCCGCCTCGTAAAAGCCGGGGACATCTTCATCTTCGATCAGCAGCTCTTGCAGACGCATGTTGCGGCCCAGTATCTTGCGCTGATCCTCGGTCAAATCGCGCGCGACTTTGGCGACCGTCGCAAGTTCAAGTGCTTCACGCAGGAACATACCCTCGCGAATTTCGGACATCGAGAAATAGGATACGCGCGTGCCGGATTGGGGCACTACATCCACCAGACCCTCGGAAGCAAGTCGGGCAATCGCCTCGGTCACGGGCGCACGCGAAACGCCAAGGCGTTCGCATATCGGCGCCTTCCTGAGGTTGTCGCCCGGCGCGAAGTCCAGCGACAGGATTGCATGCTTGATTGAGAGGTAAACGCGCTGAGACAACGAGCCCTCAGACGTAGAAATATCGCGTAGGTGCAGAGCGTTTATGTCCTGTGGTTTATTCATATTTAGTGACCTAGCATACTAACATGTTAGTTGACAAGTACGTGCCCGACGATTAGCAGTCGGGATCAGCAAACAGGAAAATGATGCAACCAGATCAGAAAATAAAGGCTCCTCAGCCCGCAGCGCGCGATACAGTCAGGTTGAACCCGGACGACAATATCGTCATTGCACTCCGAGATCTGAAGATCGGCACGCAGCCTTCCGGGCTGAATGTCCCGCTTCGGGATCAGGTTCTGCGTGGGCACAAGATTGCTATTACCCCAATTTCTGCCGGAAAAAACGTCATTCGCTATGGTCAGATCATTGGTCAGGCAAAGGCAGATATCGCAGCCGGAGATCACGTCCATGTCCACAATCTTGGTATGGGGGCCCATCAGCAGGACTATGCCCATGCGACCGCAAATACCCCTTTGCCGCATATCGACGAAGAACGGAGTTTTCTTGGGTATCACCGGTCCGATGGGAAGGTTGGCACGCGCAACTATATCGGAATTCTGACGACAGTGAATTGTTCGGGTTCAGTAGCCCGGTTCATCGCCGAAGCGGCCTCAAAAAGCGGGTTGCTTGATCCATATCCCAACGTGGACGGGGTGGTGCCCATCGTGCATGGCACGGGCTGCGGTATGTCGGCCAAGGATGACGGCTATGCTACGTTGATGCGCACCCTGGCCGGGTACGCCCAGCACCCGAACTTTGCCGGCATTCTGCTGATCGGGCTGGGATGTGAGGTCATGCAAGTGGCCAGTCTGGTTGATGGCCGCCCCATCCGCGAGGACGGTGCCTTGCGCTATATGACCATCCAAAACGAAGGCGGTACGCGCCGCACGATCGAGCGCGGGCTTGCCGAGCTGGAGGGGATCGCGCGGCTGGCCAATCAGGCGGTGCGCAAGCCCGCTCCGATCAGTGCGATTACGGTCGGGATGCAATGCGGTGGCTCGGATGGTTATTCCGGCATCACTGCCAATCCGGCGCTTGGATATGCCTCTGATCTGCTTGTGCGCCATGGCGGAACAACAATCCTATCGGAAACCTCTGAAATTTATGGCGCCGAGCATCTTTTGACCCGGCGCGCAGAAACACCGGAAATTGGCGAAAAACTGATCGACCGTATTCATTGGTGGGAAGATTACACCAAGCGCAATGGTGGCGAGATGGACAACAATCCAAGCCCCGGAAACAAGCGCGGTGGACTGACGACCATTCTTGAAAAGTCTCTGGGTGCGGTGGCCAAGGGGGGCACGGCCCCAATGCGCGACGTCTACAGATTTGGTGAAATTATCGACAAAAAGGGCTTTGTCTTCATGGACAGCCCCGGGTTCGATCCTTGCTCAGTCACGGGTCAGGTAGCAGCAGGTGCCAATTTGATCGTGTTCACCACGGGCAGGGGGTCGGTCTCCGGATATCAACCCACGCCCTGCATCAAGCTGGCAACAAATTCGGAAATGTACGCCCGCATGTCCGAAGACATGGATCTGAATTGCGGCGACATCGTCACTGACGGGGTCAGTATCGAGGCCAAGGGCGAAGAGTTGTTCGAAATGTTGATCCGTGTCGCATCGGGCGAACAAACAAAAAGCGAAGAGCTTGGTTTTGGGGGCGTTGAATTTGTCCCCTGGCAAATCGGCGCTGTTATGTAGCCGCAGGTTCGTCAGGGGTAGGGGCAAAATGGGAGGAGAGATGGAAAAACTGGTCGAAATGAAGGGGATCGAAAAGTATTTCCCCGGTGTGCACGCGCTGAAATCCGTGCAGTTCGATCTGTTTTCGGGCGAAGTCCACGCGCTTATGGGGGAAAACGGGGCGGGTAAGAGTACGTTGATGAAAATCCTGTCCGGGATCTATCAGCGCGATGGCGGCGACTTGGCCATTCAAGGCAAATCAGCCAGTCCCACATCCCCGCGTGAGGCTCAGAACCTCGGGATCGGGATCATCCATCAGGAACTGAGTCTGATGAATGATCTGACCGTAGCGCAGAACATCTTTATCGGACGCGAGCCCCGGAAACGTTTTGGTCGCCTGGACGAGGCTGCGCTGAATGCTCAAACCGCCGAAATCTTCGGGGCGATGAACCTGAATCTCGATCCCAAAGCGCTGGTCGGCGGGTTGACCATTGCCAAGCAGCAGATGGTCGAAATTGCCAAGGCGCTGTCCTATCGCTCCAAGGTTCTGGTCATGGACGAACCGACCGCGGCCCTGAACGACGCCGAGATTGCCGAGCTTTTTGTCATCATCCGTCGCCTGAGGGCCGAAGGGGTGGGGATTGTCTATATCAGCCACAAAATGGACGAGCTGAAACAAATCGCCGACCGTGTGACTGTCATGCGCGACGGTGAATATGTTGGCACTGTCGGTGCCAGTGACACGCCGATCAGCAAGATCATTGCGATGATGGTTGGGCGCGAAGTATCCGAAGACCCTCTGGATGTGCCGGACCTGAGCGATGCCGAGGTTTCTCTGGAAGTCGCAGGACTGTCGCGAGGCACGGATCTGAAAGATGTCAGCTTTTCGGTCCGGAAGGGTGAAATCTTGGGGTTTGCCGGGCTGATGGGGGCAGGGCGGACCGAGGTGGCCCGAGCAATCTTTGGCGCTGATCCCTTAGATGGCGGCGAAATCCGCGTGCATGGGCACCGCGTTCCCATCCGCTCACCCCAGGACGCGGTGCGCGCCGGGATCGGGTACCTGTCCGAGGATCGCAAGCATTTCGGCCTCGCCACCGGGATGAATGTCCGCGACAATATCGCTCTCGCTTCGATGGATATGTTCACCAGTGCTGCCGGGGTACTAAACGACGGCGAAATCAGCTCGACCGCCAAGGGCTATATTGCCCAGCTTGGCATTCGCACACCCTCGGATGTGCAAGAGGTGCGCCTGTTGTCCGGCGGCAATCAGCAAAAGGTAGTCATCGCAAAATGGCTTCTGCGAGATTGCGACATCCTGATCTTTGACGAACCCACGCGCGGTATTGATGTCGGTGCAAAATCGGAAATCTACAAACTGCTCGAAGAACTGGCCGCGCAGGGAAAGACGATCATCGTGATCTCATCCGAATTGCCGGAAATCATGCGCCTCAGCCACCGCATCGCCGTCATGTGCGAAGGCCGGCTGACCGGAATTCTGCCCGGCGGAAACAACACCACTCAGGAAGACATCATGCATCTGGCCACCCAACGCACGGCGGCGATGCAGGTCACAGGGACAGCAACATGACCACAGCAACGGAAATAGACAAGAAAAAGCCCCTGGCGGGCCTGTCGGAAAGCGGCGCGTATCAAAAGCTGCTGGCCTTTGCCAGTCTCATCGCCCTGTTGATCGGCTTTTCGATCGCATCGCCGAACTTCATGCAAACCTCGAACATGATTGCCATTCTGCAGGCAACTTCGGTCAACGGCGTACTGGCCGTTGCCGCAACTCTGGTGATCATCACGGGCGGAATCGACCTGTCGGTTGGCACTTTGATGACCTTCTGCGCCGTGATTGCGGGCGTAGCCCTGACTTATCTCGGCATGCCCCTGCTTTTGGGTGTTGCTGCAGCCATTGCAGCGGGTGCGTTTTGTGGTCTGTGTTCGGGCACATTTGTGGCCAAAATGAAAATCCCGCCCTTCATCGCGACTCTGGGCATGATGCTGATCCTCAAGGGTCTATCGCTGGTTATCTCGGGCACACGACCGATCTATTTCAATGACACGCCTGGTTTCGATCAGATCTCGCGCGGGTCTCTGATTGGAGAAATCGTCCCCTCGGTACCTATCCCGAACGGCGTGCTGATCTTGTTTTTGGTCGCGATTGCAGCATCCTATATCCTCAGCCGCACTGTTTTGGGCCGCTATACGTTCGCTTTGGGATCAAACGAAGAGGCGGTCCGCTTGTCGGGTGTCAACACCGACGCCTGGAAGATGCGAATCTACGCGCTGGCCGGGGGAATTTGCGGCATCGGCGGCATCCTGATCGCCTCGCGCCTGAACTCGGCTCAACCCGCTTTGGGGCTGGGATACGAACTTGAGGCCATCGCGGCTGTGGTCATTGGCGGAACCTCTCTGTCCGGCGGGCGCGGCACGATCCTGGGAACGCTCATCGGCGCGCTTATCATGGCTGTCCTGACCAATGGGCTGCGCGTTCTGTCTGTCGCGCAGGAATGGCAGACCGTTGTCACTGGCGCAATCATCATTCTGGCCGTCTATGCCGACATGGCGCGGCGCAAAAAGACCGGGTGAACAATTTTTAGGACCAAAGAAGATAACGACCAACTGGAGGAGAATATCATGTTAACACGTCGTTTCGTTCTGGGGGCGCTCAGCGCAGCCACCCTCGCAGCTCCGGCCTCGATGGCCATGGCGGAAGAAATCTATATTCCGCTGGTATCCAAAGGGTTCCAGCACCAATTCTGGCAGGCGGTAAAGCAGGGCGCCGAACAGGCGGCCGAAGAGTTTGACGTCACAATCACATTCGAAGGACCGGACAACGAAACGATGGTTGACCGTCAGATCGACATGCTGGCCGCAGCACTGGCAAACAATCCAAAAGCCATCGGCTTTGCCGCACTCGACAGTCAGGCCGCCATTCCGTTGCTGAAGCAGGCAAATGACAAGGGTATCCCGATCATCGCTTTTGACAGCGGTGTCGACAGTGATATTCCTGTTTCTACTGCCACAACTGATAACCTAGCTGCAGCGGGGCTTGCCGCTGACAAAATGGCCGAAAAGATTGGTGGAAAAGGCAAAGTTGCAGTGGTAGCCCACGACCAGACCAGCCGCACTGGCATTGACCGCCGCGATGGATTTGTGAACCGCATTGCGGAAAAATACCCTGATATCGAGGTTGTCACCGTTCAGTACGGGCAGGGAGACCATCTGAAATCAACCGAGGTGACAAAAGCGATCCTCACTGCAAACCCCGATCTGGATGGTATTTTTGGCACCAATGAAGGCTCTGCCATTGGTGTCGTGAACGGGGTACAGGAATTGGGCACCGAAGGCCTTGTCATCATTGGCTATGACAGCGGCAAAGCCCAAAAAGACGCGATCAAAAGTGGTCTGATGACCGGGGCAATCACCCAGAACCCGGTTGGTATCGGCTATGAAACGGTCAAGGCGGCCGTCGCGGCGATGAAAGGCGAAGAAGTCCCGGCCCTAATCGACACCGGCTTTTACTATTACGATGCTTCCAATATTGACGATCCGAAGATCGCGGCAGTTCTTTACGACTAAGAGCCTGACAGCTTAATACGGACCGGTTCGCCCGATCGGCGGACCGGTTTTTTTGTTTTACTGGGTTGCAACAATCATCTTTTCTGTTTGTGGCGTTTTCATGCTATCCTCTACGGGTTATTTTTTTGATGTTTATTGAAGGTTGAAATTCCGGTGAAAAAAAAGCCCAGCAACAAGACCTATGTCCTGCGTCCCCTGGAAAAATCCGATCTTGAGACAATTCTGCCTTGGTTTCAAAATGTAGAGGATTTAGCCAAATTCGAACGCGTGTCCCGCATTCCTCTTAATCTTGCACAGACAGAGGAAAGCTGGAGCGACATGTTCACCGGCTCAGCCATCGGCCGCAGGTGTTGGTTCGTTGTGGAGAATTCGGCGGGAAAACTGGTCGGCATGAGCGGCCTCGAGGGGATATCGCCGATCAATCGCGATGCTGTCGTTGCGATGTTCGTCGATCATTCGGTGCGCCGCCATGGGGTTGGTATCAGAGCGACGGCTTTGGTCGCCGATTTCGCCTTTCGACAACTGGGGCTGAACCGGCTGACGTCGTATTATAGGGCGGATAATGTCAGCAGCAGAGACTTGGTTGCCAGACTGGGGTGCCAGATCGAGGGGTCGATGCGTCAGGCCTGGTTTGCAGATGGTCAATTTCACGATATGGTTGTGGTCGGGTTGCTGAGCAGCGATTGGTTCGAAAACCGAAATTCACTGGCGAAAGAATTGGGCGGTGAAACCATCGTTAAGCTTGGCAATAATGCCTCGGATTGCTGGTGTTGGCCCCCGCAAGAGACTGGGTCGGACTAAGAGACGTTATTACCAATCATTTCAAATCTTTTTTTGTTATACAAAAGTTAGGGTTCGTTCAGAACTCAGGAATCGAGTACCGCCAGTGAATACAGTTAACCCGAATTCATCAATCACTCAGAAGCTGGGTGCAGTCTTATTTGCAGATGTCGTCGGCTATTCTCGCCTGATGAGTGAGAACGAACTCGACACCTACAACGCATTGAAGACACTTCTATCGCAGATCGAAGCCGCATGCGCCCGTTATCAGGGGCGTGTTGTCGAAGTGCGCGGTGACGGCATCCTGGCCCTGTTTGAAACAGCGACCAGCGCGGTCGAATTTGGTGTTGAGCTGCACCAAATTTCTGCCCAGCACAACGATTCAGGATCAGATCAACAGCAAATCAAGTTTCGCGTTGGCATCCATCTTGGAGAGATCCTGATAGATGAGCGTGGAATTCATGGCGACAACGTCAACATTGCAGCGCGATTGCAAGAAATTGCGGAACCCGAGCGCGTCTATGTCAGCTCTGCGGTGTATGATCAGGTTTGTAACCGGTTGCGGTATGGGTACGAATTTCTTGGTCCGCAGCATCTGAAGAACATTCTTTCGCCGGTTTCAACCTACTGTGTCCGCAGCGAAGTTGCCGGTGCTACTTTGGCGGGCACCATGCGTCCCGACGCTATTGTCGATCTGTTGGAACGCCCGGACACTCCGTCGGTCGCTGTGCTACCGTTCAGCATCAGCGGCGGGGATGAGTCTGACGGCTGGATTGCCGATGGTCTGACCGACGACATCATTCTGAACCTTTCCAAATTCAGAAACCTGTTCGTCATCGCCCGAAACTCATCATTCTTCTTCAGGGCGCAGTCCATGCCACCGAAGGAAGCCGCAAGAAAGCTGAATGTCCGGTATATCGCCCGTGGCAGTGTGCGTCGCTCTTCCAGTCGAATCCGCATTACTGCGGAACTGGTCGATGCAAACACTGAACGCACGATTTGGGGTGAGCGGTTTGATCGAAACATTGACGATATATTTGATATTCTGGACGAGGTGACTGAATGTATCGTCGCGGCCACGGCCGTAATGATCGAATCCCATGAGCGCCAAGTTATGGTTCAGGCCGTTCCTTCAGATCTGGAGGCATATGGCTCTGTCCTGCAGGGGCAGCAGCACATCTTCAAATACACGCGCAACGACAACCGCAAGGCACAGAATTTCTATCAATCTGCGCTGGAACGGGACGGCAACTATGCCCGTGCCGCCGCCGCCTTGTCCCGAACGTTGAATCTGGATTGGCGATACTCGTGGACCGAAGATCCAGGCAGTGCTTTCGAGCAGGCGCTGTCTTTGGCACAGCGGTCGATCGAATTGGACCCAACAGACGCACGGGGATTTGGCGAGCTGGGATTTGTCCATCTGTATCGCAAGGAACATAGTGCGGCGCTTCAGTCTTACCAACGTGCTTTGGCTCTCAACCCCAATGATGCGGATATGCATTCGGATTTCGCCGATGCGCTTGCACATTCGGGGGAAAATGAGACCGCCATCACGCATCTGCAACAGGCCATGCGTCTGAACCCGTACTTTCCGGATCAGTATCTCTGGCACCTCGGCGGCGCCTATTACAATCTCAGGCGCTATGAAGATGTTATCGAAACCGTCAACAAGATGAACAATCCGACCGAGGGTCAACGGATGCTGGCCGCCAGCCATGCGCAGCTGGGCAACATGGATATGGCACGCATGATTGCTGAAAAGCACCGCGCCGCACACCCGAACTTTTCTTTGTCACGCTGGGCCAAGGTGCTGCCCGACCGTCTGGAAGACGACACGCAGCACTTTGTCGAAGGGCTGAAAAAAGCGGGATTTTAGAACGGAAAAAGGCGCGAGAACCCGCGCCTTCTTTGCTGACTTTGTCCGAAAATCAGTCGCCGCCGCGCACTTTGGCTCCGCTAACCTTGGCGCCACTGACCTTGGCACCGCTGACTTTCGCGCCACTGACCTTGGCACCACTTACTTTGGCACCGCTGACCTTTGCACCGCTAATAGCAGGGCTGTCAAAGCCGAAATAGAGGTCTAAAAGAACCTGTTCGAACTGGCCTGTCGTGACATCCATGCGCATGGTCTGATCGGACTTATCATAACTCCAGAACTTGATACCGTCAGCGACCTGATAGTCCGCCGCCGCAACACCGCCGATCGAAGGATCCGTGGGCGCGCGCGAGGCCTGGTTTGGTGGCTCGCCCTTTTTGGCGACATCTTGACCATCGCCGTGAACCAGGAAAATCACCGGCTCGGGCAGGTCGTAGTAGGTGCCTTCATAGGCAAACCCGTAAATCTTGGCAAATTTTGCTTCGTCATTTCCTGAGCTCGCGAGTTGCTCATCAAGATGTTTGTTGTTGCCTTTGCCTCTGCTTTTCTTTTTCGCAGGGTCGTAATCCAAATCGTCGATAACTCTGCCGTAAATCAACACTTCCGAAAAACTGAGCAAGGATTCCGCCATAAACTCATCTCCCAAATATGGGTTCATCACCCGAACCCCCTTCGATTAAATCCCGAGGATGACCGCATCGGTGTCTCCTCAAAAATCACCCCGCCTCTAAATGCCATAAATCTGCCGAAAAAAAAAGAATTTTGCTGTCATCAGTCTGGAACCTGCGTGCGGACGGAGTGTGCGTGACTGTCTTCATCGGGGTCCGGCAGCCGCGGACCGGCAGTTGCCACCCCTATATCACGCATCCGAAAGTTACCTTCGATGATCCGACGGAAGGCACCCCCGGTAATTTCCTGATCCACCGCCAGCATGGCCTTTTCCACACCGAAATAGCTGAGCATATCGGCGTCCAACATGCTCCAAGCGTCGGCCAGATAGGTGCCCAGGAAATCGCGCGCCTCAAGAAGTGCTACGCGGAATCCATCAGGGTTTTCGGCATATCGCTTGTCAAAAATACCCTGCATGACCGCGCTGTAATCGGGTGAATCCTCTAGCTGATCGGACAGGTCTTCCTCGGCCTGTGTGATAAGGTCATGAACCAACAGGCGCTCATGATAGATGTCCACCAAAATGTCGAACATTGCACCTGTCAGTGGCTCGGAAAGTGCATGTTCACTGGACCATCCGGCAGCGAATTCCGATAGTGACCGGTTGTTTGCGGCCGTTCTGATCTGTGCATTTTCCGAAAGCTCGGCAAAGCGATTCAGCCGGTTGAAGCTGTAGAGATTGCCTTTGGTGTTTTCCAACAGCGCCTCTACCACCGAGCCAAAATGCAAAGAGGCCAGAAGCGCCACCATATCGGCGGCTGATTCATGGAACCCGTAATATTCACCCGAGACATCTCCGTCGGTGGGCATGCCCACGACGCTGTAAATGATTGAGTGGCCGATTTCATGTGCGACCACGTCGAAATTCAGGCTGTAGGGGCGATATTCGTCCCCGTGTTCGTGGGTGCCCCCGGTTTCAAGGAAACCCCAACCGATATGCGCATTGTCCAGGCTTGGCAGCAGCGACAGTTCCAGCCGGTCAAAATCGCGGGCGAAATGCCATGGGATTGGTCGGTCAAAATAGCCCTGCCAGACGTCCATCGTGAAATGCGCCGAGCCAAACAGATGCGCTGCCTCAAAAGCCGGGTCCGACGGGCCAATATGGATAAAGTTACCGAACTCATCAGGCATTGCAGGGGGATGGATATATCCGTTCCAGGGCGGCAGATACATTCCCGGACCATCCGGTCCGGGCACGATGGCCCCATAGGGTGTAGTCTTTCCGACAGGGTTAACCGTGTACATGCGCGGACCCGATGGACCTGGGCCGATACTGCCCTGCGGGGCCGATATTTCGACTAGCTCAAGCTGTGGGTCCTCTTCCAGAAAAGGGGATTGCGGATACAGCAGAAATCGCGTTCCAGGCTCTTCTTCATCAAGGTGATCTGGTAAGTTCACAATACCCCCCTTTCAGGCCACGCCTCGGATCCGCCTTGGGGCGGCTAGTCAACGGTACTATTTAATCCGGCATCCGCGTGACAAAACAAATACTCTGCTTCTATCAAATCAAAAAATGCTTCCCGCCCGGCCAATCCAAGTGAAACTGCATATGATTCAAGATCATCCGGCACTGGTTGGTCAAGCTGTGTTTCAAAATACCACATAACCATAGGTAGGCGCCTGCTTGCGGGACCGCCTCGGGCAGTCAATGATTCAGCTCCCCTTTGTGCCTTGCGATGGGCACGATCCCGCAATTCGGCATAGCTCCCGTCACGGCGCAACTCGCGCAAAAGCGATGACTCAAGGACCGAAGCCCGAGAGGTAATGTGGCCGTGCACCCGAGCGGCATCGGCCAGCATCGCCTCGTATTCCTCGACACTCAGATCATTCTCGTCCAGCCATGCCATCAAAGCGGCGCGGCGCGACAGGCCGGCTTTTTGCCGGTGCGCATCCATTTGTGCCATCAGGGCAGGGCGGTCAGGTTCCTCATCCCGCCGATCAGCCTCTTCCCGCGCTAGCAGTGTCAGCGCGGCCCGTTCACGCAGCCGCGTATACATGTCCGGGTTCAGCCTGACTTCGTCGATAACCGCCTGATCGGCCTTCTGATCGGCATCCACTCGGGCACGCAGCCCTTTCCACATCAGCGTTTCTTCGGTCGGTTGCTGCGTCGCCGGGAAGGGAAGGTCGTTTGCCAGATCTTCGGCCATACGCCCAAGCATCTCAACGGCATCACGCGCTTTTGCATCAACCTTGCCGTTTGGCAGCCAGTCCACAAAGCCCTGGATATCAGAAAGCCCGTTCAACGCGTCAATTATGTTGGGCCAACTGCGCTGACGATAGTTCATGCCTTTGGCAATCCGCAGAGCCTCTGCGGCACGTTCATCGACCAACATGCCTAGATTTTGCGCCTCCTCAACCGTTGCTCGGACCGAGACCATGGGCTCGCTCAATGGCAAATAGCCCAATTCTGCTGGGCTGTGCAGGACCGCAACTTCGTCGTCATCCTGCAGGGTTTGGCTGTAGAAATCCTCAAAGATTCGACCCACGCCGATCATACCGAAATCAGCCAACTCTGCCGCGCGCAAAGCACCCATGCTGGCACTGCCATAAACGGGGATTCCCTGATCCATCGCCCAAAGAATCTCTTTGTGCCAGACCGACGGGACGCCCTCAAAAAAGCCGTCTATTATCCCGATCGCACGCGGACGATCACGTGCCACGCGATATACGTCCCCCTGCCGGACCGGGGGCAAGATCACAGGGTCCAAACATTGGGCCACAGCATCGGCAGTCAACGTCGGGCCCACAAAAATAACGACACTCATCAGTATGTTTCCATTACACGCTGCGCGCGTTCCCCGGCGATATAATCGGGGTCGTCATGAGGCGCTTCAAGCCCCGGTATGACAGCTCGGACAACGGCGATCTCATATTCCGGGCGCGATAGATCGACCGTGATCACCTGCGAAATACCTACAGTTTCGAGGCGGGTAGTCAGCAAGTTCAAATCCTCTTGGAATGAACCGGTGGCATATGTCGGAGTATTCGAAAAATCCTGCGTCGCGTCCGAGCTGTCAATCTGATTGCGAATATAGGCACATCTTTCGGTCTGCGCCTGGTCAGTAAACTCTTCTGGGTCCAGATCATCACGTGCGCCAGAGATATAGGTGAGGCGGGTTTGTGCCGCTTCGGTCAGGGCCCGCAACAAAGCGATGGCGCGATCTGGATGGCAGCCATCACCGATACCGATGTGGCCGTTCTGCCCGTCCGGCTCGCTGATCGTACAGCGGAAACAGGCGATTCCGATGTCCGAGGTGGTGTCCCAGATGCCCAGGTTCAGGCCCGCCGCCTCAATCATGCTTATTGCGTCCTTGCACCTGTCATCATCGATAGTGTCTGGGTGGATCCGTGCTGGCGCGGACTGAAATTGCCACAGTGTGGTGGCATCGCGTTCGATGAGTTCAAAGATCGCATGGCAACTGGCTTCAAACAGGTTGTTGCCGGATGCCAAACCGTTTGTCGTTCTGGGAAAAGCAACCTGCCCACCCATCGGCAAAGACGTATAATCGGTATCGACCATCTCCATTGGAACCCAACGGGCGCAAGCGGAATTCAAATCCCGACCCTCTACCCACAATCTGTTCGCATCAGGATCAAATCGGCCACCAGTCACCCGAGGCAGCTTATCAACATCCACCACCGGCGCATCGCGCGCTATATCGGTAAATCGTGCCAGACGTTGAGGCGCCGTTACCCGTTCCGCGTGCCAGCTTTCGATCGCTTCCATAACCCCCGACGCTTGCGCGGCCGGGACTGACAATCCTTTGCCGAGCGACACCGAAACCGATCGTGAATTCGGGCGCGCAACCATGACCGTGGGCAATCCGATACGATCCAGGCCGGTTAAGTTCGCTATTCGAGTAATGCCCATTTCACGCAAATAGGGCGTTACGATTTCCAATGTTTGGCTGGGGCTTCGCAGGCGATGAGTATCAAGCACATATTGCTTTTCCGATACGTCAGACATGATGCAACCTTGCCAAAAACAAAAGAAATTGGCCACCAGGCGAAAATACATGCCGGTGACCGGATCAGCTCAGGATGGGGGATGATTTCATATGGGTCAACTCTGCCGCCCATAATTGTCTCAACACGACAATCTACTTGCTGGACAATGATAAGCGCGGGCTGAACCAACTGTGTCCAGCAGCCAGCACCTAGAATCGAATTGCAGCAACGATAATCAAAGGATGTCGCACTATTTTAACATAATCTTCATTCTGCGGCATTTATTGCTAGACCGGAAACCCAAAATGTCTCGAAAAGCTGTCAGAAGCGCGCCTTCTTTCGTGCGAAGGTCCCAGGGCAATCGGGAAAGTTGTTCTATTGGGTCTAATTTATAAAATATAATCAATGCAATACACAGAACTATGGTGCGGGTGGAGGGACTTGAACCCCCACGCCTTACGGCGCCAGAACCTAAATCTGGTGCGTCTACCAATTTCGCCACACCCGCACGACCAGCAGCAGCTGCCGGAATGCCGCTCAATAGCAAAGCTTTTGAACGAGTGCGAGAGGGAAATTGTAGTTTACACGAAGAATATTGATGCCCGTTTCAGAACAAACCCAACCTCTGCTCAGAGGCACCACACAACCCGAAAACATATGAAAGACCGCACGACCACACCGACCGGAAAGGCCAATGGGCTTGCAGCTGACCAAGCTTTGCCTGACGCCGCCTAAAACAGAAATCTCGTAGACCAGGCAGACCCAAAAAAGACTTTGTGAAACATAGCGTCCTGTTAAAATTCACCATTGATGAACCTGCCAAATTTAAACACCCTCACGTTGTGCCGTGTTGTTGTTGCCTTTCCCGAAAGCGCACTTTGTTTGGGCGATGGATTCTGTCTCATGACAAGATTTTGCCAAATATGGAGCTGACCGCATGTATGTAAAACTATAATTTAATAAATAGTTACACCCCATTTAGGGGTCAGTTATCAAATTCGGCTCGCTGTGAACTTCAGCTGATATGCTCATATTTTTATACGCTTTTTAGTTTAGTAGTGGGCCCCGGCAACTCCGCAGCCATACTTGCGCCACAATTCAAACGCCAAAAAATCTTATTCGCGTCAAAATAAGACCGCCTTGCCAGTAGTTGATGGGTGGAAAGGAGTTAATGAGTCTTTTGCCTTCGGGCGTCTTACCAGTTCGTTCGCTCAACTCCAGTACAAGGGTCTTTACCGTGACCAACATGATGAACTCTGCATCTGCCGAGCAAGACGCGATTGGTCTTGCACGCGAAAGTTTTCTTGGTGAACTCAAAACCCTGAATCGCGAACACCCGAATACCGGGTTTGGCATCTCGCTGCGTACGCATTCTGGCGGGCATTATTTGCTTGCCAATTCCCGAATGCCCCTGCCCGAGGTCAAATCCCAGGGTTTCCCAACAGGGCGCAGTGTTGCGTGCCTGGAAAATAGCGACTGCTTCAGCTCGATCGAAGTGCTGGCCGATGCCCGCGCATATGAATCGATCACACCAAGCGCCGAAGCCGCAATTTTGGGCAACGCCCTGAACCTGATCGCCCGGATTGATACGCTGACTAGCGCACCTCACGGGCAGATCGAACCTCATATCGCCGCTACAGGAACCGGAGGCTAACCATGGCGCGTAACGATCATCTTTTGTCTGTTGGAAACGAAGCGCTGACCCCAATGACTTCGGCCATGTCGGCATTGACGACACAGATTGACCAACTGACAGAGGTGGCGGACGCGCGCTCCTCGGCACGTCTTGCGACGCTCAAGACACGCATGGAGAATTTCACTGCCAGCGTCACGCTGGTCGGTCAGGTCAAGGCGGGAAAATCTTCGCTTGTGAACATTCTGTCCGCACGCCCTGCCCTGCTGCCTTCGGATGTGAACCCCTGGACCTCTGTGGTTACCACGCTGAACATCAACACCAGAACCCAGGGTGATACAAAATCCCGGTTCACTTTCTTCGAACAAGAGGAATGGGACAATCTGATGGTTGGCGGCGGCCGGCTGGGAGAGCTGGCCAATCGGGCCGGCGCCGACGATGAAATGGACGATATCCGCCGTCAGATCGGCGAAATGAAAGCTAAGTCCGAGGAACGACTGGGTAAGCATTTCGACCTGATTCTGGGGCAAAGCCATCAATACGACTATTTCGATGAGGAACTGATCCAAAGGTATGTGTGTCTGGGTGATGAAGACGACCCGGACATCAACCCCAAGACCGGTCGTTTTGCGGATGTGACAAAGTCGGCTGAGCTGTACATGGACATCCCCCAGTACCCGATTTCCCTCAAGCTGTGCGACACACCGGGTGTAAACGATACGTTTATGGTGCGTGAACAGATCACCCTGCGCAGCCTGCGCGGGTCCGAAGTCTGCATTGTGGTTCTTGCAGCCAGTCAGGCTCTGACCACAATGGACATGGCGCTGATGCGGATCATCGCTCAGTTCGAAAATCGTCAGATTATCCTGTTTGTTAACCGAATTGACGAACTTGCAGATCCGGTCACTCAGGTTCCTGAGATTCGGGATCGGATTCTGGACACGCTGAAACAGAACAATATCGACACCAAGGCAAGTGTCGTGTTCGGCAGCGCCCTGTGGGCCGAGGCCGCGATAACTGGCAATCCCGATATTCTGTCTGAGGAATCCCGGAAAGCCCTTAACACGTTCTATCTGGCGGCCGGGTTTGGCGATCAAGCCCCGTCACTGGACAAGATTTGGGCGTTGTCCGGTTTGCCCGACCTATTGCTGGCGATGAATGAACGCATTGCCGAAGGCGCAGGAACTCGACTTCTGGACCGTGTACGCCACCGGGCGCGCAACATCGCCAGTCAGATCCGGGCGACCGCCGTGGCCAAAAAACTATCCGACAGCGAAGGGATCGTGCGAGAGCTGAACGGGGTAGCACCCGAAGACGCCGTGGCCGAGGTCAACGCAGAATATGAAAAGAAGGCCACTGAGCTTACTGCTTCCTTGCGCGCGAAAGTGCTTGAGCGTCTGAACTCGGCCGAAGCCAACTTTGTTAAACGTGCCACCGATTCTCTGATCGCGCATCTTGAGCAAAATGGCGAGCAAGGAACGTGGCAGTACGATCCTGCCGGGCTGCGGACCTTGCAAAAAGCGGCCTATTTTAGCTTTGCCCGGTCTATGCGCAAAGAAGTTGGTGCGTTGTATTCAGCGGCAGCCGCTGACATCGAAGCGTTGTATCAAAGCTTGCTGGGCAACCATCTGGGAGAGTTCAGCATCGAGGCACCAATCGTCCCGCGGGTACCACCTCCACTGGGTATCGGACGTACGATTGCCCTGGACTTGCAAAGCACATGGTGGCGCCGCTGGTGGCAACGCCGCAATGGTTTCGAGGCCTATGCGGCGGATTATACGCGCCTGATCACATCAGAGGCGAATTCGATCACCAAGGATATCGAAGAAAACCAGATTGCAGCCGTTCTTGAAAATGTCCGCGCCGCCCTTTCCGACTTTATGCGCGAGCAAAAGGAGACTCTGTTGAACATTTCGGCCTCGGCCGAAAAGGACCCCGTTCGCAGTGCAGCGCTGATGGAGGGGCTGGCCCCTCAGAAATCCCGCGACGATATCCTCGGCGATATTCTGAAAGATCTTAGTAACGAGGCAGCATAAGTAGCGATATGGCAAAAGATTCACAAACCCGCTTCGTCTCTTCAAAAGCATGGGACCGCATTGAGAAATGGTCCCGCAGGAAACCTGTTTTCGCACTTATGGGGGAATTCAGCGCCGGCAAATCAACCTTGATGAACTTTCTGCTGCGCTCGGAGGCACTGCCTACACAGGTTACAGCCACACAGCTGCCACCAGTTTGGTTCAGCTGGGGTAGAAGGTCGGCCTATGTACAACGCCCTGACGGAACTCGCGAAAACATTGACCTGGACCAGCTGGAACAAGTCGGGGTGAATGATGCCCAGTTTATTCGCATATTTCTGGAATCCGACATTCTTGAAGCCGTCGACCTGATCGACACTCCGGGTATTTCCGACCCCAAGATTTCTACTGATGTCTGGCGACGGGCTGTCGGTCAGGCAAATGGCGTTATTTGGTGTACGCACGCCACGCAGGCATGGCGCGAAACGGAACGGGCAACCTGGGTTTCCCTGCCCGAACGGTTGCAACACAATTCATTGCTGCTGGTCACACGTGCAGACGTTTTGGATGTCAAGGATCGCCAAAAGGTCCTTCGTCGTGTGAACCGCGAAGCAGGTCACCTGTTCAACCGTTCGATCCTGTTTTCAGCCCGTGATGCCATCATGGCCCGCGACAAAAGCGGGGACGCCGAATTGTGGACCCGCAGTGGCGGTGGCAAGATGGTCGACAGCTTCCTGGAAATCACAGAACTGATCATGGACAGCCGCGCTCATCAGCTGGCGCGTTATCAAATTGACACCAGCTTGTCCGATGCTCCTCAGGTACACCCGCTGCGCCCGCGGCGCAATTTCTCGAATGTACAGGGAACCGCTCCGCTGAAGCTGGTAAATCCGCTGCATGAGGGAACAGAGCCCGAGGTGGTGACACAATTCCCCGTGCGCCCTGCCCGGGTCGAACTGCGCCCTGATGAGGTTGAACGTGCCCCGCGCATTGACCCACAAGAGGCCGAACGTCTGCGCGCCGACATGACCTCGGGCGCCGAGATCGTAAAAGAAGAAAAAGAAGACGAATTGCGGGCGTTCTTCCGGGAGACCACTCCCGAGGACTCGGACGTTGCCGATCTGTCCGTTGCTCCTACCGAGGATGATGAAACAGACCCACAGGCCGTATCCGTCATTGATGAAACTGACTTTGTGGAAGTTCAGCCACTTTCTGCGGAAGTCGAAGTTGCTGAAGAAGAAAACCTGTTCAGTGACGAAGACGAAGCTGACACATTCATGGCCTCTTTGGAGGACCAGCTTACAGATGTTCCGGAGCCCGAAGAGACCACTCAGGCAGAGCCGGAAGAAACCCCGGTCGAACTTTCCGTATCCTCGATCACAGCGTTGATGGCTGAACAATCGGATGATGCCGAGGATGAGTTCGAACCAGAGCCGGAAACCAATGGCCTGGTGAACACTCAGGTTGTCGCCCTGCCAGAGAGCAGACCGGAAATCGCGGGCTCGTTTGAAGACATTGTGAACGTGTCCGTCGACACCCCGCTTAGCGCGGCGGCGATGTGGCGCGAGGTCACGGATGGCGAAGACATGCCCACCAACCCAGAAGCGTTGAAGAAGGTATTTCAAGCATTTCTTGAGGAGTTTGACCAAATCACGGCCGAACACAATGCGCGAAAATCAGATAACGCGGTAAGGCCCATGGCCAATACCTCTGAAGACACGGGTGTTGAACGACATGTACTTTAGCGGTGAGAAACCTAGGAGACAGGGCAACTGATGTCTATCGAAACAGCATTAAACGATGCGATGGCGACCATACCCGACTGCATAGCAGCCGGGTATGTCGACATGAAGACAGGTATGTTGCTAGGCACCCATGTCACAGACTCGGAAAGTGCCGAAGCGTTGGACACTCTGGCCATAGCGGTGGCCAACCTTTTTCAGGGGCGCGGTGTGATCGCGTTTGAGAATCTGCTGCGTTCGACCGACGCCGACGATACGGAAAATCCTGGGTTTGGCGAAATCGCAGTGTTTTCAAAGGATCGGCTGAATATTTTCCTGCGGACCCCGGACTACCCGGACCATGTTGTCTGCTACATCTGTCGCGACAGTGCCAATGTGGGGCTGGCGCTTACTAAATCGCACATAAGCCTGGGGCCGGTTACGGCCGCTGTATAACGGGACCAGAGGGGGTCACGGCATGATGGATACTGACATACTGGACATGCTCGAAGACATCGGGCGGTTGTCGGTCGCCCGTTTGAATCCGACGGTTACATTAGCTGCTGAGACGACTGAGATTCGTCGTGAAAAGATCCTGCGTACAATTCGCGGTACCATTTTGCCGCGTCGGCTGGAATTTACCGCGGCCAATGGCGATTGTCTGGCAATGGAGGTCAACAGCTCGCGGGTAACTGATGTTTTCCGGGTCCGCTCGGGCATGATACCGGATTTTGAAACTACTCCGCGTGAAGAGCTTGCGACTCGCTTGGCCGAATTGGTGTCCGATATTGCAGCAGCCCCTGCCCCGTTGGAGCTGCTTTCTCTGCAGCCGGACACAGCGCTTGAGGTTGATGATGTCGGTGTGACTTTCAGCGAGATTGCAAAGGCTTGCGGCACCATCGATCTGCCGCCCGAGACGGTCGTTTCTTTGGTTCCCGACACACCTGCCCCGCAAGAAACAGATATTCCAGCGTCCGCCGCCGGGGCGACAGCCGGAACCATTGCCAGCGCGTTTTTTGATGGCGCTGAACGGTTCGCATTGGGACGCGCCGAAGTCACCGTGGACGGTGCAGCCATATCGCGGCTCGAAGGGGTATGCGACGTCGGGCAACCCATGCACGCCGATCAGGATCTGCTTCGTCAGTTTGCACAGGATCTTGTTGGGTGGGACGGTGACGCCGCCACCGCGCTGGATCATCCTCAGCTGATTGTAATGCGGCCTTCAGGGGGCAAAGGGGATGCGCTTGCCGTTCTGCATGACGTGTCACAATTTGCGCTGGCCATTCATGAAGCGCGCAAACTGGGAGCCGTCGTAAACCTTTGGAAATCAGTTACGGGATCGGAAAAATGATCCGGTGCCAACAGTTCAATTTTTCAACGAATTCGATCCGTGAAATTAAGTAGTCAGGGTATGTGTTATGAGTGAGAATAATCGTCGCGAGTTACTTCGTATAGCCAACGAGATGAAAGGCGTCAGCAATGACGAAACCGGGCAGTTTATCTCTCGGATCATTGGTGATCTTTCGAACCTGAAGCCCTCGATTGCTTTTGTTGGTCAGATCAAGGCCGGCAAATCCCGACTGATCAATGGTTTTACCGGACAGGCCGAATATCTGCCGTCGGATGTGAACCCTTGGACAACCGTAATCACTGATATGCATTTCGGCCACCCGTCGGGCCGGACGCAAGGTGCCGAGTTCCATTTCTTCGACAACCGTCAGTGGCAGTCCCTGATTGCCGAAGGCGAAGAGCTGCGCAACATGTTCCCCGATGATGAGGACAGTTATAAGCGCGAGATGATCGAAGAACAGGTCGACGCAATGAAGACCCGCGCCAAGCTTCGGCTGGGCGATAGCTATGAACAGCTGCTGGGCCAACATCATGATCTGGAAGACCTGAATTCGGATGATTTGGCACGTTATGTTTGCGCAGGCGATGACCCGACCGAGGGTGGGACACATGATCCGGCATCGGACCGGGGCCTTTACAGCGACATCACCCGAAAGGCCGAGGTCTATTTTGACATCGGACATTTCCCATTTCCGCTTACGGTCACCGATACACCCGGTGTAAATGACCCTCTGCTGATCCGCGAAGAGATCTCTCGTCAATACCTCAAAGAGTCCGACTTTTTTGTGGTTGTCCTGTCGGCGCATCAGGCGCTTTCTCGGGCGGACTTGAAACTGTTCCGCCTAATGCAAGCGCTGGAGCTGGGCCAGATCGTGGTTTTTATCAACCGCGTGGACGAATTGGGAAATGGTGCCGAAGATGCGTTCAAGGTGCGGGCCGATGTTCTGGACGGGCTTGAGAAGGCGCTTGGGAACTCGAACATTGACGTGCTGACCGGCAGTGCCCAATGGGCGCATTACGCCCTGACCGGTGACGAAGCCGGTATCAATCACGACGATGTCCTGGCCTGGCTGCGCGCGCACCCCGATCAGATGAAGCAATATCTGGACGGTGTCGAAGAGATCAAACAAGGCCCCGGCCCGATCAGCCGCGAAGGTGTTTTGCGCTTTGCCGCTATGATCGCCTCCGGGTTGCCCGATCTGCGCCGGCATGTGACCCGAGCGCTGACAGAAGGCCCGCGCGATGAACAACTGCGTATGGCCTGGCAGCATCTCAACAGCTTTGCCCAAGGTGAATTGGACCGGTCCAAAGCGCATCTGCGCGCGATCGAGAACGACACAACAACCTCGGCAGAAGACGCTGGTGAAAACAACAGGATATTGGCCGATCTGCGGAACTCGGTCAGCGACAAGACCACCAAGATCATTGACGAAATGGATGAAGTCCTGGCCAACCTGAGAGGCGTAATGGATGACACCGTGGCCGAGGCCGTGTCGGGCGTTGTTCGCGGCCCGAACGGAGATTCTCCGCTGTTGTCTAAAACCGGAGAAACCGAGCTGAATTTCACGCCGCTGCGTGACCGCATGCGCGAACTTGTTCAGGGGGCCACCCAAGTTGTCCGCCAAAGAATGCTGAGCGAGCTCTACGCAATCGACATGCAAAGCAATGCCACGCTGCGGGCTCTGCCCGGCTGGCAGGACGCAACCGACAACCGGATGAATACCAGCGCAGTTCGCTGGTTCCGTCCGGACACGTCCGCTTTGACCCGTGGCATCACTGTCGAACTTCGGGTAAACTGGTTGTCCCGGCTGATTTCGCGTAAAAGTGTCGTGTCCCGTGCCGAACGCATGATCGTTCAGGAGTTTGAGATGATCGGAGATGATCTGGTGGATACCGCCCGCGGTGATTTGACCGAGCGGCTTAATACCGTGCTGGACCATTATCTGGCCCTGCTCGCCACACATCTTGAACATCGTGCCGGAACCGGCGAAACAAATGCCCGGGCCGAGGCGCAAGCCGCCTTCAACCACGCACAACATATTTCTGACGAGCTGGGCACCCTATTCAGCCAGCATCAAACAGATGAAATACTAGCAGAGGCAGCGGAATGATCGAATTTCCCGGAACCGACAAGGAAGTGAGGCAGCTCGAGCGCTTTCTGACCGCGACCGAAAGCCTGCCGAGCGACGTGGCGCTCGAAGATATGCGCGCCCGCGCCTTGGCGCATGCCGAACGCTTGTCAAACGCGGTCAATATTGGATTCGCCGGAGAATTTGGGGCGGGAAAATCCAGCCTGGCCAACATGTTGGCCGGGGCAGATATTCTGCCTACCGGGCCGCAGCATCTGAAACTGCCGCTCGTTATTGTGGCATATTCCGAAACCCCCGAAACAACTGTCGGGTGGTGGGACCGGGAACCTAAGGTCTATTCTGGAATTGCACTTGAAAAAGCCGCCAAAGACGAACCCGACTTTATCTCTGTTGGATTGAACACCCCTGCCCTGCAAGAGATATCGCTCTACGATCTGCCTGGGTCAGGCGCTTTGGATGATACCTATAAACCGACGCTCGATCTGCTTAAATTTGTTGATTGCGCGATCTGGTGCACCAACGGCACAAATGCATGGCGGGAAACGGAACGCCATCTTTGGGCTAAGGTTCCGGAAGAGTTGCGAGCAAACAGCATATTGGCTGTGACACATACAGATTTGCCTCCGGTACGCGACGCGCTTGACCGGGTGTTGGCTCGCTTGAACAAAGAAAAGCGCAATATGTTCCGCTCGGTTGTGCCGATCGGCACCCCAGTGGCTGTCCGTGCCATGGCGCAAGAGCCAGAACCGGATTTCGCCCTTTGGGAAACCTGCGGTGGACAGGGGCTGGCCGAGCAGGTGCTTGATATTGCTTCGAACCGGCGACAGGCAGACCTGAGTTCGGCGCGCGAAGATCTGGAACAGCACTTTCTGCCCTATCTGAAATCGATTGACGTTCAGGTGCCGGACATAGCCGCCCTCGACGCGCCCTCTATGCAGACCACGCTGGAAAACGTGCTACCCCCTATCGACAATCCGATCCTGGAAGACTGGCTTGCCGCGATTGCAAGTATCTATGAAGACCTGCGGGAAACCTCAAATATGGAGCCAGCGGCTTTCCTGCAAAGCTGTCAGGAAATCGTTGAGGACTTTGCCGAGCGCCTGGAAAACGATGGCGAGATTGACCCGACGGCGGATTGGATTCCGGGTGAGTTCGAAAAGGCCACGGACTTGTTGCTTTTGCTTCAGTTCGAAAGCGGCGTTGCGCCACTGAAGGATGCGATTAGCATCCTGGCACAGCTGAGTGACAACCTTGCTTGGGCCGGCAGCCGGGTTGAATCGGCACAGCCAAAGACCGGAACCTGAAATTTCCGCTCAAGGCTGAGCGGAAATTCCGCGAATCGTAGATGCGATTCCTACGAATCTATTGTTTCGAAATTGTAGACCAATCCTTAAGAATTTGTTTTTAGCTTTCGATTTTATCACAATATATTTCTATATGTAGTATAAATTGCCAAATATACACTACATATAGATCAATCGCAAAAACGATCCTTAGTGAAGCCATCAGGCGGCCCCAATAAAGTCAAATTTGAATCGTCTAACCGACTTGAGTGTCCTGCGGTTGTTTTTGGTTGTGTGTTTGCGGGCTATTTGCCCAGGTTTTTTGCCGCAAAACGATTAGAACGGGCGGAATGAAATGAGCCATAACCAGGCTGTCGGTGCAACGCACGACGAACCTAAGATTGAAGGACTTGAACCTGGCGCAAAGCTGTTGCGCGGGCAGTATGAGATTCTTCGTTTCCTCAGCAATGGCGGGTTTGGGATTACCTACCTGGCCCGCGACAGCCTAGAACGCGATGTCGTGATCAAAGAGTGCTATCCAGGCGCTCTGTGCCGTCGGAATGGTGACGCGGTTGAACCCATCAATCCCGACCACAAAGAAGATCTGCGCGCGATCATCGACCTGTTCATTCAGGAAGCCCGCAATCACGCCCGACTGGTTCATCCCAATATCGTTGACGTACATCAGGTCTTTGAAGACAACGACACGGCGTATATCGCAATGGACCTGATCCGGGGTTGCGATCTTCTGGATTATTCCGAGAACCCCGAAAACGACGCGGGCCCGGATTTCATTGTCCAAGTCACCGAGAAAATGCTGTCGGCCGTTTCGTTCATCCACCAAAGCGGAATGCTGCATCGCGATATCTCACCGGACAATATTCTGATTGACCAAAACGGAGACCCGGTCCTCATCGACTTTGGTGCCGCGCGCGAACAGGCAGCCAATCAATCTGCTGCCCTGTTGACTTTGCGCGTTATCAAAGACGGCTATTCCCCGCACGAATTCTATGTACGCGGCGCAGATCAGGGACCCAGCAGCGACCTCTATGTTCTCGCGGCGACGCTTTATCACGCCATCAGTGGCGAACGTCCGATCGACGGGCAAACCCGACTGAATGCCTTCAACAATGGCCAGGATGATCCCTATACGCCCCTCGCAGGTCAGTACAGCGGCTATCCCGATGGGTTCCTTGAAGCGGTCGACAAAGCGATGGAAGTTCACGCAACAGATCGTCTGCAAACGGCCCTGGATTGGCTGCGGATGTTCCGTGGTCCCGGCGTCATGTTTGACTCCTTCGCCTATCGTCCGGTCTCGGTCATCGTGGCGATGGACCGTAAGGACGAAGTCGAAGAGCAAGCCCGGATCAAAGCCGAAAGTGAAAATGCCGAGGCGGTGGTGACTGCCTTGTTGGCTGGGAACCCTGACATTGCCCTGGGTAATGAGGATAAGTCAGAGGGCGATCTGGCCAAGTTTGCACAAAAAGAAGAGGCCGCGGTTGCGGTCGACACGATCGTCAAGAACGGATCAGGCGGCAGCGGTAAAGTCATCGCAGGCGCTGCTGCGGTGGTGGTTGCCTTGGCTGCAGGCGGATTCGTTTTGTTCAGTGGCAGCGAAGAAACCCCCGAACCGACAGCAGCGCCGGTCCAGGTGACCGAGACAGAGGCACCAGCCTCGGAACAGCCGGAAGAAGTCGTGGAAACGGCGGCACCGGCCGCTGCGGAAGAGGCCGTGGAAACGGCAGGACCGGCCGCTGCGGAAGCTGAAGCACCAGAACAAGAAGTCGCAAGCACAGAACCTGTTGAGCAGACGGATACCCTCACGGCGCAAAACGCCGAAGCGCAACCTGTCGAGGCAGCCCCTGTTGCTGCCGACCCGGTAGAAATCAGCGCTGCTGCTGGCCAACCGGCAGAAACGCAGATTGCGTATTCTCATTGGGATGTGGAAATACCGTTCCAGACCTCGAAACGCCGCGCCTCGACTGGCAGCGTCGTTGTCGTGACCGGCATTGACCCCACGCTGGATACTTCCGTGATCGGAGAATGGGTGCAGCATGGGGCGTCAATTTATACTGTAAATGGAGTGCCGGTCCAGGCAGATGCAAGTTTTGCCGCCCAGATTTTGGATGACCTGAAGGTCGATCCGGATGGGTATATCCGCATCACTGCCCGTTATCGGGAACTCGGAAAAACCCGTGCGCAGAACGGATTGCTGGCCCTGCCCGCCATTCGCATGTTGGGTCTCGAGAATGGTTATGTGTTCACTATCAGGAACAGCAATGGAAACGGCTGGGCAACTGTTGTTGACACTGCACCAGACGCACCCGCAGCAGGCAGCCTGCGCAAAGGCGATGTACTGATCTCGGAAAATCATACCGGTCAGAACATTACCAACCCTGAAGGGCTGGACGCGCTTTTGCAGCTCCTTGTTTCTGAAAACCAGCCCGAAGCCCGCTTTACAGTTCTGCGTAACGGTACTGAAACGGGTGCGGTTATGCCCCTGGTACAGGAGTAATGATCCGGTCTGATTGTGATCTGCCTGTGTGTGTTTGCTGAGAGTGAAGCGAAAGCCATCACTCTGACGGGGACCGGCCCGTCGCAGAAGGTAAATGAGTTTTTTTGTTCCCAATCATCAGTGCCTGTGTACCGAACGTGCAGAGGTGAGTAGCAGCCCCATGGGACGTAGTTCCTGTGCCAAGAAACAAAGGTGTCGACACCATGTTTAAATATAAAAGCCCCCTTAGCCGGCTTCTCGAAGGTGCCGGCAAACCTCAAGAGACCGAAACCGAGGAGGTCGCGTCACCTGAGTCTGATAACGCTGAACCGATTGCGGATTTCAACGCACTTCGTAATGCACTGGCAGGCGGCAACATTGCTGCTGATAGCTACGATGAAAGCGAAGAACTATTACCCGAAGGCAGGATGCCGGTGTTCTCCGAAGCTGAACAAGCCACTGCCGATGAGATTATCGTCGAGGAAGTGGTCGCCGAAGTGCAAAGCGCCACCGAGGTTACAGTTGATGCCGACCCAAAGGACGACGAACCGGTTGTGACACTGCATGTGTCAACCGAAGAACTGACAGCCACGATTGAAGATCCCGCGCCTGAAATGGCGATGGAAGAACCGGTCGTAGACGTAGTCGTCGAGACAGTTGATCCGGAACCAGAAGCGCCTTCTGCCCCGGAGGTCGAGGCACAACCTCAGCCTGCTCCTGCGGCAAAAGAAGACAGACGCAGCCGTGTGAAAACCACCTTCCTGGGCTTCGAGCGCGCGGATACGCATGTTCAGGACCTGATGGAAACAGCCGAGCCGGTGGCTATGGCCAAGACCGAGACCGCGCAGGCGACATTCCCGGTAGGATGGCTTGTTGTAACTTCCGGCCCCGGCCGCGGTTCCAGCGTTACGCTGACAGAAGGCCTGATGCAGATTGGGCGTAATGATGACCAGGCGATCCAGCTGGACTTTGGCGACACTGGGATTTCCCGCAGCAACCATGCGGTAATTGCCTATGACCCGGAAGACCGCAAATGCTATCTGGGCCATGGCGGCAAGGCCAATCTGGTGCGCCTGAACGGCAAACCCGTTCTCAGCACGGTTCCACTCTCCACAGGCGATCTTATCCGGATCAGTGAAACCTCAATCCGTTTTGCAGCCTTCTGCGATGACGGCTTTGATTGGCGGGATGTTTAATTGATGCTGGCGACCCCAGCATATGATCTTGCGCTGATCCTGGATCAGGGTCAGCGCGACACGCAGGAAGACGCGGTCGCGTCGCGTATGTTCGACGCGGCGGATGCGGGCTATGTCATCGTCGCGGACGGAATGGGTGGGCATGCGGCAGGAGAAGTGGCATCTGAACTGGTAGTCAAAGCCTGGCGCGATGCACTGGATACCGAACTTGAAGCAGACGCTCCGGCTGAGACTGCGCTGATCGACGCCTTACCCTTGGCAGCCATGCAGGCAAATGCCGCGATTTCGACTTACTGCGAGGAGCAGGGTGAAGATTTCAACATGGGATCAACCATGTTGGGAGTTTTGCTGCTGGAAAAGCGCGTCTTCTGGATTTCGATTGGCGACAGCCCCCTATATCTCTATCGCGACCGTACCCTCAGCCAAATCAACGAAGACCATTCGATGGCTCCGATGATTGATGCTCAGGTTGCTGCAGGTACCCTTACGCCAGACCAGGCGTCGTCTCACCCCGACCGAAACCAACTGACTTCGGTGATAATGGGCGCCGCAATTCCCAAGGTCGATTGCCCGGAAGAACCATTGGGTCTTAGCACCGCGGATGTGCTGATCGTGGGAAGTGATGGGCTGCAATATCTGAGCAACACAGAAATTCAGGCAATTCTTGAGGAAAACGAGGATGCGCTGGCTCAAGATATTGCGGATGCGCTGTTGCGGGCACTGAGAACCAGGAACGACCCGGATCAAGACAATACGTCGATTGGCGTCATCAAACTCAGAAGAAACGACTAGAGGCAAAGCAACCGGACCAATGAAACTCCATCTGATCATATCCAGCCTGGCACTAGCTGCCGCGACGGGCGCTGCTTCGGCACAAGAAGCATGCTCAACCTATGAAATCCAGCGAGGCGACAGCCTGCGGGAACTGACCATCGCAGTCTATTCAACCGAAGATTTTCGGATCATCTTCGAGGCAAACCGCGATGTAATCGGAAATAATCCCAATGTTATCCGCGTCGGCGACGTTTTGACCCTGCCGTGTTTGGAAGATATCGGGCGCGCGGCTGCCGTGCCGCAGACAGAGGCCGAAGCAATGGCCGCCGAAATGGCCGCCGAACTTGTCAAGGCTGCGGAAGATCGCGCTGCCAAAGCTATCGCCGAAGCCGAGTCCCGCGTGGCCGAAGCCAAAGCAGAGGCGGTCATCGCCGCCAAGGCTGCGGCCAAGGATGAGATCGAGGCCGCGCGTGCTGAAGGTGCTGCCCTAATTCGCAATGCAGGTACCGGTGAACGTCCTGAAATCCGGGATCGTCAGTTGATTTTGATCACTGGCGGCAACTATTCCCCGTTCACGGATGAAGCTCTGCCGCATCGTGGTCTATATACAAATCTTGTTGAAACCGCGATGTTGCGCGCAGCGCCGGAACAGTCCTACAAGATCCAGTTCGTCAATGACTGGTCTTCACATCTGGATCTGTTGATGCCGACGCTGGCATTTGACGCAACCTTCCCGTGGTCGCGTCCAGATTGTGACGACGCAGATGCACTGTCTGAAAATGACCGTTCACGTTGTGAAACCTACAATTTCTCGAACCCGTTCTATGAAGTTGTGGACACGTTCTTTGCTCGCGAAGGTTCGGGCTATGAAGAGACCCTGACATATGCGGACTTTGCCGGTGCAACCATCTGCCGACCCGAGGGCTGGTCCCTGTCGCATATGGACGCGGTGGGGCTGTACGAGCCCGCGATCACGATGCTGCGCCCGGTTTCGCCGGATGAATGTTTCCATGCATTGATGGATGGAACCGCCGACATCGCCGCCATTGAGGCCCATCTGGCCGTCGAGGCAATCGGTCGGCTGGGTTACGAGCATCGCATTGTAGAAAACCCCAACCTGGCAGCGATCAAGTCTCTTAACATCATGACTCACAAGGATAATCCTGATGGAGAAGCGATCCTTGAAACGCTTAATCAGGGTCTGGCGATCATGCAGCAATCAGGCGAGTGGCGCGACATCGTCTCAACCGCTCTGCGTTATCAAATGGAAAATGGCTAAGGCCCTTATCGGCCTAAACTCAAAAAAGTCTGGAGGAAGTGGACATGTATAAATTTAACCTGAAGAAAGTCGTGATTTCGGCCACCGCCGTCACCGCCCTGAGCGCCGGAGCTGCCGCAGCACAGGAAGCCTGTAGCAACTATACCGTCGCGGATGGTGACACGATGGCGACCATCGCCATCGCGGCTTATGGCACCTCGAACTATCAGCCGATCTTCAACGCCAACCGCAACATCATCACCAACCCAAACGCGCTGGCGCCTGGATTGGTTCTGTCCTTGCCCTGTGAAGACGGTAGTCTGCCGAATGGCCAGTCAGCACAGGAACTGATCGCAGCAGAAGAAAAGCGTGCGGCCAGTGTGAAACGTTCGAACGTCTACGCCCCGCCAATCAAGCTGGTAGCGGGTAACGGATGGGAGCCATTCACAACCGAAAGTCTGAATGGTGGTGGGATCATGACCCGCCTGGCGACCACAAGTCTTCAGCGTGCCGGCAACAGCCGTGATTTCTCGGTCAGCTTTGTCGACGACTGGACTTCGCATTTGGAAACTCTCTTGCCGCTCGGCGCATTCGACATCTCGATCGCCTGGACAGTTCCAGATTGTACAAACCACACCTATGAGTGGTCTGCAGCGACTGAATCCCGGTGTAACGAGTTTGTTGCTTCGGTTCCGGTCTATGACATCGTCGGCGGCTTCTTCACTCTGCCGGAAAGCGAATACTCACAAGCGACGGCCTTCGAAGACCTCAAAGGTGCAACCCTGTGTCGTATGGACGGCTGGAGCATGGTTGTACTTGAAGAAGTCGGCTTGAATTCCGAGAACCTGACGTTGGTTCACCCCAGCTCGGCCCGCGAGTGTCTGGATGCCGTTTTGACCGGCTCAGCCGATGTGGCCGCGTTCGAGGTCGATCTTTTCGCCGCAACCATGAAGGACATGGGCCTGACCTCGGAAGATATCGTAGAAAACCCCTATGTTTCCACGCTGTCCTCGATGAGCTTCCTTGCTCACCGCACCAACCCGTTTGCACGCGAATACATCGCTATGGTCAACAAGGGCCTGAACGAAATGCGTGAATCCGGCGAATGGTACGCGATCATCTCGGACACGTTGCGTGAACAGAACGAAAAGCTGAACGCCGCGTCAAACTAATACCGATACATATGAACAGTCGCAGGGCCGGTCTTTGGACCGGCCCTGTCTTTTTTCAAGATCCGAAGATTTTTGCGACAGGAATGAGAGTCCGAATAATGGCTGCCGCGGTTTGATGCCTAAAAGGGCCGACCTTCCCTTCGAAGCCGAAACAACTTGGTCCCGGTGGCGCTATCTGCCGGCGTTTGATCCAAAAGACTCGACTCTGTAAAAGCGGAAGCATAAAAAGAACAAATCAAGAACATATTGGTATCTGGCATGTTCGATGGAATGCAGCGTCGCGTCGTTTCATTGTGGTTTCCTCGGTTGGCAAGCGACCGGGTTCTGCGTCGACGCCTGGTGAATGGGCCCTTTGTCCTGACGCTCAAACAACAGAATGCCAATCGTATTTATTGCCTGAACGCTCAGGCTGCGGAACAGGGGCTGCATCAGGGCATGTCCTATGCGGATGCGCGCGCCTTTTGCCCCGCTTTGCAAAGCTGCACCGCCGATCCTCAGGCCGATATGCGTTTCCTGCACATCCTGCGTCGCTGGGCAACGCGCTATTGCCCCTGGGTGGGGATGGAAGGCGAGGATGGGCTGGTGCTTGACGTCACCGGGTCAGCCCATCTCTTTGGCGGCGAAGAGGCGATGTTGGCTGATATGCGCGGACGGTTTGCGCGCGCAGGGCTCTGGGTGCAGATCGGGTTGGGGGATACGCGCGGTGCGGCTTGGGCGCTTGCCCGTTATAACGAGGGGGTCGCAGCCTCTGGCAATATGCTGACGGCCCTAAAGTCGCTGCCGGTGGCGGCCTTGCGTCTGGATGAGAAGACCTCGGTCGCCTTACAGCGCATGGGCCTGCGCAAAATTGGTACATTGGCGGCAGCACCGCGCGCACCGCTGACACGGCGTTTTGGTCCCGGTCTGCTGCTCAGGCTGGATCAGGCTCTGGGCGCGCAACCCGAAGCAATCACGCCGCTGTCCGATCCCCCCCATTACGCGGTGCGCATGACCCTGCCGGACCCCATCGGATTACTGTCGGACGTGATGGCTGGTACCGAACGGCTGTTGGCCCAGCTCTGCGCCAAGCTGAAGGCGCAAGAGATGGGCGCCCGGAAACTTTGCATGACATTGCGTCGGGTGGACCAGGACTGCCAGCTGGTTGAACTGCGCCTGGCCCGACCTCTGCGCGATCCTCAGCGTATCCTGTCTTTGTTCGAACGCGGTTTGGGGGAAATAGATGCTGGCTTTGGCATTGATCAAATGCGGTTGGAGGCCACCGGGGTTGAAGCGCTGCCAGTACAACAAATCAGCCATGTGTCGGACCACAGCAAGAGCCGGCTGGATGATCTGATCACCCGGCTGGGCACCCGGGTCGGGCTTGAAAACATACAGCGTTTCCTACCTGCGGACAGCCATATTCCCGAACACAGTTTCATCATCGCGGCCGCCGCCTATTCCAACCCCTCCAGCGGCTGGAGCATCCTGAACCCACGCCCGCTCTACCTGTTTCCACCCGAACCAATTGCGGCAACCGGCCCGCATCCGCCCGCGCGGTTCCGCTGGAGACGTATGTCCCTGACAACCGGCCATGCCACGGGCCCCGAACGCATCGCGCCCGAGTGGTGGCATCAGGATGAAAGCTGGCGCTCTGGCCTGCGGGATTACTGGCGAGTGGAAACCACGCAGGGGCGCAGGCTCTGGCTGTTTTACACGCCGCAGAATCCGGGCTGGTTTGTACAGGGAGAGTTCGCATGATCACAGCAAACCGCCCGACAGACGCCCTGCACCGCCATATGCCAAAGCCCCATGCACAGGGGCTGGGTTATGCCGAACTCTGTGTCACCACGAATTTCACCTTTCTGACCGGGGCCTCCCACCCCGAAGAGCTTGTCCTGCGCGCCGCCGAGCTGGGATTGTCGGCAATAGCTATCACGGATCACAATTCGTTGGCAGGGGTTGTGCGCGCATGGTCGGCACTGCGAGAGCTTAAACGACAGACCAAACAGCCCCTTCAAATCAGATCCGAACATCGTGTTGATGCCTCTTCCCGGCAGGAGGTTGGCCACAGGCAGGCGCTTCCGAAACCGGACTGTACTGTTCTGCCTAAACTGATTACTGGCTGCCGGCTGCTGCTGCGCGACAGTGCGGTAGATTGGGTGGCGTTGCCCTGTGATCTGGCAGCCTACAAACGCTTGGCCCGCCTGCTGACTCTGGGCAAACGGCGTACAGATAAGGGCGATTGCGAGCTCTATACGCAAGACATGCTGACGGCCTGCAAGGGCATGATCCTGATCGCCCTGCCCCAGACCACCCTGTCAGAGGCCGCATCAGATATTCAGACCGTGCGACGGCGCTTTCCCAATCATGTTTTTCTGGGCGCTGTTCCGCGCTATGACGGCAGCGATCAGGCCTACCTGGCCGAATGCGCCCAACTGGCCCAGAAAAGCTGCGCCCCCATGGTCGCGGTCGGGGATGTTCTGATGCACCGCGCCCACCGCAAGCAACTGGCCGATACCCTGACCTGCATGCGCGAAAATATTACGATTGATCAGATCGGTACACGCGCATTGGCCAATGCCGAACGCCGCCTCAAATCCGGCCATGATCTGGTCCGGCTGTTCCGCCATCACCCCAGCGCCTTGCGGCGCACGATGGAGATTGCCGACAGGTGCAGCTTTGATCTGGCGGAGCTTTCGTATGAATACCCCGATGAGATTGCAAGCGGGGAACATCCGCAAACGCGTCTGGAACGTCTGGCACACGAAGGGTTGCAGCGCCGGTACCCCGAAGGGCCGCCCGACACGGTGGTCGGGCTGATGCGCAAGGAACTGGCGGTGGTCGCGGATCTGCAGTTTCCCGCTTATTTCCTGACTGTACATGACATCGTACAATATGCCCGGTCGCAGGGCATTCTGTGTCAGGGGCGCGGGTCCGCGGCCAATTCGGTGCTCTGTTACCTCTTGGGCATCACGGATGTCAGCCCCAACCAGATCGCCATGGTCTTTGAACGGTTCGTGTCCAGATACCGGGGCGAGCCGCCGGATATTGATGTCGATTTCGAGCATGAGCGGCGTGAGGAGGTGATCCAGTGGATTTACGAGAAATATGGCCGCGAACGTGCTGGTCTTTGTGCAACTGTCACCCATTTCCGCACCCGTGCAGCCATTCGCGAGGTGGGCAAGGTCATGGGGCTGTCGCAGGATGTGACCGCTGGGCTGTCGAGCCAGATCTGGGGCATGAGCAATGGCGGCGTTGATCTGGACCGCATTCGCGAGCTGGGGCTGGACCTCAGCGACCGGCGCCTCATGCAAACCATTCATCTGATTGGCGAAATCATCGGATTTCCCCGCCATCTGTCCCAGCATGTTGGTGGTTTTGTGATCACCAAAGGCCGCCTGGACGAGCTTTGCCCGATTGAAAATGCCGCAATGGAAAACCGCACCGTCATCTGCTGGGACAAAGATGATATTGATGCTCTGAACATCCTGAAAGTCGATGTGCTGGGGCTTGGTATGCTCAGTTGTCTGCGCAAATCCTTTGGCCTGCTGCAACAGCATGAAGGCCAGACCCTGAGCATCGCCAAGGTGCCTCAGGACGACACCGCCACATATGACATGCTCTGCCGGGCGGATGCGATCGGCGTCTTTCAGGTCGAAAGTCGGGCGCAGATGAATTTCCTGCCCCGGATGCGCCCCCGCGAGCTTTATGACCTGATAATCGAAGTTGCCATTGTGCGCCCTGGCCCCATTCAAGGGGATATGGTGAAGCCCTATATCCGGCGACGCAATGGGCTGGAAAACCCCGAACCCTTTGGCCCGAAACTGGAACAGGTGACAGCGCGCACATTGGGCGTCCCCCTGTTTCAGGAACAGGCCATGCAGATTGCCGTGGTCGGGGCCGGATTCACGGCGGAAGAGGCCGACCATCTGCGCCGCTCATTGGCTACGTTCCGGCGAATGGGCACAATCGGCACATTCCGGGATAAATTCATCAATGGGATGCTGGGCAACGGCTATGACATCAAAGTAGCTGAGCAGTGTTTTTCCCAGATCGAAGGCTTTGCCGATTACGGGTTCCCGGAAAGCCATGCGGCGGCCTTTGCCATGCTTGCCTATGTCTCGGCCTGGCTGAAACGCCATCACCCGGCGATCTTTGCCTGCGCGCTTTTGAACTCTCAACCCATGGGGTTTTACGCGCCCGCTCAGATCGTGCGCGACGCCCGCGAGCATGGGGTCGAAATCCGCCCTATCTGCGTCAATCATTCCGAGTGGGACAATATACTGGAACGCCGCCCCGATGGCGCGCTGGCGCTGCGGCTGGGATTCCGCCAGATCAAGGGGTTCAGGGAAGAAGACGCCGGCTGGATTGAGGCCGCCCGCGGCAATGGATATCAGGATCCAGAGGCGCTGTGGCTGCGTGCGGGGCTGCGGCCTGATGTACTGACGCGCTTGGCCGAGGCAGACGCTTTTTCCGATATGGGGCTGACCCGGCGCGATGCACTCTGGCAGGTCAAAGCCATTCAAAGCCCCAAACCTCTGCCCTTGTTCAATGATCCGATTGACGGGGAAACGGTTCACGAACCCCTGGTCAACCTGCCCGCCATGCAGCTGGGCGAAGAGGTGGTCGAGGATTATGTTGCCACCCGCCTGACCCTGCGGGCCCACCCGATGGAACTGCTGCGCCCCTCTCTGCCAGGGCTGACCACACATGTCGCCTTGCTAGAGGTGCCCCTGGGGCGGCACAGCGTTTGTGGTCTGGTTATCACCCGTCAGCGGCCGGGCACGGCGTCGGGTATAATTTTCCTGACGCTAGAGGATGAAACCGGGGTCAGCAATGTGGTGGTCTGGCCCAAGGTTTATGAGCGTTTCCGCCGGGCCGTGATGGGCGGGCGCCTGCTGCGGATCACAGGGTATCTGCAGCGTGAAGGGATTATCGTGCACCTGATCGCCCAGGACGTTCAGGACATGTCACATAAGCTTTCCGAATTGGGGCACCCGCAACCAGAGGTCCTAAGCACCGAAGGGTCCCGCACTGATGATACACCGAAGAAATCCCGCTATCCTGCCAGGGCAATGCACCCACGGGATCAGGCAAAGCGGCTGTTTCCAAGCCGGGATTTTCATTGAACCGCACTGCTGCATATCTCTGGCAGGGTCCGCACTGTCGGATTGCCGCAACTCAAAACAATATTGAGGCAAACTCACCCCTACCCCGTTCACAGGGCAAGACACCCTGTGCTAGGTTAAGCACGTATAATTGTTTATGAATTGGTGAGTTTCCGATGGCGCGAAAATGTCTGGCAATCCTGATTACGTCGGCGGGTCGCCGTGTTGGCTTGTTGCAATGCTTCAGGGCGGCTGCGGAACGTCTGGATGTTGACCTGACCATCATCGCCTGCGACCTGAACCCAGATGAAAGCGCGGCCTGTGCACTGGCCGATCACGCCGCCGCCGTGCCGCGATGTGACAGCCCCGATTATGCAACCTCGATCCTCGAGATTGTGCGTCAACACGGGGTCAGCTTGGTGATCCCCACAATCGACCCGGAACTGATGCCGCTGGCACAGGCCGCACCCGCCTTTGCCAATCTGGGCGCGCGAGTCCATGTCTCGCCGGTGAACGTGATCGAGGTTGTCCGGGACAAGCGCCTGACAATCCAGAAACTGTCCGAAGCCGGGGTTCCAGTTCCGCGCACATTGGATCATCAGGAATTGCTAGAGCGGCCACAGGACATCAGTTGGCCCATCTTTGCAAAGCCAAGTGGCGGCAGTGCAAGCCGAGGGCTGGATATATTCGAAACCCTCGCTGATGTCCCCTCTGAATTCCCCGAACCGATGATCTTTCAGGACAAGCTGAACGGACCGGAATACACAATCAACATGTTTGTAGATGCCTCGGGTCAGCTCTGCACGGTGATCCCGCATCTGCGCATTCAAATTCGCGCCGGTGAGGTTGAAAAGGGTGAAACCAGGCGACGCAATGATCTGCAAACCATCGCCGAAGGCATTGCACAGGCCCTGCCCGATCTGCGCGGTGTCGCCTGTTTTCAGATCATCGATGACCCAGAACATGGCCCCGCAGTGCTTGAGATCAATGCGCGTTTCGGGGGTGGCTACCCTCTGGCCGATCATGCGGGCGCACAGTTCGCACAGTGGCTTTTGGAAGAGGTCGCCGAATTACCGTCAACCGCTCATAACAACTGGCGCGATGGTGTGAAAATGATGCGATATGACAGTGCGGTGTATCAGGGCTGATGCTGGTATTTGATCTGGACGACACCCTGTATCTGGAGCGAGATTTTGCCTTTAGCGGCTATAACTGGCTGAACGGTTGGGTCCACGAAAAAACCGGCGTTGAAGGGTTCGGACAACAGTGTCAGGCCGCGTACAATGCGGGGGAAAGACGACGCATATTCAATGTGGCTTGCGCGCAGACCGGCCTTGATGCGACCGATGCTTTCATACAGGACCTGATCACCAAATACCGGTCACACCCGCCCCTCATTTCGCTGTGCGAAGACGCCGAGCGGTTTTTGACAAACGCAGATCAGCCAATGGGGTTGATCACCGACGGGCCCGAAAAGATGCAGCGCAACAAGATCGCCGCGCTGGATCTGGACCGCTTTATTGCGCATATCCGCCCGACCGGTGCCTGGCCGGATGGCTACGGGAAACCGCATCCCCGCGCCTATGAAGAGATGGAATTGGCCGCGCAAAACCCGCGCAGAATGGTCTATGTCGCAGACAATCCGGCCAAGGACTTTATCACCCCGAATGCCCGAGGCTGGCGGACGGTTCAAATCCTCCGGCCCGGAGCGGTTCATGATCCTATTCCACCCAGTACCCAGCATACCGCATATGCCACGGTCACCAGCTTAGACCAGCTTACAGAAGTTCTGTCAGACCTTTAGCCGTGCCGGCTTTGGCAGCAACTCCGATTTGCACATTGGCAATCAAAGAATCCCAGTCCGACAGAACATGCTGCGGTTCCAGCCATTCCCTGTTATGGCGCGCATTCTGACGCATTTTATTCAGTAAGGCATCATCCTTTGACAGGCTGAAAATCGCCTTGGTCAGACCGGCAACATCCTCGGCCGGAACAAGCAATCCGTTTTCCCTGTCGCGGATCAATTCCCGTGGCCCATAGGCGCAATCGAACGATATGACCGGCAGACCTGTGACCGTGGCCTCGGCAACTACATTCGGGAACCCTTCAAAGCGAGACGGGAATACAAGAATATCCGCGTCTTGCATCCAGTCTCCGGGTTTTGGGCTGGCGCCGGGCAATGATACGACATCCGATAAATTCGCAGCAGAGATCTGCTGTTCCAACGCGTCGCGCTCTGGGCCCTCGCCAAAGATCGTCAACCGGATGTCTGGGTTGTCGCGCAGCACTTCGGGCATTGCCCGCAGCAGCATATCGAACCCCTTTTGACGATCCAAACGCCCGACAGCCACAAGCCGGGTCTGTCCGGACCCGATGTGGATCCCCCCCAGCGGAGCACATGGATTGGGGATTACACTGGCCTTTGGGATCAGGTCCGCAGGCAAATCCAAACGCGCACGTTCGGTCTGCATGACAATTCCGGATGCCCCCCGCGCAAGCCTGTTCACCGCTTTCAGCCACATGGGATTTCCGCTTTGAACCAGCGGATTGTTCCGCTCAGAGATCACGACGGGCACCCCGGTTCCACGCGCGGCCAACATGGTCAGCACATTCACCTTGGTCAGAAACGAGATGATCAGATCGGGACGCACAGCCCGGATGACCTTGCGAATATGCAAGTAGCGCCGTGCCTGCGTCAGTCGCCGCGAGATCTTTAGCGGCTGAATCATGTGTAAATGCGCGCACTCAGGATAGGCGAAGTAGGAACCAGAATCCTCTGTCGCCATCCCGGCGACGTGAACCTCATCCCCGGCCGAGATTCGATGCGCGGCGATCATTGCGGCGATCTTTTCCGCACCGCCCGCTCCGAACCCAGCTTGCACCAATAACAGTTTCATTTTTCACTCAGCGGCGCTTTTTACACGATCAGCTTGCTGTACCAGATCCAGAGTTTCCGGACGGTTCAACTCTTGTTCGACAATGGGTCGATTCAAGTCTTTGGACTGCAGGAAAATCCGCCCAATATATTCGCCCATTATTCCCAGGAACATCGCATTCAAGGTCATCGACAGCAGCAACAGGATGGTGGTCGTGGCAAAACCGCCCGGCCAGTTCTGGCCAAAGAACAGCTTGCCGATCACATATCCGATCATCAGCAAAAAAGTCCCTGTGCCAACCGTCAGACTAATCATCGAGGCAAGGCGCAAGGGCAGAAGCGAGTGGTTGATCAACCCGTCGACAGCAAGCGACAGCATGGCCCGAAACGGAAATTTCGACTCGCCAGCGGTGCGCGCATTGCGATCATATTCAAAGCCGATCTGGCGGAAACCCATCCCACTGATTAACCCGCGAACATAAGGAGAGCGATCATCGACCCGGCGCAGCTCGTCCAGAATACGCCGGTCAGTCAGCCGAAACTCGCCCGCATTTCTCGGCAAATCATCATTGCTGATCATATCGATCAACGCATAAAAGCCGCGCCGCGCGGCAGCGACGATGGGTCCGTCCGGCAGGCTACGGCGAATGCCGTATACCACGTGATATCCCTGCCGCCAGGTATCCAGCATCTGCGGGATCAGTTCGGGCGGGTCCTGCATGTCGCAATCCAGTTGGATCGAACAGGCCCCGTTTGCGGATCGATAGGCCGTCAGAACTGATGACTGATATCCCATATTGCGGGCAAATCGGATAACCCGGACACGGGGATCAGCAGCAGCAATATCCGACAGGATTTCAAATGTACGATCCGTGGAATGGTTGTCAGTGAAAATGATCTCGGGCTCATAAGAGGGCAGATCGTCAAACACCTTGGTCACACGTTCATAGGCCGTGCGAACGTTATCTTCTTCGTTCAAAGCGGGGATCAGGATTGAAACCAAAGTCACGCGTTCATCTCCGCTTGTTGTGACTGTTTTGTCCATTGAACCGTCCTTTCAAGGCCTTCACGCAAAGCGATTTTTGCCGACCAGCCATAACGTTTCGCCATCTGTGAAGGATCCGAAACCAACAATACCGGGTCATCCTTCGGCGGCGCAGAGGAAACCATATCCGGAGCTGCTCCGGTCAACACCTGCAACTCTCCTGCGACCGCGGCCATATCCGGAGCATCGCCAGTGACAACATTAATGACCGACCCCGCCTTGTCCGGTGCGTCAGCAATCAGCAGCAGCGCTTCGACTATGTCGTCAATATGTATCAGATCACGCCGATCATGTGGACGATGAAGGAAAACCGGGGCTTTCCGCAACAGGCGGCCAATGGCGTGGGGTATGAAGAAATCTTCTGACTGTCCGGGACCATAGGTCAGCGCCAACCGAGCCGTAACAGCCTTGAACGGCAGCCGGGGCTGAGCCATTTCAATATAGTGCGTTCCGGCCACCAGAGAGGCGCCATAGGAATTTCGCGGGTTCTCTCGCGAAGTTTCGACATAGGGCAGCTTGATATCACCATATTCCGCAATGGATCCGGTGCGCACAAACGCTTTGGGCGGCTGATCACAGATGGCCAAAGCCGACAGGATCGCAACCAGCGTCGAGAGATTTTGCAAAATACTGGCATTCAGATCTGCCAGGTCATCAGTCTCGGCAAATTTTGTCTGCGCGGCGGTGTGCAGAACTACCTCGGGTCGGAACGCATTCGCGACGCGTTTGATCGCGGCAACATCCGAATACCCATCGGTGAAAAAGCGGATTCCCGAAGCACCTTGCAAACGGTCCCGAGAGGAACCCGGCCGCGTAAGCACAGCGACCTCATCGCCCCGGGCCAAACAGGCCCGAGCCAGATGAGAGCCGATGAATCCGCTGGCTCCGGTGATCAGTACGCGCGTCATTGTTTTCCCTTCAGGGAATAACTACTGGCATTGGCAAAGGCACGATGAACTTGCCGCCAGCGGCTTCGAAATCAGCCATCTGCTCGCGGATTTCGTCAAAGAAGTTCCAGGCCAAAACCAACAGGTAATCAGGTTTGCGTTCCATGACCGCTTCGGGGGCCAATACAGGAATAAGCTTGCCCGGCGAATACAGGCCCTGTTTCAACGTGTTCCGGTCAACCAGAAAATCCAGAGTTTCCGTGCCGATATCAAAGTAGTTCAACAGCGTGTTACCCTTAGCGGGCGCACCGTAGCCAGCAATCGTTTTGCCAGATGCCTTAAGCTCGGCCAGCATGGAAACAAGGCTTTCCTGCATCGCGTGAACACGCTCGGCAAATGCTTCGTATGCCTCTTTGTTGGTCATGCCCGCGGCGTCTTCGTCGGCCAGCATATCAGCAACGATCGGCGCCGGGGTTTTGTCCAGCGCGGCGGGTTGCATGAACACGCGCATCGAACCGCCATGAACCGGCAGTTTTGTGACATCCACTACATCGAGCCCAACGGACTGGCCCAGCTTGACGACGGACAGAAGGCTGAGTTCAGAGACATGTTCGTGATAGACATTGTCGAACTCGTTGGTCTCGAGGATCATCTTGCCCCAAGGGACTTCGATGATGAAGACGCCGTCATCTGTCAACAGGTCCAGAACACCTTCGGTAAAGCCGTGCAGATCGTCGATATGGTTGAAGGTATTGGTCGTCGTGATGACGCTGGCCGGCCCTTCGGTTTCACGAATCTGCTGCGCGGTGGCGCGGTTGAAAAAGTCCACATGGACCCGAACGCCCCGTTCGCCGGCAATCTTGGCAAGGTTGGCCGCCGGGTCGATGCCCAATGTGCGCCCGCCCTGATCATTGGCATGGGACAGCATCAGACCGTCATTACAACCGATATCAATGATCAGCCCACCTTGCGCACGCTCTACCGCGACCGAGGCGAGTTCGGCGAAATGTGTATGCATTGTTGCCGCACCGGACGGGACATAAAGATAGTCCGTAAAGAAATCAGCAGGCACCTGATCTGCAACCTGGATCAAGCCACAATCCAGACAGGCCTGAGTATTCAGCGGGAAAGCCGGTTGCGGAACATCCTTTTGCTCGGGCCGTGCGAACATATTGGCGGGCGGGTGATCGCCCATCGGCAGCACAAGCATAAGGTTGGTAGACCGGCAGGTCCGGCAGGTCGTGCGAACAGACGTATTGATGCTTTGATCGTTCATCAGACCAGTGCTCCTTGGAATTTCAATGCAAATTCTTCAAATTTTGCATGCATATAATCGATTTGCGCTTGTATCAGACCATGGTGACAAGCCAGCAGGATACCCCCGCGCATAACCGCATCGGAATTGGGATAGCCCGCGGGATCTGCTCGGTATTCTACTTGCTTCATGGCAGGCTGACGCAGAATGTTTCCGGTAAAGACGGGCCGAGTTTGAATGTCCGAAGTCTCAAGGAATATCTGCATCTCGCGCCGTGTGAATGGGGCACCTTCGCGCAATGTCAGCGGGAAGGCCAGCCAACCGGTGCGCGAGTTCGGCAGTTGTTCAGGCAGGATGAACCAGTCTTCATAGCGGGCAAAAAAGGCGCGATGAGCAGCGAAGGCCTCTTCGCGCACGCGGATGTTGTTGTCCAGTTTGCTCAGCTGCACCAACCCGAATGCCGCGCTGATTTCCGAAGGTTCAACGTTATAGCCAAGATCCTCGAACAGAAATTTGGCATCATACTCGATCCCGTCCAGTTTGACGTTGAACCGGTTCTCGATGGCCTCGGATTCCACAAACAGCGAGGACGACCGCCCCCAGGACCTCAGCAAAAGCGCCTTGCGGCCAAGCTCTTCGTCATTCACGCACAACATGCCGCCATTCCCGGCGCCATTGATGACGTGGCTGCCGTAAAAGCTGGTGGTAGAGACGTCGGAATAGACGCCCGTGCTTGTACCGTCGATGGTTGCGCCCAGCGTGTCAGCGCTGTCTTCAATTACCTTCAGACCATGCGCATCGGCCAGCTCGCGGATACGGCGCCAATCTGGCAGGTTTCCGATCAGTGACGGGATCATGACGGCAGATGTATTTGGCGTAATCATGCGTTCGATCGCGTCTACGTCGATATTATAGGTCCCGACCGCGGCATCCACAAAGGTCGGGATCAGGCCCTGACGGACAAGCGGAGCAACCGTCGTGGCAAAAGTCAGGGCCGGAGTGATAACTTCGCTGCCCTTTGGCAAGTCCAGAATCTCGACCGCGAGATAGTTCGCCGATGACCCCGAGTTCACCATGATGCCGTGGCGTTTGGAAAACAAAGCAGCCACTTTTTCCTGCATCTCGCGCACTTTGGGGCCCATCTGGGTGGACGTTTTCAGAACTTCGACAACCGCGTCGATCTCTTCCTGGCCATGCACGGTTTGACCGTAATTCACTCGCATTATTCTTTTCTCCTCAATAACCCGCTATTGCGCGGCGACCGGAGCCCGGTCGAAATCCCGTGAAGACATCAGGTCACTGTAGAACCCGATCTGATTGTTTGTGATCCCACCCATCTCCGCACCGGCGGCATGGGCCTTGTACCAGTCTACTGTCAGGCGAACGGCTTCGGGCAATGTCAGTTGCGGACGCCAACCCAATCCCGTTTGCGCCTTAGTGCTGTCCAGTCGAAGAATACCTGCCTCATGCGGCGCGGCAGATGTCTGTTCAGCAGACGCCATCGAAAACTGTGGAGCTCCGTCGCCCCAGGCATCCTGCATCAAGGTTGCCAACTGCCGGACATCCACCGTCCCCGACACATCAGGGCCAAAATTCCAGGCGCCAGCAAAGCTTTGCCCATCCCGATACATTCGCGCGGCCAAGGCCAGATAGCCCGACAGCGGTTCAAGAACATGCTGCCAGGGGCGCACGCTGAGCGGGTTGCGGATAACCACCGGTTCGCCCGCCTCGGATGCGCGGATCACGTCGGGGATAAGCCGATCTTCGCCCCAGTCGCCCCCTCCGAACACATTCCCGGCCCGGACTGTTGCCAGTTGCGGCCCATCCGCTGATGAAAAGAAGGAATGACCATAAGATTGCGCCACAAGCTCGGTACAGCCTTTCGAGGCGCTATACGGGTCCCTGCCGCCCATCGGATCGTTTTCGCGATAACCCCAGGTCCATTCCTTGTTGTCGTAACATTTGTCACTGGTGACAACGACCACCGCCTTCAACGAGCGCATCCCCAAAGCGGCATCCAGAACATGGGCGGTTCCAGATACATTGGTCGCAAAGGTTTCGGCAGGATCCCTATAGGACCGGCGCACCAAAGGCTGTGCAGCCATGTGGAACACGATTTCAGCGTCCACCCCTGACAGTGTATCCAGCACCGCCTGACGATTGCGGATATCCGCGATCCGGCTGTCGGTCAGCCCGTCAACACCGCAGGCGTCAAAGAAGCTGTGCCCCTTTTCGGCCGGCAGTGACAGGCCTGTCACCTCTGCCCCCAGACGCCTCAGCCATGCACAAATCCACCCGCCCTTGAATCCGGTATGCCCGGTCACAAGAACACGGCGGCCGGCAAAAACGCCATCAAACTGAGAATTGACCTGCCCGCTCACGGTTCACCTCATATCGCCAGAGCAGGGTAGCTCTTGCCCGAACCTTCGTTGAAATTAAGCCAGGGCGGCGTTTCACCTTCGCACAGACCGTCCAGGGTATTCCTGTCGCGCAGGGTATCCATCGGGTGCCAAAACCCATCATGGCGATAGGCCATCAACTCTCCGTCGCGGGCCATCTGGGTCAGCGGGGTCTGTTCCAGCGGCTCATTGTCATCAACCATATAGTCCAAGACGCCCGGCTCGAAGACGAAGAAGCCGCCATTGATCCAGGTTTCGCGATTGCGGACCTTTTCGGTGAAGGCGTCAACCCTGTCGCCCTTGAGCTCGATGTTACCAAACCGCGCCGGGGGCTGAACCGCAGTTACGGTCGCCAGCTTGCCGTGTGATTTGTGGAAATCAATCAGTGCATTGATGTCGATATTTCCCACGCCGTCCGAATAGGTGCACATGAACGGCTCATCAGGAGTCAGCCAATCTTTGAGCCGACGGATACGACCACTGGTCATGGTATGCGCACCGGTGTCGACCACTGACACATTCCACCCGCCCGGAGCAGAAGGGACCAGTTGCAATTCCCCAGTGTCCAACGATACCGATATATTGTTGGCGATCAGGTGATAATTGGCAAAGAACTGCTTCAGCAGCAATGCTTTGTACCCGGCAGCCACAACAAAATCACGATGCCCGAAATGGCTGTAGATATCCATCACGCGTGCGATGATCGGACGCCCGCCCACTTCAACCATGGGCTTGGGAATGGAAACCGTTTCTTCGGCCAGACGCGAGCCTAGTCCACCAGCCAGAAGTACCGTTTTCATTGTCTATCCTTCCTTTATTCGATCAATAGAATTGATGGTCATGTGAATGGGCCCGCCCAGGAAAAATATAGGCAGGTTGAGTCGCGCAGGCACTGGTCATTGTTCAGCCCCTGCAGCTTTCAAGTATACCACACCTTGGCCGTAGCGGTTGTTCAGACCTGATAATTCGACTGGGCGGTAGTTGTTTGCCCGCGCATAGCTCAACAATGGGGCTTCCAGAACGGAATCGTATCCAAGCAGGAAAGCCGAAGGCGGGTTATCTGCAAACAGAGCCGGTAAGTCTTCGGCGCCTGCCATCACGTATTTGCCGGCAAGTTCCGGATCCGTGAAGGGTGCAATTCGGTAAGCGAATGGCCCCGTTGCAAATTCTGGATAAACGCTCAGGCCCGCCTCAAGCGGATAGATCGGCAGCAAAGTCGCGACCGGACCATCAGGCAGTGCACTGCCTGCCACCGCATCCCGAAGGACAGCACCGGAACCGGCAAAACGGGCCGAGGTGAACTTCGAAGGCTCTGTCAGCGAGACCAGGCCCATCCCGATACGCGGGAGTCCCAGGATGACCATCAAGACAATACCTGCCGCAAGCACAGGCACTGCCTCGTGCCGCCGTGGCGGGTCAAGCCGACGGAACAGAACCGCGAGCAGCAGAGGCAGACAGACCAGTGGCTGAATATAATATTGCGGAAAACCGGGCGTTGGGACAAAAGCCATCGAGGCAGTCAAGATAATGATCGCCAGAACAACACCACCATGCCGCAGTTGCGAGGGCTGCATTTCGTCGACACGCGCACCACCACGCAGGATAATCCAAAGCACGGACAGAATGGCCATAACCATCACCAAGCCCACTCCGGCAACCCATGCCGAATGGGCCAGCATCAACTTGCCCGACAATCCCAGGGCCAGCCCCGGTTCTGTTGCGGCGTTGGCTTCCCAATAGGCGACATGTGGTCCGGTGTGAAACCCCAAGACATGCGCCAGAAAGACGCCCGGATCAGCGAGCAGGAAGGCAAACAGGGGCAAGGCCCCGATCAACCCTCCGATCAGCAGCGGCAGAACCACGGCTTTCAGTCGTCGTGCCATCGAAACATCCGCAGGCAACAAGAATGCGGCAAGAGCAATCGGCGGAATAAACAGTACCGCACTGACCTTCATCCCCGCCGCAATAGACAATGCGACGCCCGATAGGACCAGCGTCAAAAATCGCGGCGCGGGCTTTGACGTCTCGATCAAAAACAGGCCAAGCCCGATGACCGCAAATGGCAATGGCAACAGATTGTTGGTTGCGGCCATACCGGCACCGGTCAGAAACAGCTCGCATGTCACGATGCCGATAACTGAAAAGACAGCGAGAACCGGCGATCCCGACAAGCGCAGCGTTACCCAGCCAGTCGCCGCGATCAATCCAAGCCAGGCCAGAAACAGGCCGATCCGAGCGGACCCCAACAGGCCGAACTCATCGAAAAGAATGCCGGACCCAAGGTAATACCACGCCGAATAAGGGACGTGATTGTAGAAGAAGTCCGAATAGAGCTCCCACTCTCCGAGCAAACGCGCCGGAGGGACGAACATCAGCTCATCCCGGCGCAGATCATAGGTCATCAGGCGGCCGAACAAACCGGCAATCAGCAACACAAGCCCCAGACCAGCGGTCACGATCCCAACCATAGCACCCATGCGCGTACTTGACGGGGTGGTGCCCTTAAAGCTTGATATTCTCGCATCGCTCATCTCAGCCCCTCCGATCCAACGCCTGACCCCGGCCAAGCGCACGCGAAATCATGAGGTAAGACAATATGACAACCGGCCCCAATGCGACCGCCTGTGCCAGATAGGGATCAAGCCCAACCTGCATCAAACCGCGCAAAAGCAGCGCATTCACAAAATACAGCACGACATAAGACATCGCATATAGCGGGAAACGGCGGTATCCCTGCACGCCAAAGACAAACCGGGCGTGGATACAAAAATTCCAGATCACACCCAAAATAAACTGAAGCAGAAGCGCAAGCTGTGGATGCATGCCCGCAAAAATCAAAAGGGCAAACACGCTGTAGCCAAACGCCGTGTTGATCAGGCCGGCCCAGATAAACCGTACCACCTGCGCACGTTCTTCTGACGGCGCGAAAGCCGAGCGTATATTAAGCCTCGCCATCAAATGTTGGCCCTTTCGGCGGAAATATTAAACACAGAAACCAAATTCGGCAAAATAACCGACACTAGAAAACAATTCTTAATCAGCTGCCAGCGGGCAACAGTTCCGGGTTTTCTCCTTCAGACTGGCTGACTGCATTTGCTGCGTTTGTGCCAGCGCTTTTGAAAATGGGCTTAGACGAGAATTCCGAGATCGGAACCGGACGCAGGCCATTTGCACCATACCCTGGCACCAACTCTTTCAGCAGGCGTTTGGCAGCCAGTTCGTCACCTTCTGCCGCAGCCTGTTCCAGTTTCCGGATCATGGCGCGCAGGCGGGCAACAGGAATGCCCTCGGGCCGTGCGGACCCGACGCCCGGAATGCCACATTCGTGGCGCTTCTCAGACGCATCAAACAATTCCTCGAACAGCTTTTCGCCTGGACGAATTCCAATGAATTCGATGTCGATATCCTCATAAGGCTTTAGCCCGGCAAGGCGGATCATCCGTTCTGCCAAATCCACGATCTTGACCGGCCGACCCATATCCAGAACGAATATCTCTCCGTGGCTGCTTTCCATTTTCAACCCGCTTGCGGCCGCAACCAGAGTCAGTTGCACGGCCTCACGGATGGTCATGAAGTACCGTTCCATCCGGGGATCGGTCACGGTCAGCGGACCACCGTTCGAGATTTGACGTTGAAACAGCGGGATCAGTGAGCCCGACGACCCCAGAACATTGCCAAACCGTACCGAGAAGAACCGGGTTTCTTCCTCGGTTCCGTTGGTTACACGGTCCTGCGCCTGAACGTAGAACTCAGCAACGCGCTTGGTTGCACCCATCACATTGGTGGTGTTTACAGCCTTGTCGGTGGAAACCTGCACCATCGCGATAGCACCATAGTTCCGGGCCGCATCCGCGACGTTACGGGTTCCGATCACATTGGTCAAAACGCCCTCGCAGGGGTTCATCTCAACCATCGGAACATGCTTCAGGGCGGCGGCATTGAACACCAGCTCGGGGCGATGACGTTCAAAGATGTCATTCACACGCGACGCATTGCGAATGCTTGCGATATACATCCGCCGGGGAACATCTGGAAAGTTCTGCGACAAATCCATGTCGATGGAATAGGCGTTGAACTCGCAATGGTCGATCATCACCAGTTCCGCCGGATCGAAAGAGGCTATCTGACGTGCCAGTTCGCTACCGATCGAACCACCGGCACCGGTCACCAATACGCGGCGCCCACGGAACATCTCGCGCAACATCGAGCGTTCGACAGCTTTTTGTGGCCGCTCGAGAATTTCTTCCGGGTTGATAATACAACCGTTGGCCGCATCCTGGCCTTCTTCCCCAAGACCCGGCACGCGTGAGACAGCGATACCGTTGGATTCACACCAGCTGGTCAGCTTGCGGATGCCGTCACTTTCAAAATGCGTGATCGGTTCGGTCAGGAACAAGCGTCTGGGCAAATGATCCCAGGCTTTAAGCCGCTCGACCACGCGATCGGCATCCAGAAGAGATCCGATAATCTGAACATCGTGGAAATACAGCCCCATGGTATTGCGCGCATCGTCAATAATGCCCACCGGCTGATACTTGGAATGCGTATTCCGCAAAGACCTGACAAATAGATCACAACTTGCACCCGTGCCAACCAAAAGCACCGGAACCTTGTCCTGATGTTCGGCCATCAACCGCGCATTCTGGCGATTCAGCTCACGGCTGCGGGCAACTACACGCAGGGCACTGAGCAGAAGGATCATCAAGCCAAGCTGAATAATGAAGGCCGCGAAGGGTACAGCCTTGGTTACTTCGAAAACTGCACTGGCAGCCATGAGGCACAGGACCAACATTGTCGATCCCCGCAGGATCAGACGAATGTCTCGCAATGACGTCGAGCGTGTGTGGCGCCGGTACATGCCCGCAAGCGGGAAAACCGCCAGTCCAATCAGGCTGGACAAGAGCATCAGCGGGAACATGGCTGGCGCCATCTGTTGCGCTACCGTTCCACCATTCGCAAGATTGATTGCCACTACGGCTGAGAAAGACGAAGCAACAATGTCTCCAAAGACTAATCGATGATTGGCACGCAACTCACTAACAATCTGCGTTTGCCAGCAATGAAAACCCGAAACCATTTACCTCACCCCTTTATCTCATCACCGGCTCAATTCCGGTCGAGAATTACTCGTACATCGTTACCCAACAGGATCCTGCAGCATCAAAACATTGCCACAGCTCCCAACTGATCACTCACAGACCGCTTGCAGCTGTCCTATATAAACCAAAGGCTCGCGATCAGATGATCAACCGAAAGCCTTGTACCCGTATCTTTGTTTTGCCCCCTTCACTTGAGCTTGTCTCAATCGCCCAAGTTGAACACACTCACTTCACTCGTTAATAATAATAATTCGCGCAAGTAACAAAATTGTTCCTCTGGTTCGCCGGTTAGCGCAATTTCTTCAATCTCCTTCAACGCTAACATACGTTTCCGCGCCCTCAAAAGTAATTTCTTCACACTTCATTAACGAATTGCAGCGTTTCCTGAAGTACTCTTTGACTGATATTTTGCTGAGGGTTGCAGAATTTCCTCCCTGTTTCGGCTGACTTGAGCGCCGATTGACCTAGCGTAAACAAGAGAAATGCTAATCTCACGGGGAAAATTACAGTCATTTTCTCAATCCGATGAAATCTTCGGGGGCCGCTGTCCGGGTCTCAATATTGCCCAATCGATCCACAATAAGCCCCTATCGGGGCATTGTGAACCAAGACGCAACAAAGATGACAACTCCTTTCGGCCAATCCTCTAATGAGTCGCAGGCCGGTTTTCCTGACAAAGGCTTTGTGAACTTGGCGCATGCTTGGAAAAATTTCCGCATAGTCAGGGTGCCGGTCAGCTCTGCCGCTTGAATCGAGAATCGATTTGGGATCAACTCTGCCCAGACTTCGTATCAGTGCGCCGGAACTTGGATCCGGCCAACAGGATGATCCGGAGAGATGTTGGTTCTTGGTTTGATATTCGTAGTTTTCAGCTACAGTTCTTGGGTTTGAATATGAACAGATTTCTCGAAATACTGTGTTGCCTGATCGCGGGCACGATCGCGCTGCCCTTTTTTCTGGCGGGTTGTGTGATTGTGCTGTTTTCGGTCGGGCGACCTTTGTTTTTTGGCCAACGGCGGGCAGGCTGCAATGGGCGCGTCTTTCGCATCTGGAAGCTGAGAACAATGTCCAACACACGCGATCAAAGCGGGGCTTTGCTGCCAGATTCGGAACGTCAGACAAAAACCACCAAGCTTCTGCGCCGCGTAAGGCTGGATGAGATGCCCCAGCTTGTGATCATCTTGCGCGGAGATATGGCCCTTGTTGGCCCCCGTCCCCTGCTTCCCGAAACCATCGAAGAGTTTGGAGACAATGGGCGGGTGCGCTGCACGGTTCGGCCCGGCCTGACAGGGTGGGCTCAGGTCAGCGGCAATACCGCGCTTTCAAATGACGAGAAGCTAAAGCTGGATCTATGGTATGTCGCGCACCGGTCACTGTCGCTTGATCTGAAGATATTGTTCGAAACCATTATGGTAGCCTTGGCCGGAGAGCATAAACGCCCTGACCGAATTCAGGCCGCAGACAACTGGCTGGACAGCCGAAAGGAGACACCTGCATGAAGACGGTATTTGTGGGGGCGGTCGAAGGATCGCATGTCGCCTTATCCGCCATATGTGCCCGAGGGTTTGTACCGGATTTGGTGGTGACACTACCGCCGGACTTGTCCCACCGGCACTCTGATTTTGCAGATCTCAAACCCACTGCAGATCGGTATGATATTCCTGTCCACTATACGGCCAAAAGTGACTCGGCCGGAACAATCAAAACCATTCAAGCCGTAAAACCTGATCTGATACTGGTCATCGGGTGGTCTCAGATATGCGGGCCGGAATTTCGGGCCCAGGCAAAGATCGGATGCGTCGGGTTTCACCCATCCGCTCTGCCCCGTCTGCGCGGACGCGGTGTGATCCCCTGGACTGTCATATTGGGCGAAACCGATGTAGGCGCGTCATTGTTCTGGCTTGGCGAAGGGGCCGATGACGGCCCGATTGCGGCGCAAGCTCGATATGCGGTCGATCCCGACACGGTAACAGCGCGCGAGCTGTATGACCGGGCGCTTCAGGCCCTGACGCAGCTGCTGCCTCAGCTTTTGACACAAATCTCCGAAGGTGACATACCGGCGGCGCCGCAACCGGAAACCGGGATCAGCCTTTGTGCGCGGCGGCGGCCCGAGGACGGCTTGATCGACTGGACCAGACCGGCGGCAGAGATTAACCGGTTGATACGCGCAGCCGGGCCGCCCTATCCCGGCGCTTACACGTATTCTGCATCCGGTGAGAAACTGATCCTGCTGGGCGTACAGAACACTCCCTTGCAAGGCTATTATATTGGCCTGCCCGGCCAGATACAGGCTATCGACGGAGACCGGTTTACGGTCGCCTGTGGGGATGGGAAATGTCTGGACATCACACACTGGACAGGCACGGATGCGCCGCTCGAACAGCACTCAAAGCTCAGGAATTCCGAATGACATCGCTGACACCTTTTGACGGACAGGACGGACCGGTACTTGTGGTCGCCCCGCACCCCGATGATGAAGTATTGGGGGCTGGTGGCACCATCGCCCGTCTGGCGGATGCCGGTCGCGCGGTCCATGTCGCGATTGTCACAACGGGCCGGTCACCCCGATTCAGCACGGAACAGATCGCTAATGTACAAGCCGAGGCGCGTGCAGCACATGATCATCTTGGTGTGGCACATACGCATTGGCTGGATTTCCCTGCCGCCGAACTGGCCGAACACCCCCACGGCGACCTGAACGCTGGCCTGGGAACTCTGATCCGTGACCTCGACCCAAGTGTTATTCTTGCGCCACATCCCGGCGACATCCATCTGGACCACCAACTGAGCTTTCTTTCGACTTTGGTGGCAAGCCGACCCTATCAGGATAAATACCCAACAACGATCGCGGCCTATGAGACGCTATCCGAGACCAACTGGAACGCGCCATATCTGACGCCGCCCTTCATCCCGAACATGTTCGTGGACATTTCGGATACCTTGGAACGTAAACTTGACGCCTTCCAGCTTTTCGCCAGCCAGGTCAAACAACCGCCGCATGAACGCTCGGTTCAGAGCCTGAGAGCGCTGGCAACCTTGCGTGGCGCGACGGTTCACCGGGCCGCGGCTGAGGGCTTTGTGCTGGTCAGAACGGTCATCTGACGGTCCTGGCCTGATCGCTTGGCTGGGATCAGCGCATCCACGCGTCGGACCAGAGTTGGAACATAAAGACCGTCCACAGTTGGGCCCCCCAGTTGCGTTTGCCTGATTGGTGCTCGGCCCAGCACTTTTCCAGCGCGGCCTTGTCCACAAAACCCTCAAGCCCGTTGCCATCCAGTAGAATGCTGGAAACGCGCGATTTCAGGGGCCCGCGCAGCCAAGCGTTGAGCGGTATACCAAACCCGCGCTTTGGCCGGTCGTACAGCGATTGCGGAACCCGCTTTTTCAACAGCTCGCGTAATGCCACCTTGCCAATCTTCCCATCGCACCGAAGCGATGCCGAGGAGCGCCAGGCGGCGGTGACAACGCGGTAATCCAACAACGGCGCGCGCATTTCAAGGCCCACCGACATCGACGTGCGGTCAGCTTTCACTAGAATATCATCCGGCAAATAATAGAGTGAATCCAATAACATCATACTGTCCAACCGGCTCAGCCCAGCGGGCAAATCATGCTTTCCGATCTCATTGCCCAGCGGAATGCCGGCCTTTCCAAGCATTCCGGAGGACCAGATCGAAAACTGGGCTTGATACCGGCACTGGAACTCGCGCCCCTGCAGAACCGGTGCAAGCTTGGCCAGACGGTCAGCGCTTAGATCGTCGCGCATGCTGCTTGGGGCGAATGGCCTAAGGACAGGGACCAGGGCGCTCAGAACCGATTGCGGCGCCTGCGACAGGGCCTGAATTGCCAGGTCTGGCATCTTGCCTTTCAGACGTTCAAAGGCCTGCATCCGAACATAGCGGGCATAGCCACCAAACGACTCGTCGCCGCCGTCGCCGGACATGACGACCTTAAGCTGCTGACGCGCCAGTTGCGAAACCAGCAGGGTCGGTAGTTGCGACGGGTCGGCGAAAGGTTCGTCAAACACCTGCGGCAAGCCCTCAATGGCTTGAAACGCCATTTCCGGAGTCGCCGTCACCTCGTGATAATCCGTCCCAAGATACTCGGCGATGGCCTTTGCATGGTCAGCTTCGTTGGTGTCCTCATCATCGAAACGCACGGTAAAGCTGGGCACTTTCCTGTTCGACTGCTCTTGCATCATCGCGGTGATCAGTGACGAGTCGATACCGCCCGACAGGAAGGTCCCAACCGGCACATCCGCAACCATCCGTTCGCCCACAGCACGCAGCAGTTCGGATTCAATCTCGGCGATTGCCGTTTCATCGTCAGGATAGGGGTTTGCGCGCGCCTCGGTGACTACGGCCTCGATATCCCAGAACCGCTCGATCCCTTGCAGAAGCGCGTCCAGCGAGGCCGGAGGCGCATCTAGTTTGACCTCAACCATAGAGCCTGCGGGCAGTTTCAGGACATTCGGGTAAATCGTGCGCGGGGCTGGGATGTATCCAAGCCGAAGAAACGATCCCAAGGCCGCGCGATCCACCTCTGCCGCTCCGAAATCAGGATGCGCGCGCAGCGACTTTAATTCGGACCCAAACAGAACGGTTTTCCCGGCCAGACCCAGATAGAGAGGTTTTTTGCCAATCCGGTCCCGCGCCAGTGTCACCGTCTGGGTTTTGCGGTCGAACACAGCAATGGCAAACATCCCGTGCACGCGATCCAATGTCTTGCGGATGCCCCAAAGCTGCATCGCCGCCAGCAAAACTTCGGTATCGGAGGTACCCCTGAAGTTTATGCCCAGATCCTGCAATTCCTGACGCAAGCCCAGATAGCCATAGATCTCACCGTTGAAGACGATGGTGAACCGTCCATCGGAGGACTCCATCGGCTGCACACCGGTTTCCGACAAATCAATAATGGCCAGACGCAAATGCCCCAGGGCCACACCCTGATCGGGGTCCACGAACAACCCGGTTCCATCAGGACCACGGTGTTCAATCGACTGACACATCCGGCCCAAAACGGATGAGGCCTGAGACCGATCAACGGTGCCAAAGTTGATAAATCCGGTGATGCCACACATCGCTCAGATCCCCTTCTGTTCTGGCTGAGAGGCAATCTTTTCGGGATCAAGACTGCCGCTCTCCAAAATGTTCCGATACTGCGCGGCAACGCGGTCAAGCTGGTAGGTATTGGCCACAATCGCCCGGGCTTTTTCTCTTTTTTCCAGATACGCCGGGGCCGACCAATTTGCGGCATGGACCAAAGCGTCTGCCAGCAATTCCGCGTTGCGGGGCGGTACGATCAATCCGCAGTCGCGAATGATCACCGCCGCATCACCCACATCCGTCGACACAACGGGGTGGCCATAGCTCATCGCTTCGACAATAACATTCGGAAACCCTTCGGTTCGGGATGAAAGCACCAGCGCATCAATCCGTTTGTAGAATGCAGCCATATCATGCAGGTCGCCGCACAGCTCTACATTGTCCGCAGTCAGGTTATTGCGCGCCAGCAATGATTGTACTTCGGAGTTTTCAGGCGACATATTCTCTCCGGCCGCGATGATGCGCAGATCGGGGACTGACCGCAGCGCCAGGGACAGAGCCTGGAAAAGGGTTTCGTGATCCTTCTGTGGATGAAACCGCGCCGCAATCCCGAAAACCCTGGGCGGATCGTTCCGCACCAATTTCACTTGCGGCATGATCAGACCGTTCGGAATGACGCAAGACCGCGCAGCAGCAAACCCGTTCTTCGCGTGCTGATCCAATGCGCGTTGCGAATTATAAATGATCCCCGCGCACCTGCCCGACAAACGCCGACACAGGTCCACCGCAATCCGTGTGCTGCGCGTGAACGAGCTGGTGTCGTCCAAAGCCTGCCTCACCGTCCAGTAAATTGGCACCTTTCGACCTGATATCCAGCTGGCAATCAGCCCGATGACCATCGCATGGTACATCCAGCACAGAACCGCCTGCGGTTTATACTGACGGATAAGACGCGATATCTGCAATATCGCGCGGGGCATGGACGACAGTGATCTGGCATTCAATCCGATCAGAACGGCGTTTGGATTTGCACATTGGCTTTTGATCCTGTCCGAAACCTCCGTCAGCGACACCACCAATACCCGATCCCCGGATTTGGCAATCAGCCGCGCCAGCATCGCCTGGGCCCCGCCCTGACCGGAAAAATCGGTGATGACATGCATGATCATCCGTTCAACACCCGAAACTCACTAACCTGATCCGGCGGCACATGCCGGGTCGGAACCTTCAGACACGCGCCCTGGATGCGGCGGTGTGAACTGCCTATGCACGCGCCCGATCTCCGATTTGGCGTACAAATTCTGCCAGACCGGTGATGTCTTGATGCGACCAGGTCGGATCAACCAGAAAAGCAAGGCTGGTTTCACCAAGCTCTTTCGCCACCGGCAAGGGATCAACCGGGCCGACACCAAGGCGTGCGAACATCTCTTCTCTATATATTTCAGAACAACTGCCCGAGAACACGGGGAAACCCGCCTCAGAAATCTCAGCTATGATGCGATCCCTGCTCCAACCCGAGGCCAGATTCTCTGGTCTTATGAACGCATAAAACCGGTAATAGGCGTGTGTCAGCCCGGCAGGTGGAACAGGTACCCGAAACGCAGCGCATCCGGATAGAGCTTCCGCCAAAATCTCGGCATTTCTGGTTCTATGGGCGCGCCACCCGTCCAATTTCGCCAGCTGAATGCGCCCGATGGCGGCGGAAAGCCCGGTCATCCGCAGATTGGTGCCCGGCTGGCCACTATGTAGCCAGCGAAACCCCGGAGGGTGGCTTTTGTTAAACACCTGTTCATAGTTTTTACCGTGATCCTTATAACTCCAGACCTTGGACCACAATTCATCATCATTGGTGATCAGCATTCCGCCTTCGCCGCCGGTTGTGATGATTTTATCCTGACAGAAAGAATACGAGCCGCAGGTGCCAAAGGTTCCCACGTGCTGGTCACCGATCATGGCACCATGCGCCTGCGCGCAATCCTCGATCACCCAGAGGTCCCGACTGCGCGCCAGATCCATGAGACCCGCCATATCCGATGGCCACCCGGCCAGATGGACTGCGATAATCCCCACGGTCTTGTCGGTCAGAACCGGTGCAATCGTTTCTGCGGTGATATTCTGGCTCTCGCGATCCACATCTGCAAATACCGGCTTGCCACCGGCCAGAAGGATCGAACTGGCAGACGCGATAAAGCTACGCGGTGTGACGATAACCTCGTCTCCGGGTCGGATGTTCAACGCCAGCAGCGCGGCGTCCAGAGTGACCGTGCCATTTGCCATGGCGATCGCATGCTGCGCGCCGGTATAGGCGCTGTATTCACGTTCGAACTCTTTGACATCGGGGCCGGTCCAGGCATTCACGCAACCGGATCTTAGCACTGCGCTGACAGCATCAATTTCATCTTCTTCGAAGAATGGCCATTTGGGCATCAGCTGTTTCCCTTCAGATAAGCGGCCAGAGGATAGCCGATGGAAGATGGGCCAAGCCTATTATTGCTCAAATTTAGACAGCAGGATTTCCGGATCATTTCTTTACCTCACGCCAAACCATCCGAGGAGGTCAGGCAAACTCAACAATTAACAAATTTTTGGCGGCCAGCGCCTGAATTGGAAACAAACTCCGCAGTTTCGGAAATATCTTTTTGTGCCGCGGCAGGCGAAACCTGACCTGAATCGATTGCTTATGCAAGGTTCCAGGTCACTTAACAGCGTGATTTTTCAACAATCAGGCCGCAGACAGTCAGAGGTGAAAAATAGGCAACAATCGGCTTTGGTGACAGCCCCGTTGACAGCTTCGGCGACATGGATCAGCATCGCCTCAACCTTGGTTTTTAAAGTTTGAAATGTTTCTTTGATGAGTGATTTTCCCAACACCGCTTCCGGTGCCCAGGCCGTACCTGCCGAACGTGGTTCGACAACTGGCGGACGCCCAAAAGTTCTGTTTGTCGGCAATCTTACGACCTCACTGACCAATTTTCGTTATGACCTGCTGAAAGAGCTTGCGGAACGCGCAGACGTACTTGCTTGCGCACCGGAAAATGATGCGACGACCGAAGCAGCCCTTGCCGAGATTGGCGTAACATTTCGGCAAATCCCCATGGCGCGCGCGGGGTTAAATCCATTTCAGGATCTGTCCACCCTGTTCACGCTGATCGGGATCTGCCGGGAAATACGGCCCGATATCGTCTTTGCCTATACGATGAAGCCGATCATCTTCAGCGGCCTTGCGGCGCGGTTGACCGGCGTTCGGCGGCGGTTCGCGATGTGTACCGGGTTAGGTTATGTATTTGCGGATGCCGAACTGACCCTGCGCCGAAAAGTGCTAAGAGCGGTGGCGACAGGCCTTTACCGGATCGGATTGAAAGGTGCCGACGAGGTGCTGGTTTACAACTCGGTCGACGCCGAAGAGTTTCGCAGCAGACGGTTGATGGCGAAAAAGGCCGCGCTGTCGATTGTGCCCGGTTCTGGCGTCAACCTCGCCAGATACGCAAAATCCAACCCGCCCACAGATCCGCCTGTTTTCCTGATGATCGCGCGCCTGCTGCGTGACAAGGGCGTGTTCGAATATGCCGAGGCCGCCCGGCAACTTAGGGAACAATTCCCTGATGTTCGTTGTCAGCTTTTGGGTCCGCTGGATGACAATCCGGACTCGGTCAATGCACAGCAGCTCGAAGAATGGGGTCAGCAGGGGCATATCGAGTATCTGGGCGAAACCAACGATGTTCGGCCATTTCTCAAGGAATGTTCGGTCTTCGTATTGCCCACCGTCTATCGTGAGGGCATCCCCCGCGCCATTCTTGAGGCGATGTCGACAGGGCGCGCCGTCATTACGACCGATGCCCCGGGATGCGCCGATGCGGTCAGCGACGGGGAAAACGGGTTTATCGTCCCCAAACGCAATCCAGAGGGGCTGGCGGATGCGATGAGAAAATTCGTTGAAGACCGCAGCCTGATCGAATCCATGGGTCAGGCCGCGCGGGCGCGTGCCGAGCAAGAGTTCGACGTCGCCCGGATCAACACGATCCTGCTGCGGAAAATGGGGCTGATCGACAGCGATACCACCCTGCCCTCGACTGCCACCGACTGATCCGCGCCCATTCTAAGCCGACGTCTGATCCGAGAAACTGCGCCACCCGCGGCTAAGACCCGGATCAATCGCATCAAGCTCGGCAACGTCAGGCCTATAGAAATCGGCCATTTTCTGCGCCAAAGCATCGGGCAATTCAGGGTATTCCACCTGCCGCGCCACCGCTTTGCGAATGGCCTTTAACGGCCCCGTATGCCGGATCGGGTCAAGCAACGGTCGAAGCGGCGCCAGAACCCGCCTCAGAGGCAAGGGCACGATTGGCGTATTTTTGTTTTTGACCCGCTCTTCTAGTGGCGGCTCCACGACGCCGGAATAACCGATGTGTTCGGCGACACGGCGTAAGGTTTCAACCGGTTGTGAGATCGTGTTTTCGTAGGCCAGCAACAGAATCTGATCGGTCGGAAACAGATCGTAGAAACGGCGCAGGTGATAGGCATATCTACCATTGTGCAGGAACCTTTCATCACCAGCCTTGTCAGGGTCCAGATACCGATGAATGTCGTCCCCAACAGTGCCTCTGCGAAACAGCATGCAGTAGTCGGAATAGGCCCTTCGAACCGGATCGCGCATCTGCAGGATCAACCTGACATCAGGATAGTCACGGGCAATCCTTTTGGCCGCCTCTGGATGTGTCAGATAGGTATTGCATTTTTCGCCTACGATACTCTGGTCTGAATAACCCTCGTATTGATCGCGATACCAGACCGCCCCCCGGTCATAATGATCCGAGAAATAGTGCAGCTCGGGATCCGGCATGAAAATTTGCGGTGTAGCCGTCAATGAATTCTGCAACCAAGTGGTCGCACATTTCGCAGCACCGAAAATCAGGAAATCTATTTTTCGTTCGTTCGGCAAACCCATTTTACCCCCAAAACCTTACATTTCGCATCCGGATTACGAAACCAATTCTCGGTACACGTCGGACACTTCGGCCACGTGTTTATCCAACCCAAAATTATCCTGCACATATTGGTATGCAGCCTGTGTTACCTGCTGTCTCAGGCTCGGGTCCTCAATCAGAGAGACGACCGGCTCAACAAAGGCCTCGGGGTCCTGCGGGTCTACCAGAAAACCGGTTTTGCCATGATCGATTGCCTCGACATTGCCGCCGTGCCGTGTGGCCACAACAGGCAGTCCAAGGTGCATTGCCTCGATCAAGGTGCGTCCAAATGGCTCGTTCAAGGCCGGCACAAGGGTGGCATCCATTGCGACCATGCACTTTTCAACATCCTGCCGAAAACCCATCATATGAATCTGCGCGCCCATCCCCTGTTCTCGGGCCACGTCCATGGAGCCTGAGTCCAACCCGTCATCGGGATTGAGTACTTTGCCAAACAGCAGGCCATGTACCGGCCTGTCCGCAAACTGTTTCTGAATGGCCACAAGGCTTTGGACAAAATGAACCGGCCGTTTTCGCGGTTCCAGATGGCCAAAATATCCTAGAAGAACTGCATTTTCCGGCGCACCAATTTCGTTCAGGATCATCCGACGCGCCGCGTCTGGATCCGGGCGCTGAATGCTCAGGTCGAAGGGGCTGCGGATGACCTGAAACTTTTTGTCAACCGAGCGTATCGGGCGCGAGGGTTTCGAAAAATACGACACGCTTAGGATGCGGTTCGAAAACACCGGCGCGACATAGTTAACGCCTACCGCGCGAGGATCCTGCCTGTGGTGCCAGATATGCTTGATCCCCAACCGTCTGGCCGGAAACACCCAATTCACATGCAATCGGCCCTCATTTGTGTGGACGACATCTGGCTTTTTGTCCCGCAAAAACCGGACGAGCTGGCCGTAGGTCCGGGTCCAGTATTCCGGAAAGCCAACATCCGCATCCGTTTTATTGTTTGGAGGGCCCATAAGCCTGGGGCCCTGCAATACTTCGACATTCAGACCCAGCGATTGAGCATACTGCCCGACCGACCCGGCTTCGTTGTGGCAAAGGACCAATGGTTCAAACTGATCCCGGTCCAGACAGGACGCAAGTTTGAGCGCGGAAACATGACTGCCGCCCAGATCTGCCCAACCTGCAAAGGGAAATAAAACGCGTATCTTTTTCATTCTGGCCTGCCGCCTTTTTGGCTCAGCGCCGGACATCAGAACCGCGCGCTGAACCATAAATCATTGAACTGAAATCTATTGTGTTTGCGTGACGAAGGTTCGAGAAACCGAAAGCGTATCCCCGGGGGACAAGACAGTGTCACCCGAAATCGCCGTTGCGGCTCCTCCGGCCGCGCGGGTGACCGAGTATACGATCACGATCTCTTCGACCGCATCAACCTCTTCAACAACGCCAAGCGCTGCCAGCTCGGCCTGCAGGATTTTCGCGGTGCCCAGCCGGGTCTGCAAATCCTCGAGTTCGATCTGCACCAGATTCAGCCGCACCAGCGCATTCGAGCGCGCGGTATCAAGCAACTCCAGCTCATCGCGTTGCGCGCGGTTCAGCTGTTGCCGGGCCAAGCCCAGAGCGATCTCGATATCCACGCTTTTGCTTTCCAGGTCGTTCAGCGAGTTGGACAGAGATGACACGCGGGAACTGACCGTAAGGCCCTTTTTCTGTAGTGCCAGAGCATCATCCAGATCTTTGCGCGTGATCCCGATCTGATTTGCGCGCAATTCCAGCTGCCGTTCGAGGCTATCGATCTGATCTTTGAGGGTTTCCTGTAGTTGGATGATGCGTTCACCCTGCCCTTCCCGGGCCTGTTGATCCGCTTGCAGAATCTCCCCCTGCAGACCTTGCGGGGGTTCAATTTTGGCATCACCACCGTCCGGGGTTAGTGTTGACAGATCAGCCAGCAGTCGGCGTTGTTCGGCTTGCAGAGCTTCGATCTGTTCATTGTACAGCTGAACCTCACCCTGAACCCGCAGCCCGGTAAAGTTCGTTCCTACGTCATTTTGCAACGGCAACCGGTATTCCCCGCCCGCAAGCGCCATCGCCTGCTGCGCAGTCAGTTGGGGCCGATAGGGGTACGAGCCTGGAATCTGGACATCCCCCAGAATGTATACGGGCAGATGGCCGATGACTTCGATCGCCAGATGAGGCGGTTCTGCCATCCCCACGCGAGTGCGCATCTGAGTTTCCAGCAGCAGTACCAATTCTTCGGTCGTTCGCCCTTCAGCATGAACCTGACCGGCCAGAGGCACCATCAGCATTCCTCCCGAAGAAAGCGCATATTCACCGGAAACGCCTTGCCAGTTCACAAAAGACGCGCCCACCGGATCCCAGCGCATCGCACGCAAATTGATCTTGTCCTGCGGTGCCAGAACATATTCCTCGGCCTGAAGCGCACCGATAAAACAAGCCGAAGCCGCGATCACAGAAAGCATCAGTTTTTGCAATAATTTCACGACATTCTCCTAAGTGTATTCGTTGGTCCAAACACCGGCAGGCGCGACACGCTAAGCGCAATGGCTAGGACAAAGGGTACGTTCCAGAACCGGGCATAAAAGGTCGTCGCTCCGGCAAGCAGCACGACATACATCAGCATGGCAACGATGGTCAGTGCCCCGACCGATGGCGAGCGGCCGACAGAAATGGCCATCCAGGCCAAGTATATGCTGGCCAAAATAAAGCCGACCATACCGAGCAGAGAAATCAAGCCACCTTCGGACAGAGTCAGCAAATAGGCCGAATGAACCACGATTCCCTGTTCGCTGGCCAGGCTGTACTGGTTTGCACCCAGCCCGATCAACAAAGTGCCACGGGATACCTCGAAGGCCTCTTGCAGCAGGAATAGCCGGTCAGAGAACGTGCCCGCCTGGCTAATGTCACCTGCAAGAACGGCATTCAGCACTCGTTCGCGAAAGACCTCGGGCAAGAAAAGCTCACCAAAGTTCAGGATCACCAAAACCGCAATCAACGTGCCGACGATCAGGGTCACAACATGACGCGGGGACCCGCTGCTGAGGATAATGGCGACAGTCCCCACTATGGTCACGATCAGACCAGAATTCGAACCGGTCAGGATGACGCCGTAAAACAGGATTGGCAGCCCGATCAGCCCCCAGATGCGGCTGCTTTGCTTCTGCAGGATCAGGCTAAGCAGGAAAACGATGGCCATCGCCAGCATGAGCGCGCATTCATTTGCCCGCTCGACCAGCGAAAGCATACGACCATTGGCGGATACAAACCGGTGTAGCGGGTCTTCCATGAAGTTGATTGCATAGATGCCAAACAGCACAACAATGCCCATACCAATGATAAATGCCTTCATCAGCAGGACGATCTGATCAAAGCTTCGATTGCCGATCAGGACTGGCAGTACGATCAACGAAAAGAAATACTGAACAAACACAGTCAGCAGCTCGGTCGGGTCACCGTTGATCAACGAACCTATGGTCAGGCCACCTGTGAAAAACAGGAACGAACTGTACCAGAACCCGCTTGCGGGCCCGAATATCTTAACCGGCAGCTGGCCAGTTGCCAGCATGACAAACCCAGCCAGCACAAAGAAGAAATCCGAGAGGGTGAAATAGACGAAATCCACTCTGAGATAGTTCATCGGCGCCAGGGCTACAGCCGCCATCAGGAAATAGAGAGCTGCCATGTCCACGCTTGGCAAATAGCCGATTCCATTGGTCGGCTTGCCAAAGGAAACTGATTGGGCCGATGCAGGTCTCATGGGCGCACCTGCTCCTTTCCGTGTAATGCAGGGTTCAGCAATGTACGCCGCAAGTGTAACACACACAGCCCTAGCCAGACGGAATTACACAGCACATGCGCCACAGCGGCACCGACCACACCCAAAACAGAAACCATCGGTGCGATGAGGATCAGAAACAAAATGGTGTTCAACAAACCGATCCGAACCAAGGCCCGGTCTTGCCCCAGGCTCAGCAGTGCAGGGTTCAGCAGTATCCCACCAAGATAAATACCTACCGCGATTGCCTGCACGCGCACGACCGGTACTGCGGGGGCATAATCCACGCCAAAAATCGCAGTAACGATCGGTTCCAGCATCAAGATCACTGGAATCAAGACAAGTGCAATTACCCCCCAGAACCCGGCGCTGAGACCCGTTAGCATTTTTTGCAAACGGTCAAATTCATTTCGGGCGGCAAACCGGGTGAACTCGGGATAGATCGCCTGGCTTAGCGGTCGTCCAAGACGCAGTGCAGCTTCGCCGCACCGTTTCGCGATATGGTAATATCCCACCATCGTCGGTGAAATCAGAACACCCAATATGATCACGTCCAGGCGCTGCGTGGTCTGACGCAAGATGACCGAGAGATTGCTGTTCCAAACAAAGCGCAGAAACCCGGAATTTTCACCCAGAGTTTGCTTTATTCCAAGCATCGGACGGCCATAGCCATTCCGCGACATTTCTCGCAGCCCCGCGGCAAAGGCCAGAACGCCGTCTAAAAGGCTGACAGCAACAAATATCGCGACAAAGCCAGGCAGCCCAAACCCCAGTTGCCAGGCAATCACCCCCAGCACCATCCGCACAGACGCTGCGAAAATATCCAGTTTGGCCAACAGATCGAACCGGTCGAAGGACCGCAACAAAGCCAACCCGGTTGGCCTCAGCGAAACCAGAATTCCCAGCGATGCGACCGGCAGCACCCATGCAAGATCCTGATCCAGCCCCAGCCATCCGGCGATAATCGGTGCGAATGCGATCGCAGCGCCGGCGGCCAATACGCCCCCAACCACGTCAATCAGGACCGACAGCCCGACAAGTCGGCGAAATCGTTCGCGGTCTTCTTCCTCCAGCGCAGTGCTTCCATATCTAATCACCGCCTGCCAGGGCTCAAGATGAAGGAACCGGGAAACGATTCGCGCATAGGCCTCGCCTATTGCCATTACCCCCAAGCCTGCAGCCCCAAGTGCGCGAGCGGCCACCGGCAGAAACACAAGGCCTAGCAAAGCGACTGCTATCTGAGAGGAAAAGATCCATTTCAGATTGCGCAGTAAACGCCGAAGCACAGCAGTCGGGATTGAGGTTGCGCCGGGCTGAGAGGTCATGTCTGATCCACCCGCCCGCCGCACAAACGACCGGCCAATTCCACCCCTTGGCGGCTGCCGGTCATTGGACCACGCCGCAAAAGCGTCGCGGGCGCTGTGCCCTCATATTCGCAAATAAAAACCAATACCCAATCACCAATCTAACAAATCCTACAAGGGTCTGCGAACCGTAATCAGCTGCTTTTCCCAGGCTCATCCGAGTAATGATATGTATAGGCACCATACCCATATTGCCTTTGCTTCCGCATGTTCACACCATTCATGATCGTACCGGAAATCTTGATATTGCTCATCCGCAGCTTTTCGATTGCATCCTTGAGAATTTTTTCGGTGGTCTGCCCCCAGCGCACCACCAGGAACGTACCATCGACAAGCGGCCCAAGTCGGATCGTGTCATCAATGACCAATGTCGGCGGCGTATCGACCAACACAAGATCGTACTGATTGCGCAACATGCGCCCGTATTCGCCAAGCTGCTGCATCAACTGTTTGCGGGATATTTTCGGACGCAGGTTCAGACTGATCGACGAAACCCCCGGTACCCTTTCACCATCGACATAAATCTGGCTGGGTTGCACGGCACCGCTCAGCGCGTCCTCGATCTCGACCGGGGCCGCCCCGGTGAGACCCAGTGTTTTTGAGGCACGGCAACGGTGGTTGTCCATATCCAACAATAGAACGCGCATCCCATCTGTACCCGCCACTAGGGCCAGCGAAACCGCAACCACGGTCTTGCCTTCTCCAGGAACACCAGAGGTGACCATGACGATGCTGCCGTCATCATTTGTGTTAAACCACATGGTCAAAACACTGCGCAGCGCCTCGACATAAGGCGAGCGGCCCTGATCACGGATAAAGCGCAACAACTCCTGCTGACCATCCGTGTCCGAATCCATCACCGTATCCGGCAGGAAACCCAGATTGGTCAGATCGGTTTGCTGTTCGATCTGGTTTTCGTTGACGATCCGCGTGTTGCTGCCCTCCATCAACAGGGCGATCACAAATGCCAGAGAGAACCCGACAATCGCGCTGACTGCGACGGCGACTTTGGTATTCGGCCAGAATGCCGAAGTCGGCGCATGAGCAACCGAAACCTGCTGAACCGCCTGGCCAAGAAACTGTTGCTGGGTTTCGAAATCATTCAGCTTTTCAATCGTCGTCTGATACCGGATCCGAAGAAGCTCTAGCGCGCGTTCCATCCGCAGCAATGCAATTTCCGAACCGGTCCGGCTGCGTAGTGCCTGTTCAACAACGGCAATCTGGTCAGCAATTTTGTTGACCTCTTCGCTGCTGGCTCCGTTGATCTCATGCACATCTTTTTGCGAGTTCAGCCGCGCAAGTTCCGACCGAAGCCTACCCGGCACGGATTCATCCGCCAGATTTTCTTCAAGAATAAAGGCCGCCATCTGAAGTTCGTCACGGGTCAGTTCGTCACCCAGTTCATTTACGCGGTCCTTAAGAAAAGAAATGGAAGATGAAAGACCTTGCTGCCGCCGCTGCTGCAGGCGAAGGATAAAGGTTTCTGCAACTGTATTGGCAATATCGGCTGCCAGCTGCGGGTCTTCGGCTGTTGAGATGATCTCAATCGCAAGGCTCTCTCCTTGCCGAAGTACGTTATATGTCGACAGTGTATTGTCGATTACACGATTGCGGATAACGGATGTGGATTGCGGATTTGCGGGGTTTTGCGCCCCGGCAAAAGCCTCATTCTCGAACAGGTCCAGCGCCAGGGCGACCTCTGCCGCAAACTCTCGTGACCGCAGGATGTCGATTTCGGTTTCAATCAAAGTGCGGGTCAGCTCGTAGGATTCAAGTTCGACACTGTCGGCGCGGACGCGCATATCCAGAGATGTGAGAACGATTTCGGCGCGGGATTTGTATCTTGGGTCCAGTTGATTGACGACCATAAACGTGCCGACGATCACAGCTGCGGTCACTCCGAGGATCAACTTCAGATGACGGTAAATCATCCGCCATATGCCATCCAGACGCTGCTGGCCAAATTGGTTTGCGATATGGTTTTGATCCATTCTCTATCGTCCCTTGTAGCGACCAAGATCACCGTCGCCTGAAATACAAATCTTTGATGCTGCGCCCATGTTCGAACGAATTCTTATCCTAATGATTGGACAGCTTGGCCATTTTTCCGAGTTTTCTTGTCGTTATTTGCTCAATGTTTCCACACAAGAGACAATAGGCCGGAATCCTTGCTGTTGCAGAAGCTAAGAGGCGGCGTCTTTCAAAGTTTTGCAGACCTGATTCATACGACAAAGTACTTAACCTCCAAAAGTGCGGCGACACCGCAAGCGCGCCAATATTACTAGTTAAACCTGTAAAACGTGTTTCCTGCGACAAAGCCGTCCAGCTTTGCCGATCTTGCATAGTGATGCAGATCACTGGTTTTGTTTATGAACCCCGCTCCGCGAAAGTTCAGTGACGTATTGCACAATACACCCGTGCCCGAAGCCGACTTGAATGCGTTCAGCAGGTCGTAAAAGAAAGCATTCTGATCCCGGCGGACTGTTTGGACCCTTGCTGTTCCGTCTACATGCGTGATCGCGGCCAGGTTCTGATTGGTCACCTTCTGCAGATGCAACATATAAGGCGCGGAGTTTTCCCACTCAAAATGCTGGCTGACATCTTCCTCAAGGCAGGATGGGGCCACGGGGCTTGTATCCGGCCGGTTTTTAGCCCTGTTCAGGCGCACGCGGGATTCGGCCCAGAACGGGGCCGCCAGAATCGAGCGGTTGCCCAATGCGCGCGGACCGATTTCACAGTTCCCTCTGGCCCAACCGATGAGCTCACCGGACATCAACGCGTCCGCGACATCGTTCAGACGCAGCTCGCTGACCCGCATGCCGCTACTGTCGATTTTATCATCCACAAAGGACTGTCCGGAATAAACCGTCCAATCCAGCTTTGCCTGGCCCGTATAGTGGCGCATGGCATCAACCGCAGTTCCTATGGCGCAGCCGGAATCACTGCTGCAAGGTGGTACAAATACATCTCGGAACAAGCCGCAATTCTGCCACTTAGTGTTCCAATCGCAGTTCAATCCACATCCGCCGGCAATCACCAGCGGATAGCCCTCTGTCAGGTTCTGTTCGGCAAAGGCAAGGAACCGTGAAAAAATCGCATCCGAGAGTTTCTGTGCAAGATTGCTGAACTGCTGACTGTGCATTCCGACGTTGAAAAACGGGGAATCGGTCAGACGGTCCTTGCGTAGAATCTCGGCCAATGGCTGATCTGACAAAAGATAATCTATCAGCGCATGTTCATCCGCGTCATGTGAACCGGGCTCTGCATAGGCACATGCCGCCATCATCCTCCCGGGGTCCTCACGCCGTTGTTCACGCGAAAGCACGGGATAATCGGGATCAACCAGTGCGCTCAGGAATGAATATCGGGCACCTGGCCCGGTCATTACCCGACCGACATGAGACAGCTTTAGATCTTCATCAATCTTGTAGAAATCGCCAAGCGTGTCTTCCCAAACCAACACATAACAAGGTTCACCCTGACGAAACGGAGACATCCCATAAGCGCCCCAAATATGTGCCCTTTCATGGGTCGATGAGAAAAAGTCGATCTCCTTGCCAAAAAACGTTCGTTTCCCCACGGTCTGAGCATCTTCGCCAATGCCGAAATACCCTGCCCCCGAGGTCGTCACATGTTGTGTTCCGGTCGTTGACCAGCCGCTAAGGGCCAGGATATCAGGCAAGTCCCGGAACCACAGGCCAGAGTCGATAAATGTATCCGGTGTGACTGACGTATTGCGGGGAAAACTGTCTTTCTCGGATTCATAGGAAAACAGCAGGTTACCGTTTTGGGCATCAATACCCGCAACCGTACCGTCATGCCCCGACTTGAATGACAAAATCTTCATTTCACACCTCTTTACCGCGCTTGTTGCGCGGTCCTGGCAAAACACACCAATTCGTTACTGTTCTATCAAATTGCGTTGACGCAGCCCCTCTGTAATTGCCCGAGCGGCCAGTTCTGCGCCTGCTTCGTTGAAATGAGAATCCGGCGCATAATACGATGCCGGATCCTCTTGCATTTCGATAACATCCGTTAAGTCTATCACGTCCAGCCCGGCCTGCGCAGCCGCATCTTTCACCAATACTCGCAGCGGGTCGTGGATAAAGGGCTGGGCGACCAGACCCATATAGCGGCTGACCGTCGGCACATACACGATGACGATCTCACCATCCCATTGTGATGTTATCTGCTTTGCCCGGATCAGAACATCCGCAAATACCGGGTTCTCATCGGTCGCTTTGGGATAGTGAATCCCAAGAATCTCGGCCGTTTTCTGCAATGCCAGAAAGTTCCTGAACACCCGTTGCGCCCGCAGGTAGTCGATCCAGGACAACGTCGTCTCAGACCACCATCCAGAAATAATTGGAGCGGATATTTCCGACTGATCCGGATGCTCGATCGGGCCAAAATCTGCAGCCGGGTCGAGTGCTTCGCGCAGCCAGGGCTTCTCAAGCTCTCGTTCCAGATTGCGCCAGTCATTGCCCGCAAAGAAAGAAAAGATCGTAAGATCAGGCTGGAACTCTGGCCCGTATCGGCCCAAAACCGCCAGTTGATACAGCGGGCCAATGCCTCTGTGACCGGTGTTAAGCAAGCTCGGCATATCCTGACGCAGCTTATCCGCCAGATGCTCACCCTCTCTCAGGCAGAACCCTTCGGAAAACGAGTCGCCCAGCAGCATCACATTCAAATCGTTTTCAAAGACCGAAGGTGGATTGCGAAACCCCAAACGATCAGGCGTATAGGTCACCGGCTCGCCCAGCACCGAGCACAGCAGCATCTTGTCACCCGGCATGGGCGCCAGATACGCGGATTCGAGCAGCTGTGTATCCAGCGCATCGTTCACATGTTTCATTGTCCGGCCCGGCGGCAAATTTTCCTTGTATTCTTCGACGCTGACGTCATCGCCGACAAACCCGACCAGCCCCAGACGCCCGGGGATTATCTTGATTGTCAGATAGGCCTCGAATGCGAACAGAGCCGCCAACAGGGAAACAGCGCTCACGCCAACTGTCAGCCTGCCTTCGTCTGATAAAAAGACCGCGCATAAGGCCAGCACCAGCCCAATCGCGCCCGGGGCCAGAATGTACCGGATCAGCCGCGCGGTTCCATTGGCAAATTCCGCTGAATTCATCAGCGCGTATGCGACGACCCCAAAGAAATAGAGAGCGGCAACCAGACATAGGATTGACCCGAAACGCGAACTGCGGGTTTTTTCAGTCATTCCATCTGGTCCCTTTCGACCGATATCGACATTTGCCGTCATTAACGGCGAAACCAGGCGAATTCAGTTGAACCGATTTGCATATCATCGGCAAGCTTTTCTGCGGCGCCCGGACAGGCGCAGGAAAAAGACGCATCACATGGACCTGTGAAATAGGAAAAATGCTCAAAAACAACGGGATAAACACACACGGCACACAACACTCGAATACAAAACAAAATCAGATTTTCTTACCACCGTTGTGCTGAAAAGCAAATCACCCGCTCTTTCAACACCTTGTGGGCACATGGCACAATCACATTTCGCGCATAATTCGCCTTTTCCAAGCCTATTGTTCCCGAATTCAACACGGCGCCAAAGCCCTTTCTGCGGCGGCAGAGCAATGATTTTGGTAGGTGTATCGTCTGCGGCACAGCAGACGGATGAATATACGGGAAACCCCTAATATCCAGCCAGCAGGGTTTTGTTACAGTTAACGCAACTACACCGGAGAGGTCTCGGCCTCCCCACTCGCTCAAAAAGGGACTGACTTTGGGGGTCGGTCCCTTTTTTAATTTTCACGTCAGGTTCAGAACCCTGCCCAAATCAGGACAGGGCACCTGGATTACCCGTCAATGATACCATTGAGTGTCGCGCTCGGGCGCATGACTGCTGCAGTCTTGGTCGGGTTGGTGTGATAGTAACCACCCAGATCTGCCGCTGCCCCTTGCGCGTTGGCCAGTTCGGATAGGATCTGCTGTTCTTTCGCGGCCAACTCTGCAGCAATCGGCGCGAACTCGGCGGCCAGATCAGCATCATCGGATTGCGCGGCCAGCGCCTCGGCCCAATAGCGCGCGAACCAATAGTGGCTGTCGCGGTTATCCGGCTGCCCGACTTTGCGGCTGGGCGACTTGTTGTTGTCCAGAATGCCCTGCGTTGCGGCCTCGGCAGCGGCGCCAAGAACTCCGGCTTTGGCGTTGCCTTTGCTGTCGGCCAGGAAATTCAAAGACTCGCCAAGCGCGCAGAACTCACCCATCGAGTCCCAGCGCAGGTGGTTTTCCTCGACCAGCTGCAGCACGTGTTTCGGGGCAGACCCACCCGCGCCGGTTTCGAACAATCCGCCGCCCTGCATCAGCTTGACGATCGACAGCATCTTGGCCGAGGTGCCCAACTCAAGGATCGGGAACAGGTCGGTCAGATAGTCACGCAGCACGTTGCCGGTGATGGCGATGCTGTCGTTACCGGCGGTGATGGTCTCCAACGACTGGCGGGTCGCCTCACGCGGTGCCAGGATTTGGAACTTGTCCGCCACGCCAGCAGCTTCCAGTGTTGGTTGGACGGATTTGATCAGTTCGGCATCATGGGCACGGTTTGCGTCCAGCCAGAAGATCGCCTCGGACCCGGTCAGACGCTGACGGTCCATCGCCAGTTGAATCCAGTTCTCAATCGGAGCCTTCTTCACGGTGCAGGCACGCCAGATGTCGCCCTTTTCAACCGCATGCTCGTGCAACGTCTCACCATTGGCCAGCACGATGCGAATGGTCCCATTCGCAGGCGCCTGGAATGTTGTCGGGTGGCTGCCATATTCTTCGGCTTTCTGTGCCATCAGGCCCACATTGGCCACAGCTCCGACGGTGGCCGGGTTCAGCGCGCCATTGGCTTTGAAGAATTTGACGGATTCATCATAAATAGACGCATAGCAGCGGTCGGGGATCACACAGTTGGTGTCACCTTTGGACCCGGTTTCGTCCCAACCCTTGCCACCAGCACGGATCACGGCAGGCATCGAGGCGTCGATGATCACATCAGACGGCACGTGCAGGTTGGTGATACCCTTGTCGCTGTCAACCATATACATGGACGGGCGGTCGCCCTTGATCGCGTCAATGGCTGCCATGATATCGGCGTTGCCTGCAACCCGCTCCAGCAGATCGCCCAGACCCGAGTTCGGGTTCACACCCAGCGCATCCAGTTCAGCGCCATAGGCCTCGAATACCGGGGCAAGCCACGCCTTGACCGCATAGCCGAAGATGATCGGGTCGCTGACCTTCATCATTGTGGCCTTCAGGTGAAGCGAGAACATGGTGCCGTCTTTTTTGGTGTCTTCGATGGCCTCGGCCAGGAAAGACGACAGCGCATTGACGGACATGAAGGTCGCATCGGCAACGGTGCCCTCGGCCAGCGGCCAGCCGTCTTTCAGAACCGTAGTACTGCCGTCTTGTCCGACAAATTCGATTTTGGCGTCACCGGCTTGCGCCGCAGTGATGGTGGCCGATTTCTCGTTCGCGTAGAAATCATTGCCGGACATGGACGAGACTTTAGTCTTGCTGTCAGCGGCCCATGTACCCATCGAATGCGGGTTCTTCTGGGCATAATTCTTGACGGCGTGCGCGGCGCGACGGTCGCTGTTACCTTCGCGCAGAACCGGGTTCACAGCCGAACCCTTGATGGCATCATACCGCGCGCGGATCGCTTTTTCTTCGTCAGTCGCAGGTTCTTCGGGATAGCTCGGGATGTCATAGCCTTGTGCTTGCAGCTCTTCGACGGCGGCCACCAGCTGCGGCACCGAGGCCGAGATGTTGGGCAGCTTGATCACATTGGCATCGGGTGTCTTCACCAACTCACCCAATGCGGCCAGATCATCGGTGATGCGCTGCGCATCTGTCAGCTTTTCGGGGAAGGTCGAAATAATCCGCCCAGCAAGTGAAATATCCTTGGTTCCGACGCTGACACCGGCGGCGGATGCAAACTTTCGAATGATGGGCAGGAATGAGGCGCTGGCCAGCTCGGGCGCTTCGTCTACAATGGTATACAATATGTCGAAGTTCGATTTATCTGCCATATTCTTTTACCTTTTTTAAGCCTTTCGGGGCGTGCGATCCAAGAGTTGGGGCCACATCGGCGTGGCGCGTAAGGGACGTAACAAGACTGCCGTCCCGGGATGACTCTGTATTGACAGGGCCTCCCTTAAATGACGTTTGGCTTGGGATCAATCGCCAGAGACCGCGCATTTTGACACGGTTTGCGGAAAATCATCAAAACTGCTTGCCAATGGGCAAAATTCAGACGCCCCAGGTATCGCTGAGCTTATATCCGCCCGGCCAGGGATCGTCCGGGTCAAGCATGTGTTGATGTGTACCGGTAATCCATCCGCGGCCACTGATCTCGGGAATGATCGCGGCACGCCCCCCGATCGTTGTGGCCTCGACGATCTGTCCGGTGAAAGACGAGCCGATGATCGAAACCGCCTGGAAAGTTTGCCCGACTGCCATTTCTCCCTTGGCGGCCATCAGGGCCATACGGGCAGAAACTGCGGTACCGGTAGGGGACCGATCAACTTTGCCCGGCTGGATCGCCACAGCGGATTTTCCGCGCAGGCCATTTGCGACCCGCTCGGTCGGGCCACAAAAAGCGCAGAATGAAATGTGATTCCAGTCCGGGTTTTCGGGATGCGTAAACCCAATTTGTTCGTTGGCCGCATTGGTGATCGCTACACCCAGCCGCGCAATGTCACGCGCCTCGTCCTGCACGATGTCAAACCCAAGCGCCGCCGCATCGACCACCACGAAACTGTCGCCCCCATAGGCCGTACCCACGGTCAGGGTGCCAAGGCCCGGCACTTCAAGCGGAACGGAGATCCGGTCTGCAAAGCTGGGCAGGTTCTGCACAAAAATGCGCTCAGCCTTTCCATTCCGGCATTCAGCGCGCACCGGGACCAGCCCACCCGGTGCCTCAAGCGTCAGATGTGTAACCGGTTCCTGCATCGGAATGATCCCGCTATCCAGCAGCACGGTGGCCACGCAGATCGAGTTTGAACCAGACATGGGCGGTGTGTCTTCGGGCTCCATGATAATGAACCCGGCATCTGCCTTCGGATGTTTGGGCGGCACCAACAGGTTCACATGGCGAAACACGCCTCCGCGCGGTTCGTTCAGGACAAAGTTGCGCAAGGACTGGTCGCGGGCGATGAAGGATCGCTGCTCCCACAAGGTGTTGCCGGGAGGCGGAAGAACACCGCCGACGATGACGTCGCCAACCTCGCCCTCGGCATGGGCAGAGATCACATGGAGAGTTTTGTTACTGCGCACGACCCCCTCCCTCAGAACCGGCCAGCAGCAAAGGGGGCTGGCGAAATCGGGGGGGCCTGACGGTCAACCATGGCCCCAACAAGTTCGGCCGTGCCTGCGGATTGGGTCAGCCCAAGATGCCCATGGCCGAACGCATAGAACACGCCGGACGCATTTGGAGAAACACCGATGACCGGGATGCTGTCAGGCATCGACGGCCGGAACCCCATCCATTGCGTGCCTCCTTCGGTCTTGAGGCCGGGTAGAAACTCTTCGGCTTTGTGCAATAACGTGTCGGCTCGTTTGAAATTGGGGGCGAGGTTCAGACCGCCCAACTCGACCGCGCCGCCGATCCTGACGCCATTGTTGATCCGGCTGGCAACGAACCCATGCCGCGAGAAGGACAGGTGCATCCGCAGATCAAATGAACCTTCGGGCAGGGTCGTGTTGTATCCTCGCTCGGTTTCAAGCGGGAACCGGTCACCAAGTGTTCTGGCGATGTGATGAGACCATGCGCCGGCAGCCACGACCACTTTCGCCGCGTCCACCGGACCTTCCGCCGTTTCAAGGCGCATGCCGCTTTGCTGTGGCATCAACGCCTGAATATCGCGCCGCTCGATCCGGCCTTGCCGGCTTTGAAAGGTCTGGGCAAGGCGCTCGACCCATTTCTTGGGATCAACGGTATTCAACCAGTTGGGCGTAAAACCTGCATGGGTGAATCGCGGGCTGAGACCCGGTTGTTTTTCGGCAATCGCCTCGGGGCTTTCCAGCAGCTCAAAGTCTATTCCGTGCTGGCGGCGCACTTCCCAGGCCGGCAGGCTCGCGCGGAATTCGGCATCGGACTCGTAAAGCTGCATCTGCCCGTCCCGCTGCATCATCGCCTCGCCGTCAACCGCTGTAATCAACCGCTCAAGCGCCTCGCTGGAAAGTTGCATGAGGCTGGCCTGAGCGGCCAACAGCTCGGCGTAGCGACCGGGCTGACTGGCGCGCCAGAAGCGGTACATCCAGGGCGCAATCTGCAACGCATAGGCAGGCGGGATAGACAAAGGCCCCAGAGGATCCAGCAGCCATTTTGGTGCTTTTTTCATGATGCCGGGCGTCGCAAGAGGCTCAACCTCGGAAAAAGCAAAAGCCCCAGCGTTTCCAGCCGATGTCTGCGCGGCAACACCTTCCTTATCCAGCACCAAAACGGAGTGACCCCGGCGCTGTAATTCCAGAGCAATGGTTATGCCGATTACGCCGGCTCCGATGACGACGATCTGCTGGGTCATACCTCAATCCCCGAACGGAATGGATCAGCCGCTTCAAAAATCAACCGCGACTCCGCCATGACATAGGCCTGCCCGGTGATCGAGGGGATGACACCGCCATTCGGAACAGCCTGATAGGACAGGCGATAGGTGCTGCCAATGACACTTTGCTGGACGATTTCCTGCCCCGGGGCCAATAGACCCTCAGCGGCCAGACAGGCCAGCCGAGCAGAGCTGCCGGTGCCACAGGGCGACCGGTCGTAATTGTCATCCGGGCACAGAACAAAGTTGCGGCTGTGAATCGCTTGCTCGGGCGATGCGTCCTGAAAGATTACATGATCAATCGGTTCACCCTGCTCGCCGCCAACCCCCTGCGCGATCGAGGCTTTGCGGATAGCAACGGCCCTATCGGTCAGTTCCCGAATATTGGCCGGAATAACGGAAAGCGGGCTTGGATCGACGATAAAGAACCAGTTTCCACCATAGGCCACATCCCCTGCAACCTCACCGAAACCGGGCACCTGAAGTGAAATGTCGCTGTGAACGCGGCGGCTTTCGATATTCGTGACCGTGACAGTATTGGCATCGTGCAGCTCGACCGTGACAACTCCGGCTGGCGTTTCGATCCGATGTATTCCAACATCGATCCGACCAAGATGCGCTAGTGTGACGGTCAGGCCAATGGTTCCGTGGCCGCACATTCCCAAAACAGCATCGACATCAAAATAGATCACGCCGGTGACACAGGTTGGATCAACCGGTTCCACCAACAAGGCCGCGACCATGGCCGGTTGTCCGCGCGGTTCAAGCATGACCGAACGATAGAAATCCCTGTATTCGGTGTCCAGCCGCCGGGCGCGTTCAGCCAGAGGGCCAGTGCCCAGTTCTGGTGCGCCATCGAGGATAACCCGGGTCGGTTCTCCTCCGGTGTGGCTGTCGATCACATGCATTCTGCGATCACCCCACCTTGTTTCAACCAATCGGCGAACCAAGCCCCAAACAACGCGTATTGCTGTTCGCAATAATTCCGCTGTGCATCTGTCAGGGCATCAGTTTCATTGAAATGCAGGCGGTATTCCTCTTCCCCGTTCAACACCAGAAGATGCTTGTAATACAGCACAAGATCCGGGCCCTCATCAAAACTGGACAGCACCTGAATGGCCTCGGTCAGTTCTTGCGCCCGTAACCGGGCTTCGGCATCGCCCCGCGCGGCCTTTTGAGAAAGCGCAGCCAACAGCAACGCCTCACGCGGGAGGGCCGTTCCGATCCCGGTGATCGAACCGGTTGCCCCACAGTTGACGAAACCGTGGTAAACCTCGGTGTCCACACCCACCATCAACGTCACATCATCATCCTGACTGGTGATGTTTTCCGCTGCATAGCGCAGATCGTCCTTGCCTCCGAATTCCTTGAACCCAATGAGGTTAGGGTGTTCGGCGCGCAGGGCAAAGAACAGATCAGCCTTTGTTGCGAAACCATAATATGGGCTGTTGTAGATAATTGCCGGCACGTCCGGCGCAGCGGACAGGATTGCCTTGAAATGGTTCTTTTGCGCAGTTGATGAGCTCCCTCGGGACAGAACCCGGGGAATGACCATCAACCCGACAGCGCCGATCTTTTGCGCATGTGCTGCGTGGGCCTCGGCGGATTTGGTGTTGATTGCCCCGGTTCCGACCACAACCGGCAACCCGGCATCCACCAGACGTTCCACCCCTTCCATGCGCTGCGCATCCGTCAAAAGCGGCCAGTCGCCCATGGATCCGCAATAGACAACCGCAGACATGCCTGCGTCGATCATTTGCTTGCCCTTCCGAACAAGTGCGTTGAAATCCGGCTGCCTATCCGCCGAGCAAGGGGTCATGAGCGCGGGCATCGTACCGCTAAATACATTGGTCGACATACGGTGCTATCCTCTAGTTACAGGGGTCCAGATAGGCGTCATGCGCCCGTTTTCACGCGATAACGGATATTGGATACAAAATCCATATATAATTCGACGCAAAAAACCCGCGTCGGACCTTTCATCTGGCGCGGCTTTCTCGACTGGCTAAAGGATAGTTATCTCAACCGCATCCCGGTTTCGGGATCAAACAGCATGGTGCGTTCCGGGCGGATCGAAATACCAATGCGTGTACCCTGCTTACTGCGCTCGTCTTCGCGCTCTTCAACGATCAGCTTGTCGCCATTCGATGTCAGCAAATAGGAATAGCTGACGCCGCCAAGCGCCTCGGTCAGATCAACGGTGCAGGTATCGCCCGACCGATCAACCTGAATATGTTCCGGGCGGATACCCAGCGTGACCCGAGACAGACCCAAAGGAACCGATGCTGGGACGGGCAGAGGCTGAGTGATCGCCGGATGAGTCACCTGACCATCAACGATGTCGCAATCCAGGAAGTTCATGGCAGGCGAGCCAATGAACCCTGCTACAAACTTGTTATCTGGATCCCGATACAGATCCATCGGCGCACCGACCTGTTCGATCCGACCATCGCGCAGCACCACGATCTTATCGGCCATGGTCATCGCCTCGACCTGATCGTGAGTCACATAGATCATGGTCGCGCCAATTTCATTGTGAAGCCGGGCAATTTCCACACGCATCTCAACGCGCAATTCGGCGTCCAGGTTGGACAGAGGTTCATCGAACAGGAACACCTCGGGGCCGCGCACAATCGCACGCCCGATGGCAACGCGTTGGCGCTGACCACCCGACAGGGCCTTGGGTTTGCGCTTCAGGTACTGGTCCAGCTTCAGGATACCCGAGGCTTCCTGAACCTTCCTGTCGATTTCGGCTTTTGCCACGCCGTTCATCCGCAGGCCAAACCCCATATTCTCGGCCACCGTCATATGCGGGTACAGGGCATAGGTCTGGAACACCATCGCCACGCCCCGTTTCGCAGGGTCCTGATGTGTCACCTCGCGCGCGCCGATGTGAATTTGGCCCTCGGTCGTTTCCTCAAGCCCTGCGATCATCCGCAATAAAGTGGATTTTCCACATCCCGATGGGCCGACAAAGACACAGAATTCACCATCCTCGATTTCGAGGTCGATCCCGTGAATCACCTGTGTCTGGCCATACCGCTTAATCGTTTGGTTCAGAGTTACTCCGGTCATGTCGCTTGTATCCTGTCCTTCTGGCCATCGGGGCGTGTTTCAGGGAACCGCCAGGCCTGAGCTTCGGCCGCGATTTGTTCGGCCACCCGGCGCACGCGGGGAATCCAAGCCTCGAGCTGGTCGAAATTCATCCGCTCGGTCGAGCCGGTCACCGATATTGCACCCAGCATCCGCCCGCCCGGCGTTCGGATCGGGCAGGCAACACAAATGATCCCCGTCTCGTGTTCTTCATCGTCCAGGGCGTAGCCCCGGCTGTGGATCAGCTCTAGATCGGACCGCAGCGCAGCTTCCGAGGCCAAGGTCTTATCCGTAAACCGGTGAAAGCTTTGCTGTGAGATCACCTTGTTCAGCTCAGCCTCGTCCAGAAAGGCCATCATCGCCTTGCCCACACCCGTACAATAGGCCGGTCCGACCTTGCCCGCCTGTGAATACATCTCAACCGGCTGGGCGGCATTGCGCTTATCGACATACAGAACCTGACCAGAATCGAGCTGCGCCAGATGCACAGTCTCGCCCGTTTCACCACTGAGCGTATCAAGAAACGGCCTTGCGATCGGCGCCAGTGAGCTTTGCGTCCACGCCGCATGGGCCAGCCGAACCAGCCTCAAACCCGGTGCATAGGTCTGCCTATCCGGGTCATAGGACAACATCCCCTGATTGGTAAGGGATTGCAGAAACCGATACAGCGTTGCTTTGGGAAAGCGGCTGCTTTCCAGCAGTTCCGCAAAGCGAATTGGCCGCTGAAACGCGGCCACCTGATCCAGCACGTCACATGCTTTCCCTATCGTTCCATCACCTGCCACGGGCGCTCTGTCTCCTCCGATTAACCTGCGGCCGCAGCCACGAGGGTCTTGACAAGACTAACCGAGTCGATGTGTAGTTTTCAACATATAAAACTAAGTTCCAATATATGGAACTAAAATGGAAGCTAAGGGAGGAAACCATGCATTCCATCTACAAGCGCACCACGGCCGCGCTGGCCATGAGCGTTGCACTTGCTGTTCCCGCCTCTGCCGAGCTTACCGGCGAATTGCGGATATTCCTGGACACATCGAACCCGGCACCCCGGGCCACGATGGAAGCAATGATCGACAGATTTCAGCAACAGCATCCGGATTTGGCCATCGAGACTACGGTTATCGACCGCGAGGCCTACAAAACCCAGATCCGCAACTTCTTGACTGCGGATACGCCGGATGTCGCCACGTGGTACGCGGCGAATCGGATGAAACCCTATGTCGAGGCTGGCCTGTTCGAAGACGTCTCGGACCTGTGGGCGGAACCTGCGATTGCGGACAATCTGGCCTCAACCAAAGGTGCGATGACGATCGACGGCAAACAATGGGGCGTGCCCTACACCTACTATCAGTGGGGCGTTTATTATCGCAAAGACATCTTTGACGAGCTGGGTCTGACCGAGCCCGCAACCTGGGAAGAAGAGCTGGCGAATTGCCAGAAGATCGTCGATTCCGGTCGCGCCTGCTATACGATCGGCACCAAGTTCCTGTGGACTGCCGGTGGCTGGTTCGACTACCTGAACATGCGCACCAACGGCTATGACTTCCACAACCAGCTGGCCAATGGTGAAATCAGCTGGGAGGATGACCGGGTCAAGCAGACCTTCGCCAACTGGAAACAGCTGATCGATATGGGTGCCTTCATCGACAACCACCAGACCTATAGCTGGCAAGAAGCTCTGCCCTTCATGGTCAACGGTGATGCGGCGGCTTATCTGATGGGCAACTTCGCCGTGGCGCCACTGCGTGAGGCGGGCCTGAGTGACGACCAGCTGGACTTCTACCAGTTTGTTGCCATCAACCCCGATGTCGAACTGGCCGAAGATGCACCAACCGATACGTTCCACATCCCGTCAAACGCGGCGAACAAAGAAGCCGCCCGTGAATTCCTGCGCTTCGTTGTGTCTGCGGATGAACAGACCGTGATCAACAATGGCTCGAATCTCGGCCAGTTGCCGGTCAATGCTCAGTCCTCGGTAGATGCCGACAAGTTCCTGCAGCAGGGCTTTACCATGCTGTCGTCAAACAGCCCGGGCGGAGTCGCCCAGTTCTGGGACCGCGACGCACCGGCAGAAATGGCCAAGGCGTCGATGGAAGGCTTCCAGGAATTCATGGTCAAGCCAGACAATGCGGACAAAATCCTGGCCAAACTCGAACGGGCGCGTCAGCGCATCTACGACAACTGAACCGGTCAGGATTGGCAAAGCCCATCCTGAGCCATGACCTGCGTAAGGCGGGTATCAACCCGCCTTACTCCGCCTACCAAAACCGGGGACGCCCATGACCGCCGTCGATACCCACGAACAAGAAAGCTGGTTCCACCGAAACCAACAGCGCATCGCGCCCTGGTTATTTTTGGCCCCAGGCCTGTTGTTCTTTATGGTCTATGTGATCATTCCGGTCTTTCAGTCCTTCAACCTGTCGCTTTACGAATGGGACGGCCTGGGGGCTGCCGAATATGTCGGATTTCGCAATTATGAAGACCTGTACTGGGAATGGTCGGATCGGGACGCCTTTTACATCTCGCTCAAAAACAACCTGATCTGGTTGCTGCTCTATCTGGCGGCGATTCCGGCGGGTCTGTTCATTGCGCTGTTCCTGAACCAGACGGTCTGGGGCATCCGCCTGTATAAATCCCTGTTTTTCTTCCCCTTCGTGATTTCTCAGGTGGTCGTTGGCCTTGTGTTCACATGGTTCTACGATCCCACATTCGGCCTGCTGAACGAATTCCTCGGATTCTTTGGCATGGGCCCCGTGAACGTGTTGGGTGACGAGCGGTTCGTGACCTATGGCATCATCTTTGCCGGTCTCTGGCCGCAGACAGCTTATTGCATGATCCTGTACCTGACCGGCCTCAACGCCGTGGACCCCGAACAGATCGAAGCCGGGCGGCTGGACGGTGCCAAGAGCTGGCGGATGCTATGGCATATCATCCTGCCGCAACTGCGCCCTGCCACCTTCATTGCCTTTGTCGTCACCATCATTGGCGCGCTTCGCAGCTTTGACCTGATCTCAATCATGACACAGGGCGGTCCGTTCGGATCATCGCGCGTGCTGGCCTATTACATGTTCGAGGTCGCCTTGTCCGAATACGGATTCCGCATGGGATATGGCGCAGCTATCGCGGTGATCCTGTTCCTGATCATGCTGTGTTTCATCGGTTATTTCCTGTGGTCAATGTACCGCGAAGAAAGGGGGCACTGAGATGTTTCCCAAGCCAATCGAAAAACAACCTCGTGCAGCGCAGATCACCTATCAGGCGTTGCTGCCGCTGGCCTTGCTTTTGTGGCTCGGGCCGTTGCTGGCCGTCGCCCTGTTCTCGGTCAAACCCGCCGCGGATTTCACAAATGCCAACTACTGGGGGATGCCGTCCAGCTTTGAGGGCGCATTCAACTATGGGCAGGTGTTTTTCAATTCGGATATGCCGCGCTATCTGATGAATTCCTTCCTGATCACCGTTCCCACGGTCATCGGGTGCGTCGCGCTCAGCAGCATGACGGGGTTTGCACTCGGCATCTACAAATTCAAATCGAACCTTTGGATCTTCTTCCTGTTCGTAGCGGGCAATTTCGTGCCTTTCCAAATCCTCATGGTGCCCGTGCGCGACCTGACGCTAGACTTGGGCCTGTACAACACCAAGACCGGGCTGGTCTTGTTCCACATCGCGTTCCAGACCGGGTTTTGCACCCTGTTCATGCGGAATTTCATCCGCGCCCTGCCCTTTGAACTGATCGAGGCGGCGCGGGTCGAAGGGATCAGTGAATGGCGTATCTTCTGGTACGTGGTGCTGCCGCTGATGAAGCCCGCCATCGCGGCGCTCAGTGTGCTGATCTTTACCTTCATCTGGAACGACTATTTCTGGGCAGTAGTGCTGACGCAAGGTGCTGAGAGCCAGCCTGTAACCGCAGGGATCACCAGCTTTAACGCGCAGTTCCGCGCAGTCTATCAGCTGATGAGTGCCGGTTCCATTGTCGCGGCGCTGCCGCCGGTTGCCATGTTCTTCCTGATGCAGAAACATTTTATCGCGGGCCTGACACTCGGTGCCGTAAAATAACATCAAGCTAAAGGTTTGCCTGATGACCAAAATCACTTTTATCGGGGCCGGTTCCACGATCTTCATGCGCAATATCGTGGGCGATGCCCTTTTGACCCCCGCCCTGGCCGACAGCCATTTCGCCTTGATGGATATCGACACACAGCGCCTGGCTGAGAGCGAATCCGTGGCCCGCGCCATGGTGCGCTCGGTCGGCACGGGGGCTACCATAACCACCCATACCGATCGGCGCGCCGCATTGGAGGGGGCGGATTTCGTGATTACCGCCTTTCAGATCGGCGGGTATGACCCCTGCACAGTGACTGATTTCGAGATCCCCAAGCAATATGGACTGCGTCAGACTATCGCCGATACGCTGGGCGTGGGCGGGATCATGCGCGGGTTACGCACCGTTCCGGTTCTGTGGGACGTGGCGCAGGATATGTTGCAGCTCTGCCCCAACGCGACGCTGTTGCAATATGTGAACCCGATGGCGATCAACACCTGGGCTTTGGCCGAACGGTTTCCGACATTGAAACATGTCGGACTGTGCCATTCGGTGCAAAACACGGTCGAGGAACTGGCCCATGATCTGGAGCTGCCCAAGCAGGAGTTTCGCTATAAGGTCGCAGGCGTCAACCATGTGGCTTTCTTCCTCAAGCTCGAGCATCAGGGCCGCGATCTCTATCCTGCGCTCCGACAGGGATATGCCGGTGGACAACTGCCGAAACCGCCCCTATTGATGCCACGCTGCCCCAACAAGGTCCGATACGAAGTGATGGATCATCTGGGCTATTTCTGCACCGAAAGCTCGGAGCATCTGGCCGAATATGTGCCCTGGTTCATCAAAGACGGGCGCGAAGATCTGATCGAACAGTTCTCGATCCCGCTGGATGAGTATCCCATCCGTTGCGTGGAACAGGTCGAGGACTGGAAGGAACAGGCAAAAACCCTGACCGACGGGCGGGCGGTAGAGGTATGTCGCAGCCACGAATTCGCGGCGGATCTGATGAACGCCATCGTGACCAATACGCCCTACACCGCCTATGGCAACCTGCCCAATACCGGCCAGATCCCACAGTTGCCCTTGGAGGCCGCCGTAGAAACACCGTGTCTGGTGGACAGCAACGGGGTGCAACCCTCGGTCGTGACCGACATCCCACCGCAGCTGATTGCGCTGATGCGCACCCAGATCAACGTGCAGGAACTGACCGTGCGGGCGCTGACCGACCAGAACCCCGAATACATATACCACGCCGCCATGATGGACCCACACACAGCCGCCGAGCTCGACCTGCGACAGATCCGCAATCTGGTCAGCGATCTTTTGATCGCGCATGCGGATTGGTTGCCAGGCTGGTGCAAACCGACCAAAGCGGCATGACCAAATATTAAAGGGCTGACAATAATGACAAAAAAACGCCGCTCGCAGCATTGGTATGGCAAGCTGGACAAGGATGGTTTCATCCACCGGTCCTGGATGAAGAACCAGGGCTTTCCCGACCATGCCTTTGACGGGCGTCCCATTATCGGCATCTGCAATACATGGTCCGAACTGACGCCGTGCAATTCCGGCCTGCGCGATCTGGCCGAAGGCGTCAAACGCGGCGTGTGGGAGGCTGGCGGCTTCCCGGTCGAATTCCCGGTCATGTCGCTGGGTGAAACCCAAATGAAGCCCACCGCCATGCTGTTTCGCAACCTATTGGCCATGGATGTCGAAGAATCCATCCGCGCCTATGGGATTGACGGCGTGGTTCTGCTGGGTGGCTGTGACAAAACTACGCCGGGGCAACTTATGGGAGCCGCCTCGGTCGATCTGCCCGCCATCGTTGTCAGTTCCGGCCCGATGCTGAACGGCAAGTATCGCGGACAGGATATCGGCTCGGGCACGGATGTATGGAAGTTTTCCGAAGCCGTGCGCGCCGGGGAAATGACCCTGCAAGATTTCATGAATGCTGAATCCGGCATGTCGCGCAGCGCCGGTGTCTGCATGACCATGGGCACCGCGTCGACCATGGCATCCCTGGTCGAGGCGATGGGCATGAGCCTGCCCACCAACGCCGCGCTGCCCGCCGTTGATGCTCGCCGAATGGCGCTGGCGCATCTGACCGGCAAACGGATCGTCGAGATGGTGGATGAAGACCTCAAACCCTCGGGCATTCTGACCAAAGAGGCGTTTGAAAATGCCATTCTGGCCAATGCGGCCGTGGGCGGATCGACGAACGCCGTGGTGCATCTGCTGGCTTTGGCCGGTCGTGTAGGCATCGACTTGACACTGAAGGATTTTGAGATCGGGTCGGATATCCCGCTGCTTGTGAACTGTATGCCCTCGGGCCAATACCTGATGGAGGATTTCTGCTATGCAGGTGGCGTGCCTGTGGTTTTAAACGAACTCAAACCCTTCCTACGACCCGCCAAAACGGTTCTGAACAAGGATATTTCGGCCCATTACGAAGGTGCAGAATGTTTCAACCGCGATGTGATCCGTCCCTTCAACGACCCAGTGAAACCTGCCGCAGGCCTGCGTGTGCTGCGCGGAAATCTGGCGCCGAACGGGGCCATTGTGAAACCTTCGGCGGCCACGGACGCACTGTTGGAGACCGAGGCTGTGGCCCATGTCTTCGAAAGCATCGAAGATATGAAGGCCAATATCGACAGGGATGACTTGCCGGTGACGCCCGAGACAATATTGGTGCTGAAAGGCTGTGGACCCAAGGGTTATCCCGGCATGCCCGAGGTTGGCAATATGCCGATCCCGGCCAAGCTGGTGAAGGACGGTGTGCGCGACATGATCCGTATCTCGGACGCACGGATGTCCGGCACGGCATTTGGCACTGTCATCCTGCATGTCAGCCCCGAAGCCCAGGCGGGCGGCACGCTGGCGCTGGTCAAGACCGGTGACCGTATCCGTGTATCCGCTAGCAAGGGCGCGCTCGAGTTGCTGGTTGACCAAGTTGAACTGGACGCCCGACGCGCCGCATGGCAACCGGATGCTCCGCATTACACCCGCGGCTATGCCAAGCTTTACATAGACCACGTCCTGCAGGCCGATCAGGGTGCGGACCTGGATTTTCTTGTCGGCAAAGACACCCGCCTTGTGACCAGAGAGAGCCACTGATGGACCAACCCGCCACTTTCCACGACCTGAACGGTGCATCCGTCTTTATCACCGGAGGTGGTTCTGGTGTCGGGGCCGCTTTAACGGACGGATTTCTGGCGCAGGGTGCGCAGGTCGCCTTTATCGGGCGCTCCGACGCCAGTGCCTTTGTTGATGAGATGCGCGCCAAGCACGGGCGCGGGCCGCTGTTTCTGCAAGGCGACATGACAGATACCGACCTGCTGCGCGCCACAATGGCCAAAGCCGCCGAGGCCCATGGCCCCCTTGATGTGCTGATCAACAATGCCGCCAACGACAAACGCCATTCGCTTGACGAAACCACGCCCAAATTCTGGGACTGGATGATCGAGGTGAATCTGAAGGCGTATTTCTTTGCCTGCCAAGAAGCCGCACGTCAAATGCAGGACAAAGGCGGATCAATCATCAATTTCAGCTCGATCAGCTATATGATGGGTAATTCCGGTTATCCGATCTATACGACATCAAATGCCGGGATCACCGGGATGACCCGGTCGTTGGCGCGCGAGCTTGGCCCGCAGAAAATCCGCGTTAATGCGCTGGCCCCCGGTTGGGTTCTGACACAGAAACAGCTGGACATGTGGGCCACGCCAGAAGATCTGGCCACACATCTGGAACGCCAATGCCTAAAGGACCACCTGACGCCCGAGGATATGATCGCACCGACCCTGTTTCTTGCGTCGGAATCCAGTCGCGCCATGACCGGGCAATGCGTGGCCGTTGACGGCGGTGTTGTAGTAACAGGATGAGAACATGACAATCGAATGGATCGCTGTTGATTGGGGAACAACTCATCTGCGGGCATGGGCAATGCAAGGTGACACCATTCTGGACCAGGCTCAGTCCGCAAGCGGCATGGACCAAATTCCCCGGGATGGGTTTCAAAAAGCATTGCTGGACCTGATCGAGGGCTGGCTTGGCGATGCCGCCATTGATGTGGTCGCCTGCGGTATGGTGGGTGCGCGTCAAGGCTGGGTTGAGGCACCATATTCCGCTGTACCTTCGGTTCCTGTTTCCGATGCACCTGTCCGCGTTCCGGCAACAGATCCCCGTATCCGCGCCTTTGTCGTACCCGGGCTAAAGCAAACAAGCCCCCCCGATGTCATGCGCGGAGAAGAGACACAGATCGCCGGTTTTCTGGCCCACCGGCCAAACTGGGACGGCATCATTTGCCTGCCCGGAACGCATACCAAATGGGTACAGGTCAGCGCGGATGAAGTCGTCAGCTTCCGCACATTCATGACAGGCGAAATCTTCGGATTGCTCAGCAATCAATCCGTCCTGAAACATACGGTCAGCGAAGGCTGGGACGACGCAGCTTTTGCCGAGGCTGTGGCGGATGCCCTGTCCCGACCGGAACAACTTGCCGCGCGCCTTTTCGGCCTGCGGGCCACTGATCTGCTGCAGGGCCAGGACTCTGGTGTCGCACGCGCGCGTCTGTCGGGATACCTGATCGGAGCGGAACTGGCCGCGTCCCGTCCCTATTGGTTGGGCCAGCAGATTGCCATTATCGGGGACCAAAGCCTCTCGGAAATCTATGCCATCGCGCTGAAACAGCAGGGTGCATTTGTTGAAATAGCCGACAGCACGCAATCTACATTGGCAGGTCTTTTGCAGGCCCGAAATCTGACGAGGCAAACCGCATGAGCCGTCCTATCATTGCAATTCTGCGCGGTCTGCAACCCACCGAGGCCGCCGAAGTCGGGCATGCCCTGATCGACGCGGGCATAGACCGGATCGAGGTGCCCCTGAACTCACCCGATCCGTTGACCAGCATTGGCATTCTGGCGGAACGTTTCGGCGATCGCGCATTGATCGGCGCCGGAACCGTCCTGACTATCGAACAGGTCGATGCGGTGGCCGGGGTCGGCGGCAAGCTGATCGTCTCGCCAAATTTCGACGCTGAGGTGATACAGCAGACGATCAAACTGGGCATACAAAGCTGGCCAGGCGTCTATACCCCGACCGAGGCCTTTGGCGCGCTCAGGGCAGGGGCAACCGGGCTCAAACTGTTTCCGGGCGTGATGGCGGGGCCCTCGGGCCTGGCCGCAATACGCCCGATCCTGCCCAAAGACGCGCTGGTCTTTGCCGTCGGTGGTGCAGGCCCCGAAAACTTTGCCGATTGGCTCAAGGCCGGGGCGGACGGGTTCGGGATCGGCTCGGCCCTTTATAAACCGGGAATGGCCGTTGCCGACATTGCAGAGCGCGCGCAAAAGATCGTCTTGGCCTATGACAAGGCCGCCCAATGAGTGTCGTGTTTGACGACCGTCCCTGCGATCTGGGCGAAGGGCCTTTGTGGCACCCGGAACGGGCGCAGCTATTCTGGTTCGACATCACCGGCAACCGCCTGATGACCCAGAAGGACGGGCAGCAGCAAAGCTGGCAGTTCCCGGAAAATGTTTCAGCAGCAGGCTGGGTGGATAGGGACACGCTGTTGATGGCTTCCGAGACCGGGCTGTGGCGCTTTGAACTGAAAACCGGCGCGCGTAGCTTGGTCACCCATCTAGAGGCGAACGATACGGTCACCCGTTCCAACGATGGCCGCGCTGATCCCTGGGGCGGTTTCTGGATCGGCACCATGGGCAAGAACGCCAAACCCGGCGCTGGGTCCATCTATCGGTTCTGGCGCGGAGAACTGCGGCGGCTGGTGCCGGATGTCACGATCTCGAACGCCATCTGTTTTGCGCCGGATCGCTCTTGCGCCTATTTCACCGACACGGTCACCAGACAGGTCATGCGCTGGAGTTTGGACCCGGAAACCGGGTGGCCAGAAGGCCAAAGCACCGTGTTCCTCGACCTTACCAAAGACCAGCTGAACCCTGATGGAGCAGTGGTCGATACGAGCGGAAATATCTGGATCGCCCAATGGGGCGCCAACCGCGTGGCTGCTTACTCGCCTGAGGGTCGGTTCCTGAAGGCGGTCGGTTTTGACGCGGCCCATGCCTCGTGCCCGGCTTTTGGCGGGCCAGACCTGACAACGCTGTTCTGCACCACCGCTCGCCAAGGGCTGGATGCGGCACAGATTGAAACCCAACCTACCAACGGAATGACCTTTGCCGCGTCCGACGCAGGCAATGGTCAGGCAGAGCACAGAGTCATCCTATGAACCCCGAACTTGGCGTTTGCTATTACCCCGAACATTGGCCAGAGGCGATGTGGGCGGACGATGCAGCACGTATGGTCGAAACCGGCCTGACATGGGTACGGATAGGCGAGTTCGGCTGGAGCCGGATGGAGCCCACGTCGGACGATCTGCACTTCGACTGGCTGGATCGCGCAATCGAAACCTTAGGTGCTGCCGGGTTGAAAGTGGTGCTGGGCACGCCAACAGCGACGCCGCCACGCTGGATGCTGGACAAATACCCGGACATGCTTGCCGTGGATGCGCAGGGTCAGCCGCGCAAGTTCGGCTCACGCAGACATTATTGCTTTAGCCACACCGGGTATATCGAAGAATGCGTTCGGATCGCACGTGTCATGGGCGAACGCTATGGGCGCAACCCGCATGTCGCAGCATGGCAGATCGACAATGAATATGGCTGCCACGACACCACTGTCAGCTATAGCCAACCCGCCCTACACGCCTTTCAAAACTGGCTGGAAGGTCAATACAGCACGATTGAAACCCTGAATGCAGCGTGGGGAAATGTGTTCTGGTCAATGGAATATGACAGGTTTGATCAGATCGACCTGCCGAACCTGACAGTGACAGAACCCAACCCGGCCCATGTTCTGGCCTTCCGGCGGTTCAGCTCAGATCAGGTGGTGGCCTTCAACAGGGCACAGGTCGAAGTGCTGCGGCCCCTAACCGATGCGCCTTTGCTGCACAATTACATGGGGCGTGTGCTGGATTTCGACCACTTCGCAGTGGGTACCGATTTGGATATCGCCACATGGGACAGCTATCCGATCGGGTTTCTATCTGACCGGCTTGAGGCGGATAAGGCACATAAGTCGGCCTTTCTGCAGCAAGGCGATCCCGACATGCAGGCCTTTCATCACGATCTGTATCGCGCAGTGGGGCGCGGGCGTTGGTGGGTGATGGAACAGCAACCCGGCCCGGTGAACTGGGCCCCTTACAACCCTGCACCTCTGCCCGGTATGGTGCGCCTGTGGTCGCTTGAGGCCGTGGCGCATGGGGCCGAGGTGGTCAGCTATTTCCGCTGGCGGCAGGCGCCCTTTGCGCAAGAACAGATGCATGCAGGACTGCTGACGCCGGACAACCGCTCTGCCCCGGCTTTGGCCGAGGCGCGCCAAACCGCCGGTGATCTGGCCGGGCTGGGAGCAATCACACAGGCCCGAACGGATGTCGCGATCCTGTTCGACTATGCCTCGGATTGGGCCTGGGCGACGCAACCTCAAGGGGCTGGGTTCGACTATTTCAAACTGGTCTTTTCAACCTACCAAGCCCTGCGCCGAGCCGGATTGTCAGTGGATTTCCTGCCTGCGGAAGACATCCCAAAGGCGGGATATAAGGTGATCCTTGCACCGGGTCTGGCGACCATTGGTCCCGATCTGGAACAACGCCTGACCGATGGTTGTGAACTGGCTGTTCTGGGCCCGCGCTCTGGCGCCATCACGCAGGACTTTCAGATACCCGCAACTGGTCGCCCCGGGCTGACTGCACTGGATTGCACTGTCGATCTTGTGGAAACCCTGCCCCCTCAGGTGACCCGGGAAGTTGATGGTGGCGGCGCAGCCCGTCACTGGGTCGACCGCCTGTCAGGAAAGGCCCCGGACCTTTTGACATTTCAAGACGGAACACCTGCCCTGAAAGGGACCGACCACATGTGGTATCTGGCCGGGTTCCCGGATGGCACGTTATGGGATCGCGTGATCAGCATGGCCGCTGCTCGGACAGGCATTGCCTTGCATCCGATGCCTCAGGGTCTGCGGCGACGCCAGACGGCCGGGCATACATTCCTGATCAACTACAATTCGGCGCCGGTTGAATGGAACGGCCGGATGATCGAAGCCTGTGATGTGTTCATTCAGGAAAATGACACGCCCGCCGAGGGGTAACCTCGGCGGGCGCAAACTGCGAGGCGCTTAGTTCGTCTGCAAACTGTTGGGATCAAAGGCACCGCCATTGCCCGAAGGCGTTTCAGTACCAGAATCCTCTTCTTCGTCACCCAGAGTATTCGGCGCAAACACATTGCCGAAACCGCTGTTATTCGAGGGTTTCGGGGCCGATTCCTGCGCACCCTCTCCCTCTTGCTCAGCCGCTTCCGCCTCGCGCTTTTTGCGCTGTTCTTCGCGCTGCTTGCGCAGCTCTTGAATACGCAGATCAGCTTCTAGGCGCTTTTGCTCTTTGACATCTGCGACACACTGAGCCGGATTGTAGGCGGTTGCGGTTCCGACCACAGTGATCGTGGCAACCGCAAAGACAACCAGCAGAACCGCAGCAAGGTTCCCGGCAAAGAAGCTGGGAAGCTTGATCTTGCCCGCCAGTTCCTCGACCGTGGCGTTCTTGCGTGCAGCAGCCACCAGTTCCTGTCGCTTCAGCTTGGCCTCGTTCAGCAGGGCAAAGAACACCGTCAGCGCCACGATGATGAAGGCCAGCGCCGAGATCGAGGGCGTGATGCCATAGCGCACCTTCTGCGCCAGTTCGATGGTCAGCGTCGGGTATTCACCAAAGGTGAAGGTGGTGGTGTTGTAGTTCTCAAACGAGGCCAAGAACGCCAGCACTGCCGCGCTGGCAATCGCCGGTCGCATGAACGGAAGCATGATCTTGCGGAACGCCTGAGCATGGGTTGCACCCAGATCCAGCGCGGCCTCGGTCAGCGCCATATCATAGCGCTGCAACCGTGCCACCAGCACCAGCATGCAATAGCTGGCGATAAAGGTGGATTGGCCGATCACCGTCAGGAATATCCCGTTTGACAGGAAACTGTCGGCACCCAAGCCCAACATCCGGTTGATCCGGTCCCAGAACACCAGTGTCGAGATACCCAGAACAACGCCCGGGATCAGGATCGGCGCGATGATGACCGTATAGTAGGTCGCGCGCAGTTTCGGCCAGATCTGCGTCAGCATCAGCGCGCCCGCTAGACCCATCGCCACCGATAGAACCACCGTTCCGGCGCCGATGATCAGTGAGTTCTTGATGCCGTTCAGGATGCGTTGGTCTTGAAACAATTCGCCGAACCACTGGAAGGTCAGACACTCCCACGGTGTCATCCTTGGGAATTCGGACGAGTTGAAGGCCGTGACCGACATGATCACCAGCGGACCCAGAAGGTACAGGAAGAACAGCACCAGGTAGACCCAGATGCTTACACGGAGGAAGGACAAATTCATTTCCCGATATCCCCCATATTCACCTTGAACAGGCGCATAACGGCCAGCACGAACAAGATACAGGTCACCAGCAGAACGATGGCGTAGGCGGCACCCTGCGGCCAGTCATTGTTGTCGTTGAACTGCTGATAGATCAGCTGCGTGAACCACAGGGAGGACGGCCCGCCCAGAATTTGCGGCGCGGCCAGCGCACCCGCGGACAGCATGAACACCATAGTACAGCCCGAACTGATCCCTGGCTTGGCATAGGGAATGACCACGCGCCAATGGATACGCCACCAGGGGGCTCCCAAATCTCGCGCCGCCTCGATCTGGTTTTTATCCAGACTTTCTATGACGTTATACATCGGGAAGATCATCAGCAGGATATAGGCATAGCCCAGCCCGGCATAGAGCGCGATGTCATTGCGGATGAAATCAAACGGCATATCCCAGACCCCCAGCCCAGTGAACAGCGTGTTCAGTACACCGGTTTCGCCAAAGATGATCCGCAGGGCAAAGGCGCGCAGGATCTCATTGATCCAGTAGGGGATGATCAGCATGATCGCAAAGATGCGGATGTGACTGCCCTTGGACTGACCCAGATAATAGGCGATCGGATAGCACAGGATCAGGTTGAAAATCGTAACGCATACCGCGGCCAGAAGGGTGCGGAAAAACACCCTCAGATCGACGGCGTTATAGTCCTGGCTGCCGCCTTCCGGGCCATAGATCAGGTATTTGTAGTTCTCCAGCGTATAGACATCCTTTGGCCCCCCGATCTCGGGCGGGGGCAGGTTTGGCCGGAATGAGAAATCCAGCATCGACAGCTGCGGCAGGATGATCAGGCCGATGGTCCAGAACAGGACCAAACCCAGTATCATCAATCCCATGCCGGTGCCGTTGCGGTTGAAGAATTCTTTCAGAAAATGGGGCATATTTTTATCCCCTTATTCCGCGGCCAGCTCACCCGCTGGAACCAGAACCGCATTATGGGTCTGATATTCCAACGTGATGGTCTGCCCGGTATGGTCATCGAAAGATTGGCCTAGATTGGGCAGCGATACCTTAATTTCCTTGCCGCCCTCGCCTTCGGTGAAAATATTGAAGGCGTTACCTTCGAATTCTTCATGGTTCACGCGGGCGGTTACAAAATGGTCGCCCACTGCACCGTCCGGGGCAATCGCCAGCGCCTCGGGGCGAATGAACATCATCGCGTCATCGCCTTCTTTCAGCTTGCCCTGATTTACAGTGGAAATCCGTGCAACCAGATCGCCGGATCGGTTGGTTGCAATCAGCGCCTCATCTCCCATGACTTGCTTGATCTTGCCGCGGAAAACGTTGTTTTCGCCCACGAACGAGGCCGCAAAAGCCGTGTTGGGGTCATTGTAAATTGTCTTGCCATCGGCAATCTGGTCGATCACTCCTGCACGCATTACGGCGATATTGTCCGACATGGTCAGCGCTTCGCCCTGGTCGTGGGTGATATAGATGAAGGTGATACCGACACGCTTCTGAATCTCGCGCAGCTCGGTGCGCATATGCTGGCGCAACTTCAGGTCCAGCGCCGAAAGCGGTTCGTCCAGCAGCAGTACATCGGGTTCGGCACATAGGGCGCGGGCAATCGCCACGCGCTGACGCTGACCACCCGAAAGCTCGCTGGGCAGCTTGTCACCCTGTCCCGGCAGCGCGATCATGTCCAACAGCTCATCGGCCCGCTTGCGGCGCTCGGCCGCGCTGGCGCCTTTGATCTCCATCGAGAAAGTGATGTTTTCCCAGACTTTCATCAGGGGAAACAGCGCGAGGTTCTGAAAGATCAGGGCAGTCGGGCGCTTGTTGGGCCCGATGCCGCGCATGTCATTACCACCGATCAGAACCTTACCCTCGCTGGGGTCCAGAAACCCCGAAACAGCGCGCAAAATCGTTGTCTTGCCGCAACCGGATGGTCCCAGGAACGAAAAGAAATCGCCCCCGTTTATGTTCACATTTGCGTCCCGCACCGCGACAAAATCGCCGAAACGGATCCACAGGTTTTCAAGATCTACACCGACCCCTGCACTCATTTTTGGTATCTCCGATTGATGCGCTTGGTGGTGCGCACCCAAATGGGTTCCGTCACGCAGTGGCGTGCGGGTTGGGAGCCCCCCGCGTTTGGCGGAGGGCACTTTTTTGAAAAGCTATCAGGCGCTTTTGAACTTGTTGACGAACTCGGTCCGGGTTTCCGCATACCAGGGCGCTTCGGCCGGCCACGGATTGAGGTTAGCCAGCGAGTCGCCCGGATAGGCTTCGGCGAAGTTCTTCTTGTAGGTGTCGCCCGAATATTGGTCGGCACCCAGAACGGGCGAGTTGTACCCGTGGCTGTCGATCGCAACGCCGGCCGGTTTGGCCTGGTAGGCAAAGTCGATGAAGGCATAGATCTGGTCGATATTGGCAGCACCTGTTGGAATTGCCATACCATCAACCCAGGCCATCGCCCCTTCAACCGGAGCCTGATAATGCACAGGCTCACCTGCAGATTTAAGTGCCAGCGGCGGGCCATCCCATGTCTGGCCAACAATCACGCCTTCGTTCAACAGACCGTTCTTCTGTGTGTCGGCGTCGTTCCAGATCAGCTTGATGCGGTTCTTACGTTCGATACACCAATCTGCGATCTGACCCCAAACCTTGCGCATGGTATCTTCGTCGCCATAAGCGGCCCAGACGGAACCGGGCTCCATCTCGCCTGCGCGCTCCATGTACAGGCCTGCGCCCAGCATCATCGAGTGCGCGCGGCCCATGGTCTTACCTGCGTTTGCTTCGGACCAGACGTCGCCATAGGACGGTGCGTCACCTTCAGGCAGCCACAGATCAGTCCGATATGCGATGCCTTCAGTTCCCCAGATATGTGGCAACCAATGCACACCGGAATCGCCAAAGTTCCAGGCATCTGTACCAATCGCTGCCATCGCCGGGTTCACCAGATCAATCGGAACCTTGTTCATGTCAAAAGGCTGCAACAGCTCAAGCGGTTCCCACTGCAAAGACCGGTTATTGGTCGGCGACACGATGTCGAAACCCTGACCCTTGGTGGCCTTCATCTTGTTGATGATTTCTTCGTTCGACCCGATACCGGTATAGTTCACCTTGATTCCGGTCAGTGTCTCGAATTCCTGCAAGAATGCTGGCGGCAGGTAATCGGACCACATCAGAATGTTGATCTCACCCGAGGACGCCAGCGCGCTTTTGCTGTACAGCGGTGCTGCAAGTGCTGCCGCCCCTGCGCTCTTCAAGATTGTACGTCTGGAAAGGTTTTTCCGTTCGGCCATATTCGATTCTCCCATAGTTGGACTTTCAGTCCTATTGTTATGCAATCACAGGCTAGAGGGTTGCTGCAAAGCTGTCAGTCCAAAAGTGACAGTTTGCAGAATTCATAGGTCCAGTTTGCAATCATGTCCGCAAGCTCTGGTTTACTTCCACTTCCAGACTGAGACACCATAGGATGGGATTTCTGAAGTACCAACAATATATTGCCGATTTTCGTCATCCGGCAGAACCTGTGCGGCAGCCCCGAAGTTGAACGCAAAGCCGAGGTCACCCCGCTGTGTAACACGAAGGTCCGGGTCACATTCCCGTATCGGAAGGCCCGCCCATGTCAGCGCTTTAATCAGGATCGCCCGTAGCAACGGTCCGTTTGGGATCATCGCCAGATACATAGCCCGGTCCGATTGCACAATCGCCGGACTGCCAGCCCTGTAAGCACTTACGAAATGCGCAATTACCTGATTTTCGGTCTCGATGACTTCCCGCCAGCCCTTAAAATCAAAGGTCCCGGTGCTCTCGAGGCTTACGGATTCACCCGCCAGATCCGGCAGGGATTCGACGCGTATGACTTTTATCCCTGCAAGATCGGCCAACTCTCCGGGAGCGAGATTTTCAGGGGTCCACATGTCCACAGTCTTGCTGCCCGCACGGGCACCGATCAGCAATTTGGCCTGGCTGTGGTGCAATCTCTTTGCCAGATCGGGCGAGATGATCATGTTTTGCGGCAATACGATCAATGAATACCCTGTCAGATCATCATCGGGACCAACGAAATCCAGATCGACCCCCAATGCACGCAGGCCAGCATACCAAACCCGGAAAATCCCGGCATTCGGGAATGCGTCATCATGCGGCAGGATATCTGCAGCCCAAATGGATTCGTAATCCAACAGAATTGCCACAGCTGCATTCTGCCGGGTGACTTCCGGCAGGGCAGCACGCTCTTGTGCAACCTGAGCCAGTTCCAGCGCGGCCTGATCCAGGCTGCCATCCGATCGCAGAAGCGCCGTGTGGAATTGTTCCTGCGCGAACTTCGCCTGACGCCATCGGAAGAACATCACTGCCTGTGCACCGTGGGCAAAAGCGGCCCAAGTCCAAAGCCTGACCATCCCATCCGCAGGTGAGGGGTTCTTTTCGGCCCAGTCCACCGGACCGGGCTGTTGTTCCAGAACCCACATTCGGCCCCTGCCCTGGCTGCGATACAAATCGCAGTGAAACCCCTGATAGTCCGGCGCGCCTGTTCGCAAGTATCGACGTTTGTCTTCATCAGACAGTGACGATCCCAACAGGTTGCCCAGCGGATAGCTGTCAAAACCGACCACATCCAGATCCGCCGCAACAGCGTGATGGTCGAACTCAAAGCTGCCTGCCATGAAATTATGGGTAATATCGCGCCCCGGCGCAAACCTGCGCAGAATATCCGCCTGAGCACGATTGAAATCCCGCACCCGATCCGAAGAATAGCGGGCAAAATCCAGAGCATGGGTCGGGTTCGGGCTGGCCACCAAACTTATGGGCAGTTCGATCTGATCAAAATCGGAATAGAGCGACCCCCAAAACACTGTCCCCCATGTTCGGTTAAGCGCCTCAATCGTACCGTAGCGGTCTTGCAACCATCTGCGAAAACCGGTGCGAGCGGCATTGGAATAGCTCAGAACCGTATCGTGATCGTTATATTCATTGTCGATCTGCCAAGCACAAACAAATGGATTTTCGCCATATCGACGGGCATATTCCGTGGTGATCCGACGGGCCTCGGTCAGGTAGATATCGCTGGAAAAACAATAGTGTCGGCGCGACCCGAACCCACGCACCCGGCCATCCGGCCCCACTGGCAGAATCTCAGGGCAGTCATCCACTAGCCATTTCGGAGGTGCAGCCGTAGGCGTCGACATCATCACGCGCAAACCGGCATCGCCCAGAATTCCAATCACCTCGTCCAGCCAGCCCCATTCGAACCGGCCTCTTTCCGGCTCGATCAGGCCCCAGGTAAACTCAGCAATCCGAACCCAATCCAATCCCATATCGACCATGCGCTTAGCATCGTCGCGCCACTGCGATTTGTCCCATTGCTCGGGGTAATAGCAAACGCCCAGCTCAAGCCTGCTCATCGGTTTTCCCGTGCGCTGCGGCGTTCGATCCATTTGAGGAAACTAGCGCAACCAAGCGTCACCACGACATAGAGGATCGCCGCTGTGTTGAATGGCGCGAAGGGCAGAAAACTTGAGGCCTGAAATTCGCGCATGCGCTGAGTCATGTCGCGGACCGACAGGATGGACAGCAATGAGGTATCCTTGATCATCGCGATAAATTCATTGCCCAAAGGTGGCGTCACTATGCGCAATGCCTGTGGCAGGATAATAAGCCGGGCAGTTTGCCAGCGGGACAGCCCAAGCGAGCCGCCTGCTTCGATCTGACCTCGTGGGATGGCCTCAATCCCTGATCGGAAAATCTCGGCCATATAGGCCGAATACCCTATGGAAATGGCGATGATGCCGCGGGTCATGTTGGTCATGTCGATGCCGCCACCTGTGGCATCCTTGACCGCACCAGCAAGCGGCAAGCCGATATAGAGGATGATGACCAGCATTGGAATGCCACGAATGGTATCGACAAAGAACTCCGCCCCTACAGCCAGCGGATGTAGCTTATGCTGTGCGCCTCCGACCGTCAGCGTCAGAAGCAAAAACCCAAAAACCGCAAAAGTCAGCGCCGGGTTACGAAACTTGTCCGGCAGAAAACTGGATTGCCAGATCACCGGATAGCCCTGCGTATGAACGCCGGCCGGAACAAAAGCACCAGACACGCTGTCGACGGTTGTGATCTGATCCAGCGCAGAGACGGCATCGGGGGCGCTGCGAATGCGATACTGTTGGCCTTCACCTCCGTCGAACTCTCCGAACCGGATCAAATCCGCCTGGGCCTGCGGCGTACCCCGAACAATGGCAATTCTTGCCTCAGTACTGCCAACCAGAACAAAGCTCACCTTTGGTTGCATAAAAAAGAACGCCGACACGGCCAATAGTGTCAGGCTGATGGACCCATAGACAACGGTTGTCCGAGCTTTGGGCTTGAAGGACTGCAAACCGACCCAGACCAGACCCATAATGGCCGCAAAGATATAGGCAAAGATCGCTGCACGGAACGTTATCGCGACCCCGGTCGCAAATTGCCAATGCGCCAGAAACATCAGGTAAAACAAAACCAGCCCGGTCAGCAGTTCGAGTCCAATCTGAACATAGACTTTCATGGATTGTGGGAAACGGGCCGTCAGAGGGATCACCGCGACCACCATCGCAAACCCTACCAGCAGGGCCTGTAGTCTCATTTGCACCTTTGCGACGATCTCGGGGAACAAGACCCAAGGTTGCGAAGATCGGTCAATGAACTCAGACGTATTTTCGCTGAGCGCATTAAAGAAGACGGATTCCGCAAAGGGCATCAGCACCTGAGGCTGGACAAGTCCAAGGATCGCCAACCCGACCGAGGCCGGGATTGCCAAAACCGCCGCAATCCTCAACCAGTTCGGCGCGATGGTTTGAAACCGGATGCGGCGCGCCGAGAGATAGGCCAATATGGCCACGGCCAGTATCAGAAGAAACCCAACAAAAATGGGCCCCGCATTTTCACCAATCCCCAAAATGGCAACCAATGACCTCAGATATTTCGAGGATGAGGCAAACAGGTAGATGATGAACGGGGCAGCGGCGAGCAAAACAAGATTACTCGGCCGGATCGAGCTTAGGCGGATCATGGCGTCCCTCGGGTTATGCTTGACCCGGCAGGTTTTCCCGCCGGGTCAGAAAGGGTTTCAACGGCTCAATCAGTGCCCCAGTATTTGGCAACCAATGCGTCCATCGTACCGTCTGCCTGAATGGCGGCCAGCCCTTCGTTTATGGCGTCAACGGTTGCGTCACCTTCCTGAAACACAATACCCAGTGGATCAGACTGAAGGCCTGTGATGCCTACAGCCAATTCCCCGGCAAATTCCTGTTCATATGCCGATGCCGAGGTTCCATCAATGATCACCCCCTGTACGTCAGCATTCTGCAAAGCCAGGATCGCTGCAGAGAAATTGTCATACAGGCTGACATTCTCGCGTCCGACCAGCTCTTCGGCCAGCTGGGCATTGGTGGTGCCGGTCTGCGCGGCCAGTTTCTGACCGCCTGCTTTGAAGTCATCCAACGTCATGTCGGCATTATCGACCTGCAGCAGGATGGCCTGGCTAACAATGATATAAGGCTCGGAAAAATCCATGTTTTCTTCGCGTTCAGGCGTGATCGAGACGCCCGAGATCACGAGGTCGAACTCTCCTTGCTGAAGCGCGGCGAAAATTCCGTCCCAGGCTGTATTCACGAAATTCGGAACGCAGTTCACCTTTTCGCAGATCGCATTCATCACATCGACGTCAAATCCCACAATCTGACCCGTGGACTCATCGACCGTCTCCATGGGCGGATAGGTGGCATCTGTTCCAATCTTAAGTACGCGCCCTTCAAGATCCGCTGCAAACACAGCAGGCGCGGCAAGCGCGGTCAGGGCGGCGGCGGCAAATAGGTTTCTTAACATCTCCGGTTACTCCTTTGTTGGTTCAGGTGTTTAGCGCCGCTTCCGGCGCGACTGTGTCAGGTTGCCGCTCGATCAAAATGGCCCTGATCTTTTTTTGTGTTTCGGACGGGTCAACCCCATCCAAAGCCTTGAGCATATACTCACCCAGCAATCGACTGGTTTCCTCAATAGGGACGTAATAGGTGCTGGGCGGAGGGACAAAATAACGGCTAAGTTGCAGATCATCGGTCGAGATCACGGTCAGTTCGCGACCGACCTCAACACCCGCCGCATGGGCAGCAGAAAGCACACCCAGGGTCATGGCTTCGTTCGCGCAGATGATCGCGGTTGGCCTATCGGATAGCCGCATCAAAGCTTCAAAGGCATTATACCCCGTTCGCGCGGTCGTAGGCCCGCTGAAGATCAGGGCCGGGTCAACGACCAGACCGGACGCTCTGAACGCCTGGGCATAGCCCGTTCGACGTTGCGTCGCATAAACCAGATCATCCGGCGGGTTCACCAGGGCAATCCGGCGATGCCCCAAGGCTAGCAGTCGTTGCGTTGCATCGTGACCTGCTGCCTGACTGTCGATATCGACATAGGCATGTGATCTGCCGCTGTCGCTCATACCCATGGTAACAAAGGGAAAACCATTCTGTTGCAGATAGGCAATGCGCGGATCGGCGTGGCGCGTACCCGAGAATATCACCCCGTCTGCCAAACCGTTCTGAACGATTTCCTTCAGCGTCGCCATCGTTCCCTGCAGGCCCGCCACGCTGTGAACGCCAAGCTCATAACGCGACCCTTTCAAAGCCCGCGAAATACCCGCGACAATGCGTGTGAATTCGACGCCTTCCCATTCTTCATCTGAATCAGGTGACACGCTGACCAGAACGCCGATGCGATAGGACTTTTTTGTCCGCAGCTTCAGCCCGTCCAGATTGACCCGGTATCCAAGCTGTTCGGCGGCGGACTGAATCTGCTGCCGCGTTTCTTTCTTAACGGTTTCGGCACCACGCAGCGCGTTCGAGACGGTTCCGACAGAAAACCCCGTCTGCTTTGCAATCGACTTGATCGTCGCGCGCGCCACTATGTCACCTCAACGCTGCGCATTCGCATCAACAGGTCATGTCCCGTCTGCAATGTTTGCGCGTGATCGGCAGTTTCATCATGTTCCACAAAAAGGTCAGCGCAGGGACTGTCAGCCAGAACACGCAGGACTAGAGGCCAGTCCACAACCCCCTGCCCCAGATTTCGCCAGCGCTCGTCGCCTTGTCCGGCCAATGGATCGAAGTCTTTAGCATGGACGGAAACGATCCGGTCGGAATAGCGGCTCAGCAGTGCAGCGGGGTCAGAAAGCGCCGAATATAGCCAACCGATATCCGGCTGCCATCCAATGGCCTCATGCGACAGGACCATATCCAATGGCGAGCCCTGCCCTAGATCGGCAAGGTCGAAATCGTGGTTATGATAGGCAAGGCGCACACCGTTGGCTGACAGGGCATCAGCCCATTCCGCCAACCGGCCCGACACTGCCTTCCACCCCTCGGCGGTGCCGGGCCGAGCCTTGGGCGACAGCCAAGGCATGACCGCCACAGGGCATTCCAAAGCTTCAAGTATTCTAAGAATGTCATCAAACCGGGTTTCAAATTCTTCCCAGTCAAAATGGGCCGATCGAACAGTGAAACCAGCCTGTCTAACCACATTGGTAACCTGCGTGGGGGTAAGATCGTGGAACCCAACCGTTTCAATATCGGTGAACCCGCAGGCACGCACCAAGTCAAGCTGGGCCGCCAAATCCCCAACCTGCCGGACTGTGTATAACTGCGCTGAAACTCGCATTTCCACTGTTCTACCACAAAATGAAACGTTTCAATCAAGTTGAAACAGCATCAGGGTCTTGTCAAGAACCGTGTTGGAAAGGGTTATTTCCGCATGGAAACACCCTGATGGAACAAATGAACCTTGTCAGGATTCGCAGAGACCATCACAGTCTTGCCCCGCATATTCTTCTGAACGCCCGGAAGCTTGGCAATAAGGGCATCCGTCCCATCCTCGACCGCGAAGTATAACAGCGTCACCTCGCCCAAAGCCTCGGTAAAGTCTACGACCCCTTCAAGGATTGGGTCGCTGTCCACGGACACAAAATCCTCGGGGCGGACGCCGATATTCACCTGCTTGCCTTCGTCTCCAGCCTCGGTTGGTACCGCTGATATCGCCGTGCCGCCACCGTCCAGCTTGACGACTGTCTGTGCGCCGGTCGCGGTAATGACCCCCGACATCAGGTTCATTGCTGGTGAACCGATGAATTGCGCGACAAACTCGTTGTCCGGCGTCTCATACAGCTCCAGCGGCGTGCCAACTTGGGCGATCCCTTTGTTGGCTAGCACAACGATACGGCTGGCCAGGGTCATCGCTTCGACCTGATCATGGGTGACATAGATCATCGTGCTGTCCGGCATCGCCTCTTTCAGACGGGCGATTTCGATCCGGGTGGCGACACGCAGCGCCGCGTCCAGGTTCGAAAGCGGTTCGTCGAACAGGTAAACCTTGGGGTCACGAACAATGGCGCGCCCGATTGCGACACGCTGACGCTGACCGCCGGATAGCGCTTTGGGCAACCGGTCCAGATAAGGTTCAAGCTGTAGGATGCGGGCCGCCCGATCGACCGCGGCGCCAACTTCAGCCGCCGGCATTTTGGCTATCTTCAGCGCAAAGGCCATGTTTTCGCGAACGGTCATATGTGGGTACAGCGCATAGCTTTGGAACACCATCGCGATGCCTCGCTGTGCTGGCGGCACATCGTTCATCACCTGCCCTTCAATCTCGAGCGTTCCGCCCGAGATCTTTTCCAACCCGGCGACCATGCGCAGCAGGGTGGATTTACCACAGCCCGAAGGCCCGACAAAAACGATCAACTCGCCCCGCTCAATCTCAAGATTGATGTTCTGAAGAACATCCACATTGCCATAGGTTTTGGCGACATCTGTGAGGTTTAGCTCTGACATGGTTTATTCCTTCTCCCTCAACAGCAGGCAGAATTGTGCAGCACCCAGAGACACTGTCCCCGTTCCTGCGACGCCGCCCAACTCTTCCCCGATCACGCGCCAGTTCCCGTCTGGCAAAATTACTTCGGAACGTTCGGTACCGAGGTTAAATGCGCAGAACACCTCTTCTGCATGATCTTCACGTGTGAAGGTCAGAACGGTCCCGATCTGCGTCATGTTCTTTTGCGCCCCCAACATCAAAGCCGAATGGGCATGGCGGAATGCAATCGCACGACGATAATGGTGAAGCATAGATTCGGGCTCGGCCTCTGATCGATCCACGGCACGCTCGGCCTGAGGGTCACTGACAGGCAACCAAGGCTTGCCGGTGCTAAAGCCCGATTGTTCATCCTGCGCAGCCCAAACCATCGGCGTCCGGCATCCGTCGCGGCCCTTGAACTCGGGCCAGAATTCGACGCCATACGGGTCTTGCAGATCGTCAAAGGCCACGTCGGCCTCGGGCAGGCCCAGCTCTTCGCCCTGATACAGGCAGGCCGAGCCGCGCAGGCACATCATCAGAACCGCATGCTGCCGGATAGCTGCCTCGTCCAGCCCCCAGCGCGACGCGTGACGTTCCACGTCATGGTTCGAAAATGCCCAGCAAGGCCAGGCATCACCTGCTTTGTCCTCGAGCTGATCAAATACCTGCTGTGCATAGCTGGCAGTCAAAGCGCGCTTTTCAAGGAACTCGAACGCATAGCACATGTGCATGCGCTTATTACCGCTGGTGTATTCGCCCATTATCTCAAGCCCACGCTGTGCGTCGCCCACCTCGCCCAGACAGGCGCGACCTTCATATTGATCGGTCAGGGCCCGCAGGCGTTCCAGAAAAGCAATGTTCTCGGGCTGGCTTTTGGAGAACAGGTGGTCCTGATGGTTATACGGATTCACCATCGGCGCGATTGAGGCATTGCGCTGATCCACGGGCAAGGCGGGATTGTCGCGCAGCGCCTTGTCGTGGAAATAGAAATTGATCGTATCCAGCCGAAACCCATCGACACCCAGATCAAGCCAGAACCTGGCGACATTCAGCAAGGCGTCTTGCACATCCGGACAGTGAAAGTTCAGATCCGGCTGCGAGGTGAGGAAGTTGTGCAAATAATACTGCAAACGTCGCGAGTCCCACTGCCAGGCCGAACCCCCGAAAATCGACAACCAGTTGTTCGGCGGCGTACCGTCCGGTTTTGGATCGGCCCAGACATACCAGTCGGACTTGGCGTTTTCACGGCTGGCGCGGCTTTCGCTGAACCAGGGGTGCTGATCTGACGTATGCGACAGAACCAGATCAATCATCACCTTCAACCCCTGGGCATGGGCGTGATCCAGCAGGTCCCGGAAATCCTCCATCGTGCCGAACATCGGATCAACATCGCGATAGTCGCTGACGTCATATCCGAAATCCTTCATCGGAGATTTGAAGAAGGGCGAAATCCAGATCGCATCAACGCCCAGAGAGGCAATGTACCCCAATCGCTGGGTGATGCCTTTCAGATCTCCGATCCCGTCACCATTGCTGTCCTGAAAGCTGCGCGGATAGATCTGATAGATGACGCCACCACGCCACCAGTCAGCGGTCACCTTGGTTGCATTGGAAAGTTCTGCTGTGTTCTGCACGTTCATCAGACGCCTCTATTTGACGGACCCGGCCAGCAGGCCTCGGATCAGGTATTTTTGCATTGCGAAGAAGACAGCCAACGGCACAGCGATCGAGACGAAGGCCGCCGTGGCAAGGATTTCCCAGTTCCCACCGCGCGTGCCCAACAGCTCGACAATCCGGTTTGTCATCACTGTGGTCTGGCCGGACGCATCGATCAGGAACACTTTGGCAACCAGCAGATCATTCCAAGTCCAGAGAAATTGGAAGATGGCAAAAGACGCCAATGCCGGAAAGCTGAGTGGCAGGATCAGTTTGGTAAAGATCTGAAACTCGGTCGCGCCGTCAACACGTGCGTTTTCGATCAGATCGCGCGGCAGCCCGGCCATGTAGTTGCGCAACAGGTAGATGGCCAATGGCATCCCGAACCCGGTATGGGCCATCCAGACGCCCAGATAGCCTTTGCCAATCCCGATACTCAGGTGAAATTTCAGCAAGGGGATCAGTGCCAGTTGCAGCGGCACCACCAACAGGCCAACAACCGCAGCGATCAACAGCGCCCGACCGGGGAAATCCATCCAAGCCAAGGCATAGGCGGCAAAGGCGGCCACTAGGATCGGAATGATCGTCGCTGGTATCGTGACGGTCAGCGTGTTGAAAAACGCCCGTCCCATACTGTCCGTGCTGTCTTCTGCCAACAGAACCTTGTGGTAATTGGCCAGGGTGAACTCGGGAGGGAGTTCCGCCGTCACAAAGACGCGCACGCCGCGACTGCCGGTGAACTCTTCGGTGTTTTCCATCCGGTACTTGCCGTCGGCATCCACCGTAATAGTACCACCCTTACGCAGTTCCGCGGTATCGCCCGGTACAAAATCATCGATCGCACGAGAACTGATGCCCCATTTCGAGATCGCCGCCTGCGTGCCGGTTTCAAACAGGTTGCCCTCGATCATGTAAACGCCGTTCTCCAGCACCTGAGTTTCCGGTGCGGCAGCGCGCAGGGTCAGGTTCTGCTCGGATGGGAACAGCGACCGCCACCAACCGCTTGTGGCAATCTGGTCGGCAGTACGAAAGGATGAGATCAACAGCCCCAGCGTCGGCACCACCCAGAGCACAACCAAAAAAAGCACCGAGGCATGGACAGCCCAGCGAAGGGCGGGTTTGGTTCCTGCTATATCGCTCATGGCCTACTCCATCTCTTTACGCGCATTGCGCACATTCCAGACAAGGATCGGTGCCACCAGCAGCATGATCACCATGGCCGAGGCCGAGCCCACGCCCCAGTCATTGGCGCGAAACAGCTTGTCATACATGTAATTGGCCAGAACCTGCGTTTCCCACTGGCCGTTGGTCATGGCAAACACGATGTCAAAGACCTTGAGCACGGTGATGGTGATCGTGGTCCAGACCACCAGGATGGTGGTCTTGATCTGCGGCACTTTGATACGGAAGAAAATCTGGAACGGATTGGCCCCATCCAGAATGGCAGCTTCGATGGTTTCCTCGGGAATACCGCGCAGGGCGGCCGACAGGATAACCATGGCAAAACCGGTCTGAATCCAGACCAGCACGACCATAAGAAAAAAGCTGTTCCAGAAGGGAATGGTCAACCATGTCTGCGGCTCGACTCCTCCGAAAAAGATGTAAAGCGCGTTCAGCATCCCGATCTGGTCCTGCTCAACCGGACGGGTGTCATAGACCAGCTTCCAAATCACCGAGGCCCCCACGAACGAGATGGCCATCGGCATGAAAATCAGCGATTTGGCGATATTGCCCCAGCGGATACGGTCGGTCAGCTGCGCCACCAATAGGCCAAACGCTGTCGACATTGCAGGCACCACGATCAGCCATAACATGTTGTTGCGCATGGCTTCCCAGAATTTGGGCTCTTGCGCCATCTGGACATAGTTATCCAAGCCCACCCACTCGTACCCGCCGCCAGGAATGCGCTGCGTCAACGACAGGCGCAGCGTTTCCACCACCGGGTAAGCCAGATACAGGCTTAATGCAGCCAATGCGGGAAACAGGAACAGCCATGGGCGGATCATGCTCGCTCGGTTGATGTTGCGGCCTGCATTGGGACCGCGCGCAGGGAACAGAACTTTGTCCAGAAACTGATTAGACAGGTAGAAATAGCCCACACAGGCTGACACGCCGATTGCGATGGTCAGCAGGCCCTGAAATGCCGGATGCATGACGCCTCTCCCTTGTGACGGTTAGCTTGGGCAACCCGATGGTGCGGGTTGCCCAACCCCGGACGCCTTAGTCCAGCGCATCCCAGGATGACTGAATTTCATCCGCCACTTCTTGGGCAGAGGCACCGCCTGCATAATCAACCATTCCGGTCCAGAATGTTCCGGCTCCTACGCCGCCCGGCATCAGGTCAGAACCGTCAAACCGGAACGTCGTTGCACCAAGAAGAATGTCATTCATCTTTTTCAGCGTCGGATCCGAGAAGACCGAAGTATCTACCCCCTTATGCGGGGTCAGAAATCCGGTCAGCGCCATCCAGGTCTCATGCGCTTCAGGCGTTTGCAGATACTCGATCAGCGCATGTGCACCGGGACTGTCATTGGTGATTGCCCATAAAGTGCCCGCACCCAGAACCGGGCTGCCAAGGTCTTTGCTTTCATAGGCAGGGAAGTAGAAGAAATCCGCATCTTCCCCGACGATGGTGCCCTCTGGAAAGAATGCCGGAATGAATGAGGCCTGACGGTGCATGTAACACTGCGGAGGTGAGCTGAACATGCCTTTCGGGCTGTCGCGGAAATCCGTCGTTGCAACAGCACCGGCGCCCCCTGCGACATAGTCTTCATTGCGGGCAAAGGCCCCGAATTCCTCAATGGCCGCGACGACTTTTGGATCGTTGAACTTCAATTCATTGGCAACCCAAGCGTCGTAATCCGCGGGGGATTGTGTACGCAGCATCATATCCTCGACCCAGTCGGTCGCAGGCCAGCCAGTGGCCCCACCCGAACCCAGGCCAATACACCATGGCGTGCCGCCATCTGCCACAATCTGATCGGACAGAGCCTTCAGCTCTTCCATCGTGGTAGGCACCTCATATCCCGCATCCTCAAAATTCTCGGGCACAAACCACACAAGGGATTTCACATCGACCTTGTAGAAGAACCCATAAAGATGATCCTGACCGTCCGGCCCCGGATAGGTGCCGAGATCGACCCAGGATTGCCCGGCGGCATAGTTGTCGCGAATCCAGTCCCCTGACCCTTCTCCCAGTGGCGTCAGAAATCCGGATTTGGCCATATCCGCCGCCAACCCAGGTTGCGGGAAAACGGCAATATTCGGGGCCGATCCGGCCTCAGCATCAATACGGATTTGCGATTCAAAACTGTCCGAACCGACATAAGCGTATTCATGCCCGGTCGCCGCCGCGAACCCATCCAGTACCTTTTCGACATTCTCTTGGTCCGGCCCCAGCCACGGGCCGAATACGGTAACCTTGTCGGCCTGTGCGACGCCCCCGATCAGGGTAAATGCGGCGACGCCAGCATAAAGCGAGTGTTTCATGAATTTCTCCTCCCAACGATATCTCGCGCCTTTGGTTTCAAATATCCAAAGCGCTTTGGCTGGAGTGAGTTTATGCGCTAACAACCTCCACCTGTCAACGATTGCTTTGCGAAGACCCATAAATATAAATATCAAACGAGATGTTCGTAAAATCTGTTGACCACCGGAGAAAATGCCCGCAAAAACAGGAATACGCAGTAATTTGTAGGCGCTTTGACTAAATATGAACCTAAAGCAGCTCTCTGAAATCCTTGGTTTGTCCCAAACAACCGTCAGCCGTGCGCTGAACGGATACCCCGAGGTCAGCGAAGCCACGCGCACAAGGGTTCAGGCCGCCGCAACAAAACACGGGTACCGCCCGAACAGCCGAGCCAAGGGTCTTGCGACAGGTCGATCACACGTGATCGGGCACGTGATTCCCAGCTCATCCCAGCATGAAATGGTGAACCCAATCTTTGGCGATTTTGTCGCCGGGGCTGCTCGTAGATATGCCGAACACGGCTATGACATGATGTTCACCAGCGCCGATGACACATCTATTGAACGCGCCTATCGCGACCTGTTTCAGCGTGGTGCCGTGGACGGTGTCGTTCTTCAGGGCCCCAAGGTGAACGAGCAGCGGATTGAAGTCCTCAATCGCATGGGCGCGCCATTCATTGTGCACGGACGATCCACTGGAATTGACGCGCCCTATGACTGGGTTGATGTGAACAACAAAAGCTCGTTCATGCGCGCCACCCAGTTTCTGATTGACCTGGGGCATCGACGGATCGCCCTTATCAACGGACTTGAAGATATGGATTTCGCCCAACGCCGCCGGGCCGGTTACCTGCAGGCCCTGAATCAAGCCGGTCTGTCACCGGACCCTGAATTGATGCGCAGCGCCGAGATGACAGAGGTATATGGCCACCACGAAGCGCGCGATATGGCTCAACTTAAGAACCCTCCGACCGCCATCCTGGTTTCGTCAATGATTTCGGCCATCGGAGTTCGGCGGGCATTGAACGAAGCAGGGCTGCAGATGGGCCGCGATGTTTCGGTGATCGCCCATGATGACGACCTGTCCTATCTGAAAAACGGGCAGGATGTACCGATCTTCACCGCCACGCGATCCTCGGTTCGGTTGGCCGGTGAAATTGCTGCCGAAATGCTGATCGAACGAATAAATGCGCCCGAAGACCCGGCCAAAACTAGATTGCTGGAGGCTGAGCTGGTAGTTGGCGGCTCGACCGGCCCCGCCCCCAACAGGTTCTGAATATGAAATACAACCGCACTGATTTCCCCAAAGATTTCCTCTTTGGCGTCGCAACCTCGGCCTATCAGATCGAAGGCCACGCACAGGGAGGGGCCGGGCAAACCCATTGGGATACCTTTGCCAGGACCCCCGGCAATGTTGTGCGAAATGAAAACGGGGATCTGGCCTGTGACCACCTGAACCGGTTCCCGCAGGATCTGGATCTGGTGCGCGATGGCGGCTTTGATTGCTACCGGTTTTCGACCAGCTGGGCGCGGGTGCTGCCCGAAGGCCGCGGTCAGGTGAATGAGGCCGGGCTGGATTACTATGATCGGCTGGCCGATGCGCTGCTGGAACGCGGTATCCGCCCCTGCGCAACGCTTTACCATTGGGAACTACCTTCGTCTTTGGCCGATCTGGGCGGCTGGCGCAATCGCGATATCGCCGGGTGGTTCGCCGATTTCACCGAGGTCATCATGGGCCGCATCGGCGATCGGATGTACAGCGTCGCCCCCATAAATGAGCCGTGGTGCGTCAGCTGGCTCAGCCATTTCGAAGGCCATCACGCCCCGGGTCTGCGCGACATCCGTGCAACCGCCCGCGCGATGCACCACGTCCTTCTGGCCCATGGCAGCGCCATCGACGCGATGCGGGGCCTTGGCATGTCCAACCTGGGCGCGGTTTTCAACCTGGAATGGGCCCAACCCGCAGATGACAGCCCCGAAGCACGCCGCGCGGCTGATCTGTATGACGGCATCTACAACCGGTTCTTTCTGGGCGGCGTTTTCAACAAGGCCTATCCAGACAACGTTCTGGAGGGGTTAGAGCCCTACCTGCCCGCTGGCTGGCAGGATGATTTCGACATCATCGGTACGCCGGTCGATTGGTGTGGTCTGAACTACTATACCCGCAAGTTGATTGCGCCTTCGGAGACCACCTGGCCCAGTCTGCAGGAAATCGCCGGCCCGCTGCCCAAAACTCAGATGGGGTGGGAGATCGAACCCGCCGCCCTGACCCGGTTTCTGACCCGCACCAAGCAGGATTACACCGCGGACCTGCCGATTCTGGTGACGGAAAATGGCATGGCCAGCCCCGAACGGCAGCAGGATAGCGACCGGATCGACTATCTGAACCAACATCTATCGGCGGTACAGGACGCCTTGGCACAGGGCGTGCCGATCAAGGGCTACTTCATCTGGTCCCTGCTGGACAACTACGAATGGGCGCTGGGATATGAGAAGCGGTTTGGCCTTGTGGACGTGGACTTTCAGACGATGGAGCGCACACCCAAGGCGTCCTATACCGCAGTACAAAACGCCCTGACGGGAAGCACAGTGTCCTTACCGCTGGCGCAACCGGCTGGAGCCATGCACGACCATTGGAACCTCGTGGCCGATATCGGCGGCACCAATACACGGCTTGGCGTTATCACCAATGGTGAGCTGACAGATCTGCGCAAATACCCCACCGGCAAGCTGCCCGAATTGCTCGAAGCCTTTCACAGCCTGCGCGACGAGATCGGAACCGACCCAAGGGCCGTGGTCGCCGCCGGGGCAGGACCTGTCCGCAACGGTACAATCAGGCTGACCAACGCCCAACTTGATCTGTCAGAGGATGATATCGCCCGGGCAACGGGCGCCCGACATACCTTTGTGATCAACGACTTCACTGCCGCTGCGTGGTCTGTTGCCGAAATTTCCCATGACAATGTTGAAGTCTTGCAAGGGGCCAAGCATCCGCCGACCGGCACACGTCTGGTCGTCGGGCCTGGAACCGGGCTAGGTGTCGGATCGCTGCTATATTCGAATGGCCGCTATCACACGGTGTCCGGCGAAGGCGGCCATATCGGCCTCTCGCCCCGAAATCAGGACGAGGTCGAAATATTCAACGCCGCTCGGCAGGTGGCCCCCGAGTGTTTCTTTGACGACACTCTGACACTTGAGGCTGAAATGTTCCTCAGCGGCACGGGTTTGCCAATCCTCTATCAGGCCATCGAACTGGCAGGGGGTCGGGCAAAGGCCGAGCCCCGAACCGCGCGCGATATCCTTCAGGATGCACGCGACGGAACCGATGCCCATGCCGTCAAGGCCGCGCATATGTTCACCACACATCTAGGCGCGGTCATGGGCGATCTGGCGGTCGTCATGATGCCTGCCGGTGGCGTGTTCCTTGTGGGCGGCGTGGCCGAAAAGAACCGCTGGCTGTTCAAGGACGCCTTCCGAGACGCCTTTAATGCCGGAGGCCGGTTCAGCGAGTTGCGCCGATCCATGAACCTGTATGTCTCGGAACAGGATGAATTTGGCATTGTTGGCGCTAACAATTTCTGTAAAAATGCGCTAAGGCGGTAGTCTGACCGCACGTTTCAGAAACAGAAAGGTCCCGGCATGATCCTATGCTGTGGTGAAGCCCTGATCGATATGATCGAGACGCCCACGATCTCGGGCGAACTGGGGTTTGTGCCCCATTCTGGCGGTGCGATTTTCAACACGGCTATTGCCCTGGGTCGATTGGATACGCCGGTGGGTCTGCTGACCGGGCTTTCGTCTGACGTGTTCGGGCAACAGCTTATGACCGCCCTCAAGGCCAGCCATGTTGACTCCGACCGGGTAATCCACTCGGACCGCCCGACAACATTGGCATTTGTACAGCTCAAGGATGGGCAGGCAGCCTACAGTTTCGTCGATGAAAACTCGGCCGGACGGATGTTGACGCCAGAGGACATGCCAACCCATCTGCCCTCGGTCTCGGCGCTGTATCTGGGCGGGATCAGTCTGGCATGCGAGCCTTGCGCAGATGCCTATGCGGCGGTGCTTGACCGCTTTGGATCAGAGCGCGCCGTCATGTTGGACCCAAACATTCGCCCGGATTTCATCCGGGATCAGACCCGGTATCGCACCCGGCTGAACCGCATGATAGCGCAAGCGGATATCGTCAAGGTCTCGGACGAAGATCTGGACTGGATCATTCCGGGCCCAGAAAGCCTTGCTGAGAAAGTTCCTCTGTTGCTGCAGGCAGGACCTTCGGTGGTAATCGTCACCCGGGGCAGCGAAGGCGCGATCGGGTATCTTGCGGACGGGTCCGACGTTTCTGTTCCCGTAAAAAAGGTCGAGGTCGTCGACACCGTTGGCGCCGGTGACACTTTCAACGCAGGCGTCTTGTCCGCCCTAGATCAATCAGGCCACTTAACAAAACCCGAATTGCGCACATTGCCAGCAAACGCCTTGCGCGCAGCCCTTTCGAAAGGGGCGGAAGTCGCCGCTGTAACCGTCGCGCGCGCCGGGGCAAACCCGCCCTGGACACATGAACTCTGACCCAACGAAGAAGCCGATGAAACGATCAGACATCAACGAAATCAAATCCGAGGCCGAAGCCTTTATCCGATCCTTTGGGGCAGTGCTGCCGCCGTTTGCGGGCTGGTCGCCCGAGAAAATGCGCGGCGAACAGGCCGCCGGTATCCGTGAACGCGGGCTTGGGTGGGACATAACCGACTATGGCCAGGGTCGGTTTGACGAACTTGGCCTGTTCCTGTTCACCCTACGCAATGGCGATGTCAGCGATCTGAACAAGGGGCAAGGCATGCTCTATGCCGAGAAACTGCTGGTGTCGCGGGACAAGCAGCTTTCGCCGATGCACCGGCACATCGTTAAAGCCGAGGATATCATCAACCGGGGCGGTGGCGATCTGGTGATGGAAATCTACGCCTCAGACCCTCAGGGCGGCATTGACCGCGATACCCCTGTGACCGTGCCTAGCGACAACTGCCCTGTGACGCTTCAACCTGGCGAACTGCTGCGGCTAAAGCCCGGTCAAAGCGTGACCTTGATGCCGGGTATCTGGCACGCGTTCTGGGCGGAAAAAGGCGATTGTTTGATTGGCGAAGTGTCTACCGTCAATGACGACCGAACCGACAACGTCTTCGAACAGCCGATCCCTCGCTTTGCGACAATCGAGGAAGACGCCATCCCGGATTTCCTGCTGGTTGCGGATTATTGACATTGGCGCATAGGCGCGCTGGCACCGGCTTTGAACCCGATAAGCCCCTTTTACTAAATCGGAAAATCAGTCTACCATGGGCGATACTGGCACGCTGATAGTGGTCCGCCGGGAAGGAGCCTGAGCAATGGTGACAAAAGCCGAGCTTGAAGCAGAGATCGCAGAGTTGCGACGGCAACTTGCCGCGCAGCCAAAGGCAAAAAACGCTTCGCCAGATAAAGGGGCTGACGCCCCGCCGCACGAAACCATCGCCGACCGGCTTACAGATAACCTCGAATCCTGGTCCACACAGCTTGACGATATACTTGAGGAATTCGAAGATCTGCCGCACAGAAAATCAATTCTGTTTGCCGCTGGTATTTTTGCCCTAGGCTACATGCTTGGCCGGTCACGCTAGGAGACGCCCATGAGCCGCATATCCCGCAATGTCTCAGTCATTTTGCGCGCTGAACGCTTGATCGCACGCGCACAGCTTGCGATCACCGTGAAACGGGCCGGGTTTTACATAGCCGCCGGAGTGGCGGTGGGCCTGGCGATCATCATGCTGAATCTCGCTGGATTTTTCTGGCTTTCCGCGACCCTGTCGAAACCCGTTGCTGCGATACTTGTGGCGGGGACCAATCTGGTACTTGCTTTGGTTCTGGTTCTGCTCGCCAATTCGATAAACCAACACGGCGATGCCTCGGCCGCAGTCGAACTTCGGGATATGGCGCTGCAAGACATTGAATCCGAAATCAGGGAATCCCTGGCCGAGGTCCAAAACACCGTAGCCGGAATTCGCCGCGACCCGGTTGGCGTACTGGCGCCCGAAGCCATCACGGCCTTGCTGAGCATGCTGCTGAAATACGCCCGGCGCCGGAAAGAAACGCCGAACGAATAAGACCTATTCCAGAAAATTTACCGCAGCCCGCGCGATCACCATCTCCTCATTTGTGGGGATCGTCAGAATCCGGACACGGCTGAAATCCGTGGACAGGACTGTTCCACCATCGGCATTCCTGGCGTGATCCATTTCGATCCCGATCCATCGCATTCCATCACAAACCATCTGCCGGATCTGGGCCGCATTCTCACCAACGCCACCGGTGAAGACAAGCGCATCAATCCCTTCAAGTGCGGCGGACAGGGCGCCAAGCTCTCGCCGGATACGGAAGACGTAATAGTCGATTGCCTTTCGGGCTTCGGGCGTATCAGCGGCCAGCAATGTGCGCATATCCGATGATATCCCCGACAGGCCAAGCAGGCCGGATTTTCTGTACAGCATTTCGGCAATCTCTTCTGCGGTCATTCCGTCCTGCTGCAGCATATACAGCACGACACCTGGATCCAGTTGACCGCAGCGCGTGCCCATCGGCAACCCGTCAAGCGCCGAAAACCCCATGGTCGAAGCCACAGCGCGCCCACCTGAAACCGCGCACATGGATGCCCCGTTTCCAAGATGGGCGATAACCACACGGCCATCATACAGACCCGGTGCCGTTTCTTTCAGCTTGCTCGAAATGTAGTCATAGCTCAGCCCGTGGAACCCATAGCGGCGAACACCTTTGTCATAGTAGCTTTTCGGCAAGGCAAAGGTATCGTTTACCCACGGATGGGTGCGATGAAACGCCGTGTCAAAACAGGCAACCTGAGTTGTTCCGGGGAAGGCAGCGCTGGCTGCGCGAATACCCGCAAGACTGTAGGGCTGATGCAGAGGAGCAAAGGGAATAAACCCTTCTAAAATGTTGATGACGGTGTCATCCACGCGCACAGGCTCGGAATAGACTGTTCCTCCATGCACTACGCGATGACCTATTGCGCGCACATGAATGTCAGGAAGATACTCCCGCGCCATTTCAAGAAATGCGTGGATTGCTTCATCATGGCTTTTGGTGCTCGACAGGGGACGATCTACTGATCTGCCGCCTGCCGACTGGGCCAATAGGCGTGGTGCATCACCTAAACGTTCTATTTGTCCGCGCCACCGCATGCTGGGGCGGTTGTCATCAACCAGTTCGTACAGCGCGAATTTCAGTGATGAGGACCCGGCGTTCAGTGCCAGAACATGGTCAGCCATGGAGTTTGCCTTTACTTGCATATGCATGGAGCGCCGCCACCGCGCAGGACGCCAGACGCGAGTCGTCATCATCCGAACGCGAGGTCAGGATAATCGGAGCAGCAGCCCCGACCACGATCCCTGCCGCCTCGGCATGAGAGATGAATGTCAGCTGTTTCGCCACCATATTGCCTGCTTCTATGTTTGGGGCGACAAGAATGTCCGCAGCACCAGCCACCTCGGACGTAATCCCTTTGGTGCGTGCCGCATTCAGATCGACCGCGTTGTCCATAGCCAAGGGGCCGTCAACCAACCCTCCTGTGATCTGACCCCGTTCGGCCATCTTCGACAGCAAGGCGGCATCAACTGACGACGCCATGCGCGGGTTGATCGTCTCAATGGCTGAAAGCACGCCTACCTTTGGGGTCTCAATCCCGATGGAATGTGCCAGATGGATCGCATTCTGAACAATATCAGCCTTGGTTTCGAGATCAGGGGCAATATTCACGGCCGCGTCAGTGACCATGATCGGACGCGACATCCCTGGAACATCCATAACGAATATATGTGACAGCCTTCGCCCGGTTCTCAACCCGTTTTCGCGGCGCAGAACCGCGCGCAACAGGTCATCGGTGTGCAAATGCCCCTTCATCAGTGTTTGCGCCCTGCCCTCAACCACCAGGTCAACCGCGCGATGGGCGGCGGCTTGGTGGCCATAGGCCTCGATAATTTCAAATCCGGACAGATCGGCACCCAGTGCCTCGGCTGCGGCAGCGATCTTGCCGGGATCACCCACAAGGATCGGCGTGATAATGCTGTTGCTATACCCCAGCAAAGCACCCCCCAAAGAGTTTGGCTCTTCAGGTGCAACAACAGCAGTTGGCATCGGGTCAAGGGGTCTGGCTTTCGCCAGCAGCGCTTCGAAATGTCGGTGGCGTTGTACGATAAGTCCCGGCACCTCGATCGAATCGAATTCCATATGCTTTGCGGGCGGCGTGACTCGGACATCTCCGCTCAGGACCAGGGTGCTGTCGCCAACACGCCGAACCTCGGCGGTGCAGATAACATCACCATCGTCAGATTTTTCTGTAACCCGAACAACTGCAGTCAACTCATCTCCGGCCAGAACGATCGCGTGAAACCGCAGATTGGCCGCTCGGGTCTGGGTTCCCGCACCCGGCAAAATATTCCCCAAGACGGCCGCCACCAGACCGGCGGGCCAAAGCGCAGGGGCCACCGCCTCGGGGTGTCCGTCGCCGTCACCGTCATAGGCCGCCAGATGCAGAGGATTGTGATCCCCCGATGCCGAGGCGAAGGCATAAAGATCGTCAACCGTGCACAATCGTGTCAGCTGGGCTTCGTCTCCGACCTCGAGCTGTGAAAAGGTTCGGTTTTCCTGGATCTTCATTTGGTCAGGCCTTTTTTCAGACGGTGCATCGGCATGCCTCGGAATTGGCGGCGGGTCGGAGCGGGGCATTCTCGGTCACTATTCGACCTGCGCCAAATCCTCCAGATCGGATGGCAGATCCATACCTTCGCCAATAACACGTTAACCTACCTCTAGCCGATCCTCTGCAGACGGCAATAGGCCGGACAATGTTTCAACAGCCCAATTTAAAATGATGGTTTGTTCGACAACAGCACTGCCCGGACCCTCCGTGGGAGTACTGCGCCTGAGGTGGCTTGCCATCCACACCGTCAACCAAGAATAGTTTTCACAAATTGCGAGTTAAATTTTTAATTTAGGAACCACTTTTGACATATTACGACCCCGGCCAAACCCCTTGCTGCCCTTAGACCTGTTCCCACTAGCCAGTAATGCGGGGTAAAAATGGGACGGGCATTCACATCTGCACAGGCAAAAACCTGCGGAAGCTGGTATTCAATGCGGCAGACCGGGCATTTTGGTCCGATGGCCCTGTTTGGGCTACAGCGCCGCTGTCCAAACTCTGTAACGTCCCTGCCCTGTCACCTCGCGGATCAAGCCCCTCCGGCTGAAACGGTCAATGTTGCGCTGAACCGCAGCGCGTGAGGCTTTAGTCAGCTCTTCCGCCAATGGGGCTGAGACCATTGGCCAAGCCGTAAACACGTCGATCAGTCTTGGTGGTGTGCGCCCGCTCAACTCTGCAGTGGACTCTCTGGCGCGTTGCTCCCAGGCGCTGACCCGGTCCAGGTGCAGCAAGGCGGACAATACCGCCTGCCCTGTTCCCCTGATCCAGGCAGCAAGCTTTTCTGATGGTTCACCAACACCTCTCAACGCACCCGGACCCGACAGAACCAAGGGCATGAACACAGCCCCGCCCCGCCCCATCTTGGCCGCATGACGGGCGGCAATGATTGCAGCCTCGGTATCCTGTCCGATGCCTTGAGACAGGGCCCGCCAGGCATGAAAACCGATGGCGGCCTGCGTCACCGGGTGCAGCCCCTCGGAATTGCGCATGACTTCGGCAAGATCGGCGATGGCTTCGGGGACTTCGTCAATCCCCTGCGCAATACGATCTAAAAAGGCTGTCAGGCCGGTCTCCCACCCGCCATCCGATGGCGCGGCGCCGGATATTAGCCGCCGTACGGCCCAACCCGCGCGGTACAGGGCCTGCACATCATCCCCGGTTGCACCAATGCGAAGCCCGGTCCAAAGCGCCAGCCGATCAACGCTGATCCGGTCTCCGGTCCACCATCCCAAATCGGATACATCCATCAGCGCCAGCCGGTGTGTCCACCCATTCGGACCGGCGCGCAAACGTTCGTCCAAGGCGCCGAAACTAACTGCCAGGTCGGCCAGTTCCAACGACAGATCTGCCTGCGCCGCACGCCAGTCCCTGGGATCAAACAAAAGACTGCGGTCGACCCTTGGACCGGGCGGCAGGAAATCCTCGACAGCCTCTTCGTCAGGTGGCAGGAACCACAGATCGTCCTCATCAGCGTCGTCATCATCATAGATGCTGCGCGGGCCGAGGGGGTCCTCGTCCTCATCCGGATCGGGAATGACGGGTGTGGTGGTCATGTCCGCTATATTTCTGGTATTTCCGCAGGTTCACAAGGCGTTTTTGACGCCGCCTCAGCTTGCAAAGGTCGCGGTCAGAATATCCAGCTTACTTTCCAGGTCAGTCTGATCGCTGTCACCAATCAACATATAGCCATAACCGTCTTTGGACCAGGTGGCCGTCGCCAACCCGCTGAGCACTGCCTCTTTCAAATCCTTGCTTGGCGCGCCTTCACCTTGACGGATGACACAGAAGGCAAAAGGCTGCCCCTGTTCATTCGCAAAGACCACTTGAACCAACGGTTTGCCCCTGAAGGACAACACCTGCGCACGCTTCAATTCCATCCCCGGCAACGCCTCAAGAGTGTCACGTCTCAAGGATAGACCCAGCTGTGCCTCGGCCTGATCAAACTGAGTTGTCAACGCCTGTTCCGAGCTGTCCATCCCCGCGATCGTGTCCGCCGCATATAGTGATTGATAGATCGCCGCCTGCTCAGCCCACCCCATGGGCTGAGGCCTGGTTACCAAATATGTGGCCGACACAGAAATCACCGCGACAGATGCAGCTACGGCCAACAGGCGCAGAGGACCGCCACTGGTTTGTATCTCGGCATTTGGGTCAGGCAAAACCATCCGGGGCATCTCGGCCGGGACATGTTCAAACACCGCTTGTACCACCGGTGCGAATGGATCAAGCCCCATCAGGCGCGCCTCAAGCTCGGGTTCGGCCGCAACCGCAGCTTCTATCGCCTGTGCCTCGGCTTCATTCGCTTTGCCTTCCAGGTACGCTTTGAGAACTTCATCGGAAAACTTCATTTGCGACTCCGTCGAACGGCATCTGCCGCCTCATGCTGCATCACGACTTTCAGTTTTTGTCGCGCATTGGACAGCCTGCTCATGATCGTTCCTATTGGCACCTCCAGCAATGCTGCGGCCTCGCGGTAGCTATAGCCTTCGACATAGACCAGCATCACCGTTTCTCGCTGTGCTTCTGGCAACTGCATCACTTGGATAAACACTTCGGCGGCGAATATATTCGTTTCCGAGTCCGGTCCGGATGCAATCAGCTCTGACTCTGGGGTCAACGACAGTGCCTGCGCTTTTCGGACCGAGCGGGCACGCAGCTCGTTCAACCAGATTGAACGGCAGATCGTCATCAACCAACTGTCCAACCGCTCAAATGACGTGACCTGGTGGTGGCGTTCAAGCGCACGCAGGCAAGTAGCCTGCAACAGATCATCGGCCACATCGGAAGCACCCGACAGGGCAAGCCCAAACCGCCAGACGCGCCTCGAATGCGTCTGGATCGCGCCGCGCACGGCCTGCTCGGAACTCAATTCACCGACCATAGTTTGCTTCACGACCTCTATCATTTTCACGAACCAGGTTCGCTGGGTCAGGCCTGACATACCCTGCGCGGGAAAGAAATGGAACTTATGTTGAAAAGGAAAGTACTATGCGGTCTTTGAAATTTCCCGTGATCTGATCGGAAATCCGCAGGCTCTGATCGAAACATCCTCACTAGGAACGGAGTCTACATCCAGACAGCCGGATCAAGGAGATGGGTTTAGGTCGCGAAGATACACGTACATATCCTGTGTACTCTATTTCTGGATCGTTGTTGTGAGGTCAGATTTCAGGCATGGAGCCGCTTCACGACTGCGCTTCATCTAGGCGTTTGATCTCTGTGCAGATATACTCGGCCAGCTTTTGTTGAAATGCTGTGAGGTTCCGGTCTTTTCGTTGAACAAGATAGATCGGAAAGGCCAGCGACATCCCCGGTGTTTTTATCTCTCGTAAAGACCCGTTTTCCAATTCGTCTTTAACAGAAGACCAAAACAGGAATGAGATGCCCGCCCCTGCCCGGACGGCCTGTTTGATGGCTTCGCCATGTCCAAATTCCAGTGTGACATTGCTTCTGATTATTCCATGAGTCATCAACGCATAGTCTTCGAGATCGCGCCGGGCAGTATTTGTCCTTGCGGTGACAACATTCAAAAGCTGCAGAAGAAAGCCGACCCTATTAGACGAACCGGCGGTTACCTTTGATAGACTGTATGTTCTCGCCAACCAGTTCTAGTGCTCTGAATCTTGTAACGTATGAAGCACGCGTTGCATCAGGCGCACAAATTGCTCCCGTTCGTCCGGAGCAAGGTCTTTCAATGCCAAATCGTTGACTTTCGTCGCAGCTTCGTAGGCATCATCGCGGATCGATTTGGCTTTATCTGTCAGAAAAATGAACTTTGCGCGGCCATCTGTCGGGTGATGTTTACGCGAAATCAAACCATCACGTTCCATTCTGTTCAACGTGTTCGCCATAGTCGCCTGCTCGATGTCCAGCTTGTCGACAAGTTCCTTCTGCGTTTGCCCATCCTTCTGCCACAGCGCAAGTAATGCGGGGAATTGTCCCGGCACTATGCCCAAAGGTTCAATACGTCTGCGCAATTCCTCAAAAAACAAACGAGCCAAATGGTTTATGAGGTACCCGGGCGAAGACGTGTGATCAAATTCCATAGAACCTTTTAGATTTGCATAGCGGTGGATGCAATGATATATAGCAGGCTATGCACAGCCAAATGTACGACACGCGCAACTGCATAGAAGGACTATCCAGATGAAAACCCGCATCCATGCCACCGCCGGTGGCATCGCGTTTCTAACAATTTTGACATTTTGGACGTCGAGTGTTTTTTCAGAACTGTTCCTTGATCATGAAGCCATCGCATCGGTGAAGACCATGATTTTACGGGGTATGTTTATCCTGATACCCGCGATGATCGTTGCGGGCGGGTCTGGTATGGCGCTTGGGAAAAACCGGACAGACCAGCTGGTGTTGGGCAAGAAAAGGCGCATGCCGTTCATTGCCGGAAATGGAATTCTTGTCCTTATCCCATGTGCATTTTTCCTTTCCAGCAAGGCCTCGGCAGGAGAATTTGACACTGTGTTCTATGTCGTACAGGCTGTCGAACTTCTTGCCGGTGCAACCAACCTCAGTCTGCTGGGGATGAATATACGGGATGGGCTGCGTATGACCGGCAAGATCGGCGGCGGTTCTAGCGTTGCGGACAATACCGCGACGATCCGCGGTCTTCCGGATGGCCCCCTTCTGGCCAGAGAGATCCCCAGATTGACCGATGCTGACGGTTCCGATGTAGCCGTGAAAAAATCTTTGGCCTTGTGTCGTTGCGGAGCGTCAAAGTCCAAGCCTTACTGTGACAATTCACATACTGGTATTGGCTTTAGTTCAGCGGTGTCCAAGGATCGAACCCCGGACAAACTGACCGCCTATCAAGGCAAGGATATCACAGTTCACTACAATCGCCTGTTGTGTTCCCATGCGGGGGAATGCGGCCGCAGATTGAAGTCTGTTTTCGACTCGAGCAGAAAGCCATGGATTGAGCCTGACAATGGCGACGCCAACGCAATTCGCGAAATTGTTGCAGCCTGCCCTTCCGGCGCGTTGTCCTGGAGCGAACCAGGTGGCGAGCGACAGCAACCCAGCGTCGACAACCCCGGCATAACAATCGAGCGTAACGGACCCTTTCGGGTAACCGGAGTTGACTTGCAGGATGTTCAGTGGGCTGAGGGCGCGTCATCCAATAAATACGTCCTTTGCCGGTGCGGTGCCTCCAAGAACAAACCATTCTGCGATGGGTCGCATGTCGACATTGGCTGGGAAGACAGCGCTGAGTGATCTCGATATTCAACTGAGGCAATCGAAATGAAAAGTACAACAACGTCTTATGGGACTGTGGCAATCACTCTGCATTGGCTCAGCGCAGCATTGATCATTGCGCTGTTTGCAAGCGGGTTTCGAGCGGCGTCCATTGATGTCAGCGCCGCGAAGGCAGGGGTTCTTTCAGTCCATGTCCCAATCGGTATTTCGGTACTGTTGCTCACACTTATCCGTATCGGGTGGTGGATGTTTGCTGATCAAAAGCCCGCCCATTTGGAAACTGACCCGGCTTGGCAGGTGTTTATCGGCAAAGCGGCCCATCTCCTGCTCTATATCGTTACCTTGGGTATGGTCGCCAGCGGCATAGGCATGCTCGTGATGTCTGGAGCCGGGACTATTCTATTCGGCGGATCAACTGCACCGTTACCGAACTTCTTCGACTATCCGCCACGACTTGCACATGGGGCCGGTGCGCGGTTTCTGCTTGTTTTGCTAGCGCTTCATGTCGTTGGCGCGCTTTACCATCACTATGTCAAAAAAGACGGTACTTTCGGGCGCATGTGGTTTGGTCAAGTTAACTAGCCCGCGTCAAGGTAGTCTACGAGACCTTGATCTTGACCATCTACCGTTCCGGTTTTTAAAGCGATCATAAGTTCGGGCGACGGGATCGGTGTCGGCACCGCACCAAACGCTTCGTAAGTCGCTACGATGGCCGGGTGCATGGCCACACGCACCCTTTGGCCCGAAAGGTCTTCGGGTTTGACGACTTCGATATCACGGGTGGAAACCGCACGCGGATAGCGATCGCCAACATACCCGACATAATGAATTCCGGTCGCAGTGTCAGCGCGGTCCATCATGGCCTTGAATAGCTCGCTTTCTGTAAACCGGTGTAGATGCGCTTGATCTTCAAACAGATAAGGCGCGAAGAGTACTGAAAAGTCCGACGCTTCCTTCATGAAGCTGACGCCGACAAGTTCAAACAGATGCAGATCCAGATCACCGGCTCGCAGTTGAGCCCAGTGATCCGGAATACCCCCCATTGCGCCGCCGCCGACAATATCCACGGCAACCGTTCCGCCGGATAGGGTGTCCAGTGTCTCGGCAAAAATCTCGGCGCTTTCCTGAAACACCGAATTCGTTGGTGCGGTATGACCTAACAAAAGTGTGACATCTGCTGCATATGCAGCGCCTGCGCTTAATGTCAGTGATGCAATAGTACCGTTCATCAATCTCGCAAGCATTCCCATGAGTTTTCCCCTCCGTCTTCGGTTTCAAACAACCCTGAATTAATCCAATCGGCATCTCTCTAAACTGGACAGCCATTGGCGCGGTTGTTTCCGGGGCCGATCTCAGAATTCACATTGAGCGCATCAGAGATGTCGCAAGCCTTGCAAGCTGACGGCACATCGATAGCGTTGGTCTGCATTTCGAACCTATTAGCCAAAACGGCCCCCAATTCGGCTAACGATTGTAGCCTAATGTCGTAGAAAACATTGTGTGAAATACATAATTTTTGCCCCATTAATATCCTATAGGATATGTTTCAGAAAACTACTAAGAGGTTGCCGCAATGGAAATCCCGAGACAGCTCCCAAACCTAGTGAGCGAGGACAAGGCACTCAATCTAACCTGAGAAATCCGCCTTAGGTCGGTCATCCTGGCCAGGATGACGCATCGCGCTTGTCAAAAAAGATGCAAAACTTCGGTTTTTGTGCAGACTAGAAAAGAAACCGAAGGGAGAATGCGCATGTGCCAGGTATTTGCCGGTCAAGACCCGGAACGTTATGCGAGCGCAACGCGGCGCATTCGTATTAATGGCCAAAGCACGAGCATCAGGCTCGAAAATGCATTTTGGCAAGTCATTGATACGATTGCGGATAATGACGGGATGACGACACCGGTTTTCATCTCGAAGCTGCATAGCGAAGTTCTGGAGCTTCGCGGAGAACCCGTTAATTTTACGTCGCTTTTACGTTGTGCCTGTTTGAAATTCATGGAGATTTCTACCCATGATGAACAGCCAGCGGTAGCCGCGGAATAACCTCGGAGTTCTTAGAATATAAATTCTGCAGGGTAGTAAGCCTATACTACCTGCCTAGCCAATGATGGTCTGTAGACTGCTTCTGTCACAACAGAAGGGGGAAGCGGGCTTTGGCAAAAGCAATACACTCGATGATACGTGTTCTGAACGAGGCACGATCCGTCAGCTTCTACGGCACAGCATTCGGCCTCAAAGTCGCCGATCGTCTTGATTTCGAGAATTTTACGCTCGTTTATCTCAGCAACCCTGAAAGCAGTTTCGAGCTGGAACTGACCATTAACAAAGGCCAGACCGAAGCCTATGAGCTTGGAAATGGCTACGGCCATTTTGCGGTGTCTGTCGACAACCTTGATGAAGAACATGCGCGGTTCGAACGCGAAGGGTTATCTCCACGTAAGCTCGTCGAGTTTGCCCCGGACGGCAGACTTGTCGGCCGCTTCTTCTTTGTCACCGACCCGGATGGCTATGAGATTGAAGTTCTCGAACGGTCCGGTCGCTTTCAGTAAAATCAAAGGGAGGAAAAGATGGAGAGTTTAAAACGCCGAAAGGGGCTGACACGTCGACAGCTTTTGTCCAATGCGACAGCAATAGGCGCGTCCTTCGTCGTCGGTGCAACATTCATCGCCGCACCAAACGCAGCCTGGGCCGTCGAAACGTCAGTTCTAAAGCCCGAGACATTTGCAACGCTGGTTCAGATGGCACGCGATATCTACCCGCACGACAAAGTGGGTGACGAATTCTACGTGGTCGCGGTCAAAGGATATGACACCGACGAAGCCGCAGCATCTGTCGAGGCCGGTATAGACGCCCTGAACGCGGCTGCACAGGGCAAGGGATATGACAGCTACCTGGACACCGGCTGGGAACGCGATCGCGTCGATATTCTGCGCAGCATGGAAGATAGCCCGTTTTTCCAGACAGTTCGCGGTGGTCTTGTGACCGGTCTTTACAACCAAAAAGCCGTTTGGCCAATTTTTGGGTATGAGGGCTCCTCTTTCGAGTTCGGGGGGTACATCGACCGAGGCTTCAACGACATCAACTGGCTTTAAAGGGAGAGATGGCACCATGACGGCACCTTTTGATCTCACCGACGACAGCGTTGTTGTCGTAATTGGAACCGGCGCTGGCGGCGGCGTTCTGTCAAACGAATTGGCGCAGAAAGGCATTAGTGTTGTCGCGCTAGAAGCTGGCGGGCGATACCTGCCAGAAGATTATGTAAACGACGAATGGGAAAGTTTCGGCCAGCTCGCCTGGGTCGACCCTCGAACGACAACGGGTGACTGGCGTGTTGCAAAGGATTTTTCTGGCCTGCCAGCCTGGATCGTCAAGGCCGTTGGCGGCACCACAACGCATTGGGCCGGAGCGTCGCTGCGCTTTCAGGACCACGAATGGAAGGCCGCGACGACCTATGGTGACGTTCAGGGCGCAAACCTATTGGACTGGCCCATCGATCCGCGCGAGATGGATGATTACTATACCAAAGCCGAAAACAAACTGGGTGTGACCCGAACCGGAGATCGTGCCGGCTTGCCGGGAAACAACAACTATCTCGTCTTCGAAAAAGGCGCAAAGGCGCTTGGGTATGAGCAGGTTAATACCGGTCGTATGGCAATCAACTCTGCCGAAACCGAAGATCGCCTGGCCTGCCAACAAACCGGGTTTTGTTTTCAAGGATGTAAGTGGGGTGCGAAATGGTCCGCAGCGTACACTGATATCCCAGCAGGCGAGGCCACCGGCAACCTAGAGGTGCGCGAAAACTCCCATGTCGCACGCATCCTGCACAATGATGAAGGCAAAGTCACCGGCGTCGAATACTTCGACAAAGATGGCAATCTTCAGATGCAACAGGCCCGTGTAGTTTGTGTTGCAGGCAACTCGTTCGAAAGCCCGAGAATGCTTTTGAACTCTGCCTCTTCGATGTTCCCTGACGGTTTGGCAAACAGCTCTGGCCAGGTTGGGCGGAACTATATGCGTCACATGACCGGTTCGGTCTATGCTGTCTTCGATCAACCCGTGAAAATGTGGCGCGGCACCACGATGGCAGGGATCATCCAAGATGAATCACGTCATGATCCAAGTCGCGGTTTTGTCGGCGGTTATGAACTTGAAACTCTGGCTCTTGGGTTGCCATTCATGGCGGCCTTCCTGGATCCGGGCGCTTGGGGGCGTGAATTCACATCAGCTTTGGATTCATACGAGAATATGGCCGGTATGTGGATCGTTGGCGAAGACATGCCACAAGAAACAAACCGCGTTACGCTCAACCACGAAGTGAAAGACCAGCATGGACTGCCAGTCGTGAATGTACATTTCGATGATCACCCAAATGACATTGCAATGCGCAATCACGCCTATGCGCAAGGCGCTGCTGTCTATGAAGCGGTTGGTGCGACACGGGTCTTCCCGACGCCACCTTACCCCTCCACCCATAACCTCGGGACAAATCGAATGTCCGAGAATCCGCGGGACGGCGTGGTGAATAAATGGGGCCAGACCCATGACATTTCCAACCTCTTCATCTCGGATGGTTCGCAGTTCACAACCGGCGCTGCCGAGAACCCGACACTGACCATTGTGGCTCTTGCCATCCGTCAAGCCGACCACCTTGCCGAACAAATGTCAGCGGGTAACCTCTGAAACTTTATTTGCGTGCCCGGGCAATCCGGGCACCAAAACATCATATTTGGATCGCATTATTTCAGCGTGAATCCGCTGGATTTTGAAGATACAAGAAAAACTATGCCAGAGCCCATGTTTTTAAGGGCATTTCATCGTTGTATTCGGTGCTCAGCCTAGACTCAGAAGGCTGAAATTGCTAGTTTAAGATACATAATAAAAAGCCAAAATAGCACGCGGACAAACATATCGCTTTTTGTCACGGTTGTTGCCCCGTTGTTTTTTTGGCGAACCGAACAAACAGGGAACTGCGAGATTAGGCATGGTTGATATTTTCTCGAAAAAAGACGGCCCGCGCCGTGAAGACCAAGACGCAAGGCGCCTTCTGCAAGGGAACGGCGCAACCATTCGTCGACTAGCAGATCAAATCAGCGGCGGCGGATACTCGCGCTCCCGCGCTGCCATGGCAAACGCCAAAAAAGAACCAGAGCCGGAGGGCCTGAACATCCATGTCTATGGCGGTCCATCTGCGCCCTCGGAACCAAATCCCGTCGTTCGCATCAGTACAAATGAACGTGTTTTTGTTATGGATGCGAACTCTGGTAAACAAATAGAGTTCCTAGGACAAATACGCGTAAACGATGGCGTAAAGTTCTTTGCTCTGGCGACCAAAGAAAATGGGTTTGTATCTCCACTCCCCAATGAAGTCACAGAGGTTTTGAGCGACCTGAACAACATCGTAATCGAGTCTGATGAAATAAAGGAAAAGCTCGCAGATGTCATAACACGTCGTCTCGAACTTTGAGGCCATCCCAGAAGTAGCCGTTTTTTGAACCGCCTATCTATTAGAGGTGGTGTCAGTGAAAGAAAAACATGCGAAACAGATCCTCCACCTTCCCCAACCCCCCCCTCACGCAAGTCAGCAACGACAGCGACCAAAGAGCGACAATGAACGCTTGGGAAGCTTTCGTCGACACTGGGCGAAAGTCCGAAGAAGTCGAGAAAACCGTAAGGCGGGAAATCCTGGACTCGTGGACGAGGTGCACAGATTTAGGCATCAACGCACTGACGCCGGCGGGCACACCGCAAAAAATTGGCGACGAACGCGTAGACGAATTGAAGCGGAAAAACGCTTCTTTATGCCGTGCTGCGCGCTCGGCTTTTCTGCGGCTTGGTCCCCATTTGTCAGAGTCCGGTGCTGTCCTTCTTTTGACCGACCGAAACGGAACAATAATCGATGCCATTGGCGATGATAAAACCCTGGACGAAGGGCGTGATATCCAACTGGAAGTAGGCGGTGTCTGGGACGAAAATGTCATTGGCACAAACGGTATCGGCACAGCTTTGCGCACAGGAAAACCAACCTATGTGCACGCGTCAGAACACTTCTGTCAGGGCATCAAATCCTGGACCTGTGCCGGTGTTCCGATCTTTGATCCGCTTGACCGGCAAGTCTTAGGGGTCGTCGATCTGTCGGGACCACTGGATATTTTTCGCCCCCATAATTTAGCGCTGGTTGTGGCCGCCGCAAAAGAAATTGAAATCGCTCTGGCAGAACAACAAAGGGAAGAACGAACCAATTTGCTTGAGGCGTTTATCGATTTGCAAAAGCCGCGCAGCACAGACGACACTGTCGTCTTGCTGGATTCAACCGGCCGGATCGTTTTCAGTCGAAATACCGAGGTTGAACCTATTCTGAAAACTGGCGGCCTACCGATCGGAAAACAGCTTTTGTCCTGGACGCCAGATATGACGGACGGGGATTTGGTCGCAGCATTACCATCTTCACTGAGCGGTATTGAGATAGATATTCTTAAGTCCGGAACGCAGATTCAAGGCGCGGCACTAATACTTCCAGAGAAAAGAACATCCCCGACACCTACACGATCCACTGGGATCACCATTCGGCCACGGCATGGCGTTGAAGAAGACGAGATCCAAATTCTCGGCGAATGTCCTAAGATGTTGGAAGCTATCGAATTCGCCCACCGGGCCGCAAAGGCAAACGTCACGGTTCTTGTTCAGGGCGAAACCGGCGTTGGAAAAGAACTGTTCGCCCGTCTCATCCACAGCCATCACGCCGATAAAAAAGCCCCCTTCATTGCCGTCAACTGTGCAGCGATTTCGGGTGAACTTATCGGGGGTGAACTGTTCGGCCATGTTGCCGGGGCCTTTACAGGTGCCTTACGTGAAGGTCGGCCCGGAAAGTTTGAGCTGGCAAATGGCGGTGTCCTTTGCCTGGACGAAGTTGGTGATATGCCACCCGAGCTGCAAACATATCTGCTGCGCACGCTAGAGCAGAGGGCGCTTTATCGAATTGGCTGTGACAAACGCCGTCCGATTGACGTTCAACTGGTGGCGGTGACAAACAGAAACCTTCGGCAGGACATCGAAGCCGGCCGGTTCCGCAGGGATCTTTTCTATCGAATTGGCACCATAGTCATCGATGTACCTCCACTGCGTGAACGTGGGCGGGACATCGTCTTGCTGACTGAACATTTCAATCAAAAACTGTCGGCGAATTTTGATCGTGAACCGCTGCAATTTGATCAAGATGCCATGGCCGCTCTTCAAAGCTATCATTGGCCTGGAAATGTCCGTGAATTGCGCAACATAGTCGAACGGCTTTGCCTGTTGCACGGTACCGCAAGGGTATCTTTCGCCGATCTACCCGAAGAGATTTCCAGCCCCGAACCAAGCGACAGCATGTTTGGGAATACACCCCGGAATGTATCCACCAATTTCAATCTGCATGGAATCGAATCCGAAGCCATCCAACGTGCCATTGAGCAGGAAAATGGGAACCTGACGAAGGTGGCTCAATCACTCGGAATTTCGCGCCCAACTTTGTACCGGAAGATAAACCTGTACGGTCTTGGCCGCGGGAAATAATAGATGCGGCGACAGATCAGATCTGCCGCCGCATTTAGGGACCGATTTTCCATGGGGAGACGGACAGAACAGGTTCCCTAATTAGGCTGTTATTTGCGACTCTAAGGAACGATGACAGCGCGTCCCGTGAACTTGCGGTTTTTGAAATCGTCAATCGCTTGATTGATGTTATCAAGCGAATACTCAGTCTGGTGCATCTTCACCAACCCATCGGCATTCAGCTCCATCAACTCTACAAGTTCGGTATAGTCTCCAACCAGGCTACCGCCGATTTTGATTTCATTGACTACCAGGTCGACAGTCGGGATCTCGATCTTACCACCATAACCCACAACGATCAGTTCGCCGCCTTGCCGCAAAAGCTTCCAGCAAATGTTCTCGACGCCAAGCTCGCCGACAAAGTCGATGACAACATGGCTACCACCGCCAGTGACATCCATGACCTGTTCGATCAAATCCGGACCACCATCAAGAACAATGTCGGCACCAAGTTCCTTGGCCAGAACCTGCGCGCCTGGCTCACGGTCTACTGCGATAACTCGGGCGCCGCACAGGTTCTTCAAACACTGAATCGCAATATGCCCTAGGCCACCAACGCCCAGAACAGTGACATATGCGCCTGGGTAAACCAGTTCGGCCGCACGCTTTGCGGCGCGATATGCAGTAATGCCCGCATCAGCCATAGGGGCAACTTCCAAAGGAGTCACATTGGTGTTCAACTTGATCAATGAGCTCTCGTTTGTAACGAAATACTCTGCAAATCCGCCGTCCAGACCGAGGCCGGGAAACAAGCCATGATCACAATACATATCGTGGCCATACCGACAGTTTAAACAGATCCCGCAACTGCGATGTGGATGGCAAATCACCGCATCACCGGGTTTGACAGAGGTCACGTTGCTGCCAACATCTTCCACCCAACCGGCATTCTCATGGCCCATAATGTAAGGCAAAAGGCTGCCTTCGACATCCATGATATCTTTCCAGACGCCTTCAATGATGTGCAAATCAGTACGGCACAAACCTGCGGCACCGACTTTCACAATCACCTCATCCGGAGAATTTACCGTTGGGGCAGCGACCTCTTCGATCTTTAGCTGAACATTCATGGCCGGATCGTAATCATACAAGCGTGCGGCTTTCATGTTTCATTCCTTTTCTTAACTTATTTTCGGGTCTTCAAAAGCGATAGGTTACGGGCGGCCCAACAATTCGGCACCGCCACCCAGGGCCGGGCCTTCGGTCGGATCGGCTTCACCTTCTGACAGGTCACCGACCAGTGTTTCAGTGGTCAGAATCAGCGTTGCCACTGATGTCGCATTGACCAAGGCACTGGCAGTGACACGAACGGGATCGATTATTCCTGCTTCAAACATGTCTCGGAACTCGCCCTTTGACGCATCAAAACCGTGCCCTCTTGGACCGGCCGTAATGGATGCAATCACTGCATTCGGATCCGCGCCGGCGTTGCTGGCGATCCGTTCGACTGGACGGGTCAGAACCGAGCGAACCAATTCAACACCCTTGCTGACATCGCCGTCATTCGCCGAAACGATGCCTTCCAGGACCGAGCCAATCTGAGCAAGCGCCGTTCCACCACCTGCGACGACCCCATCTTCAGAGGCCGCGCGAACCGCACAGAGGGAGTCCTCGATCAACTGAATTTTGCGCTTTTGTTCAACAGGTGTGAAACCACCGGCATAGATTACAGCAGTTCCGCCGGATAGTTTGGACACACGCTCACGCAACTTGTCCTGCTCGATATTCGGCGGAGCGGCGTCATGCTGGCGCTGCACCTGCGCGCGTCGAGCGCGCACAGCAGCCGGGTCACCGTCACCCTTCAGAATGCTGGTCAGAGAGGATGTAACCCGCGCCTTTTGAGCACCACCTAGTTGTGCCAATGTGACGTTTTCGATCTTTTTGCCAAGGTCACGCGCAAGCACTTCACCGCCGGTCATGATCGCAAGATCATCCATCATCGCGGCGCGCCAGTGACCATACTCGGGTGGGTGCACAATCAGGTATTTGCCCGCACCGTTATTGTCCATCAACGAGATCACGACTTCTGGCGCAATTTCTTCAGCGATCACCAACAAAGGTCGTTTCTGTTCGTCGGCAATGCGTCTTGCATTATCCAGAATCTCAGGACGCAGGATTTTTTGATCCGTCATCAAAATCAGCGGATTCTCCAGGACCGCTTCCATGTTTTCACGGTCCGTCACCATATGATGTGAGATATAGCCTCGCTCGAAGGACATACCCTCAACCACCTCAAGCGTTGTATCGATCGTCACCCCGAAATCGGCAGTGATTACACCCTCTTTCCCTACACGTTTGAAAGCTTCGGCAACCAACGATCCCAGTTCAGGTTCTGTGGCGGACACTCGCGCGACGGATTCAAGATAGCTGGGGTTGTCGTCGCAGGACCGCGATGCCTCATCCAGCGCGTTGATGATTTTGTGTACAGCCAGCTCTATGCCTTTGCACAAATCCACGGGTTTGACACCCTCAGCGGTCAATTCGACGCCTCTCTGGATCAACGCATTGGCCAGAACTATTGCAGTGGTCGTACCGTCGCCCGCGACTTCATTGGTCTGCATCGACACTTCACGGACCACTTGTGCACCCATGTTTTCAAACCGGTCGGACAACTCAATTTCGGATGCGATGGATACACCGTCCCGGGTCACCAAAGGGGTGCCGACGGGCCGGTCAATCATCGCGTTCAGCCCCTTGGGACCAAGGGTCGGCTCCACTGCCGCGGCCAGTTTGGAAACACCCTTGGCGAGCGCCCGCCGTGCTGTTCCGTTGTGTATCAGTAGTTTTGCCATGACTTCTCCCTTCCATCGGCTTAGAACCGATGGCTTCTTATGTTGACGGTTACGCGTGAAACGTTTTTAGCTGCGGGCTTCAGAAACTCTTGGTGGCACCCGGTTCTGAATGAAATCGATCAATGTCGGTCCATCTTCACCAATTTCAACCTCCTTGTACCGTGTTGATTGAAGCCCCCGACAAAGCGCGCCGTTGAACTCCATGTTGATGCGAACACCCCTGAGCTTACCCAGGTAGTCGCGCAATCCAGCCGCTGTTAGACGGTCACCTTCCCAAGTGACAAAAGCCGGATCTTCTGCTGATTTTGCCAAGTTTTGGGACAGCAGCAATTCGCGGTAACGCGGTTTCTGCTTGGACTCCTCACCGCCAGAAAACTCGATGGCGTCAAATTCTGAAAGTGTCATGTTGACGATCTTGGGCCCCGAAAAACCTTTGGCTTCCAACCCAAGCAATACGGTTTCCTGACGGCGTATAAATGCCTTCTCCAGAAACTTCGCACGGATTGAATTGAGATCATCACCATTACAATATTCAGCGAACACTTCGGTGAAGTCTTTCTCACCGTTAACGCCGTCATTCACTCGATCTGCAAAACAGTGATCATTAAGGGTGACTCTCACCTGACGAACCCAACTCAGCTTGCTAAGCTCATGGCGAATATCAAACGCCATGAGAAAGGCAAAATTTGGAGAGCACCAATAGGTCGGGAGCCGAAATTCGACCTCTACAAGTTTTGAATCAATGTTCACGTCAACAAGTTCGACAAACCCCATATCGGTGATCGGTTCGTCCAACTCAGGGTCCGTGACCAGATCGAGACGTTGCCAAATCTCCAACTCCAGCTCATCTTTGTGCATCTCCAAAAACATCGGCTTACTCCGCCGCGATCTGCACTGGTGATGCGCTAAGCTCAGCCTTCTTAGCTTCGACATCGATATCGTAAAGTGCTGCTGCATTCAGACCCAGGATCTTTTCTTTGATCTCATCGGTCAGTTGAACCCCGCGTTCTTTGGCGATGTCTTCAGGGATCTGATACTCCCAGAATTGCTCAACAAGCCATTGAGGGGTCCAGATTGCATAGTCCGAGCCGAACAGGATCTTATCCTCGCCGATCCAGAACAGCAGTTCCGCCATCACTTCACCGAAATACCTGGGACGGGTGAAAATGAACGGCATGGCAACGGCAAGACCGCCGTAGACATTGGTTTCCTGCGTCGCAATCCAGCAGAAATCATCCAAGCGCGGCAATCCGCAATGCTCAATTATCCAGTTCAGATTCTGGAAATCGGTAGCGGCATAATCCACATCACGAACGTCAAACGCATCCATGCTGAGCGGAATGATGGTCGGACCTTTGTGAACATGGATATTCTTGATACCCAGCTTGTCGCACAGTTCAAAGCACTTGTAAGCGGCAGGGTCATTGAGGGCCCAACCTTTGCTTTCTCCGTTCCATTCAGCGGTGTACATTTTGACACCTTGGATATCGAAGTTTTCCTTCATGTAATGGATGTATTCCAGCGCTTTCTCACCGTCTCTCGGATCGAATGACCCGTTCACGATAAAGCGCTCAGGATGGCGCGAGGCCATTGAGCTGCTGCGCTCAATGCTAGAAAAACCATTCTTGTAGAAGTCGCGCAGATATGTCGACTGGATGATCGCCACATCATCAGGCCCATCGATGAACAGATCCCGATAGACATCGTCTTCCGAGTACTTTTCGAACCGTCCTTTTTCCCACAGCTGTTCCGGCGGGCTTAGGTTGGTGTGGTAAGCATAAAAGCAGTCAATGAACTGCTTACCGTGAATATTGCTCTGGTTTTCCGGGCTGCCGTCCCAAAAATGAGTGTGACCGTCGACCACGAATATTTCTTTGCCATCTTTGGTTTTAAACATCGATTCCTCCTCAGGTAGTCTGAATTTTCACGCCGTGAAGTTTGGGAATGCGAACCCGAGCAAAGCCGGGTTCGCACATCGATTTTGTCACTCGATATATTCGAAGACGTCGTCCATGTTTCCAAACAGGACGACGGTGTTGTCATCGACCCGGACCATCCGGCCATAATGAGTGGACGTGTTGACTTCGAAAGTTTCCGCAGTCATTTCGCGACCCAGAAATTCACTGATCTCATCCATTTTGAAGACCAGTTTGCCCTCGCCGTCGACACGGATGGTCGCAGGGTTGTGGGTTACTGTGACTTTGGGATCTTCGCCCATGAACTCGGCAATCGCCCGGGCTTCAACAGAGTCATTCATGGTCACACCGCACTGGTGCGAAATGGTCTGTTCAAACTTGATTTCGTTCATCGGCTTGAAGATGTTTTGTTTTGAAGCGTCGCGTGCTGTACTCGACATCGTAAATTCTCCTTTGGGTTAGCGGCTCAGGCCAAGTTCAGACAGGATTTGGCCAAGACGCTCTTGCGAGACGGCTTTGACATCTTCGAAAGCAACGGGCTTGGAATGCGGCTGTGACCAGACTGGCTGCAACGCCAGTACGGCTTTGTCAGCCAGATCAGCATGTTTCTTGATCCAAGTTTGGAACAATGCCTTGTTATGCGCACCATGCTCTTCATCGTTTGCCAGCAGGTACATTAGGTCGATTGTGTTCGCGAGGTTGCGCTCATAATCGGCCTCGGCGGCCGAGATAACTGGCGGCGTGATGAAGTCATTGTTCGCAGCGGCGGCCTGCATCAGGAAACCCGACCGGAAAAGCTCACCAACCAGCGGTTCAAAGATCAAATTGATCGCGAAATACTGCTCAAGGTAGTCTTCCGACCCCATGATGGTTTCGATCGCCTCGCGGCAGGGTTGCCACATTGGATCTTCCAGCCAGGCTTTCTTGCCCAGTTCATCGTTCCAACCTTCGATATCCATTCCGATCTCGGCCAGATACAACGTGATATCCTGGCACAACCGCATTTTGTAGGACGAGTTGGTCAGCGTGGCGTTGTTGATCATCTGAGTATAGCCATACCTCTGGGCTTGCATCAGAGATGTGCCAAGACCAAACTCTGCATGTTTCCAGGCACCCAAATGAGTTTGCAGGATACGCTCCCAAGCCTTGTCAAACGACTTGTGGGCCCCGGCCTTGCGCGCATTGTCGACGACCGATTTTACCATTGAACAGATTTTGGACTGGCGCTGATAATGCGTGCGCTCCCATTCCTGATCAGGGGCTCGGAAGGCGTGCCAGTTTGAACTCAGCGCAGCTGTATTGTCCTTTTGATAGGCACCGCCGCCTTTGCCGCCTTCGAACTCGATGATCCAGTTTTGGATCAGATAGCGTTCGGGATCTGGTTGCACGTCGACGGTTACGTCTTCGTAATGCGTGGCGCGTTTGCCGCGTGGTTCAAAATAGTTGTATTTGCGGCTGGTCGATCCGACGAACGTTGCAGCGCCTGCGGCACCGGATCCAACGGAACTTGATGTAGCTACCATGGTAGCCTCCCTTGTTGTGTTTCATTCACATGACTAGCGATCAACCCAGCATCAGTGGGTCGATGAACCGGAAGTCGGTGTGAATTTGTCGTAAAAAACGCGCTCGCCATCGAAGTCGTTCATGAACAGCACCGGCGTCAGTGCATCGATCATCGGAGGGGGGCCGCAGGCGTAAACATCGCCTTCTCCATCGACGTCCAATTCCTTTAGATATTCGTCCACGATCTCGTGAACGAAGCCCCTAGCACCCGTCCAGTTATCGTCATCATCTGCGTGGCTTAACACTGGGATGAATTTGACATTCGCATTGGCGCCAGTGATCTCTGCGATCTCGTCCAGCTTGAACAGATCCTCTTGCGTGCGAGCCCCGTAAAAGAAATAAATATCGCGATCTTCGCCACTGCTGAGTTGATCATGCAGTATTGACCAGACCGGCGACATGCCGGAACCCGCCCCGACCAGGATCACCGGTCCTTGTCGGCCTTCCCGTCGGAAACACATTCCGTACGGTCCGCTGATTTCGACGGTGGCGCCTTTTTTGATCCCCCCTGCGTCGAGCTCGTTTGAGAACCTCCCGTCTGGGTATTTTTTGATGATGAAGGAGAGTTTCTGGGCTTCGCTCGGCGAATTTGCCATGGAGAACGAGCGTGTAATCTTCTCCCCTTTTTCGGTGGTAACCGTGATGTCGACATATTGCCCCGCCCAAAATTTGAGCGGTGTATCAATTTCAATATCAACACCGCGAATGTCATGGGTCAGCTTTTGGAAATCGACAATTCGGCCATTGAATTCTTTGACCGGAATGGATTTCGATAAAACCTCCTCGTCATAGTTCAGGAGTTCAATTTCGACGTCGCTATACGCCACAGTTCTGCACATCAGAACGTGTCCACTTTCCTTCTCAAAGTCATTGAGTGCGAAGGTTGAATACTTGAGCATTTCGGTTTCGCCATCCAACTGGACACATTTGCAAGCCGAACACTGGCCTTCTTTGCATCCATGCGGCAGAGCTATGCCTTGGCGGAAAGCGGCATCGAGAATGGTTTCATCCTCTTCAACCTCTATTTCCAAGCCAACCGGCTCAAAACGAACCCTGTATATTTCACCCATTAGTCGAGTCTCCTGTGTCCCGAAATCACGCGCGGAATTCGGACCTTCCTGTATGCAAGGGCCAATCAAGGCCCTTGCAAAAGATTGCTTTAGTTGAAGGGTGTGATGGTGAAACCAGCACGGTACTCGGCCAGATGTGCTTCACGCTCACCGTCCGACATGCCACGCAGTGCATTAAGCGGCGAGCCAAGGGTGTGACCGCGAACATCGTCCAGCGTCCACATATCCTTGTTGTCAAAGCGCAGATGCGGCTGCGGCACCAGTGTCTTACCGTCTTCACGAACGAAGTTGAGGTCTTTGATGGCATCCGCCAGATCCCACCCGTCGTAAACGGTTTCCCACTCACGTTTGCCCGAGAACTTGCCCATCGCCGGCGTTGGCCGGCCCTGGTATTCGTCTGCGAACGCTTCAACAGCGGTCCAGCGATCAAGCTCATGTGCAAAGGTGTGCAGCTGACCGTCGATTTCGTCGACAACCATGTCTTCACGGATCAGGCACGGCACCAGGCACGACCAGCAGCGATGCGGATAAACATAGCCAACTTCTTCGTTGAAGGTGATGACTTTCTGGCCCGGAACGCTCAACTTGGCATACCATTTCCAGAAGTCGCCAAACTCGGCATACCAACCCGGATACTTGTGCTCAAACCACTCAAAATCTTTCTCGGTCTGAGCTTCAATCCGCCAGAAGTTCACCGGCCAACCGACTGCGAAGAACTGAGCAACTTTGTGCACATAGTTCTTCTCGGTGATCCGCTTCCAGGCTTCCTGCACATCGTCGTGATGTACTTTAACGCCGTATTTCTCGAGCGGCAGCATGTAGGTCCGGTAGTAGTCTTCAAAGATCCAGCGATGCCACATCTCCGCATAGGATTCCTTTTCCTTGTCGCGGTTGGTGGTGCCATATTCGATGAACGTACCGATCGCCGCATCAACGATGGCGTGGTTCTGCCAGAAGGAGTACCGCAGGTCGCGTTCCAAAAGCAGATGGTTCTCTGGCTCTTTCAGGGCCGCCATCAGAAGCGAGTGACCGTTACCGATGTGACGGCTTTCGTCAGACTGAACCGACAGGAACACAGTTGGCAAAGCATAATCGCCATTGCGGGCGGCCTCTGAAGGCATTGCCACAAAGAGAGTGTTCGTAAACGCGGTTTCAGCAACAACGGTCAGATACATGCATGCGGCGGTCATTGTGTCGCCGGTGATGAACCCTTCGCCGAATTGACGGCCAATGGTGGTGGCATAACACTTACCAAAGGCTTCTTCGGTGATGTCGAAACCAGCCGGATCGATGTAGTTTTCCATGTACCACTTTTTCAGGTTCATCTGAATTGTGGAGTGACGGAATTCATCAACCATCTGCATAGTGAAACCTGTGCGCAGGTCTTCACCCGGCGCCAGACGAGCCACCATGGCCATCGAACGCGCAGCCGAAATTTCCGGGAACGGAATGATCGCCAGGAACAGCTTCATCCATTCGATCCAGCGCGGTTCAACGTTGCGGAACATGTCACCACGCAGCGCAGCGTCTAGCGCACCGTATACCCGGTTGTCTTTCTCTTCTTCCATCGGGAAGTAAGAGCGCAGAACCTGCTTCATCGGGTCGCGCGGCGCTTTGGTGATCTTATAGTCTGTGGGGAAAGTATTCGCTTCCTGAACATAGGTTGGATTCCAACCCAGGTCCGAAATCTTCTTGGTGGCCTCCCCTACCGAGATTCCTCTCTGAGAGGTAATTTTATTTAGCGTAATCGCCATGCCATGAGACTCCTTTGTTGCTGACCAATTTCTCGGTCGGTTGGAGACAGCGCATGCTGCCGTTTCTTCGACCCGATCACTGAACAGAGCCAAGAGGCACGGTCAGTTGATCCAGTCGTTCGGATCACGGCAAAGGTTTCGGAATGTATGCTCGGCGCTGCGCGTCAGTTCCTGCCGAATTCATCGGCGGGCACTCACTTCTTTGGCCGAACCCTCCCTGGTCCTTCGTTCTTGATGGTCCCCGTTTGAACGGGAACGCGGCGTTATGCCTAATTACATGCAAGGGGCATGCCAGATTTTGGAATTGGGTGATATTTTGGCTTAGAAAATCAGAGTAATTTATATAACATATTGTTTTATATGGTTATTTAATCCCTAAAAATTCTACTTCGTTCACACATGCTGTGAAGAGATCGTGTTTTGACAGTTCCAGAATCCTGTCAAAACTGTCACGTTGCTTTACAAACTTTACGTTCACACCGCTGTTTACACTTAGCGTTACGATTAGGCCGCACGCACGGTAACAGGTATTTTTCTGCGCTTATTTTCCGACTTCAGAGGCTTCTTTGCTCGAATTGACGACACACTCTGAGCTGCGTTGAACCTATTCCGGGCGACGCGCCACTTTCAGAGTACATCTACAAGAGCGCAAATAGGTAAGCCCACTACCCGAGCACTTGGCAACCCAATGCGCAAAACCGATCGCGAATCACCACCTCGGTCACACAGGCATACCCAACGACAGCAGGACGTTGAATTTTCCCTTTGTAAAACAATGAAACTAATCCGCGTTACACTCTGTAAACATGTTTAACTAATCGCGCCAAGGTTGTGAAAAAAGATGCTTTTTCGAGGCATATTTTGCGCTGAACATTCTTTGTAGACCAGACAACTGATGATAATTTGAGCACTGCAAACATCGTACGTCTTCAGTCAGGTCAGCCGCAATCGGGCGAAGCGTTTAGAGGCAGCACAGTCGAGTAAGGACAGTGTTTAATCGTATCTTTTCGGGGGATCAAATGAGCGACCAAGGCACAATCAAAATCGCCCCAGGTCGCCGCGTGGCAGTGTCTCAAATGTCAGTTCGGTCGTTCGGTTTTCACAGCGTAGGGCATCTGGTCCCAAATCGCTTCGATATCGCTGCTCAAGAGCGCGTGGAGTTCCCGCAGTATTTGTTCACGAAGATCATCCGAAGTTTGTGCCAGCGCCTCTTGCGCGGATACGAGGTTTATCGGGCTTGGCTCGGAAGCCGCCTTTTCAGCCGCATGTGTCAGCAAGCTGTCCTTACCACACAAATCCAGACTGATTTTGTGCAGGCCCTGAAAGAACCGATCGGTTGCGTCTTTCTGTTTCACGAGAAGTCTCTCATCTGCTCCAAGCAACAGCTCGAATTTCTAAAGGAGGTTTGAATGGCCGGTCAATCCTCAGCAGTCTCGGATTTGTTTCTCAAGCGCATGGAACTAATCAACGGTTTGTCGCAAGCCAATGTAGAGCACCTGCGCATTTTACAACAAATCGCCGGCTACGACATCTTACTGATGAACGACCCGGACTGTGCGCAGACGCTCGATGCAATTGACAAATCTTCGAACGAATTGACCGCTTCACAGGAACATATCGACGCTTTGGAACGCGATGTTGCGAAGATCGATGAACAAATTGAAAACGCCCGCAATCTGGAGGACGGATAATGGTCGAAAATAGTGCCGCAGGACTTTCTCTGTTTGACCTTCTGGGCCGAGACTGGGCATTGGATGATGCAATAGATCAGGTTCTCTTCAATAAAGAAGACAGTTGTGCAGCCTTCAAACTGACATCTGGAAAATTGGCGTTGGCTGCCGTCGAAGATCTGGAAAGTCCAAAAATTCGAACCCGAATGGATTTGGAAACCGGTCGGACAACCATCCGTCCGCGCGAAAACCCGATAGCGCCTGTTAAGACCCCGGACATCTCTGTCCGTACTGACCTATCCATCGTTCGTTTTGGAGCGCAGGGCTTCGCGGCAATCTGTGACGACGGGGTTCTACGGCAGATCACGGCAGGGGGACAGGTTGTTGACAGGCTCAAGCTGCAAGATCGGAACGTAACAGGTGCCGCAGGCACTAATAATGGCGATCAAATCGCCATTGCGGCAGACACGCTGATTGATGTCATCTCAACATCAGAATTGACGTCCGTAGTCACACTCACAACAAGTCATCCTGTTGTTTGCCTGTCATATTCCGACGATGGCAGCGCTCTTGCTAGCTGGGGTGATGGCAAACTGACGCTGTTTGATCTGGGCGCCCCCGATACGGCCCCTGTCACATATGACATAGCAAGCGAGATTACGGAAATCAAATGGCGTCATACAGCAAACCATCTGTGTTGTGCCTCAGCTGACAACAGCTTTTATCTTATCGACCGCAGTGCGGGATCGGTCCAGCAGGTCGAAGGATACCCTGCACCGGTCCGCAATGTCGCGTTCAGCAAATCGGCCAATGCGCTCGTGACATCAGGTGCGTTCCGTCTTGTTGGCTGGGACGCAAATGACCTGCCGCAGAATGACGAGGCAGGCACACCAATCGCTACTGGCAAACCCGGCTTTGTCGTACTGAACGCGATTGCCGCACATCCCAAGCGGGACGTTGTCGCAACTGGATATGCCAGTGGTCTGGTGACTTTAGCCAGCGTCGGAACTCCACAAGACATGATGTTGCATCAAGAACGCGGAACCGAAGTGACCAGCCTGGCCTGGTCAAAGACCGGAGAGCATCTGGCAATCGGTTTTGCATCTGGAAAGGCTGCACTGGCGACCTTCCCTTCTCAGATGTTCAAATAAACCACTCCACCCAAGCCATCAGGAGATAGAAAATGTCCAAGACCTTGTCCCCGGAAGAGCAAAGTAAAGATAAATACTTCGCTCAACTATCGAAAATTTCAGAAGCGATGATCGAAGAACATGGCAAAGACTTTGCCATGGGCGCTTTGGTAATGGCGGCGCAATGGATCGCTAAGAACCAGTTGGGCCCGCAAGAAGATATCGTGCACTAGAACTAACTGTGCAGAACTGCCAACACGCCAGCCGCGTCAACCGCAAGCATCCGCCTCATCTGATCAACGGTTACTTCGGAAATCAGCGGCGTCATGCGCCCGATGCCGTCATGTGCATCTGGCCCCTCAGCATTGCGAACCGCAGCCAGATCCTGCCCGAAATCACCGTTTAGAACATGAGAATACGCACACATCTCTTGCAAGCGCAGAGTGACGAAATAGAGGCAATCCCCGGTTTCGTCGAACTGGCCTGCGTATGGTTTGGATCCACGTTTTCCGGAACCAGAGAAAGAGGTATGAACAGCAGTGCCCAGGATGGCCTTAACCTGTTGGCGCCAAGCGGCATACGTCCCATCCTGATCAAATTCCAGGCCTGCGCGGTAAAGTCGTTCGCTTACTGCTTTGAACGCGCGACCGCCTGCAATATGACGCCGCCAAAAGTCTTGAGCTTCCTCGATGGTCGTGCACTCGACAAATCGTTTGGCCAGCTTCGGTCTGGATACAAACGCCAGCGCCATATCCACATCTTCAGAAATAGATCGTGCAATCTGCATAGACGGCGTCGGCAAATCATGTTGGAAAAGCAACCGGATCGCGTCCAACTGTTCGATCATTCGAAACGTCAATGCGCGAAGCGCCTCCCACTGATCCGTTGTAAGCCCACTGTCCGGCAAATTGACTGCCTCAACCGACGCAGAGTGCAGAGACGCAACCCAGATGGCAGCCTGATCAAACATAAAGAACGTATCGACTGCATGGCTGTCGGTACCAATGTCCCAATCTTCAAGAAAGCTAAAGCCGCGAAATCGGACAATCGTCTTTCGCCAAACGTCATCCAGGTCGAGACCTTTTGCCGACCACATTTGCCGGGTCCGCGCAAGAAGTTGAGGGGAAACACCGGGATAGCTGCGTTCAAAAGAGCCTGGGAAAACATGAGACGTGTCAGATTGCATGTCGAAATTGTCTCTCATTGGGTTGCGTCAGTCTATCAACGATCTCTGACGCGACAAACCATCAATGCAAAGCATCCGCGCCAAACGATACGTAATTTCGACCGATCTTTGGCATTTGAGGTCTGAGGGGTAATCCAATGGTTATGAGTTTCCGACATTCGCAACGTCAGACCGGGCTTTTGAACCACTCGATGGCGCAAACGATCAAGTTGATGCGGATGCATAAGTTCGAACTACTGAACCATTTGGCGCAAGTCACAGAAGAAAACCCGTTTCTCGAAGCTGGTTCTGAGGATCTTGGAGAGCAATCAGGCGGGTTAGTTGCACCTATGACTGACATGTCCGACACTGTTGCCGACACCAAGACCAGCCTTTACCAAAATATAGCTGAACAACTGCCGCTGATTTTCGACAAAAAAAGCGATATCAGCATTGCTTTGGCATTCCTGGCCGAGATCGAACCCAGCGGATGGCTTGGGGCTTCGGTGGATGACGTCGCAGCTGCCTATGGCTTTTGCCCCAAAACCTGCGCCGAAGTCCTGTCAAAGCTGCAAACAGTCGAACCGGCTGGACTGTTTGCCCGCGACCTCAAGGAATGCCTGCGCCTACAGGCGAGTGACCGCGGAATTCTAAACGGAGCTATGTCGAAACTGATCGACAATCTCGACGCACTGATGGATTGCGATCTGCCAAGTTTGGCACGAAAACTCGGGGTGGATCTGGCAGAAATTGCACGATGTCTGGATGACATACGCAAAATGAATCCAAAACCAGGAGCTAACTTCGAAAGTGATGAAACTCTGGCACGGGAAAGTGACGCCACAGTAGAGATCGTTGGTTCCGACCTGTTGATAGCGTTGAATTCGTCAAGCTTTCCGACTGTTCGATTATCGCAGGCGCTGAACTCGAGCGAGTCTGCCAAAGCCGCACTGCAAAATCACCACGTTTCAATGATACGACAAGCCAAGTCATTGCGTTCAGCATTGGAGGTCAGAAACGCAACTGCGATGGCAGTAATTACAGCGATATGTATGCGTCAACGCAGGTTTCTTGCACGCGGATTCTATTCGTTGCGCCCAATGCGCATGAGTGATGTTGCCGAAGACACTGGCTTCAGCGAAGCGACGATAAGTCGGGTCGTGTCAGGTCTGACGATTCAATGTCCATTGGGTAATATTTTGGCCAAATCGCTTTTTTGTGCACCGATTGCCCAGGGTGCCCTGTCCGAGACCAAACATGTGGCGTTGCATCAAATCAGGCGTTTAATTGCGTCCGAAGACAAATTCGCTCCTCTCAGTGATGGAGACATCGCAGTTCATGTGAATAAATCTGGTTTCGCTCTGTCTAGGCGAACAATTACCAAGTACCGGCAATCACTTGGACTTAGCGCACCCAGCGTCAGACGAAAAAACGCCGAAATAGAAATGCTGTCGATAGCCGCAAGAAAGGGAAGAACCTTAGGTCAGCGGGGTTTTGGCGAGAAACAGAACTTGGGAACCTGAATGTCCCAAGGTAGCCCCCAGTGAAACCCGTTATTATTCAGTCAACTGAGAAACAGGCGACGCCTGAAACGAAACAATCATGAACCGAACACCAAACGAGTTCGTAGAGCCGGTTATGCTGCGTAGCTTACGCCCTGTCTCGCTCGATGACCTAGGGGCCGTGCACGGGGCCCTTCAAAACCACGACCTGGTCCGCTGGCTGGGGGCATTGCCATTGAATGTCGATTGGGAAACGTCCCGAAAGTACCTTGAGTTCCTCCTGGACCCAGAAGTGGAATCTGCCGCAATCTGTTTGGGTGACCGACTGGTTGGAACCGTCAGCAATGGCCTCGAATTATCATTCTGGCTGGAACCTCGCCTTCACCGTCGCGGCTTGGGAAATTGGGCTATCTCGACTTTTATCGAGAGGCTTCCATCTCATTGTCACACGATTACTGCATGCTGCATGATAGACAATTTCGCGGCTTCGGCAGTACTGGGGCAAATCGGGTTCCAGCGAGATAACCTGCCGTTAAGACGATTTTCGTTTGTTCACGAACACTCTGTTCCGATGTGGCGACACACACTGAAACGGTTCCCTGAAATTTAGGAATCCCAGCACAAATTTCGCTTGCTAATTTACATTGCCAGCTATTGATACTCAACCTCTACGGATTACTTTGATAGCGTTGAGATACTCTGGAAGCTCGGTAGGGAAAAGCCTTGCCGAGGAAACCAATAGCTGAGGACGTCCTTACATATGTGCACTGTGGTGACCTTGTGAAAATAGCGTGTTCATTAATCACCAGCAGCGCGCGCCCAAAACAAGCGGAGCGCCAAGGGGCGTTCAGGTATCTTCCTGAGCGGTCTATTGATCACGCCCCTACGATCACAGCAGGATAGAATTTGAAAAGGAAACAACTGAAATGACAAAAGCAGGCTCGTCAGACAGATCATTCTTACACGGACATGCTGACGGAGGCGTATGGGATAAGGCCGGTGCTCCCACGGGCGAAGATGAGTGGGATCCGATTGATCTCGGGAACGGGATTTTTATGTTGGAAGTCGGCAGTGGGAACCCCGGCGGGACGCTCGGGCTTTTGGTTGGTGATGAAGGTTCTGTCCTGATCGACAATGGTTTGCAAAAAGCCGCCGATGTCACTGTATCCACAACCGAGAAGCTGGCTGGCGGATCGATAGATTTCCTTATCAGTACGCACCTTCATGGCGATCACGTCGGCTGTAATGCGAATTATGCGGCAAGGGGCGCAACTATTCTAGCTCATGACGAAACACGCCGCGCGCTGTTGGAAGATGATCAGTTCGACAAGGCCGGATTGCCGGTCATCACTTTCAATGACAAGATGACGTTCCACCTGAATGGGCAGACAATTGAACTGATACACTTTGCCAATGCGCACACCGTCAGCGACACAATCGTCCATTTTGTCGAGGCTAATGTCATTCATGCTGCTGATTTGTTCTTTAACAAGATCTATCCGTTCGTCGATCTTGAGAATGGCGGCAGCATCGACGGGTTTATTTCAGCTCAAAGACAGATCATCGATTTGGCCAACGACGACACTGTTATCATTGCAGGGCACGGTCCGGCGGGTAACAAGTTCGACATGCAGGCTTCGGTCGATTTGATGCTTGCGATCAAGGACACGATGAAACCCCTCGTCGATCAGGGCATGTCCATGGATGAAGTCCTGGCGCAAAATCCGTTATCCGTCTTTGAGAAGTTCGCCTGGTTTCACATTCCAACCGAGCGGATGACGATGATCATCTATTGTCTGCTGGCAGAGAACTGAAATTCTCTTGGCCGAATTCACCTCCTAGAATTTGGCCGTCAAGAATAAGGGCACAATGCGAGGCAGTAAGCTGCCTCGCTCAAAACCCCACACAGCCCGCAATAGGCGCGCTTCACAGATGATAATGGACCCGCTAGATCAACGGAATTCACTAGCCTGTGCCAGTTGAGGCAACGGTACCGCAGCGAGTGTTCGCCAGCCTTCTGGTGATACAAGTGTAGGGGATTTCTTTCAGGTTGCAGAGAAAGGCACCTGGCGAAGAAACGGAACAGATATTTCCTGCAATAGGTTCGAAATCCGCTCGGAAATGTACGGTGCTTTTTACACAGATAACCGCGTAGTTCGTTGGGTCTAATCCGATATGAGTAAAATGCGCGCGATCAAGACATTGGTTCCGTATACTTGTGACAACAAGGTCAATACTTGCCTCATGCCCAACCAAACGTAGGGCAGCTGTCTCGCCCAGCGTAGCTACCCCACCGCCATACATTTTTCCGGTATAGCGACAAAGGCCATCACCCAAAGCCAGAACTTCAAACTCTGCTTTGACTGGAACGTGCCCAGCCAAGTTGGACTTTGCACCGACCGCAAGTTTTATCCGTGCACCTTCTCCGGCCTCATGGGCTTGTTTTGCACTTTCAGGGTCATGGAACAGACCCATTAAGACACTCTTTGTCCCGCCCTCAATCAGTGCTGCCAGCAAACCTGTAGTATCTGATGTCCCGCCCGCACCAGCGTTGTCCTGGACATCTGCGACAACAATGGGTTTTCCCCGCCTCTCGCGACATATCGAAACGGTTTCCTCTAGAGACAACATCGAACAATCAAGATCGGCTTCGCGAGATACGAACAAATGCACGACTTCTTCCGCGGCAGCAGCAGCTTTCTGGGCGGTGGCCGCGTAGGCAAGACATGATGGGCCTGTGTCTGAGAAGTCCGCCGCGGTGAAGCCGAGGGCAATTTCTGCCAGAATTTCCTGCTTCTCAAATCTTTCGGGCAACTGATAGATCTCGCTGAATGGCTTGGAGCCCGTATGTTGCGCATGCAGAGGGATGAGGTAAGGCACCGGTTGGAAAGCCTTGTAGAGCGTTTCGCCCGCTAGCAACCGCTGCAGGACAGGAACGCATCGTGCGCCGGTTTCCGCCATATCCAAGTGGGGATAGGTTCTGAAAACAGACAAATAGTCTGCATTGTCGACCATCTCAGCCGAGATGTTGGCGTGAAGGTCTAAACTTGCGACCACTGGCAATTCGAAGCCCACAACTTCACGTACACGACGCAGAAGCTCTCCCTCACCGTCAGCGAAGCTTTCGGTGACCATTGCCCCGTGGAGATCGAGATAAACGCCATCAATGTCGCCCACATCCCGGATGCGATCCAACAACATCTCGCAAATTGTTTCGAATGCGTGATCGGTTACATGTGCGGACGGTTCGGCAGAACACCACAGGGTTGGTGCGACTTCAAATCCTGCTGCCGCTGCAGCCTTCGCAAAACCGGCGATAGGTAGGTTCATGCCAAACGTTTCCGATATCACCTGCGCACCGTGCAACATGCTGGGCCAGGAATCGGCCATCTCAAACTCGTGCAGACCGGCCTGCGTCACACCAAAGCAATTAGTTTCATGCTGAAAACCCGCGATCGCAATACGCTTGGTCGCCATCATGTGTGCTCGATTTCTTGTTCGGCATGGGGCGCAGCAAAAACACTTTGGCCATAGCGGATCGTTTCAAGCACCCGCGTATCTGTCAGGCGGTCCGGATCGTGCAGTGGATTACGCGAAAGGACAACAAAGTCAGCAACTTTGCCCGGTTCGACAGAACCGCGCTGCTCGTCCTTGAAGACTTGCCAAGCAGCGTCGATGGTCTGAGCGCGTAAGGCTGACAGAACGCTGATCTTCTGATCTTCACCGAGCACGCGGCCAGAAACGGATTTTCGATTTACCGCACAGTGGGCCAGATGAATCGGACGCGTCGGCGTGACCGAGGCATCATTGTGGATTGTATATCGCAAGCCAAACCGCTCAGCAGACGCCGCAGGGGATATCCGCTCGGAGCGCTGCGGCCCCAAGAATGTATCGTAGTGGCGATCACCCCAAAAATGTATATGAGCCGGAAAGAAACTGACGGTAAGTCCAAGCTGGACCATACGCTCCAACTGATCATCCCGCAGAGCTTGACCGTGGATAATGGTGTGGCGATGATCTGGGCGAGGATGCGCAATAAGCGCCTTTTCCACCGCATCTATGAACATCTCGGCACCGGCATCACCATTGCAGTGGCAATGCATTTGCAAGCCCCTGCTATGAAGTTTTCTGACGTCGGCATCTAACTGTTCTTGTGAGGTGTAAACCATCCCACAAGGGTGACAGGGATCGGACGGCTTGAAATACGGGGTAGACAAAAACGCGGTCTGCAACTGAAAAGCCCCGTCCGTGAACAATTTGCGCGGACCCAGTGTGAAATGCGGGTTGCCGGGCCAATTCGTACCGATCCAATGCTCGGACAATTCGGGTTCCAGACTTCCGACGGGTAAGAGCTCAATGTCTATTCCCGGATCCAGATCCGCGGGCTGGCTGGCAAAGTGTTCCAACATGGTTTGCGACGCCCAGGCGTTTTGGGCATAGGTCACACCATAGGATAGGTATTCGTCACGACAGGCCTCAAAGCCTTGCCAGAACCTTTCGCGGTCGATCAGGAAATCAGTATCGCCCATCTCGCCCATGGCCGATAATCCTTCGATCAATCCCGTCAGGGCTCCGGTTTCAGGATCACGGCCAAAGCGGCCGCCTTCTGGATCAGGTGTTTGACAGGTTAACCCGCGCTTCTGAAGGGCAACAGAATTGGCTACGCCACAGTGCCCCGACGCATGAATAACCCAGATTGGATGACGCTGTGATACATCGTCCAGCTCAGCCCGCGTGGGCATGCGGCCTTCGCGAATGGCAGTATTATCAAACAACACGCCCATGACCCACTCACCCTCGGGCGTCTCGCCAGCCTTTTCCCGAATCCTAGTCAACGCCTGCGCCATGTGTTTGCAGTCCCCTAAAGGAGGCGAAGATAGGTCGACACGGAACAGCCGTATGAACCCTGGATCCGGGAAATGCCCGTGCGGGTCGATAAACGCCGGCATCAGTGTACGACCCTGAAGGTTATACTCATGTGAGTCAGCCGGCATGCGTGCGCGCAGATCTGCTTCAGCACCGACGGCCTGAATTCTTTTGCCCTCGGTCAGAACAGCCTCTGGAGAGGAGTTCTGTGCATCCATAGTCAGGATTGTGCCGTTAAAATATAGTGTGCTTGGCATTGGGTTTCCTACTAAGACAGCGGTGCCAGACAACGCAGCCCGTGGCCGCCATTTACTTCCCATTCCGGAGTCTGGGTGCAGATATCCTTGGCAAAGGGACAACGCTCGCGGAACTCACAACCGGACGGGCGTTTGAGCAAACTGGGGGGCTCACCTTTAAGAGCGATCCGTTCCAACCGCGCATCCGGGTCCGGCTCTGGGTTGGCACTCAGCAGGCAGCGGGTATAGGGATGGCGCGGCTCGTTAAAGATGGCCTCGGTTGTACCTTCTTCAACCAATCGGCCCAAATACATGATGCCCATTCTGTCAGCCACATGGCGTACGACGCTAAGGTTATGCGTGATAATCACCATCGCCAGCCCCAGCCTTTCGCGCAGGTCGTTAAGCAGGTTCAACAGCTCGCCCTGAACCGACACATCGAGACCTGCAGTGGGCTCATCCGCAAGGATCAATTTGGGTTCCAGTGCCAGTGCACGTGCCACACCCACACGCCGAGCTTGGCCACCAGATAGCTGATAAGGATAGCGGTCCGCGAAATGCGTGGGCAAGTTGACCATTTCCAACAGGCGCTTGGCTTCGGCGTCCATGTCACGGTCTTTCATGCCCTGAATGCGGTAAGGCTCGGTAATCAGACTGCGGATGGTCAGACGCGGCGACAGGCTTCCAACCGGGTCTTGAAACATCATCGCCATGTCTTTGCGCAACGGGCGCATGACCCTTTCGGGTGCGCCCCGAATTTCCTGACCTTCGAAGGTGACCGAGCCATCTTGCGCAGGTGCTAACCCGGCAATGGCGCGAATGACCGTGGTTTTACCAGACCCACTTTCACCAACCAGCGCGTAAGTCTCTCCGGGTTCTACGGTAAAGCTGACACCCGCCAGTACATTGACCGGGCCATAGCTGGTATTGAGGTCCACAACGTTCAGCAAGCTCATGATGCGACCTCCTGATGGTTCAGCCAGCACGCAGCGTGATGGCCCTCTTTCAATTGATCCAGTGGCGGCACTTCGGTGGCGCAGCGCGCCATGGCCTGATCACAACGATCCCTGAAAATGCAGCCCCCCGGCAGGTTGGCCAAGTCGGGCACTTCACCGGGGATGGTTGGCAATACACGGGCACGCTCTTTGATGTGACCGGGGTCGCATTCGATCAGTCGGCGTGTGTAAGGGTGTTTAGGATTGTGGAAAATCTCCCGCACGTCCCCGCTTTCAACAACTGCGCCAGCATACATCACAACAACCCTGTCGCAGAGTTCCGCGATCACGCCCAAATGGTGCGAGATGAACAAGATGGCACAGTGAAACTCACGCTGCAGCTCTTGCAGGCGCTCAATGATCTGCACCTCCAGCGTCGCATCCAGTGCAGTTGTCGGCTCATCCGCAATCAAAAGATCAGGTTCGGACATCAACGCCATCGCGATGGCGATCCGTTGACGCATCCCACCAGAGAATTCATGCGGATATTGCGCCAGACGCGCCTCAGGGTCAGGAATGCCAACAGCGCCCAACATTTTGGCCGCGTGCGCCAACTTGTCAGCCTTGGACTGTCTGGATCGGTGCTGAATATCCAGCATCTGCTGACCGATAGTCAGAACCGGGTTGTGCGTTTGCATCGGATCCTGAAAGACGATGGATATATCCGCCCCGCGCAGGTCCCGCATGTGCCGCTCAGAGGCTTGCAGCAAATCCTTCCCCTTGAACCTAATTTCTCCTTCACGGAACCGGGTATTGGGCGCGGTCAAACGCAGAATGGATGAGATCAACGTGGATTTACCACAACCGGACTCTCCCACGATGCCAACGATTTCACCTTTGTTGACGTTGAATGTGATGTCCCTCAATGCCCTGAGGTCGCCACGGCCTGTTTCGTAATCGACGCAAAGCTGGTCGATTTCCAGAAGTGTCTCGGTCATCGCTGTTTCCTCAGTTTCGGGTCAACTACATCGCGCAGGCTTTCACCCAGAAACGTGAAGCCAAGCGTTGCCAGAATGATCGGCAGGCCTCCGCCAACGACCAACCAAGGAGTTTGGCGGATCAGGGAATAGCCATCCTTAAGCAAAGCACCCCAGCTCGGGGTCGGAGGCTTAACGCCCAGACCCAGGAAGGACAGGCCGGCCTCAAGCGCGATGACTGTGGGGATATCCATGGCTGCCAACACAGCCAGAACGCCAATGATGTTGGGCAGCATGTGAACGCCTAGAATGCGCGCCATGCTGGCCCCCATCGACCGTTCGGCCAAGATGAATTCGGAATTGCGCAATGTCAGCGTTTGGGTCCGCGCGACACGCCCATAGGTTGGGATCGAGGTCGCCATGACGACAAACACGACCGTCTGCAGACTGGGCCCGATCAGGGCCACAACAGCCAGCGCGAACATCACTGTCGGAAAGGATCGGATGGTATCAAAGAACAGCATTAGAAGATTATCGAGCCACTTCGGCCCATACCCTGCAATCATGCCCAGTGTCAGGCCAATCGCCATTGCTCCGAACACGGCGGGCAATGCCACCTTGAGCGCAACTTGGCCCCCCGCGATGACCCGCGAAAACGTATCGCGCCCTAACTGATCTGTGCCCAGCAGGTGTGCTGTGGACGGTCCCTGCAAGCGGGATTTGATATCCATCGCAATCGGATCATAGGGTACGATCCAATACGCAAAGATTGCGCAGAAAACGATGACACCGACGATGATTAAGCCCATGAGACCAAGCGGGTCGCGCGCAACGCCGACTATGATCTGGCCCATTTCGGAACGAGATTTTTCCATGTGCCTGCCTCCTCAATGAGCCGTGCGCGCGCGTGGATCAAGCAGCGCATTGATCAGATCGGCCAATGCGGTCGACACCACGAACAAAGCTGTTGATACTAGGACAGAGCCCATCACAATCGGGTAGTTTCGGGTCGTAATGCTGTCGATGACCAGTTTGCCTAAACCAGGTCGGGCAAAGACGATTTCAGCGAAAACCGCCGAGCTGAGAAGAAAACCCATCCCAACACCGATGACGGTAACCACGGGCAAAATGGCGATCCGCAGCGCGTACACCATGACCACGCGACGTTCGGCGATACCAAAGGCTCGGGCCGTGCGGACATGGCTTTCACCCATAACCTCCAGCATCGAGGCGCGTACCAACCGGGCAATATAGCCAACCCAACTGAGCCCGATGGCAAAGGCGGGCAGGACCAGATGGTCAAGACGGTCAAGGAAGCCTTCCCCGGCACCGATCGCGGGAAACCACTGTAGATGCACCGCAAAAACCAAAAGAGCCAAGAGCGCGACGACAAAGGCCGGAGCGGCCACAAAACTGACAGATATCGCGGCGGCAACTCGGTCGATCAACGTATTGGGATGCGCAGCCGCATAGGCGCCGAGTGCGATGCCCAGCGTAGCTGACCACAGGATCGACGCGAAAATCAGTTCCAATGTGAATGGTAGTTGCTGGAACACGATGTCAGTCACGGAACGACCCGAAAAGACATCGGTTCCCAAGTCACCCTGCAAGAGGTTTCCGTAAAAAATCAAAAGCTGTTTCCAGATTGGCTGGTCCAGCCCCAACGCTACTGTGAGTTGGGCCTGAAGCTCGGGCGTGGCGCGCGGGCCGAGCATGATTTGGACCGGATCGCCTGGCACGGCGCGGATCATCAGGAACATGACGGTGACCGCCACGAACAGGATAAGCAGCGACAGCCCGAAGCGACGGGTTGCGAATTTCAGCATGGCCAACTGGCTCCTTTTGGCTTGATGGCGTTGGTGTTGGTACGGCGAGCGTTACGCACCCGCCGCACCCGGTCGACCTGGGGAGATCAGGTCGCCTTGCCAAAATAGCGAAGCAGGGACAGGCCATCTGGCCGCAGCGCTGGAATGACGCGTGCGCTGTGAATAACCGGTGTCGCCTCGTGAGTGATAAAGCGATAAGCACCGCTTTCTTCCATCAGATCCTGCGCACGCTGATACATTTCAGCTCGCTTTCCGATGTCCGTTTCAGCAGCCGCAGATTCATGGATTTCGTTAAATTCCGGGCTGTTAAACCGTTCCCAGTTCCATTTTCCGATCTGTTCTGGTGTGAACCACGACGTCGCATAATACGGATCAGGCGTCATCGAGAAACGGTTCAGAACAAGCTGTAGGTTTTCATTGTCACCAGACGCCCAGAATGCCCCAGATTCCAGAACGTTAACCTCAACCGTAATTCCGATCTGCGCCAGCGTCGCCTGAATAATCTGTGCAGTTGTTGTAAAGGTCGTCTTGTTCAACGTATCGAGGGTTAGCGTGACATTGGTTTCACCGGATTCCGCGAGCAACTGCGCGGCTTTCTCGAAGTTCGCCTCAGGTGGTACAAGCGAAGATGGCCGATGGCCAGCAAGGCCCGGTGCGATGATGCCGGTAGCCGGTTCAGCAGCTCCAAAATATGCTGCCTCCAGGATGCTCGGAACATCCACTGCGTGCTGAATCGCCTGCCGCAGTTTCTGATTTTGCAGCTTTGGATGCTCGACGTTCATTCCCATCCAGACATAGTAAAGCGAGGGTTTCTCTACCAGAGAACCACCATTGGGAACTCCGGCGCGATACCGTTCGACCGAGCCCAGCGACACGCGGGTGACGTCCAGCTCACCGGCCTCAAAGGCAATCTCGGCGGTGTTTTCATCATCAATCGGGTAAATCTCGACGGTGTCCCAGGCGGGTGCATCCCCTTTCCAGTCAGGGTTGCGCTTGAGGACGGTCTTTTCCTTGGGCGACCAGCTGTCCCGCAGATACGGGCCGGATTCCGCAACCGGATCAGCCCCGATGCGGCCACCGGCGGCTTCGACCGCTGCCTTCGAGACGATGTTTCCAGTAATATACGGCAGGGCAATCGACCAGATCGGGGCAAACGGGCTGTTCAGAACGATTGTCCCTTCACGGTCTCCTGTCACTTCAACATGGCTGAATGGCCCTAGGTCGGGCTTATTCGGACTGTCGGTCGTGTCGTCCACGATCCGTTCCATGCTGAATTTGACGTCTTCAGCAGTCATCGCGCCAAATCCGTTGGTGAATCCAATATCGTCACGCAATGCGAACTTGATATGGGTCGGGTCAACCTGCTCGATCATAGTTGCCGCATCCATTTGCCAACCCCATTCCTCGCCCGGCTTGTATTGGATCAGCTTGTTGTAGATGGAGGCATGCACTTCTTCTTCAACGACACCAACGGAATGTGCTGGATCCATGTTCTGTGCATCACCATAAGCCCGCACCCGCAGAACACCGTCATCTGCTGCAAACGCGCGGTTCGCCCACCCCATCGGAAGCGCTGTAGCGGCCCCTAGCGCAGTTGCGCCTTTCAGAAACCTCCGGCGACCAACATTGGCCTTTGTCCATTCGATCTTCATAGTATCCTCCCTTAGATTAAGTCAGAGAAGTCCGCGTGGAACGGTTTCGGACCATTCCCTTGTTAGGACTTCGATTTCATTTGCGCCTTCAGTGGCGCGTAGTTTGCGGTAGAGATAGAAATTCTCGGTGTCACAGCTCATGCGGCACTCGGTCGTGATGGCGACCTGCCATTCTTCGCGCTCGAACGAAAAACTCCAAGCGGTCTCGAAATACGCGGTTGTCGGATCATCGGGGTGAATGCGGTAAAGCATGCGTACGTCGCTACCAACAATCAGATCGTGGTAGGGATCGCGCGTTTTACCATAGTCATCAAACGTTTCCAGAACCACGCAACCGCTTTCGGTCACCGTGCGTTCTGATTGCGCTGAAGGTAAACGCAACTGCTCAGCTGCCAGAACCGGATACGCCTGCGCCGGACCGGGTTCAGAGGCTTGAATTTCATGCGCAACTTCACGCACTGGCAAATGCAGAGCACAATCTAGCAAGTGTAAAGTCACCGTGGCCGATTGAGGTGCTGGCCAGACAATCGGCCAGTAAGACGTCGTCAACGCCAGTCGCAAAACGTGGCCCTCGCGCAAATGGTGCGCACATTCGTTCAGCGTGATTTCAGCCTCGTAGAGCTCACCTGGTTGCAGGACCTGCGGCGTCTCATGACTGTGGTAGTGACACAGGTTCAACGGACGATAGCTGATCCGCTGTGACACACCTTCGGGTGAAACATCACACAGCCGCGCGACAAGCTGGGCAACAGGCTGATCCACTGAAAACTGAAACTTTAGCTTTGCCCGACCCAGCAGCTCGAGCGGTGCTTGCAGCGGCGAGCTGTCAAAACAGACCGATAAGGCATCATCACCGGCCTGATCCCCTGCAAGTTCATTGTCGATACGCATGCCCGCGCAAAAATACCCGCTATCTTCACCAACATAGCAAGGCGATGCGACAGCGACCGCACCAACCACCGGGTCCCGCGAAAACCCGCCAGGAACCAGATGCCAGACCCGTTCCGAGACATGAGGTGACGGCCATGCAGTCTCTGCAATCCAACGACCTTTCCGAGGACCGTTTTGCGCAGTCGGATTGAAGTGTTCCTGCATGTAAGTCCGATAGGCAGGCAAATCCTCGGCGCCGTTTTGTTGTCCCTTCAGCCACCGGTCAAACCATCCGACGACTTCGGAATGAAAATCTGCGGGATCGAGCTTTGAGATGTGCGGATAGCGGTGTTCCCACGGCCCAATGATAGCTTTGGTTGGCGCCGTCAGGTTGGCTGCCAAAGCCGGAGGCGCATTGACGTAAGCATCTGCCCAGCCTGTAATCGCCAAGACAGGGGTTTGGATCGCGGTCCAATCCTCGCAAACTGAGCCGTGCTTCCAATATGGGTCGCGCGTCTGATGTCGCAGCCAATCTGCAGAAGAGAATGGGACGTTTTGCAATCGGGCAAGCCAGTCCTGTCGCCAATCTGCGCGAAGCTCTGGATCAGCTGGGCGCGTCAGATAGGCAAACATCTGACTGCCCCAATTCATGTTGTCACTCAGCAGGCACCCACCCATGAAATGGATGTCATCGGCATATCGATCCACAGTCGAAGCGACACTGACGATGGCTTTCAGTGCAGGTGGTTGCCTGAAGGCCAGCTGCAGACCATTAAACCCGCCCCAAGATATCCCAATCATCCCGACATTGCCGTCACACCAATCCTGCGCGGCAATCCAGGCTATGACTTCCTCACCATCATGCAGTTCCTGTTCCGAGTATTCGTCGTCGAATTGCCCTTCGCTGTCCCCGGTGCCAGCTATGTCGACCCGAATACAGGCATAGCCCGCCTTTGCAAAAACCGTGTGTGTTGTTTCGTCTCTGGGCGCGGTGCCGTCACGTTTGCGATATGGCAGATATTCCAGAATGGCCGGTGTGGGGCCTGTCTCGGGCAACCAGAGGCGCGCCGCAAGCCGTCGCCCATCGGCGAGTGTGATCCATATGTTTTCGATTGTTTCGATTGGCATCTGAAGCTTGTCTGTTACGATCTGATGCTGAAGAAGAAACCGATTTGCAGATAAATCAAATTGTGCAATCTTATGCGAGTTGACGCAGCTTGCAGTGATATAGCGTCAAAACGCGAAAGGTTTTTCTTGTGTCCGAGTATTTTTCTGCCAACTTACGATCGTTGTGCGCAGAGCATGGAAACATTTCGCAGATTTGCCGCGAAATCGGCGTCAATAGACAGCAATTCAATCGCTATTTGAATGGCTCCAGCCTGCCCTCTGCCCATAACATGCGCCGCATTGCACGTCATTTCGACCTGACCGAAGCACAGCTTTTCGAGGAAACTGCAAGCTTCGAACGAATGCTAAGAGGCGTCCTGCCACAAGTTGGGAAAACGCCCACAGATGCATTTTTGGAACCCTTCCGGGGGCAACAGAAGAACCTGAGGCGCTATATAGGTTTTTATCATTCCTATTTCTGCACGCCATCTTGGGAAGGAAAAATCTTCTGTTCATTGATCCGCATTCAGGAAGTTGAAGGGCTAATCACGATCCGGTCCCGTGAAATTGCCACGTCTCCAGACAAGAGCATGCATCAGATTTCGCGCTACGCTGGCTTTGTAACTATGCGCGGGAACAGGATATTCGTGACCGAACACGAGCTCGCGCGCGAAGGCAGCGTTTCCAATACAATCTTGTACTCGGCGCATCGCCAGCAACTGAAGTATTTGCGAGGGATGACCATGGGCGTTGCTTGGCGCCCATACCCCCATCCATACGCAGCCAAAACAATCTGGAAACGTCTGCACGAACGCGTAACTGCGCGCGAGGCGATCGCAGCTTGTGGCATTTACCCAATTCAAAGTAATAGGATTGATCCAACTGTCAGAAAGCACCTGACCGAGGTTTGAATCGCCGGATTGACATAAGCGGCAGCACCGTTCTTTAGGTGCCGACTCCAATTCCGGTAGCAATTTTTCGTCCAAGCTGTACGAGATCAATTCGTACCAGTTCTTCGAGACAGCACTGACAATGCCGCAAGTCTAGCTCGTGCAACGGGTAATGTTCGTCTCTGATTGCAGCGAAGAGGCGGATTATGACCCAGGCATCAACACCGATCTGGCAATACCATGTGCGCGCAGTAGCATTTGTGCTGCTTCTGCAAACATGCTGCCTGTCTGACGTCTGGCACGAAACACTGGTCAGAACTTAACCCACCGCTGCACGAAAACGCCGCCCCCGATCAAAGGGGCGGCGCAAGGTTCGTAACGCTATAGGTTGATTACTCGGCAGCCTGTGTGCTTGCGTCAGCATGCTTGTCACGCTGTCCGTCGCGGTAAAGCGCTTTGGTCAGCGAGACCATCATCAGGGCCATCACCATGGTAAATGGCAATGCACCGATGATCATCGCGTTGCGCAACGCATCCATCGGGTTGTTTTCCCCTGCAGCAAGGATCAACGCGCCGATCACAGCCGTCAGGATCACCCCCCAGATGATGCGGTGCTTGATGCCGGTCTCCTGGCTGCCGCCGGACATGATGGTGTTCATCACCAGAATGCCCGAGTCAGCTGAGGTCACCAGGAAGGTCATGATCAGGATCACGCACATGACGTTCAGCATGGACAGCAGCCCTCCGTCGATCATGTAGGACAGGGTCACGAACAGCTTGTTTGTGTTCGAGGCACCAATGATCGCGCCTTCTGCGGCACCGGCCAATTCCAGATCAATCGCAGTACCACCCAGAACAGTCATCCAGGCAAAGCACACCAGCGCCGGTGCAAAGACACAGCCCAGAATGAACTCACGTACCGAACGACCTTTGGAGATGCGCGCAAGGAACAGACCCACGAACGGCGAGAACGCGATCCACCAGGCCCAGTAGAACGTGGTCCAACCGGCCTGCCAGCCGAATTGACGACCCTGCTCACCAGCGGCATATGCCGCGGCCAGCGTGGCCTCGTCCAGTTCAGCTGCTGCGCCTTCCAAGCCGCTCTTGAAACCATCAAAGCTGCCCCAGGCGTTAGTTGCGCCACCCATCAGGGCATCCGCATGTGCCTGCGCTTCAGCGGGCAGAGCCGCCGCAAAGGCCTCGGCTGACAGCGGACCATAGGCACCGAAGCTCAGCGAGAGGAAGTTCAGAAGGTAGTCAACCAGCGCTGTACCATAAGTGGTCATGGCAAAGACGAAGGACCCGAAGATCACAAACGTGCCCAGCAGGATGATCGACAGGACAAGGTTCAGGTTCGACAGGTATTTAACACCCCGGCCAACACCCGAGACAGCCGAAATGATGGACAAGCCCATGATAACGACCAGACCTGCAATCAGACCAACTTTGCTTGGCGTCGGAACATCTCCGCCAAAGTCCATGATCCATTCCATGCCGGTGATGGCATAGAGACCGTCGATGAACTGGCTGACGCCAAAACCGATAGTCACGGACACACCCAGGATCGTTGCAACAACGCCCAGAACGTCGACCACATGGCCAAGGAAACCGTTCATCAAACGACCGAACAGCGGTGTCAGAGCCGCGCGAATGGTCAGAGGCATGTCACGGGTATAGGCGTAATAGGCCAGCGACAGGCCGGTCACCACATAGATTGCCCAGGCGTGGAAGCCATAGTGCAGGAACGTGTACCGATAGGCCGACTGAACGGATTCGGGATCGTTGCCAGCAACTGCACCGGAGACGACCTCGGGGTTTGATCCCCACAGGCCCAGCGGTTCAGCGGTCGCAAAGACCATCAGGCCGACACCCAGACCGGCGCCAAACATCATCGAGAACCACGAGAAGTTCGAGAACTCGGGCTTTTCGCCAGGTGTTCCCATGACCCGCTTCCCTGTCGACGGCAGGATCGCCACAATCACCAGGAAGATGGCAAACAGGCCAACAATGACAACGTAGAAGCTGTTGAAAATTTCCAACAGCTTGCCATTCCAGCTACCGAGGGTGCTGTTGGCATTGGCCGGGAAGACAAGCGCCCACAGTACAAGGGCAACCATGATGCCCTTGCTGATCAGCGCGATCGGTACGCTGTAATTCTCATAGAAACCGGCATCTGCCGTTTCTATCTCTAGATCCGTAAATGGTTCAGGTAATGACATAAGGTTCCTCCCAGTTGTCACTTTTTCATTATTTTTCCGCACAGGTTAGTTGGCTTTTTACCATGAACCCGACGGGCCTTTGGTTCGTACACACGTGCCGATCTTCTCATGCAGCGTGGCGGTTAGCGCTACGTCTCCGGTAGCGGCACATTCAAGGATTACCGACGGTTCACATCTGGCAGGCGAGCATTGCTCGCCGACTGAAACGACGCGATCAGGTTCAGAAGTGGTCACGTCTGGCTCCAAATTCGGCAATTCCGATTCAGAGCAGAATGCAGCTAGAGAGCGATATCAGTCAAACTCAATTAGCTTTAATTAACTTCAATATAGGTGAAGTCGGCAACTTTCCATGCCAGAATTCGAAAACCGCAGGGATCTACTTAGGTGCATGCATAGGGTCGACACTAATGATCTGAACCGCGCCAACAGGTCGTAACCTTTGAATAGCGTTGGGCCTATCCCGCCCTATCCGACGCGAAACCGGTTCAGTCAATTTCGGCCTCGGCCGGATTGGTAACAGCTACAGTCCCTGTCGCATAGATCTCTATCAGGGCTTCGCCAGCCTGTGATCCTTCTAGCTCAACCTCAATGATCTCAAGGAATTTTTCGGTCTCAATCGCAGCCGCCGCCACTGTCCGCATATAAATTTCCCAAAGATTATACTTGCGTTTGGGCGAAAGATTCTCATCATTCAATATACAGTCTCGTGTTGTGAGAATTTCATTAACATGCACCTAGAACGTCTGATCCAGATACTTGAAATCATCGCAGTCGTCGGACGCCCTGTTTCAGTGGCGGAGGTTCAACGTGCAACCGATCTGCCCAAGCCCACATGTTACCGGCTCATTCAGTCACTTGTTGAACAAAATCTCCTCGACGAACCCTCTGATGACGGAAAATACATCATTGGCGAACGGATGATCAGGATTGCCTTGCTTGGAAAGTCCGATGCCGATGTCCGACGCTGTGCAGCCCCCCTCATGCGCCTCGCAGCGACTAGTTTTAATGAAACGGTTTTTCTTGCGCGCTTTCGCGACAACAAAGTTGAAATCATCCACGTAGAAACACCCGATGATCCCGCTCGTGCCTTCATTCATCCGGGCTTGGGCGTACGTCCCATGCATGCCTGCTCGTGCTCGAAAGCCATTGCCGCCTTTGCGGAACCGGAATTTCGCGAAAGCATCATGTCAGGGAGCCTGAAGGCATATACTGAACACACCAAGACGAACGAAGATGAGCTGCGCCGCGAATTCGAGATAATTAGCGAACGCGGCTTTGCCGATTGTGATCAGGAAATCGACATCGGAATTGCCAGCGTTGCGGCACCGGTATCGATCGGCAACATCGGAGCTACGTTCAGTATTGGTGCGGTTGGCCCCATTCGCCGGTTCCGCACCGAATACCGCATCGAGATCGGCGAGAAACTGAAAGGCTTGTCCAAGAAGGTCAGTGGCGCAATCCAGCTGTGCAACGTAACGGATACATAAGGAAACGAATAACTACCGGCCCTATTGGCCAAAAGGATGACACTGAGAATAGGAAAAATTCAACAAACCGGAGGAAACCAAATGAACCTGAGACCAGATCCAACGTTTCACGCCTCGCCTAAGCTTGCAATGCAGGCACCGGTGGAAAACTACGCCTTCACTGTAATGCTCAGCCCGGACGGATCGCAATCTGATGGCATCGCGGTCATTGACCTCAAACCGGACTCAGACACCTATGGCCAGATCGTACATCAGGTCATTGTTCCCAACAAAGGCGACGAATTTCACCATTTCGGCTGGAACGCCTGTTCGTCATCTCTGTCTCCTCTGACCGGACACGCCTTTCTGGAACGACGTTATCTGATCGTACCTGGAATCCGATCCTCACGTATTTACATCATCGACGTGAAAGACCCGTTGAAGGCCAAGATCCACAAGACGATCGAACCCGAAGAACTATTTGCAAAAACCGGTTATTCGCGCCCGCACACCATCCACTGCGGTCCCGAAGGGATCTATGTTTCCTGCCTTGGAGGTGGCGGCGAAGACGGCACAGACGGACCTCCGGGCATCTTCATTATGGATTGCGAGACGTTCGAAATTATCGGGCAATACGAGATGGATCGCGGCAAGCAGGACAAGCACTATGATTTCTGGTGGAACCTGCCGCAGGACTACATGGTTAGTTCCGAATGGGGTTTGCCGCCGCAGTTTGAAAACGGCGTGGTGCCCGAGGACCTGTTGTCGAACAAGTATGGCCATTCGATCCACTTCTGGGACTTGCGCGCGCGCAAGAATATCCAGACGATGGATTTCGGCGACAATTACCAGATGGCACTGGAAATTCGCCCTGCGCATGACCCGACAAAATCTTATGGTTTCTGTGGTGTCGTGGTGGACACCACCAACCTGCAAGGCGCAATTTTCACATGGTGGCGCGGTGACGACGGCAAATGGCAGTCCAAGAAAACGATCACCATCGACCCGCGCCCCGAAAAGCCCGAGAACCTGCCGCCACTGTTGCAAGGGTTCGAGGCCGTGCCGCCGCTGGTCACCGATATCGACCTGAGCCTAGACGACAAATACCTCTATGTTGCGTGCTGGGGGCTGGGCGAGATGCATCAATACGATGTCAGCGACCCGATGAACCCGAAGCTGACCGGAAAAGTCGAGCTGGGCGGCATCGCCCGTGGCACCAAGCACTCCAACGGCAAGGATTTTGCCTATGGCCCGCAAATGGTAGAAATCAGCCGCGACGGCAAGCGCGTCTACTGGACCAACTCGCTTTATTCCACCTGGGACAACCAGTTCTATCCCGACGACGAAGGCGGACAAATGGTGATGGCCGATGTGGGCGAAAACGGGGGGCTGACGCTGAACAATGACTTTTATGTCGACTTCCCCAAAGGTCTGCGCAGCCACCAAATTCGCCTAGAAGGCGGTGACTGTTCGACCGACAGCTTCTGCTATCCGTCCGTCTAAGAAATGGGCGACATAACAACAATGACAGCCCTTTGGTGGGCTGTCATTTTTTCTGGACTCTACCACGGTATCAACCCCGGCATGGGTTGGCCGTTGGCCGTTTCGGCGGCGTTGATGGAGCGAAAGCACAGCGCCCTGCCAAAAGCGCTGGCAATGTTGGCCACGGGGCATTTCCTCGCGATGATTGGCATCTTGTTGCCATTCTCACTGATGATGTTCCTTGTTCAGTGGGAAGTTCAAATCCGCGTGGTCGCCGGGCTTTTGGTTATCGCCATGGGCCTCTATCTGCTGATCAACCGAAGACATCCGAAAATTCTGGCGCGCGTGCACCCTGCCCGGTTGGCGCTCTGGTCATTCCTCGCTGCGATGGCGCATGGGGCTGGTTTGATGCTGGTGCCAATTTTTCTGGGCATCTGTGCGATTGGAGCGAACGAAACCGGTCATGCCGCAGCACAAACACTTATGAGCAGCAACGTGACGACTGCGTTTCTTGTTGCAGCAGTACACACGTTGTCGATGACAATTGCTGGCGGCACCATCGCAGTTGTGATCTACCTTTGGCTCGGGCTCAGGTTCCTCTCAAAGACATGGTTCAATCTTGATGTCGTTTGGGCACTCAGCCTCATCGCCGTCGGAGCATTCGGACTCTATGCAGCACTTTTGGGCCATTGAAATCGGTTACCCGACCAAATGGCGCCTGTTCACGAGCTGGCAGAAACCCTCAATCCCGGCAGTTAATCTTTCAACGCATTTAGTGGCACCTTAAGCACCGCGTTGCCGGTTTAGTCACGTGGAATTTTTCCTGCAGGCTCTGTCGCAAACTTTTCAACTTGATTGCCTAGAATAACCCCGACCGGCATGATGCGTGAGTCAATCTGCAAAGCGGACGCTCAACACGCTCTCGTTCAAAGGATGCCATTCTCCAAAGCACATCGTTGTTCACGCAATCTACTTTTACTCACGATACTCAGTGCCTTAACGCGACCTGGAGCAGATATTGGCTGAGCGGGGCGTTGCGGTTGATCATGTGACAATCAGCAGATTGGGTGGTGAAATTCTCGCCCCAGGTCAAGATTGAGACGCATAAACGTAAGCGCCCTGGTGCAGTTTCATGGCGCATGGACGAAACCTATCTCAAAGTGCGCGGCCATTGGATGTATCGGTATCGGGCGGTTGATCGCGACGGCGAAACCCTTGATTTTATGCCGTCTGAAAGTCGCGATACCGCGGCGGCCAAGCAATTCTTCGCGGAGGCATTGGCCAACAAAGGCATTCCGTTGCAGATCGTGGTCGACAAAACCGCCCCTCTCGCTGCAAAATCTGTTTTCATTCCAAGATCAAACATCTTCTTTAAACTGGTTACGCAACCAGTCCACAAAGATCTCGACCTCTGGTCGTACAGCTTTTTTGGAAACAGGTTGCATTAGGAAATGTGCATCCGGGTGTGGCAACGGTTTGCCGGCAAATCGAACGCCCGCGGCGAGCCCGTTTTCGGTATTAACCAGTCGCGAGAACACTAGGGCATAGCCACCGCCACTCGCGACAAGTTGCAGCGCAGAAATGGTTGTGTCTACCAAGTATTGCGGGGCGTCTTGCGGCTTGGTGCAATCATATGCGCTCAAGTATCTTTCCCAATGGCCTTCATGGCCTAATATGTGAACAAATGGACCAGACAGCAGATCCTGCACTTGCTTTGCACTGTTCTTCCGGCCTTTAGCGCATATCGGGACAATCGCTTCATCAGAGAGTTTCTCGGAGAGTGCGTCGGTCCAGTTGCCACGACCCAAGCGCAGCTCTACGTCGATCTCTTCTAAATTGGTGGTCTCTGTCCAGATATTTGTCACAAGGCGAAGATTTATCGTCGGGTGGTCTTTCTTGAACGACGGAAGACGGGGCGCAAGCCAAAGTGAAGCGGTCGATATCGGCGCTTTGATCGTAACTGTCTTCGTCGCCATCGACCCGAAAAGGTTTGCCGAGGCCATATCGATATCAGCAAGTGCCTGCCGGACAGTTGAACAATAAGCCTGACCAAGCTCTGTGAGAGACAGGTGTCTTGCGCGCCTCACAAATAACTTGTGCTGCAACTGCTGTTCCAATGATCGGATGTGCAGGCTGACGGCAGCCTGCGTCAGCCCCAATTCGACACTTGCACTGGTAAAATTCAGATGTCGGGCCGCGGCTTCAAAGCTACGCAGCCAGGTTAGACTTATCTGGTTGGACGGCATTTACCACCAAGAAAAATTTGCGATAGCTCGGTTTATTTATCAATTTTCTTTTAACAGCAAGTTCCCAAATAGGGTCTGGTTTTGTTCTTTCACTCGACCAAGAGATGCGGACATGACTGAAAAACATAAATCAGCAGGTAATTGGCCCATCAATCTATCTGAGAAACCGACAGTTCTATCTGCGGTTTCGCAGATGAAACCGGTGATCAGCCGTGACCAAAGCGGGTTCGAGAGCTGCTGTTCTTGGCGTTGCAATGTAACCGTTCAACTTAGCGACATCAGCATTTACCCAAATTCCTCTAGCGAGCACCTCCAAAGGATCTTGAATTCATAATGATCATTTTTTCCACATTTTGATCATTACCTTGACGGTAGTAGAATTCACCTCTGCTAACCAATCCAGTCGGCTCTTTGATTTGTTTGGCGACGAGACCGACCTATCCCGGTCTCGTCAAAGGACTAACCTAGATGGTTGCCAATCTGGTCGATCAGTTTTTGAGCCTCATCAACTGAAATTTCCCGCCCGCGTATCCTGAGGCGGAGTTCCCCAGATGTCACCTCCGCCTGAATTGTGCCGCCTGTGGGAATGATAACCGGTGTCAAGCGTTGCACCTGCTGCGGGCGCCCGCCGCGCGATTTAGCTTTTTCCGCGTCCGGCACGCCCTTGATCGCAGTTTCAAGCAGACCCCATTCGGATTTGGAATCCAACGGGCCGGCGCCAGCCAATGCCTGACGCAATCTGGTTTGTGCCCCGTCCCGCAATGCCGAAGCAAGCTTGAGCCCGGCCTTTTCTGACAACGACACGGGGTGCTGCAGCAGATCCCCCAACGCTTCATGCACCATAGCAAAGCTACGGACCTTGGACCGTTTGGCTTTGGACGCTGCAGCAAAAAGCACATCGACAGCGGCCTCGGTTGAAGCAAAAACCCCCTGCCCCGCCGCGAGAACCGCGACGCGCCCGCGTTCATAAGGGCTGAGGTTAGAGCGCAACTCATTCTCTTCCACCATCGAGACGTAAGCGCCCTGCCCTGTTCCAGCCTCACGGACAAATGCAGGAATCTCGGTGAACCGAGCATCACTTTGGGACAGCCGTTTGAAGGCCTCCAGACGCCGATAGCCCGAGATCAGGCCAAAACTGTCACCGACCCGGCTCACCTCGATTGGCGTTCTCAAGCCGTGAACGCGCAGCGATTCCAACAGTTCCGCCATGGCTTCTTCGTCTTCTACCATCCGGTCACGGCGGATAAAATCCGGATCAATCTGATCCAGCGATATTTTTTCCGCAATCAAACCGGCGGTTTGTGCATCGCGCCATCGAGCTGCATCACCTTGGTCTTGGGCCAAAGCGACTCTGTCTGTCACGGACGCCATGCCACCCAAGGTAGCGGCCTCCGCCGCAACCTGAGCTATTGGAGGTGCGGACGAGCTTGCTTCAAACGGGCTGATCGACGGTTTCGCGGCGAAACCCGCTTCAAGCTGTTCGAGCTCTGTTGTGTCCGGTGCGGTCAGTCTTCTGCGTTTAGCCATCTGCCTCTCCTCCCATCTGAGCGTCGCGCCACCAGCAACCGATCAGGACTTCTTTGAATTCTGCGTAAGTCCGGTCAAACGTTTCCCGACCCCGAACATACGTATCCCGGTTAAAATCACGGTAGTCGGCTTCGTAGATCCCATTCACCTGTTCACCAGCCTGCCCGACCAAAGCAGTATAGTCCTGCCGGTAGGCATTCATGAAATCCCCGAAATAGGCCTGAATTACGTTCGCCATGTCTGTTTGCTGACTGGCATCAAACCGGGTGATGATTGCGCGTACAACATCCCATTCGAACTTGAGCTCAGGCAAGCCAGCTGCGCGTTGTGCCGTGTTTTCACCATCCTCGATACTGGCGAAGGTCGTATAGAGCATGTCGAAGAACCGACCCGTTGAATCAAACTCCAGAAACGAAGCTCCAAGCGGAACCAGAAGGATATCTGCAGCAGCCAGTGCATTGATCGTAAGGTACCCAAGTGCAGGAGGCGTATCGAGAAAGACGATGTCATAATCGTTGAGGATACCTTCATCTTCGAGGAAATTGGTCAGGCCGTCCCACAAAGGCCAACTTCTCAGCCCCATCCTCCACACTGGGATCTGGAACTCGGCCCAGTAAAGGTTCAACTGCGCACCTATCAGATCAATATTTGGCCAATGGGTGTTCTGAATTACATCGCCAGGGGTCGTTTTAAGCGCCTCTTGCAAGGTCTCATCCAATGGAATTTCAGGTTGACCCGCCGCATTGCGCACGCGGTTTTCCTCCTGCACCGCCCGAGCATAGTCCTTCGCGATCAAGGGGAACACAGTTTGCCATTCATCTGCGACGGACCCGCCAAGGATCGACGTCATGGATCCTTGGCTGTCGAGGTCGATTACCAGAACCTTGTACCCGTCCAAGGCGGCGGACATGGCCAGATGGGCGGCGGTCGAGGTTTTTCCAACACCGCCTTTGAAATTTGCAACGGAAACAACCTTTGCCGGAAGCCCTTCAGGCCGGTAGGGAAGATACTCCTTCGTGCTGACGCCTTCAGCCGCAAAATGCTGGCGCAAGGTCAGGACCTCTTCCAAAGTGAACCATTTTGAACCGGCTTCTCCTTCGCCTTGAGGAAGATCAGGATGTGCTTTGAGGACACGGCGGAGATGCGCAGGTGCAACCGGAATTAGGTACTTAGTTATTTCCCAAATTGAAAACCTACGCAGCCGCTTTTCCCCATCAGGAGCATAACCTCGGCGAGCAAGATCCTCACGGCCTTTGGCGCAGAATGCCGCTGCTTTTGCGAATCGAGAGGTTCCTATAGGATCAGGTAACTTCCCGGCCGCTGTTGCGGGATCAAGATTCAGATATGGCGGTAGCGGAGGTTGGTTTGATTTGTTCACTGTCGTTGCCTCAGAAGATGTTCGCCTTAGCGGCGTATATTTAGGAATGTAGCGAACATTATCTTCTAAAGCTATCCTGCGATCGGAAGTTTTCCACAGTTTTTGCGCGCAAGGCTGGGTTTCGCCACGAAACTCTAAAAAAATGAGAGAGCACGCCAACAAAGAGTTTATTATTTATAGAGTCTTTAAGAGATTTAGATTAAGAATATGGTAATTATAACAACAAGGTAGATCACCTTAGGGACCCATTTACAGTTCCTAGGGTATCCGATTCCGGGATCAAAGGTGCCCAGATACGGGACCAAGGGAACCATTCGACAGGAACAAGGGCACCGATTCGCAGGGACGTGGGTCTTCGACGCTATTAGACACTTACAAAGCCGTTTCTAGTACGTTCGATCCTGTCAGAGTCGTTCCTATGACGGGTTCGCGATGATGGGTCTGGGGATAAGTTTCGGTATATCTGTTTAGGGTACCCGTTTTCGGGATGAGCCTGATCCTGTATTTGGGCACCTAATAGAAGTTGATTGATAGGTACCTTTCATGGCAGAAATGCAAAAAAGAGCAGTCAGGCAGAATCATGCCGGAAACACAAATAGACATGGATCACCTTTCCGGAGCCTTGCGAAGGGAAACGGTGAAAAAGAACGTCGCCGCGATTCACATCAGCGGTAAGTTGACATTGCTTCAGCGAAAGCTGTCAAATGTCCTGCTTCTCAATGCCTATGATGCGCTGACATCTGCACAGACCCATACCATCGATGCACGAACTCTGGCGATGATGGTCGGCTATAACTCGAACGATTTTGATACCTTGCGTGCAAGCCTGCGCGCCCTGGCCGAGACTGTCGCTGAATGGGACATGTTGGATGAGCAGGGGCGTCAGGAATGGGGTGTTTCCTCTCTGCTGAGTTTTGCCAAGCTCAAGAATGGTGTTTGTGAATATGCCTACTCACCGGCGCTTGCGCAGAAGCTGTATGATCCCAAAATCTATGCGCTGATCAACGTTCAGATTCAGCGCAACTTTAGTTCTGGGCACGGATTGGCACTGTATGAAAACTGCTATCGCTTTGTGCGCATCGGGTCGACAGGTTGGTGGGCCTTGGACGTGTTTCGAAAGCTCATGGGTGTAGATGGCAGCGACTATTATACCAGCTTCAAACATCTCAACGCTAAGATCATCAAGCCGGCGGTTGCCGAGGTGAACAAAAGCTCGGACATTCTGATCGAACCCGAGTTCCAAAAGAAAGGCCGGACGGTCACCGATATTCGCTTTCGGATTAAGGGAAACCCGCAAAAGGCGATGTTCGAAATTGATGACAGCGACGGTGCTCGGAATATGCAGGTGTACACGAAGCTACGTGATCAAGGGGTCTCGGACCGTTTGGCCCGACAGTGGATTTCCGAACATGGTGAAGACTACGTCGCGCAGAAACTTGATTACGTAAGGCAAAAGGGCGGAGTGAAATCCACATTGGGCTATCTGTCGGCCGCATTGCGCGATGACTATCAGCCACCTGAACCGGAACAGCCAGCGAAGCCCAGCCCCGAAGCACTGGAAGAAGCGCAGGCGAGGCAGGCCCAAGTGGCGGTTGAAGACAAAGCCTATGCCGAACGGATAGCCGAGCGGGAGGAGCGGGCGCGGAAACTCTCGATCGTAGAAGAGCTGGTTTCGCGGCGAAACCCGACACAGAGGGACGCAGATAAAAGACTGTTTCTTGCCGGTCTAGACAACGACCTGGACCGCGAGCATTTCCGAGCGCATGCGTGGCGCTCGGGGCTGAATGCAACCGCAATCTTCGAATTCTGGCAAGAGCTAGAGCCAGACGCTTTCGACTGATCGCGGTAAGGGCAGGGGGGTGCACACCCTGTAGCAGATTATTGTTTTTTGAACGCAGATTTCAGTGCATCTGCAAGCGCCCCCTGCTGCGCATTATTGCCGTTTTTTGCGCGTTGCGATTCTTTTTGTTTTGTATGGCTTTGCCGCGTTTGGTCGCTGCTTTGAACGCGCTTTTGCCGGGTTTCAATGCCACCATCCTTGCGCATCGTCAGACCGATGCGTTTTCGCGGCGCATCCACCTCGACGACCCGTACCTTAACTACCTGGCCGGTTTTGACGACATCATGGGGATCTTTGACAAACCGATCTGCCAGTTGGCTGATATGCACCAACCCGTCCTGATGAACACCGATATCAACAAAAGCGCCGAATGCCGCGACATTGGTAACTGTGCCCTCCAGGGTCATTCCAGGTTTCAAATCGCTGATCTCTTCCACGCCATCAGTGAACGAGGCAGTTTTGAAATGTGGCCGGGGATCACGACCGGGTTTTTCAAGCTCGGAGAATATGTCCTGAACCGTGGGCAGGCCAAAACTGTCGTTGACAAACTGTTCGGCGCGCAGGCCTTTCAGGGCGCCTTCATTCCCCAGGATTTGCCGAATATCCCGCCCACATGCGGCGACAACGCGTCGGGCCACGGAATAAGCCTCGGGGTGCACGGAAGACGCATCAAGGGGCTCGGCCCCATCGCGTATTCTCAAAAAGCCTGCGCATTGTTCGAACGCGCGGGGACCAAGGCGCGCCACCTTCAGCAACTCTGAACGAGATTGAAAGGCACCATTCATGTCGCGGTGCAACACGATGGATTCTGCCAGCCCCGGGCCCAACCCGGACACATGCGACAGCAATGGGGCAGAAGCAGTATTCAGATCAACGCCAACGGCGTTCACAACGTCTTCAATGACAGATGCCAATGATTGCGAAAGCTTATATTGATCCACATCGTGCTGATATTGCCCGACCCCAATGGATTTGGGTTCGATCTTGACCAGTTCCGCCAAGGGGTCCTGTAAACGACGGGCGATTGAAACTGCGCCCCTAAGGGAAACATCCAGGTTCGGGAACTCTCGGGCGGCCAGTTCGGATGCGGAATAGACCGATGCTCCGGCTTCCGAGACCACGACTTTGGTGGGAGGAGTGACGGTTTTGGGCAAATCTCCGAGCGTGTCGCCGACCAGCTTTTCGGTTTCGCGGCTGGCTGTTCCGTTGCCGATTGCAACAAGCTCAATGCCGTGCTGGGCGATCAGACGCAGGATTGTGGCCTGCGCGCCTCGAAGGTCATTCTTGGGTTGGAACGGGTAAATTGTTTCAGTTGCAACCACTTTGCCAGTTGCATCGACAACCGCTGCTTTGACACCTGTTCGTATTCCAGGGTCCAGCCCCAAGGTTGGGCGGGCGCCAGCTGGCGCAGAGAATAGTAAGTCTTTGAGATTGCGAGAGAAAACAGAAATCGCCTCATCCTGGGCACGGCTGCGGAGCTCGGCCATCAGGTCAACCATCATCGTCAGCGAGAGCTTTACCCTCCAGGCCCAACCGGCCACCTTGCGTAACCAAGTATCGGCAGTTGAATCCGTGCGGGTTAGCAGATGTGATGCGACGATAGCTTCCGCCCGAGCAGCGCCGGTCTCGGGGTCCGGCGCGATGTCCAATGTCACGATACCCTCTTTTGACGCGCGAAGCATCGCCAAAGCCCGATGAGACGGCGTTTTGGCCCACAGCTCGGAATGGTCGAAATAGTCACTGAATTTCGCGCCATCCTGTTGTTTGCCATCAATCACCTTCGAGGTCAGCAGCGCCTCGCGCTGCATGAAGCTACGCAGTTCGCCTAACAGGGTGGCGTTTTCGGTTAGTCGTTCGGTGACAATGTCGCGGGCACCGTTCAGGGCATCCTTGCCGGTCGGAACAGCCTCGGACAGGTAGGATTGGGCAAGGATATCGGGATCGACAGACCGGTCTGCAAGAATTGCGTCAGCCAGAGGTTCCAACCCGTTCTCGCGTGCGATCATTGCCTTGGTGCGCCGCTTGGGTTTGTAGGGCAGGTAGATGTCTTCCAGCTGTGCTTTGGTGTCAGCCAGCGCAATGGATTTTGCAAGATCGTCTGTCAGCTTGTCCTGATCCTTGATCGAATTCAGGATGGTTGCGCGACGGGCGTCCAATTCGCGCAGATAGGTCAGGCGTTCTGACAGGGTGCGCAGTTGGGTATCGTCCAAACCGCCTGTCGCTTCTTTGCGGTAGCGCGCAACAAAGGGCACAGTCGCGCCTTCGTCCAACAATTTTACTGCGGCCCCTACCTGATCGGGTCGGGCGTTGATCTCGGTGGCGATGGTGCGGGCGATGCGGTCCAATGGGGCCTCCTGACAGTCGTTCGGAGAGACTTCTTAGCCAGCTGCTTTGCTGAGGGGAAGGGGGCTAAATCCGTTGGGCCAACTCTTGCAGATCGTCGTAGAGGGTTTTGGCAATCTTTACATATCCGCGTTCCGTGTTACGGGCCCGGGCGGCAAACCGGCGTTGGGATGGCAGGCGCGCGCCCTGATCGGTGATGTCAGCGAACAGGCGTTCTGCCCTTGCATCGTTCGGGTCTATGCGGCCACCGCTGAAATGCCCCGGATCGAAGGCCAGAAGGATTTCACCATGATAGGGCGCGCCGCCTGAGTTGCCGGCAAACTCCATGCTTTCCAGGCTGGTCAGGTCGTCGATCAGCGGACCGGCCAAGAGTTCGATCATGATGGACAGGGCCGAACCCTTGTAGCTGCCGAAGGTCAGCATCGCACCCTCCATCGCAGCCTGCGGATCGTTGGTTGGGTTGCCGTCCTTATCGATTGCTACGCCATCGGGCAGGGGCTTGCCTGCGCGGCGATAGAGTTCGATTTCGCCACGGGCAAAGGCGCTTGTTGCGAAGTCAAAGGTGAAGGGATCCTTGCCTCGTCGCGGCCAGCTGAAGGCCAGCGGGTTGGTGCCCAACGAACCGCGGGTGCCGCCGGCAGGGGCAACCCAGGAATGGCTTGGTACCATCGCCATCGCTGCAAGGCCGACAGCAGATAGCCGCTCCACTTCGGGCCAGAGGGCAGAGAAATGAAAACAGCGATTGATGGCCATGGCTGCAATACCATGGGTTCGGGTTTTCTCGATCAGAATTGGCAGTGCCTCATGAAATGCCAGCAGGGACATACCCCCGCGAGCATCGACCCGAACGATGGCGTTATCTGATTGGGTAATGGTTGGCGCGACATTTCCGTCAATCTTGCCTGCCTTCATGGTGTCATTGCACATGAACAGTCGGAACAGGCCGTGCGACTGGCAATCATCAATCTGACAGGTGACCAGCATATCCGCGATGGCCGCTGCATGGTCCGGCCCGTATCCGGATCCGGACAGGATGTTCAGGCTTAGGTTTCGTATTTCATCCAGTGTCAGCTTGACCGCTTCGCTCATCTGCCATGTCTCCCATTGCGTTGGCAGAAGAAGGCATAGCTTGGTCTGGCTGGCAAGGAGAACCCTTGGCAATTTGCCATTCATTTATGGTTAATGCCGTATTGGATTGGTCTAATAATGCAATATGTGAATAAGTTAACAGAAGTTCCCAGACCTTTTGTACTCAATCGAAAGTTGTGGTGGCGGCACAGCGACTCAAGTTGATTTTTCAGATCAGCAGAGGTCGCACTCTGCGTGGCGCCCTACAAAATTTTCAGAAGTTTTTTGGATGGGGAATTTTATGCATAGTCCTTATGATCGTGACCGAGTGATCTGCTTGGAGTTTACACCGCGCCTTTTGTCCGAATTTCGCAGCATAGTTGAAAGGTCTATGGGATACCGCGTGTCGAACGATGCAGAAAGCACAGGCATTTCTTACCATGAAAAAACAATCGTTGTACGTCAGTGCCTGAAGCGTTTTGTGCCGGCCAATGCCCCAAAACCTGCCGGGTCGCATAAGCGCCAGCACAGTTTTGCACTGATCAACCTGGGTTTGTCGACGGCACGTGCCGAAGTATATTCGCAAGGATACAGCGACTATATTGCCTATCCATTTGTCACCAGCGAAATCCAGCACAGATTCAGTGCGGCGCAAGCATTGATGAAACAGGATGTCTCTGCCGAGTACTTTTCAAAAGATACGTTGGTCAATGCTGCTTGTAATTTCCTTTCTACCGAGCCCGAATTTGCCGGCGGCATTGACGCCTTGGCGCAAGTGGTCGGGTCAAACCGGAACACCTTGTCCAAGCGGTTCAAGGAAGAGTTCGGTGTTGGCCCCATGGCTTGGTTTCGGCGCTACAGGTTGAACTATGCAGCGGCCCTGGTTCTTGAGGGGCAGCACAGCATTCAGGACATCGCCTTCAAGGTTGGCTACGAGGATGCGAATAACTTTTCGACCGCGTTCAAACGGGAATTCGACGTCTCGCCGTCGGAGTATCGGCGCTATCGCAATTCGATGAACTAAGCATCACCCAAAACACGTCCTGGATGAGCATGCTCCTGCGCGCGCGAGGCTGGCCAAAGTGTGCACCGGTTACCGCGGGCAGGGGTCTAACAGTGCAAAGATCAAAGGAAATGATGATTCCTGCAAAGATCGAATTACAGAGTTCTCAGCTAGCATTGATTCACGATTTCGTCGTTCTCGACAAGAACCGCTAATGGAAGGAATCTGAAATTGGTTACCGAAAATATTCAACTCAGATTGGTCAATCACTCGGATGATGCCAATAATTCATCGATCGTTATTTTCCAGCAAAACGTGGCCGAAGATTTCGGCGAACTCGCTATCGCGTGGAAAGTCATCAAAAACCTGGGGCGGCTGGATTATCACCCCTTCAAATACCCGCTGAAGTTTCAGGTTTCGGCCTCGGACAGCTATGGGAACTATACGCCGCAGATGACGGCCTATGACGGTCAGGCCTATGAAATGGTCAAAGACACCAGCGGGGATATCTTGCGCCTGGCCAAAACCCCGGCAACGTCGCCGAATGAGGTCGAGCTGCGCAACAATCTGACCATGGGATCGATCAACGCGAATATCTATCGCGAAGGCAAACTTCTGGCCGCCAAGACCAACCTTGCGCCGGGGCAGAAGGGCGTCTTTCAGTTCCACCCGACCATCTATATCGGCGTGGTGTCGCAGATCGAAGAGGGCCAGGTCATGGACTCGGCGATCATCAGTCAGATCAACACCGAGATCAATCTGTTCGGCATCCAAAGCGCTGATATCGTGATGTCGGGCGGCGGGCCTGGCAAAAACTCTACCCCCTTTGATTTCCAGCTGGCAAACATCAATGCGTAAACGCGCCCTGCGGCGGATTACTAGCCGCAGGATGCACACCGCTTGACGGAGCTATGGAAAGAGGAGGTGTGTCATGACCAAAACTGCCGACACAACAATCGCCCTAAAACGCAAACGGTCTAAGGGCGACGAAGACAGCGATCAGAAGGCTGCCGCTGATACCCCGACGCCGGTAAAGCCCGCGAATCCCAAAAAGCCGGATTCGAAACCCAAGGATGACGCGGACAAGAAAGACAGTTTGAAGCCCATCAAACAGGTTTGGCAATCTGGCGATTTCCATAAGACCGGGCGCAACAAGCCCCCCTATAACGGGCTTCAGATTTCGGTCCAGTACAAGGTGGACGATGCCGGGAAATTTGAGGACGTGGCCGTCACCTTCACGGATTTCACATATTCCAAGGACGGGGTTTCATCCAAAATTCAGGCTCTTGCGGTCAGTGATGGCTGGGTTGAAGTTCCCAAACCGGTCAAACCCAAGTCCAGCAGTGATACCAAGGCGTCAACGTCCAAGGGCGATAAGGGCAAAACAGATTTCACAGTGGTCGGCCACGTCAAAATCAGTGGCGAGCCGGATGGAAAGTTCTTGAGGTTGCGTCTGAAATCCGGCCTGGAGCCGGGGTTTCAACAGCTTGGTTTTATCATGAGGCTGTCGCCGCCGCCGTCGAGTTCATAACACAGATTCGTCAGGGTGGCGCGATGACAACCCAACTCGTATTTGAGAACCGATCATTAAACCCCAATGTGCGCAGGGTTGGCCTGTTCTGGGACTGTTTGGATCACGACCAGCACATTAGGCCGTTAACCTGGCAGGTTGTTCTGCAATGCCCGTATCGCTGGTACCGAAGCTTTCAGATTGACCTGACCCTGTCGGTCAGGTTCGTCACCCGCGAGGGCAATATCTCGCCCGATGTTCTGGTGGATCGCAAAGTTGTCTGTGGCGAGGCAACGATCGAACCCCGGCGCAAAGGCGACGGGATTGACCTGACCATCACGGTTCCAAAAGGGCATCGGTTGCACAAGGTGCAGGTCGTGCGCTGCGGCTTTCCCCTGACCGAAACCCGCCTGCCTTTGCAGGGAGAATGCGTGCTCCGGGCTCCGGACCGGCTGAACTTTGCGGCCGATATGACAACGCGGCAGGGTTTTCGGATCGACCGCCGGGAAATAGGTCCGGGTGTGGCCAGTTTTGATCTGCACCAGGTCCAGGCAATGCGCGTCGCCATGTATGGCGGCACGCCGGGTCCGAATTCCGATCCGATCAATTTTGTTGGTTACGACATTCAATATTCATGACGCCCAAAGCGGGCGAAACTTTGGAGGAGTGAATTGATGGCTTACAGACGTACATCCGGAATTCTGACCGACGGCGGTGCCGATCCCAAGCTTGAGGCGGACTATATTGTTGCCGCCGCCATCGTAGGTCATTCGATCGAACAGATCCGCGCCAATGTCGATGTGCAGTTTTCAATGGAACCTTCTGACGAGATGCCCAGGCCCGACAAATGGTCCCGCGAATGGGATCAGCTTCAGCAAGCCGCCCAGAAAATCGGACAGCTGGCCGCTTTGGAAATCGACATGCAGGGCCATTCGGTCAGGGCAGGGACGGCCGTCGATCATAAAACCGGCGCTGTGATCGTTGGGGTTTATGGTTTGGCCGGGCATGAGCCTCCGACCGAGGGCGATATCCGCCACCCCGAACACCACCTCAGTGACAAGGGGCAGGTGCTATATGATGAGATCAAGCAAAGGGATCGCGACCCCGCTTATCAGTATATCGGGCTGGGGGCCTATACCGGGTTTGTCGATAACGGAAATGTCGAAGGCGACACCGATCCGGTCGGTCCGATGCCAAGCGCGCGGTTCCATATCCCTGATCTGGATGCGGGCGATCATGACGACAATATTTTCGAGGGATGGTACCCTCGGTGGTTGCCGCCCGAGGATTCTGCCCTGTGGAACCCGCGCGTTCGTCGCGATACCCATGACCATGACTGCGTTGGTTGGGGCATCATTGGCGGCGATCTGGCGCAGGATGCTCCGAAGGAAGGGGAACCCGACCACGGGGCGACAAACCGGTCGGACCAGATCACCAATATCATGCGCTTTGATCAGGGTATGAATTTCGTCGATGAAAGCGGGGACGAAGGCGTTAAGGGTTATACCCATGGCATGATCCAGGCGATCTACAAGGCCTATCATCTGGGCCCGCATTGCACGCCTTATGAAATTACGGTTGGTGACTGTACCACCAAGCTGGCCTCGTGTTTTGGCTGTACGATGTTCATGACCGCCAATGGCTATCCGCCCACCTCGACCCATCTGGGGCGCGCCGAAAGCTGGGTGCCACTTTACGAGCCGTACAAGCCGTCGACCTCACCTAAAACCGAGCGGATCGTGATCAACGACCTGAACGCCAGCTTTGCTGCCTATTGCGACAAGGTTCTGCGTACTGGGATGCGCGCGCTGAGCGTCGAAAATATCGCGGGTGCCTATGACCACTGCCCGGCTGCGCTGGAGCATGTACTGGGCGGGCATTATTCTGCGGATAACCGGGTTGCGGTCTCTCTGTTTCTGGATGCCCTGACTGTTCATGACCGCGAGCTGAGCCGCGTCCGTCGCGTATTGGGTTTGGACTAAGTCACCAACAGCCCGAATTAACATATCGGAGGAGAAGACACATGGCCTTTCAGGTTTATGCACTCGTACATACCCGCTCTGGTCGGTTTCTGATGTTTCGTCGACCTATCTTGACCTTTTTCCAGCGCGGAAATGGGGGTCAAATTTTCCCCGAAGGTCAGAAACTGCAGGGCGGCGGGCGCTATGCTCTGCCATTTGCTCAGGTTGATCCTGAAATCGCGATTGAGCTTTGGGAGGATGATAATTTCATTGCCGAAGCCGGGCAGCAAATTCTGATTGATTGTTGCGGTGCGCTGATCGAGTTTCTTCCCCCAGAAGCGGCAGACAAGGGGCCTGTTTCAATCGAGGGTGAGCATGAGATATTGCTCGCCCCGGCGACCGAAGTCGTGACCCGTTTCGACGAAGATGGCACGCGATCCGCGGTTTATTTCGCCGAAGTGTCCGACGCGGATCTAGACCGCATTCGCGACTATATGGTTGAGGTGTTGGCCGAGGCTCGCGCGGCGATGTTGGCCGTGATTCAGGACAACCTATATGAATACACCGAGATCGAGGCATTCTTTCCGCACGCGCCCTTTGACAATATCCATACCGGTGTTGATGTCTGGCAACTCGACATCGAGCGTCTGGAAATCAGTGGCCTGAAATCCAGCAAGCTGACCAAGGGTTCACTGCAGGCGATCAGCGAGCTTGAGGTCGTGTTGGCGGTGGAAGACGCTTAACGGGCATGACCAGCCAGGACCCCAAACTCATTTGGATGGATGCGCCGTTCGAGGATCTGCGTAACCAGTTGGTGGCCAATTTCGAAACCCATCCGCATGGTGCCGATCCCCCGGAATTCGTGACCGTCCAGTTCTTTTTCACCAAGACACCGGGCAAGGCCGTGCGCGGCCCTGTTCTGAGGTACAAGGAGAGAACGCGGCTGAATGTGCTGTTCGAAACCGGTGAGCGGTTGACCGGTACCCTGACCTGGCAAAGCGGGTTGAGTACACCGTTGTCTCAGCAGGTCCTTGGGGCATTGGCTCTGCAAGAACCCGAGACCGGTCGTGTCTGGCGCTTTCAGGGTTTCATGTCTGAATTTGGCAAGCCAAGCCATATTCCATCGCCCGATTCCGGGGCAGGGGGCGGGGCCGATGATGGCGGGAACTCTGGCACCGGGCAAAACGGTTCAGGCGGACATGACGGGCATGACCCAGATCAGCCAAGCCACAATCACGCCGGAGATGGCAGTGATCCCTTCAGCGATGATCCAGATTCCGAAGGGCTGAGCCCGATCACCCAAGGGGCCAACCTGCGCTGGGATGAGCTGTTCCCCTTCATCTATATGAAACACTGGCCGTCGATAGCGCCGGGCGCGCTGGATGCGGGTTTCATGGAGGTTCCGCAAAAGATCCTGGTGAACAGCGTGTTCCTGCAAAGCCTTGTTTCAAAATCCCGGGACAGGTCAGGGCAGGAGGCTTTGGCGGTTACTTACGTGGATCCAAGCTCGAACACCGACAAAACACCAGGTGGGGATAGTTCGCCCAATCCGGCATCGGATGCGGGGCAATCCGGCAAGGCTCAGCCTGCGGCTGAACCGAACAAACCCAAAGGGTACATCTCCTCGATTGAAACGCTTGGCCCGCCATTCAGTTCTTACCCTGAACTGTGGCCGGCTCTGCGAGAGCTGCCGGAATTTTCGCTGGCCCAGATCACAGATCTGATCAAGGCCCGTCTGGGCGGATGGGCCGCATTCAAGGTTCTGGCAAATGCACCGGATGCGCAAAAGGAACTGGCCCGCATCTGGGAAAGCATTATTGCGCTGAACCTTCTGGCTGGCTGGCAAAAAGACGAACTTGCAGTTCTGATTCAGGTGTTGACTACCCATCACGTTCTGACCCGTGCGCTGGCTGCAACCGAAGGAGGGCAGGCCAGTTTGATGACCGATCCGGTCACCGGGCAACAGATCAAAGCTTGGATGCATGCGACGCTGGTTTTGCCTGGCTCCATATTCGAGCCGAAAAAACCTGCGCCGGTTGCAGCAAAGGATACAGATCATCAGATCCCTTTGAAACTGACAAAGCCCGGCTGGGTGCGCGCCTATTCATACGGGCTTGCCCGTTCGATCCGGTATCAGCCGCTTGGGTATGAATTGGGCGACGTGCAGCGTATCGAAAATGTCCTGCGGGGTGAAATGCGCGAGACGCGAAACCGGAGGTTGCAGCGCCGCGAAAGCCATGAGGCACATTCCGATGTGACCACTAAAATTGCCCGGCGGGACGAGGATACCTCGGTTTCGGACCTGATCAATCAGGTGCAAAAGACGTTGGCCGACCATGTCTCGACCACGCATGTCAACTCTTACGACACCCAGTACGGAATGCCGACAGATGGCAATAAGATGAGTGTTACCGGGAATTGGTGGGTGCAAGAGCAGCCAGCCGGAGGCTTCGCGAAGAACGACCTGAAATTTGCTCGCGACATCGTCGAGAAAACGGTGCGAAACCTGTCACGCGAAATGCGCCATACGCGCGAGCTATCCGAAGTTGAAGAAACCGAATACTCGGATGTGACGCGCTTTGACAATCGGCGGAACGGCACGGATATCCGCGGCATCTATCGTTGGGTGAACAGAAGCTTTCGCTTGCGCACGAAAAGTCTGGGCGAGGTTTTGATTTTTGAGATCATGGTTCCCAGCCCGGGTGAGAATCTTGTCCGGCATATTCGCCGGTCCTGGCAGCTTGATCTGCGTCCACCGAAATCTCCAGGTGAGTTTGGGATAAGCGGGTTTCAGGATTTGACCGACGAGGCTGGCAAGACAGACGATGGCAAGATCTTTTATCTCGATGCGTTTCAGGAATTTGGCGTGGAAGAGACCCGAATGGCCCCGCCATCCCAGCATGTGGTCATCCAAACGGTGCAAAGCCACACGCCAGTGGCCGAAGGCGCCCTGCTGATCCCCGGCGGCTTTGAGCCGATCAGTGCAACAGCCTCGGTGATGAGTGTCGGAACCCCCGCAGAAACCCATGTCATCGTGGGGTCGGTCGCCCTGCAACCTCAGCAAGCGGGGGACAAATCCGCCCCGCCCGGTTCAAACGGCCATGCGGACAAGTCACCGCAGCCACTGCGCCTGCCTGTCAGCCAAGCCTCGGGCGCGCAGGTGCTGAGCGCCCAGCTGGATAAAGGGTTCGGAACCGGAACCTCTCCGGCGGATGAAGGCCATCCGCTTGGGTTCACCATTCTGTGCAGCCTCAAGCAAACCGCAGCCACACAATCGTCCGAGCCCAACTCTCCGCCGGATATGCCGGTTCCCGATCCTGCACCAATGCATCTGCAATCCGAATTGACCGGTTTCTTTGCGGCAACTCTTGAAGTGACGTGCCAACGGTCGGCGCAGACTTATTCTGATTGGCAATTCGAAACCTATAGGCTGATCAAGGAAGCGTATGCGCGGCAGCTAGAGGGATATCGTCGCAAACTGGAACAACAGGTGGCTGCGATTGAGGCTCAGAACCCTGCGTTCCTGAACAAGGCGGTGACGACGGAAATCCTGTCCGCGGCCCAGGAGCAAATCTTGACCCTCAGCGGATCCGAGAAAGATGCCGTGGCCCCGGATTATGCCAAGCCGCGTATCCGGCACTATCTGCAACAAACGGTCGGGTGGTCCGACATCGCCACATTTATGGATATCGAGGACGAAGTCAGCGATCTGACAGGCGACCCCGCGGATCTTGCCCTGCGCGAGACCGTACCCGACCTGCGGTTCCGAGATTTTCTGCGCGCAGACCGTGTGCGCATTCTGGCACCGGTCGACAGAAAGCACGCGCGCAGTTTCCTGTATTTCCTGCGCACCGGTCGGATCTGGCCGGATGCAGACCATCTTGCCCCTTGCTTGCCCGAAGACGCCGAGATTGTGGCCCGGATTAAATCGGAACATACACAAGACGATGAAGGCAATGCGCAATCCTGGACGGTTCAGGTGCCCACGCATATGTGCATGCTGAGTGCGGATAGTGATCTGCCAGGTCAGGTGGATTCAGAATGAGACCGCCAGGCTTTCCGACCCCGCCCCGACCAAATGCTCCTGGCGGACCGCTTGAGCCGCAACAAGGCTGGGGTCCGTCTCCGGGCCGGGTATTGGGGATGCCGGTTGGCGCGGTGATCGCTTTTTCCGGGGAGCTTCTGGGACAATCCAAAAAGCTGGCGGGCGGGACCACTGATCTGCAACATTATGGCTGGAAGGTTTGCGACGGCTCACCTCTGTTGATTTCCGCCTATCCGGAATTGTTTGCCGCCATCGGATACCTGTTTGGTAAAGGCAAGGACGGAGAGTTTCGACTGCCTGATTACGAGGGTTATTTTCTGCGCGGCGTCGACCCCGGCGGGAAAGTCGATAAGGATCAGGACCAGAGGTACCGAACCGACAAAAAGAACCAGAAATATGACGGGGTAGGGTCGCTGCAACTGTCTGCGCTCCAGCAACACCAACATGTGCTGGAACAAAGCGACAGCACGGTTTCAAACGGAGTGTTAGGCCCGGAACCGGTTATCGCCCCCACACCCCAATCCAATTCGGGCAACGTCGTTAAAGGGTCGGCCCTGACCAGCGAGACCGAGACCCGCGCAATCAACATCTCGGTCTATTGGCTGATCAAATGTCGGTTGGATGCGGTGTTATGACAGATAGAAAAGGCCGATCTGATGGCATGTAGGCTGGGCAGAATTGTAAGGTCGTTTCGCAAACCATCGGGTCAGATTCCCAAAGCGGCGCCAGATAAGGCGCATGCAAAAGGAATAGATGTCAGTGATCATCAGCGGGATATCAACTGGCCGCAAGTCGCAGCCTCGGGTGTTTCTTTTGCGCTGATAAAGGCGACCGAAAGCGTCAGCATCAAGGATGCGTATTTTCAGCCAAATGTACTCGGCGCGAATGAGGTGGGTATCCTGTGCGGCGCCTACCACCTGCTTCACATCAGCCACCCGGCCAAGCCACAGGTCACGAATTTTGTCGATGCAGTGCAGGCTGTTCTTTCGAAAGGCCCGGTTGGAAAATCCGGCCTTCTGCACCTGCCATTTACACTCGATCTTGAAGGCGTCCCGACGGCACAGGGGGCCGCCTATCGAAGCCTCGCGCTGGAATGGCTTACCAGCGTTCAGAGAGCTTTCGGAACGGTTCCGATGGTATATGCCAATCTGAACACCTGGGAGACCGAGCTGACCTCGGGTTTCGGGAACTACCCGGTCTGGCTGGCAGAATACGCAGCCAGACCCGCACCCAATGCGCCGCAATGGGAGTTTTGGCAGCATTCTACGAACGAGCGAGTGTCCGGAATTGCCCCAGAGGTTGATTTGGACGTGTATCGCGGATCGGTTCAGCAACTGAAGGCGCAGTACGGGGTGCGAAGTCGAAACTTATAATTGTCACAGTTCGATTAACCAAAATGTTCAGTTGCTAGCTTGGGCAAACCCAAAAACGGTGGTGCAATTCCACAAAGGATTTGTGTGATCCCGGTTGGTTAGGATTGTTTTTGACCTGTCGTATGCGTCGAACAAAATGGCCCATCTACCTTATGAATCACCAGTTCTGGCTCGGTTTGGGTGACGTGGCGTAAGTCCCGAAATCAACACAATTTGATCTTGGGCGTTCCACATTGCCACCTGAAAGAAGAGGTCACGTTCGAATGTGGTGGGTTAAATGTGAACAGGGGTAAGGTTAACTGCAATGAGAATGAATCGACGAGTCTTCGTTAACTGCGCATCAGTCGCGACAGTTGCGACATTATTGCCAGTGGGGGGAAATGCACTGGCAATGGCCGCAGGTCAGGTAGCACACCGTATACTGGCCGCGGATAAGCTGAGTTTCCTCACAGAGAAGGTCGCCAAAGCCGTTGTGCTTTTGAGCCTCGGTGCTGAGGTGGAAAAAGATCTTGCAGAGCTGCAACATGCTCATGATGAGTTCGACAACATCCTTTTGGGGTTCCGCGAAGGCAAAGGGTCTTCGGGTGTGGATCGCGAAAGGTTTGTATCCGTCAACAATGCTCTGAAAGAGGTAGAGACGCTTTGGGCGCCCTATCGTACAGCAGTTGAAGAAATCATCGCGGCCGGGTCGGTTGATGACGAACATCTTCATATGATTGTCGACAATGACGAGGTTCTGGAAAAGGCCTGTCACCATGTTGTTCGCAAGCTGGAAGAAGCTTACGGGGACGTGGACATTGATCTGGCGCTTGCGATTGCGCTGGACTTTGCGGGTCGCCAACGAATGCTGACGCAGAAAATCTGCAAAGAGATCGCTCTGGCTGCCACAGGCAAAGACACTGTTGAGCACCACGAGAAGTTCAAAAAGAACGCCAAGAAGTTTGGTAAGATCGTGGATGTGCTGATCGAAGGTGGTAGCAGTTCGATAACAATCGCCAAACCGCCAAGCAAAGCTGCGCGTGAAGCATTGACCGAAGTGCAGACGCATTGGGTCAAGTTGCAGCCCGTCGTCGAACAGCTGGACGGTGTTGATGTTCCGAATGTCGCAGATGTAACCCATTTCTGCGCCGAGATGGACGTTCTTGAAATCGAAGCCGAAAGGGCCGCGCTTCTGTACGAAGAGGCAATCAAGCTCGATTCCTGATCACCATCAGCGGCTTGGGCAACGCCTGGGCCTGAGTTCGGGGATATTTGCAATCCAAGGCATTGCAATCACCGAGAAACTGTAAATCGCGCGATTTGGCTCATTCACCTCTGCAACGCATATCCACAAACCGCAGTGCAGCCACATTCGCGTCTTTTGATGCACAAAAACATGCATCAAAAAAACACCAAATGAGTGCTAACTCGAGGAGTTAAGATGTTAAATTCGACATTCCAGCGGCTGTTCGCCGCCTCTGTAATCACAGGTTGTATCACCACAGGCTCACTCGCGCAAGAGGTGCGTCTGGTCGGAAAAGACAGCAATATCGATGTTATTGGCAATCTTTTGTCGTCGAAAGACGGGAAATATCTGGTCGAAACCGATATTGGCGAGTTTGTGATCAACCAGGATCTTGTGACCTGTGAGGGCGAAGCCTGTCCGACCGAACAGACATACGTCTATGATCTTGAGATTTCCGCACCGGACGAAATCGCCGAAGTTCTGGTTCCGATTATTGCCGAGGGCTATGCCGCGGTCGCGTTGGAAGCCGAAGCCCAGCTGTATGACGAAAACGGTGAACCGGTTGATACCGAGACTGTCGATGTGGGCGACCACAAGTTTGGCGAAGAACATGACTTTGCCTTGGTGCTGAACGATCTGGAAGGCGACGACGTTGCCACGTTCGGCATTCATACGGCGAATGGTGCGCGCTTGTTCGAGCGGATGGCCAAGAAAGACGCGTCGATCATCTTCTCGGAAACACCGGCCGGTAAAGCGGATCGTTCAATCGTATCCGAAGGCGGTGGTGGAAATCTGCGCGATTTCGATCAGGAACGCGTCATTGCCGTGGACGGATTTGCGATGATCGTGAACCCTTTGAACCAGATCCCTGATCTGAGCGTTAAGCAGGCGCGCGATATCATGTCCGGCGACATTACAAACTGGTCCGAGGTTGGCGGGTCCGATGCGCCCATTCACGTGTATTCCTTCGACCCTGACACCGAGGCTTATCACCACATTGAAAAGCTTCTGTTCAAAAAGTCGGACAAATCTCTGACAACTGAATCCAGTATCGTCCATGACAGAACCGAATTGACGACCGCGATCATGGAAGATGTCGCTGGCTTTGGTATCGTGAACTATGCGGCCAAGCGCTCGGCGCGCGCTGTTCCGCTGCGCACAACCTGCGGGATCATTCAGGACCCGAGCACCTTTAACCTCAAGACCGAAGAATACTATCTGCAGGAACGGGTTGTGGTCTACAACCGCGCGGATATCGACGGCTATGCGCGTGAATTGGTTGATTTTCTGGACACTGACGGGCTGGATGGACTGGTTGCAAAGGCTGGATATATCGACCTGTCGATCACAGCGGACAGTCAGGAGCGAGCTTCTGAACGGCTGGCGGCCGAGCTTGAAGAAGGTGAAAATGAATACGAGGCCGAACTGGTCGAGAGCCTTCTGAAAAACATGAATACCCATGATCGTCTTTCGACAACGTTCCGTTTTGCGCCCGGCTCTAAGCGTTTTGACAACAAGGCCGAGCGGGATTTGGCACGGATGATCAAATACCTGGGTGAGAGCAAACCAACCGAGGTCGTTATCGTTGGGTTTACAGATAACAAAGGCCCCTTTGACTCGAACCTGCTGATTTCGCAGGAGCGCGCCGAAGCCGCATTGGATCATCTGATCGAAGTGGCAACGGGTGGCGAGCTTGAAGGCATAACGCTGAAGGCATCCGGATACGGCGAGCTGGAACCCGTGGCCTGCAATGACAGCCCGCGTGGCCGCGCAATCAACCGCCGTGTTGAAGTGTGGATCAAAGAATAATCACATGATTGGAAGCCGCGGCCATTGTGCTGCGGCTTCCGCGTCACGCGTTAAAATTTATCCGGGGTTTTAGACGAGTATGATGAGTTTGTCCAAATACGCAGCTGCAGCAGGCTTTGTGGTCATTGCTTCTTTGGGGCATGCGCAGGATGTCACGCTGACCGCGAAAAACGGGTCCAGGTCGGTGACAGGTGAGCTGGTAGATATCCAGCCAGGGAAATTCATTGTCCGTTCCAATGTTGGTGTGCTTTCTCTGAACGCGTCTGAATTTCTTTGTCAGGGTTCAGGCTGCCCGAAAAGTTTGCCTTCGGATACCGACATGGTGGTTTCTGGCGCAGGAGGTCTGGCGGATATCCTCCTTCCTCTTGTCGTAGATGGGTTTGCCTCCGAGCGGGAACTGTTCTCGGACACCTTTGATCTGCAGGGTGTACCATTGGGAGAGCAGCACGGATTTGACACAGATGCCGGCAAGGTTTCGACGATCGAAGGACGAAAGGCCTTTGATATCCTGATCACCGATGACTCGGCTGAACCAGTTCACAATATCCTTGTCAAAGAAGCGACCGGGCAGGACTTGTTCGAGTCTCTCATTGCCGGTCAGAGCGATTTGATTATCAGCGAGGAGCCGGTTTCAGCTGAAATGTATCGAAAGGCCAGGAAGAGTGGTCTTGGCGATCTTACAGCTTTGCAGCAAGAGCATGTGCTGGCGGTTGATGGCTATACGGCTTCGGTCAATCCTGCAAATGGCACGAAGGCTCTGACGGTTGATCAGATTTCGCAGATATTGTCCGGTGAAATTACCAACTGGAAACAGCTCGGCGGGCCAGATCAAAATATCAACGTCTACTCGCTGCCCAAATCCTCTGGGGCGTTTCACCGAATTGAGGGTTTGATCCTGTCACCATTTGGGCGTGAGTTGTCCCCCGGTGCCGAAATCGTAAATTCTGATCGCGCACTTTCCCGTGCAATCGAATCCGACCGGTATGGCTTTGGTGTCATGCGGTATTCTACGATCCGCGATGCGAGGGCGGTGCCTCTGCTCAGCGAATGTGGCATTGTCCATCTGCCAAACCAGTTTTCGATGAAAACCGAAGAATATGGGCTACAAAATCGGGTGACCGCCTATAACGGTCGCGATTCCGGAAGCTTTACCACAGCCTTGGTGTCCTTTTTGGATAGTCCTGAAATTGACGGGCTGGTTTCAAAGTCCGGGGTCACAAGCTTGTCTGTTGTCGAACAGGAAGAGGATGCAAAGTTCGAACAGCTGAAGGCGAGCATCGAAGCCATGGCGGCTTCGGCAAATTCGGCTGAGATACGGTCCTATGTTGCGGAAAAATTAGCGACCAGGCGCCTTTCAACGACGTTCCGTTTTGCGCCCAGCTCGTCCAGCCTGGACAACAAGGCGAAGCGGGATATCGCCCGAATTGCTGAATATATCCGGGATGTCGAACCCTATAAAATCGTTTTGGCCGGTTTTGCCGATGCCGGCGGCAGCTTTGGCAAAAACCGTCAGCTTTCGTTGGCGCGCGCCAAAAAGGTGCTTCAAGAGCTGAACAAAACCATCGAACCAAATGGCACTTTGGTCGAGGTACGTGGTTACGGGGAAATGGCCCCGGTCGCGTGCAACACCAACTCGATTGGCCGTGCCAAAAACCGCCGTGTCGAAGTTTGGAGCGAACTAGAAGGGCCCGATGCCGAAGTAACCGCATGGGGAGAGTAAAGCATCATCCCCAGGTTCCTGACACCACTTTTGTACAGATTTTGTGAGCAACAATCGGCCGGCACCGGAACCAGCTGACCAAGGTAGGGTAAATATTTCCAATGGTACAACCAGTCCACTCAAACGAACATTTCCCGGACGAACTCGCTCCGGGCACCCGGCTATTGGCCGGCCAATACACGATTATTCGATTTCTCAACAGCGGCGGTTTTGGCATCACCTACTTGGCCAAAGACAGCCTTGAGCGCACGGTCGTGATTAAAGAGTGCTTTCCCGAGGCAATCTGCAGACGGAGCCAAACGGCCGTTCGTCCCCGTTCACAGTCTCATACGTCTTCCTATGAGGCACTTGTCAGGTCGTTCGAAACAGAAGCGCGCAATCAGTCGAAGCTTGTGCATCCGAACATCGCGGGTGTGCACCAGGTGTTCCGGGACAACGAAACCGCCTATATGGCGATCGATTTCATCGAAGGCAAAGACCTTCTGGATACGATCGAAGAGCGCGGCATCCTACCTCCGGAAGAAGTGAAAAACCTGCTGCGCACCACGCTCAAGGCGATTGGATTCATACACAGTAAGGGCATGCTTCACCGGGATATCTCGCCGGATAATATCTTGATCGACAAGGATGGCGAGCCCGTGGTGATCGACTTTGGTGCCGCGCGCGAAAGTGCAGCTAAATCCGACCGGGCCATGTCGATGTTGCGTGTCGTCAAAGAAGGGTATTCACCGCAGGAGTTCTATCTACAGGGCGGTGAGCAGGATCAATCCAGCGACCTTTATGCTTTGGCAGCTACGTTTTACCATGTCATCAAAGGGTCCGCTCCGCAGGATAGCCAAACCCGTCTTGCTGCCTTGGCCCAGAAGGGTACGGATTGTTACGATCCACTAGAAGGCGCCGTAGAAGGTTATCGCCCCGCTTTCCTCAGGGCGATAGACCGCGCTCTCAGCATCCCACCCGAAGACAGATTCAAGTCCGTGCAGGAATGGCAGGACGCGATGGAAGAAAAGATGCCGATCGAAGCAAAGCCCGTTTTGGAATCTGCTGTCGAATTCAACGATACGGTTTCAGTCAACAAGAAGCCATCGCGTGGTCGGTCAGGTCCCATTGCCCTGGTCGCGCTTATCGCCGTCGGACTGGTCGGAGGCGCCGGCTATTATTTCAGTCAGGGTGGAGAATCCGGGCAGGGTGAAACGATGGTCGCTGAAACCAATGCGCCAGTAGTCGCCGAACAGGCCAAAGAAACTGTGGTTGCGACGGTGGTCGAGGCCACGCCTGCCGCTGTCGAGCCCGTGGCGGAAGTTGAAACTCCGGCCCCGGCTTCGCCCGGCGTAAATTGGATCAGTTGGACCGGCCCCGCCGTTGATTTGCCTTTCACGACTGTCACAACAGCGCAGCCACAGGGCAGCTTTTCCATGGTCACCCTTGTGCGCTCTGATCTTGATCAAGCGGCAACGGAATGGCTGAAATCCGGAACAATCATTTATGTGGTAAATGGCAATCTGGTTGTGGATGACGCCTCAATTATTCGTGCGATCCAGTCCAGTCAGACCGCATCGGATAGCGGTCAAATATCTGTGGACTTGCGGATTAGAACCGACGCCGACAGTCCGGTTACCGAACAGACCTTAAACGTCCAGATCGGACATGTGGTCGAACTGGCCAATGGCACTCAGTTCATTACCGTCAGTCAGGGAAATGGGAAGTGGATCACCAAGGTTCTGCGCGCACCATCATCCGTCGTGCCTGTCCGCGTCGGCGACATTGTTGTGTCCGAAGCCGCTTCGCAAATCGCGGTTGAAGGTGAAAACGACATTGCGCGCGTATTTGAGGAACTGACCAAAAATGGTGTGGAACTTGCGCAGCTGACAATTGCCCGTGATGGAGAATTGCAGGCTGTGGATCTGCCGCTCAATCCCTGATGCCTTCATGACCTGTGGTATAGGGTGGCGCCTGAACCGCCAGTAGCGGTCGCACTGGTGCTTTGATTGTCGCCTTTCATGTTTTGGTCCAGATCATTGAGAAGCCCCAGCACTGCAGGAAAGTACAGAATTTATTTGGAAGGGTTTTCTTCTTTCACTTTCGGAGAGATTTCTTATGCAGATTGGAAATGCCTTAAAACATCTGGCACGGGAACGTGCTGTCGAATTGTTTGACGTTGCGACAGCGATCAACCAGGGCGCACGTGACTATCAGGAAGATGCCATTCTGACCGACATCCCGGCCGGATCCGATTTCGGAATTATTGTTCTGTCCGACGGTATGGGGGGGCACGCAGCAGGTGATGTTGCATCGAACCTCATCGTCCATGCGGTGATGAACTGCTGGAGATCCGCCGGCCTGAGCTGTGAGTCATCGAATGCTGAGGTCACAGATTTCCTTCATCGCGCGACCCAAGAGGCAAATAGCCAAGTTCACCTTGCCAGCATCAAAGAGCACAAAACCAAAGGCATGGGGGCGACTTTGGTTGCGCTGGTCTGCATCCAAGATCGTGTGTTTTGGCTTTCGATTGGGGACTCGCCGCTCTATCTCTGGCGTGACCAAAAGCTGATGCAGCTGAATGAGGATCACTCGATGGCGCCTCAGATAGATATGATGGCGAAACTGGGAATGCTGGACCCCGAAGCCGCGCGCTGTCATCCCGACCGGAACACGCTTATATCTGTCGTTTATGGCGGGGATATTGCCAAATTGGATTGCCCCGCTAATCCGATGATACTTTGTGCCGACGATATTCTGATCGTCGCCTCCGATGGCCTTCAATTTCTACGCAATGATGAAATTTTGGATGTTGTCACACAAGATTGCGAAAAGCACAGCGCTGCTATCGCGCAAAACCTGATGGGGGCTTTGACAAAGTTGAACCATCCTGATCAGGACAATGTGGTGTTTTCGGTGGTGAAGTTCGGCGCGCCGTAAGGCTCCGAAGCTTTGGCGATGAAGATGGGCCTGGGCAATTTTCGGGCGCTAAATCCGTGTTTGCGATGCACTTTGGCTGCCTACTATCCTCGGGACTATTTCATGTCCAGGCCTGAACCGAAACCACAACTCTGCCGCCGGGTTCATCGCTCACCTCAACGCCCAATGCCTCTCCGACGCTCACCAATCCAAGACCGGCTTCTGCTAGTGTGTTTGCGTGCAAAAAACAGTCCCTGCCGTCATTGAAAACATTGACGAACCCATAGTTCTTTTCCTGACAAAACCACTTGACCCTGGCCGGCAGAACCGAGGTCGAGGCTATCTGCCGGGAGGCATTGCCATTCTGCTTTGTCGCTGCGGGGGCTGCTTCTGACTGAATGCGCAAGATTTCGACAATTTGAAACCCCTTTGGCGCTTCGCGTGTCAGTGCCTCTACAGTGCATCCAGTGGCGATTGAGGTCTGGCCGAAATCGTGCAGCGCACTTTGATGCAGCAAAGCATCCTTGCCGGTCACAGAGCAGGTTAAAAAGCCATAGCCTTTTTCAGCCGAAAACCACTTCAAAGTTCCTGTGATGTGCCCCAGTGAAACATCACCTAGTCTTGATCCGTCCATAACCGTTTACCATTAAGCGTCACAACCTTCGCCTGCAAACCTGATCAGTAAATGTGGTATTTATTAGTCATGTTTAAAAATATCTGCCTGACGCGAAGTCAAATTTGCAGTTGCTATTCCCGGGCGCCGAGCCGCGTGTGATCTGAGCGACCGGGTCAGAGCAAGCGGTGCAGACATACCGCTCTAATTGGCTCAATCTGATCCCTCGCGGGTTTCGAATGAGTCTCTCGCTCCCGGGACACGCAAGGTCATAGAAACCTGCGGCGCTTTCTCTGAAAATCGCTGTGTATAGGTAATTGAGAACGACCCCATTGCTCGGATTACAACGAAAGTCTCCGGCGTCGAGGTGGCGTGAGGGTCTGGATTTCTGAAGGTGTTGTGCAGAACTGGGCGTCACCTCGACGCAAGTAAGCCAATCACTCTCGTGGTGGACATCACGGGTCTGAAAATGCGTGGCGGCGACGGCTGGCATTAAGAAAAGCACGGCACCAGGAAAGCACGCAAAGCCTGGCGCAAGCTGCATATCGGGCTTGATCCGGAAACCGGCGATATCGCCGCAGCGGAGGTGGCCACGGAATATGTGGGCGATGATACTGCGGCCAGATCTGTTCACCGATGTTGATGCCGATGTGAGCCGGTTTCTGGCGGATTGTGCCTACGATAGCCATGGAGATCCTAGGACAGTAGCAACCCCTGCATTGAAATTCGCGAAGAAATTGAGCAACAGCGATGAAAACACACCGTAAAAAGCTGGAAGACACCGCAAAACGGTTTGGTAGCAAAGCGTTGTGGCTACACGAAGAAGCATCGTAAGCTAAATTTTGTTCAAATATTGAGAAAAGCTGGTGTTGCTCAGTTTCCTGTTTGCAGCCGTACCAAGTTCATTTACCGAAAAGTTACGTGACAACTGATTTTTTCAGTACCAAAAATGTCATCATCCCCAGAGGTGGAAGGGTTCTTTGCTCCTCTACGGCAAGCGCATCCTCTTGCAGCACTGTTTCAATATCGAAATCAGAATGCCAGCCAATCGTATTTGCGACCGGAGCAATCGCGCGTTCCAAGGATGCGAGCAACCCCAGCTTTCGTTGGAAATGGTTGGTAATCACCACTTTTCCACCCGGTTTACAGACCCGTGCTATTTCCGCCATTACCCTTTCCGGTTCCGGTACGACGGATAGCACGTGCATTGCCGCAACCGTATCGAAATAGCTGTCTGGAAAATCAAGCGTGCGCGCATCCATTTGCCTCAGCTCGACAACATGGTTCAGCGATAGATCTTTTGCTTTGTCGCGCGCCTTTTGCAGCATGTCCTCACTGAAATCGATTCCGGTCACTTGCGTTTCGGGCCCGTAATGTTCCAGCGAAAGTCCGGTGCCGACGCCAACCTCCAAAACTTTGCCTGGACGTCTATTGATAAAATCAACCGCATGCTGCCGCCCGACATTGGTAACTGCCCCAAACGTCTTGTCGTAGATGGGTGCCCAGCGAGCATAGGAGGTTTGAACGGCTTTGATGTCCATATCGAGTCCTTAACGGTTAGAAGGTATTCCCCTGTCGAGCCACGCCCAGGCGACCGTGCCCACATATCCGAAACAAAGCACAATCAACGTAGCCCAGGCGAAAGTCAGCAATGCGGCCCCCGCAACAGCGACACCGATGAGAAAAAACTTTGCGTTCTCGCGCGAGATTCGCGTCGTCTTGAATGACCAAGTCGGTATTTGGCTGATAAGCAGAAGACCTATGATCACCATATAAAGGCAAATCAATATACTGGGCAGCAAAGGGGCATCGGCGAAGGCGAAGGACAGATACATTGGCAACATGACAAGCAGCGCCCCTGCAGGGGCGGGTACTCCCTCGAAATAGGCCCCATCTTGATCGCAGGTTTCGGATTTGCCGCCCACATTGAACCGGGCAAGTCGCATGACGCAGCACACCGCAAAAAACAGAACCGCAATCCAAGCCGCACTGCGTATATCCTGCAAGGCCCAGAAATAAAGAACGAGCGGTGGGGCGACCCCGAAGTTCAAGAAATCTGCAAGCGAGTCCAGTTCGGCCCCCAGTTTGCTGTCACTGCTGAGAAGGCGCGCAATACGGCCATCCAGCCCATCCAGCACACAGGCGGCAATTATCAACTGGACAGCGAGCACGTAATTGCCCTGAACGCCAAATCTGATTGCTGACAGGCCCGCGCATATGGCCGTTATGGTCAATGCATTCGGCAACAAATGGATCAGCGCAAACTCGGTCTCTTCCTGTTTGGGTGGTTTTTCCACTGATCCAGTTACCTACTTTTCTTCAGGCGTGGGCAAACTGGCAAGGACGGTTTCGCCCGCAATCATCGTTTGCCCTACACGCACTTGTAGGACCATGCCATCAGGAAGATAAACATCCAGCCGCGACCCGAAGCGGATCAATCCAAATCGTTCTCCAGTTTGCATAGCTGCGCCTGGCTTCACGAAGCAGACGATCCGTCTGGCCACCAGGCCGGCAATCTGGACAACAGCCAGATTCTGACCGTTTTTCATACGAATGCGCAGGCTGTTGCGCTCATTATCAGCACTGGCCTTGTCCAGGGATGCGTTGAAAAATTTGCCGGGACGATATGCAACAGCGGTAATCTCACCTTCAATTGGCGTGCGGTTCACATGACAGTTGAAGACACTCATGAACACACTGACACGGGTGAGAGGCGTGTCAGGCATCCCAAGCTCGTTCGGCGGCACCGCCGCTTCGATCAGCGAAACTACCCCGTCCGCTGGGCTGACGATCAACCCTTCTCCTGTGGGTGGCACGCGTTCCGGGTCGCGAAAGAAATAGTAGCACCAGATCGTGAGGCCGACACCAATCCAGCCCAGAATGTTAGACAGGAGAAACAGACCGACCGTAATGGCGGCAAAGATCGCGACAAACCGAATACCTTCCGGGTGCATCGGTTTGATGAACGTATCGCGCATGCGCATCGCAATCTTTCCCTTAGGTCAACTGATTGAACTTCATAAGTGGATTGGTAGGGAAGGCAAGTGGGACTATTGCGGTGGGCAACGATTGATGGCGGGGTGTTACAATTTGATGGGTTCTACTGACAGCTTTTTTGATGCCCAGGTATCGGGGGTTGGACTAGGCGTCAGATTTTCGTTGTGGCATTCCGCACCGTTATAGATCCCTGATCCATGCAAAAAGGTCCAAATGCGCCATGCTGCGATCTCTTTAGCGCTCCATTGCAAGCAGCTTTTGGTCAGAGCCACTGTCAACAACCTCAATACCTGATGGCAGGCGGCGCGCCGCCCGCCATCTATCTTCTGAAAGATTAAGTGTTCTTCTTGGCCATAGCGTTATAGATAACACCGCCAAGTATCGCACCGATGATCCAGGCATATCCTGACAGAATTCCCAGTGCTGGCACCCAAACAGTAGCGACCGAGAATACTGAAGCAAAACCAAAGGCAATTAGTGCCGAGTCATTCCAACCGTTACCATAATGGTAGGCACCGCCTTCCATGTTGTAGAGGTCGTCCACATTCAGCTCTTCCTTCCGAATTTTGTAGTAATCTACGATCATGATCCCAAAGATCGGAGCCAGAGTCGCACCCAGCGTGTTCACGAACCCGGCAATGCCGATATTCGAGATAATGGCCGTCCAAAGACCGCCAATTACCAAGGCAAAGACTGAAGTGGCCAGACCTGCCTGACGGAAGCTGATCTTACCAGGGGCCAGGTTGGCTATGCCATTCACCGCCGGAATGAAGTTCGCGACCAGATTGATGCCAACGGTTGCAGCGAAGAAGGTAATCGCTGCGATGATGGCCAGCAGAACGCTGTCGGTCTTCTCGACGATCTCGGTCGGGTTGATGATTTCTTCACCAAAGACCACGGCGGCACCGCCAGTCGTCAAAAGCGCCAATGCCGAAAAAAGGATCATGTTCAGCGGCAAACCGGCAAGATTACCGGCCTTCATGGATGCCTTGTCGCGGGAATAGCGCGAAAAGTCCGAGAAGTTGATCATCACGGCCGAGAAATAGGCAACCATTGTTCCGAATATGGCGATGAAGCCTTTAACTTCAGATCCAAAGGTGCCTTCTGGGTTGGCGAAGATGGTCGCGGTTGCGCTCAGAAGCTGCCCGTCCGCGCGCTGCCATAGCACGATGACCAAGCCTATCATCACCGCATAGACGAATGGTCCGGCAAAGTTCAGAAATGTCTCGACCCAACCCATGCCGCGCCAGAAAATGACGATGTGGAACACCCAAACGAGTAGAAAGGCAAGCCAGTCGATGCCCGTCAACCCTAACATCTCTGCACCACCGCTGATGCCTGTTATCGAACGGATCAACAATGAAAGGGCGGTCGAAGCGAAATAGACCTGAACGCCATACCAGAAGACAGCGACTGTGGCCCGCAATACTGCCGGTAGCTTGGATCCGGTTGTGCCCATACTGGCGCGCGCCAGAACCGGATAGGGGATACCGTATTTTTCTCCGGGCGCGCCGGATAGGTTCACCATCCACATAACGAACAGCCCCGCGAAGATGAGTGCCAGGAAAGCTGTCCAACCCCCAACGCCGTAGGAAATAAAGAGTGACGCAACTAGCGAATAGCCAAACAGTGATTGAACATCGTTGGCCCAGATGTTGAAAATCGCAAACGCGCCCCAGGTTTTTTCATTGGGCGTGACCGGATTTAGCGTGTCACCTTCCGGATCTGTAGTACTTGCATTTTTTGCAGTTGTTTCTGCGGTTACCATAATGGTCCTCCCATTTTGCTTTCGGGGGGAAAGCCCCCAAGATTTGCGGCAATAGCCGCCCATCGATTCAGGGTTTGTGGCCTGAACCGTTTCCGTCGCATGGTTGCGACGTTCGTTCCCGTGTCGGCTTGTTGTCAGAGACAAATCAATCCAGTCCGATTGCATGTATCTGCAATCGGTTGCTTTGCCCGTAGGCATCAAACTGGTGGATGTCTCAGCCTATCAGCGCTTTGCAATTGCCCAGTAGAAAACACCTCCAAATCCTGCGCCAATCACCCATGCAAAGCCTGACAGCGTATTCAGCATGGGAACCCAGACTGTGAGTACCGAAAATGTAGCCGGAAGGATGAACGACACGATCGCGGCCATATTCCATCCGTTACTGTAGAAATAGGGGCCGTCGCGGGCCGCCGAAAAAAGCTGATCAACGTCCAGCTCACCGGATTTCACCAGATAAAAATCTGCGATGATGATCCCATAAACAGGTGCCAGAATGGCGCCTAATGTGTTCACAAACCCCAAGATACCGATCTGGCTGATCGTCGATACCCAAAGCCCGCCAATCACCAGCGCATAGGCCGAGGTAATTATCCCGGCAACGCGGAAATTGATCCGACTGGGCATAAGGTTCGCCAGATCGTATGCGGGTGGTATGAAGTTGGCGACGAGGTTGATGCCGACCGTGGCGGCCAGAAATGTCGCCGCCGCCAGGAGTGTTAGTGGCAAGGAATCGACCCTTGCAATTATAGCGGTCGGGTTGGTTAACGCCTCGCCCCAGATTGCGACAGTACCTGCCGTTACAATCAAAGCAATCAGGGAAAAGAAGGCGATATTGATCGGTAGACCGATCAGGTTACCCTTTCGCATTTCATCTTCTGACCGTACGAACCTGGAAAAATCGCCGAAATTGATCACCACGGCCGAAAAATAGGCGGTCATTGTGCCCACGACTGCAGCGAATGCGCCAAGTGAGTTGCCCTTGTAGTCGCCGGTTCCGCGGAAAATAGTGCCGACCTCCAGCCAGAGATCGTTGCCGACTTCGACCCAGATCATGATCGCCAGCGCCACCATCACCGCATACACAAATGGGCCAGCGAAATTGAGAAAACCGACAATCGGATCAATACCGTTCCAGAAAAGTGCAATCTGAAAGGCCCAGACTGCCAGAAAGGCACCCCACTCGATGACGCTGAGGCCCAGAAAGATTGCAGGGCCATTTTCCCCGAACAGTGCGACCATGGCCAAGGCAAGTGCAGTCGATGCAAAATATGTTTGTACACCGTACCAGAAGATAGCCACGACGGCCCGGATGAGGGCAGGAAAATTCGCCCCGCGAACGCCCATGCTGGCTCGTGCCATTACAGCAAATGGTATTCCATATTTGACACTGGGTTTGCCGATCAAGTTGACGAGCCCCATGACAATGAATCCCGCCAACACGATACCCGCAAACACCGCCCAGCCATTCAGCCCGTAAGTCAAGAACAGCGACGCCGCCAATGTGTACCCAAACAGCGATTGAACATCGTTGGCCCAGACATTGAAGAGCTCAAACCAACCCCAATCGCGCTTTTCGACAGGAACGGGGGCCAGGTCCTCGTTGTAGAGGCTGGAATCCTTTGTAGCTTCTGTAAGAGAATGCTGCATTTCGTCCCGGTCATTCGCTGCGGCGATTGTCATTGCACAGATTCAGCGCTATTGTCGTGCAGAACTGCGTGCAATTAAACGGTCATAAATGCGTGCAAAAGTCAAGAACTACTGTGATCCAATCCTACGAGACTGATTTAAAATGGTAAAAATCGGATATGCGCGGGTATCATCGAAATGGTACCGAAGTGAGGTTCAACTCAGCGAGCTCAAGCGTCAAGGATGCGACCGCATATGGAGCGATACCGCGCAGGACGGGACCAACCGAGGCGAAACGCTGGAGGAATTTCTGGCGGATGTTTCGGCTGGTGACGTAATCGTCGTGTCTCGTCTGTCTGCGATTGCTGACTCGATCGCAGAGCTATTCAATCTGTTAGAACGGCTTCACGAAAAAGGAGCGGCATTTCGGTCAATGTCTGAACCCTGGATCAATACCGCAGACGGGCGCGCGAGTATGGTCTTGGAAGTACTAGGCGGAGTCATCGACTATGAGCTTGGGTTGGCTGACTTGGAAAGCCGTGCAGTGGAAGATCGGCCCAAATCCTTCGGCCTGAGTAAAGGACGACCGCAAAAACTGAGCGCAACGGAACGCGAAGAGGCGATTTCCCTGCTATCGATGGGCAAGACTGCGGCAGAGATCGGTCGTATGCTGGGTGTGAGCAGATCCACAATCTCTCGGCTCAAGACTGCGCAAGCCGAACCCGGGTAAGAGAAATTATGTGTAATTTGCGCCTCTGCGCTTTTTCAATGCGAATTCAAAGATACCTGACCCACAATCTTTGATCACGGTTACACCCAAGTTCTTCGACCATCTTTTTTGAACTCAAGTTGAACTCTCTTGCGAGGTCTGTGATTTGGGCGGACCGAAAACTATCAGTGTTTCGAGCGAGTCTGCCGTCGTCAAAGGCGATCAACTCATGGGACCTGCCGCCCCAACGGACGATCCCACCGCACAGCCGCTGACGTTCTGGATTGACTATTTCTGCCACGGGGTCGGCAAAGAAATCGCTCCATTTGAGGATACCGGTACTGACAGCTCGGGCAACCGCCTGTTCGATCGTCCGACTCTTTAGCTTGGTAGTGATGGAGGCAGTCAGAACATCGATCGTTCTCGAAGCGTGCCCCGTTTTCCTGGCAATGACAGTCGGTTTCAAACCCGACGCGAACATCTTCAACACATCCAGCTCATCCGCAGACAGGGAATCCGATGGAAAGTTGAATACGGTTTCTATGACATCGAGGGCAAGCAGATGCAGGACCTGCGCTTCCTGGCGTAGGGCAGGGAGCTTTTTCGCGATCAAGGCGCTCCACTCAGGACGAGCCATATTGGACGTGACGGTAAACACGCCGCGCTCGCCAAAAGGGTTGATCACCGGAATGGAAAGACCGTTTTGTCCCACTCCAAACCTTCTGGCCGCTTGAAAAAGCGCTGCATAGTCGGCTTGGTCGTCGAACACTGCCCAGTCGATTGGTGCGATCATTTGGGCGCCAAAACGAATGAGGGGATCGGCCAGAACGAGATTGTTGTCGACGTAATACTTGACCCATTTCTCTGGAAATGTAGTGCAGCCATGAACGACATTATGATGCTTGTCGATGTGGGCGTAGGAGGCGTTTTCAAATCCAAACTTTTGGCAAATTTCCTGAATAAGAGCTTCCCCAGATTGCCAGAGATCCAGTTCAGAATTGCCAATATCTGCAATTTTCATAGATCGTCTTTCTGTCCTACGTTGCCGTCGGGGCGGAGTAGCAACCTAAAACTGAACTAACTATTCGGGAATTCCCGTAGCCAACCGCACATTTGAATACGGGTCTGTTATGGGGACGGTAATAGAGCGGAAACCCGCTGATGAGACACATGAAATTGACTAGCTGGCAGCGCAAAACTCGTCACGGCAATAACCGTTTTTTTGGTCTTGCGCGGTTCAGCTTCAGTAGGTCGTGGGCATCTTGAGCGTGTGATCTTAGCCTATCCGGCGTCATGTATTTTATCTTGTCAGCACGCGGCCAGGAACGAAATTCAGCCTTCATTTCGTCGACATCTGCAGCAGGGCAGGGGAGCGCAAAAAGCGCCGCCAGGGCTATGTGTCAGATAGCGATAAAGCCGTGAGCGATCACCGCGCAGCAAAAAGGTTCCTGAGACGGAACGCAGATGGTGAGATCATGTCGATGGTGATCCGCGTGCGGCGCAAGATCGTAGATTGGCTTGAAATAGCTTCGCAACTTATCCGTGATCACGACACGGGGTTTGCCGAACTGCGAGATCAATCGCTCTAATAACGCCTGGCCGCCTTGGTGTTTCGCTGTGGTTGGACAAGAATATCAAGGGTATTCCCATTCGCATCCACTGCCCGCCTGAGTCGGCATTTCCAACCGTTGATCGGTAAACAACTTAGTGCAAATGCCATTTGTCGGTCGCCTTTGGCCGGTCCCGCTTGATGCAGTCGGCGAAATGACGGCCAAAGCGGTTAACCCATTGCCGGGCTGACGATTACACTGCGCTCAGCAAGCAAATACTCGACTGTGGCCGTGCTGTGGGCGAAACGGTGATAAGCCCATACGGCTTAGGCGATGATCTCGCAGGGAAAGTGAAAGCCCTTCCGGCGCGGCATTGTCCGTGGCGTTTTCATGATGATCAGTTATCCCGGAGCAATCCCACGATCATCTTTGCAATGCCCTATGAAGCTGTAAACTATCAAATAATCTCTTGTGTTGCCCGATCTCGAGAGGCACGCGATACTGGAAAGCAAGACAGTTTCGAATGGTCGAAAATGTATAGACGCCAGGCAGATAGATTGGTGAAACAGCATGCGACAAGATATAGAGCTTTCTTTTGCAACGGCCCTGGCTAGTCATTCCAGAGAACGGGGTTTCCAATCGGAAAAACATGCACATGAGTATTATCAGGCTTCGTTGCTGAGCGCAGTCATGCAAGGCGTTTACGACGGGACCGTTTCCATCGAACAGCTGCTGGAACATGGAAACTTCGGCCTGGGTACGTTCAATGCGCTCGACGGAGAAATGATCGTGTTGGATGGCGTTGCCTATCGCCTCGACGGGAATGGCAATGCTTCGGTCGCAAGCGACAAGGCTCTGACACCTTATGCTGCCGTCATCAATTTCGAACCAGCGGTTTGTCGATCTTTGGACAGAGAAACACAAAAGGATGCTCTTGAGGCCAAGCTTGATGCATTGGCGGAGGCAAGAAACCTGTTCTATGCCGTTCGATTTACCGGCGACATTAAACACATAAAGTACAGAAACGTTCTACGGCAGGAGAAACCATACAAACCTCTGCTGGAGGTTGTAAAAACGCAGGCTGAGTTTGAGCTGAACAACGTCGAGGGGACAATTCTGGGGTTTCGATGCCCGGATTATGCCGTCGGGATCGGAGTCCCGGGTTACCACCTACACTTTATTTCCAGCGATCTGAGCAAAGGAGGACACGTCCTGGATTACACTCTGACCAACGGTCGAATTGAAATTGATCATACGTCTTCTCTGCATCTTGAACTTCCAGAAACCAGATCATTTTCAGACGCCAATCTGTCTGCAGGCGCTTCGGCAGACAAAATCCTAAGTGCAGAGAGTAACAATACTTAGGCACTTCTATGCAAGATGGTTAAATGCAACCGTGCTCTAAGTTCGTTGCAATTGTCGTCTTATAATGCTGACTTTACTGGACGTCGCGTGCAAACAGTGCGTGCCGATCCGAAAGGGTAACCTATGGTCGATTCCGGTCCTGTAAATTTACAGTATTTGACAAACCCACTCTTGAACAAAGGTACTGCCTTTTCTCTACACGAACGAGAAAAGCTCGGATTGCTAGGCCTTCTTCCTCCACACATCGAAACGCTCGAAACTCAGGTAGATCGTGCCTATGCCGCCTTTGAGCGCGAAGAGACACCGCTGGACAAGCATGTCTATCTGCGTGGCCTGCAGGATGATAACGAGGTTCTGTTCTACGCTCTGTTGGTGCGGCATCTGACCGAGATGATGCCGATAATTTACACACCCGTTGTGGGTGACGCCTGCAAGCAGTTCAGTGAGATCTATGATCACCCACGCGGATTTATCATTTCGTACCCAGAGCGTGACCGGATCGATGACATACTTGAGAACGCCATCCTGCCCTCTGTCGAAGCCATTGTCGTTACCGACGGAGAGCGGATTCTGGGTTTGGGCGATCAAGGCGCGGGCGGTATGGGAATTCCGATCGGAAAACTCTCGCTTTATACCGCTGCAGGCGGGATAAGCCCGTCTGTAACGCTCCCGGTGGTTTTGGACGTCGGCACCAACAATCAGGAACGGCTGGAAGATCCCCTTTATATCGGCTGGCGTCATGAGCGCATCACCGGGGATGACTATTTCGAGTTCGTCGATCTTTTTGTGCAGGCGGTAAAGCGCAAGTGGCCGGATGTGTTGCTGCAATTCGAGGATTTTGCACAGCAACATGCTGCACCTCTGCTTGCGCGGTATCGCGATCAGCTCTGTACATTCAATGATGATATCCAGGGCACGGCTGCGGTAACGGCGGGCACTTTGCTGGCTGCCTCAAATGTCACTGGCATTCCGCTAAAGGACGCTACCATCGCGTTCCTCGGCGCCGGGTCAGCAGGAGTGGGTATCGCAGAACAATTAGTTCAACTCATGATCCGGCAAGGACTATCCGAAACCGAGGCGCGCGAGCGCATCTACATGGTGGATCGGAATGGCCTGTTAACCGATGCGATGACAGATCTTCTGCCGTTCCAGAAGCAGGTTGTCCAACCCTTCAACAGAGTGGGGAGCTGGTCCAGTGGTGAAATTTCCCTGTTGGATGTGATTAATCAGGCCAAACCCAATATTTTGGTGGGTGTCAGCGGTCAGGCAGGCTTGTTCTCGGAAGAAATCATCCGTGCAATGGCGGCTCAGACTGATCATCCTGTCGTGTTGCCGCTGTCGAACCCGACATCACGAATTGAGGCCGCGCCCGCAGATATTATCGACTGGTCAGGTGGCCTTGCAATAGTCGCCACCGGAAGCCCGTTTGATCCCGTTGTCTACAACGGCAGGACGCACCATGTCGCGCAATGCAATAATTCCTACATTTTCCCGGGTATGGGCTTGGGTGTGCTGGCGGCAGGCGCGCGCCGCGTCACTGACGGAATGTTCATGGCCGCCGCCGAGGCGCTCGCCACGTTGTCACCTGCGAAGACTGATCGCACAGCCAGCTTGCTACCCAATGTAGAAGATATTCGCCAGGTCAGCAAAGCTATTGCATTTGCCGTTGGTCAACAGGCGCAATTGGACGGGGTTGCGCCTAAATCCTCAGAAAATGATCTGAAAGCGGCGATAGAGGCGAAGTTCTGGATCCCGCACTATGAGACAATTGCCTGAAGCAGACCCGCGCTGGAGTGACCAGAGAGCTATTTTTCGCGCAGTTAGAACCCACCTAGTCTGTTGTAGTGAATGAGCGCAGTTCGGAACAGGACGGTTACGCCACCGCACGCCCGAGTGGTTTTTGCATCGCAGCACAAAGGGCACCCACCAGCAAAACGGCAGAAGCCACTACAAGGCTATCTCCAATTTCTCCGGTTATGTCTCCGATGACGCCGGCTCCGATCGGTCCAAGTGTTTGTGAGATAGCGAAAACAACTGTAAAAAAGCTTACGGTTGCACCCCAATCCTGCTGATCCAGATTCTGGCGGACAAAGCTGGTGACAGCAGTGGGCGGCATAAAGACCGACAGCCCAAACACGAGCGCCGACATGATCAATCCATATCCGTTTGGAACAAGGATCGGCAGGGCTGAACCACAAGCGACGCCAGCTAAGATCAACGCCAATGGCGTCCCAGAAGCGAAGCGGGCTAATATCCCACGCCAAACAAATGGCGACGCCATAATGCTGAATCCAAGGATCATCCACGTTGCCGTGGTCAACAGGACACTGGAATGCTGCTCCTTCATCCAGACAGCGATAAAAGTTACGTAGACTATGTAACCCAACCCAAACAGCGCGTATCCGCCGAGTTCGCCTAACATCCTGCGCACCGGAGGAATGGAAGGAAGCGCTGCGTCGTGCTCGGCTTTGTTCAGCTTTGTGGACGCCCAAACGGAAAATGGACAAATGATCAGAGCTGCAATCCCAACTCCGATCCACGCCCAGTCCCAGTATTGCGGCCCGAATACGTCCAGCATAGTCGGAAGGGTTGCGCCACATAAGGCGATACCAAACCCACCGCCGCCGCCAAAGTACAAGGCGATAGCCAGTGCATTCCTTCGGGCGCAGTTCTGGAACAGAGATGCCGCCAGAACGCCGCCTGATACAAAGGAAAGAGCGCCGAACAACCCCACCAATGTACGACAAGCGGTTTGAAATACGAGGTCCTCATTTAACCCTGTCATTAACAGACACAGTGCGGTCGCCACAGTGCCGCCAGCAAACAACCGTGACGGCGAAATATGGCGGATCAGGAAAAGTGTTAGGATTGCACCCATTATGTAGCCAATCGAATTGGCGGTGTTTAGCCAACCAGATTGAGTGAGGTTCCAGCCGAGGCTACTTTTCATTGATGGTAGAATTAGGCCGTATGCAAAGCGGCCAAAGGCGTTGGATATGCTGACGCCAAGCGCAAGGCCCAGCAATATGAGCCAAGGGTTAGTAGTTTTTGCCGAAGTCATGAATATTCTTCCAGGTTGAACAACACCGTGCCCCATTGTGGGTTGCTGTGCAATCTCAACAGATCCTAGTCAGCCCCGTGCGGCTTAACTTGAGAATCAGCAGATTGAATATTCTCAACAAGCTGCCGCGCTGCTTTCGTCTACGCTATGTGAGTTCAACTGAGCAACGACCTGCCAGTTTGGATGGCCGGGTGTTGAGCTTGCTTCAGAGGTCGCTCAACTGCGAGACGACATTCTGCTTCGTCGCAATCGTCTGTCGGCTTTTCAGTCGACACCTCCGAGTTACCTGACTCCTGGTGAAACGCTGTACGTTTGTGGCATTTCGACGAGCATATGTGTGTCGTCGATGGCCATTGCGGGCGAATATATCGACAATATCTTACAATAGCACACCGCCATGACCGGGAACCGCTCGAGAAACGCAAACCTTGCGAATGCTGCGATCGGTCGTCAACGACCGCTTTGGGGAAGCTGCACTGCGGCGCTAACCAAGCTGACGAACGGCAGGTATGTGCCCGTCCGGGAATTCTGTTTGAGGTGGGGCGGGGGATAATGCTGCACCGGCTGCGACGGCCGCTCTGAGCCCAATGTGCTCGTTAAGATCGGCGCATAAACAGATAACCGCGTTCTGCGAAATGTGCTTTCCAATCCAATTCATGGGCCAATGCGGTGGCTTTAAAGTCTGCGATATTGGGCGACTCATCCGCGATTAGAAGCCATCCGTCATCGTTTACATGGTTCATCAACGAATTCAGAACCGTGCCCCGAGATGGGCGATCTAACATGTGCAGTGTTCGGTCGATCAGCACTATGTCAAATAGACCCTCTGGGTTGTAGGTAGTGATGTCGGCCACAACACCTTCAACTTTTAAATTTTCTTTTGTCGCTGCAGCTCTTAGATCGCGAATGCCATTGGGGGATATGTCCACTCCCACAACGCGATGCCCCAAATTCGCAATGAAAATAGCGTCACGGCCTTGTCCGCACCCCACGTCCAGGACACGAACGTTATGTTGGTCGAGTTGGTCGAAAAATTTGACAAAAACCGAAGTTGGTTGCCCCAGTGCATTTCGTGTCTCGCCGTACAGTTTGTCGTAATTGTAAGCCATGGAATCAGCGTTAGTAGATATCCACGTGATTAGCTAAGTGAAATATTTCGTGAGCGGCAGGAATGTCCGGCAGATTTCCTGTTCGGATTGCACGTGATTTCGCGTCTGCGCGAATGGCAGAAATGCGGGCTGCTACCGCAGCATCTCGATTGGGTGCTGGATGTCGGCTCTGGGCCGTTCGTATCGATAATGATAATGGGAGCCATAATCGTTACTGGTTTGCACTCGCAAACTTATCATTCACCTGCACGCAGTGCTGTATTAAGCGGTCGGCTACGGCAACTTTTGCAGGTATCGAGGTGGCGCACATAATCCGCAAGGGCCATTTCACGCCCGGACTCTGTTCATTCAATCAATTCGCAGAGCTGACCGTCTAGCTCCGATCCGATCGTTAAAACAGCTCTTCGTGCTCAAAACTATACAACAAAACCAGCTATGTCCCGGCCGGTGAGTGACTTAGGGCTGCAATCTGTTCTTGTAGCAAATTCCGAGCTTGCCGTCTCGTGACCGGGCTCTAGGTTTCAGCCAACATATCGGATTCCACCCAGAACACCCCAGCATGATCTTCCTGACGCAGTAGCCCCTGAACCGTCTCTTGTGAGCCGGCGCAGGGGTTTTGGGTCGTGGTCGGTCCATACCGTGGTGATCTTCCCACTATACCGGGTGGCCTTTCAGTATTGCAGCGCAGCAGTTACCGGAACTACATCGCAGCCGGACCTAATTCTCCCGCATTCCAGAATTGGTAGCATTCAGCTGGGCCAAGATTGCCACGTGGGCAAGCGATATCATAAATAGTTTCCGCAAAACCCTCGATGATAACCCCAAACCCTGCCGCGACAATGATCACGGAACCAATGAGGTATCGACCATCTTCTTCAACTTGACCAAGCATTTGGTTTTCTTGATTTGGCCCCCAATTCAGGTGAATACCGTCTTCGATCGCGTATCCACCAGTATCAGTTCCGATCACATCAACATCGGACAAATCCAAGCTCCAATTCGGGTCTATTGCGGGATACTGCAGAGTAGCGGACAGGTTATTTTGACCCAGATGGCGCTCTGAAGGCAAGTCGTAGCCAAAGCCGGACGAATTGGTGGTTTGGTAGGTATTGGCCATCCCATCAGCGTGATTGACTGTTTGCGAAACAGATGAGTGAATTTTGTGCGCAAACCCGCGTTGGCTATGGTCACGTAACGGACCAGCGGTGGACGTTCCGGCACTCAGGACAATGGCGAATGCGGTGACGGAGGCAATCAGTGTCTTTTTCATTTCTTGGTCCCTCTAGGTTGAGCGTGTCTGATACGCTGTAGGTGGAACCAATTTGGAAATTTGAGGTTCGGATTTATTGCGCTGACAGGTCAAGGTTTTGAGAAAAGGCTTCAAGTTGACGCCTATCCCCGCCAGCATGAACTAGCCTCCGCCTTGCGTAAAATTTGCAGGATGGAACGGACACTGTTTGTCATCGACTGGATGCTCAATGCCGACATGCAGCGCCGTGCACAGATTGGGCTGAACAAGGGCGAGGCGCATCACGCCCCGAAGACCGCCTTGAGAAATGGTCGACAGGGTGAAATCCGCGACCGTACTGCCAAGGACCAGCACTATCGGATGGCAGGCCTTAACCTCCTGGCCGCTATCATCATCTACTGGAACACCAAGCATCTGAGAGGGGCGATCATCGCACGATAGCGCGCCGGTCTGGCCTGTCCCGATGACCTTCTCGCGTATATCTCACCGCTTGGATGGGTTCCATCCTTCTCACCCGCGAATACAGGTGGAAGAATCCGAACAGTCACCGCTTATGATACAATCCTGCCCCTTACTGGAATCCACCCCAAACACGCTGCGAACAGGCGCTAGCTTGATGACTTTTCTCAAAACCTTGACCTGTCAGCGCAATAAATCTGAACCGCGGTTTGTCAGATTGAATGCACACACAGCGTTTCAGATACGCTCAGCTAAAAAGGTACCAAACGATGAAAAAAGTACTGATTGCCTCCGCCACAGTGTTCGCGATTGTTGCAAGCGCTGGAATGTCCACGGCTGGTCCGTTGCGTGATCAAGCCCAGCGTGGGTTTGGGAAGAATGTCCACGTTTCGGCCTCACAAGCAATTGGTCACGCCAGTGAAAAAGCCAAGGCCTACCAGACCCCTTATTTGACCGGCTCGGGCACCCATTCGACGTCAAAATACGATCTGAGCCAAAAGAACCAGTCCTCGACACAGCAGACTGGCGCATATGGCGCAAGCGGTGGCTCGCAAGCCCCCAATGTGGTCGTGATCCCGATTCAGGAAAGCGGTAGCTACACACTGATTATTGGCAAATCGTCGGGCTCCAATCTGACCCCATACCCGCGCCTTAACTACTACTGGTAAACCTGTGTTCATCATGGAAGGTCTTGTCAGAGAAAACGTGACCTGCCCCCATCAACCACCGGGCCCCGGATACGAACTCCGGGTCCTGGCTGCACTGACCTCATGACGGCAATGGGTCAGCGGGTTTTTCTCGGGCAAGCCTGCGCTGACATCAACCATCGCCTGAGCCAGATGGTTGGTAGGTACGGATGTTTCATAGCCGTTATGACGATAGACCCACCGAGGTCTGCTTTTGGGGGTTGCGAGCCGACCATGAGCATTGCCATCACGCGCATTCGGAGGGTGGTTTTCGCGACGCCAATGTTTGCCTGACAGAGGCCGCCCCGCTGCAATAAATGCTGCGGACCGGGGGAACTTGATGCTTTTTCTCAAAACCTTGACGTGTCAGCGCAATCAACCTGAGGCGCAGATTGCCAATTTGATTGGACACACAGCGTGCCAAACACGCTTAGCTGAAAGGCGCGAAAAGATGAAAAAGGCAATGATTACATCCGCAACAGTATTCGTGCTTGTCGTAAGTGCCGGAATGTCCATGGCCGGTCCTTCGCGTGGCAACCTAAGCGGGTTTAAACAGGGTGTTCGCTCATCAGTTTCGCAAGCACACAACCGCACTGAGACGCAAGGCAACGGTTCCAAAGCCTTCACCGTCAGCCAGGTGCTGACTGAGTTGACCACAACCGCCGGACCATTGTTCTGGTTTGAGTCCCAAAGTGAACGCGACAGCTATGATGTCGGTGAAGGCGAGTTGACGACAAACAATGGCACTCTGCGATATGGCGCGAATTTGCCTTTGGGTGAGATCGCGGGCGCACAGCTGTTTGGCGGGCTGGAATTTGGCATCGGCAGCCTGTCATCGAACGTCGGCACCAGCCTGGCCAGTGCCAATATCTCGACCGAAGCCTACGATGCAACCCTGAGCGCGCTTTGGGTTGCGGACAGTCTGTTTTATGTCGACGGGCAGCTTCGTTATGGGTATTTCGACAGCCAGATACGTGCGAATGGCAGGGGCGCAGTGGATGCCGATGGCAGTGGGTATGAGGTATCTGTTGAAGTTGGCAAGCCCTTCACGCTGCTGAACGAATGGACGCTCACCCCGCAAGTGCAGATCATGTACAGCGATATCGACATGAACGATGTCCCAGATGGCGTCGGGGACAGTCGGATCGGATCCCTGGTGGATGGTGACACATTGACGGCTCGGGTCGGACTGCGTGCTGAGCGTGCCATTGCAAACAATTCGATGCTGTATGGTCAAATCGACGTCTATCATACGTTCGACAACGCAACCTCGATGGTGTTTGGGCAAGGTGCAGTGTTCACCGAGCGCGGTCAGGACACAGCGGCCCTGACCTTTGGCGGTAATTTCTCCCTGTCAGATCGCTCTTGGTTCTATGGTGAGATCACTACTGAAACTGGATTGGGAAGCAGCTCGGACGACTACGCCTTCAGCTGGAACATCGGCGTAGAGGTACAGTTTTGAAGCGTAACGGGGTTCAGACGCCAGCTCGATATTTTTTCTCAAAGCCTTGACGTGTCATCGCAATAAATCTGACCGACAGATCGCCAAATTGAATGCACACACAGCGTTTCAAACACGCTCAACCGAAAGGAACCAAGAAATGAAAAATGCACTGATTTCCTTCGTCACCGCGTTCGCCATTGTTCTGAGTGCTGGAATGTCCATGGCGCACCCGTTGGATGGCTACGACCACCAAACTTCCAAAGCGGCTGGCCCTGGCTTCCATTTGAACTCAGAACTATCGAGTTCCGACCCTTGTGATTCATGCACTGATGCATGGGGATGAACTTTAACAGCGGATGCTTTGGACTGCGTTTGAGACGATGAGCTTCCGCTTTCTTGCCCCAGCCTGCAATGTTAACCGATTTGCACATCCTGAGGTCGACCTAAGCAGTTCGAGCACTGCCCGGAGATTGGCCCGTCCAAGTCTTGTAGGCATTGCTAAACGCCGCTTGATCAGAATAACCAAG
>NZ_JBXWQG010000005.1:0-203763 GCF_059612265.1 Ruegeria sp. CDSA077
CATCACAACTGGAAGCACTGTGGAAGCAAGCAGTACGAGAAAAACACTGTGACGGACCCGTAACAGATAATGCCAACTCGTAGGATACCGGCAGCAATGTTGGTGACGCACCCTCGCTGCCTGACCCGCTCAATGTGAGACCCTTGGCGTTGAAGAAGGCGAAGGGATACCATGATCCTGTGTTAGATCGGCTAGGTGCCAAGGGACTGCAAGGCCCGAAACACCGGGTGGAAGAGTTGAAATTGATTTAGACATTCTTCCCTAAGACCTGCCTGGGTTACGGTGGGTTGGGCGGTAAGATCCGTCCAAACGGTAAGCCCCTTGCGGCGCAGAAGGTCCAGATGGGGGTGATCACTCGCATAGCCTGACGGTCCGCGCTTCAACTCGGGCTCGCTGATCCTGACATTCCTGGCCGTAAGATCATTGATGATTGCCATGAGATCATTGCCCGCTGGTCCTGCTACGCCGGTCCGATACCTCTCTAGGGCTGCTTTTACATATTGGAAGACGCCGCACCCAAGGGACAGGCAATCCGGGGACAGACCGAAATGCCAAAGCGGGGGCTGATCTCCGCAATCGCCGGGTATGAAAGACATGCGCAGATGAGGATTATAGGGTGACTTGTCGTTTGAGAACCGCACGTCTCGATGAATACGGTAGATCTTGGCCGAATGGGGCATGTGCGTCATCTCGTCCAGCGCCTGTGACATCTGGGCCGCAAATTGTTCTGCGGGCTGTTTGATCGCGGCCTCATAGATCTGTTTGTTGGCGTGAAACCACTCGCGTCGGTTATTGGCCCGCAGATCAGAAAGAAACTGAAGGGCCTCGGGCGAAAAGCAGCGGAACTGATCCATCATCTTCTCCTGATAGTCAACTTTTCGGCGGCAGGCTGGCGGCGTGCGCCAGGCACAGGCTCAGCCAGTCACCCAGCGCAGCCGGATCGCAGTTGGCCTCGTCTACAACGACAAACCCACCGAGCTTTCGCTTTCCGTGGACAATCGGGTTTGCAAACGGATTAGACAGCGCCTCGGTCTCTTTGGCCTTGCCGACACGGAACATGAACCGTCCAAACCCGTCTTTGTCGCGGCGTGCGCCGCACAACATATTGCCGTTCAGAAAAAAGCAGGTGCCACCCATCATCCGCATTTCGGAAATTCCAATATGCGCCTCGAGGGCGAGGCGCATACGTTGGTTCAGGTGTTCATCATTTGGCATCAGACTGATCCCGCCAACTGCCAAAGAATTGACAGGGACAAGACCAGCATCACCAATGTTGTCAGTGCGGCACCGATCACCCGACCTTTGCCGTCGGGGGTGGAACGCAGGCTGACATAATGCACAGCGCGGGCCACCAACAGCACAAGACCGCATCCGCCGACCAGCCAGTCTGAGGCACCGGAAATTTCCGCCCCCGCCAAAGCCAGCAGCGCCAGTGGAACATATTCAGTAAAGTTCCCATGTGCCCGAATCCGCCGCAGCAGTTCGTCGTCATCCCCGTGCAGCAGTAAAACTCCGGTCTGGGATCGTCTGATGCCTACAAGAATTCCCATCGGAATACTCATAAGCACAAAGATTGCTGTCACAAGCAGAGCGATTTGCGGTGTGTGTTCCATGGGAATTCTCCTGTCTGCCCAAGATTAAGACGCCATGCTTTCATAAGTAATCAACGCAAACCGAGCGCCTTGTGGGTCGTTCAGAGTGGCCATCCGGCCGACCCCGGGCATATCTATGGCGGGTTGCAAGACTGAGGCGCCTTGTGCAACTGCGGCTGCTAGGCTGTTATCGACATCAGCAACCGTAAAAAAGATCGTCCAGTTTCCATCCGTCTCGGGCATGGGCGAGAACCCTCCGATTGGCGTTTCACCAACCACCGCGGCGGCATAGCTTGACCCGTCCTGCATCGGCATCTCGTTAATGTTCCAGCCCAGCACATTTTTGTAGAATTGCTTGGCCTTGGTCTGGTCTGGTCCGGAGTGCCCGATCCAGCCCGAGTTTCCAACGGTGGTCATGTCCAGAATGCTCATCTTTATCTCCCTTTGATTGCCCGCTGCATGCGGGACTGAACAAAGGACGCGTGAGGATCGGCCTTTCCTACAACTGGTTCAAATCTTTTTCACAGGCAGCGATTTCTTTCAGGACCGCCACACGTTCCGGTCCCGTCGGGCCGAGGTTCAGAACACGGTTAAGGGACTGGATCGCGGCGGGAAGATCGCCGATCTCTCGCAACATTGCCGCGCGCAAGGCATGGAACCAGCGATAAGACGCCAGATCATTCGCCACGGTATCCAACGCAACAAGCGTGCGGCGTGGGCCATGAACCCTGGACCCGGCGGCGATCTGGTTCAGGCGGATAACCGGCGAGGGCTGGAGGCGATAGAGCGCGGCATAATGCGCCTCGATCAGAGACCAGTCGGTATCTTCTGTCGATTGGGCATGCGCATGAACGGCGGCGATTGCGGCCTGAATACCGTAAACACCCACTTGGTTCAGCCGTTCGGCCTTTTGCATCAGGGCTGTCGCTTCGGCGATGTTGGCCTTGTCCCAAAGGGCCCTGTCCTGATCTTCCAGGGCTACAAGATCACCTTGATCGTCTAGCCGTGCTTCACGACGGGCATGTTGCAGAAGCAACAGGGCCAGCAGTGAAATCTGCTCGGCCATCGTCGGGAACAAGGCTACCAGCAGCCGGGCCAGACGTATCGCCTCATCGCATAGTTTGAGCCGGATTTGCACCGGGCCACCCGAGGTTGACCAGCCTTCGTTGAACATCAGGTAGATCATCAAAGACACTTCGCCCAAACGCGCAGCCCGCTCCTGTGGCGTGGGTGTTTCAAAAGCGACAGAACTTCCTGCGATCCTTTTCTTGGCGCGGGTAATTCGCTGTTCCATTGCCTTTGTACTGACAAGGAAACCACGGGCGATTTCTTCCACACGCAACCCGGCAACAATTTTTAGGGCCAGCGCAATCTGGTCTTGCCGGCTTAGGTCCGGGTGACAACAGATGAACAGCAGGCGCAGAACATCGTCGCGCAGCTCGTCCGGATCTGGTGGGTCATCAGCCATGGAATGAAATTCTTCCCTGTGGCGGGTCAGGATTGCGCTGCGGCGTTGGGATTTGCGCAAACCATCCAGCCCGGCATTACGGGCGGTGGTCAAAAGCCAAGCCAGCGGATCGCGCGGCGCGCCTTGTTTGCGCCATACGGTCAGAGCCTTTAGACAGGCTTCGGCAAATGCATCTTCGGCAAGGTCGATGTCCCGGAAATACCGCGTCAGGGCAGCGATGGCCTGCGGGCGTTGCTGCAAGAACGTGGCCTCTAGCCAATCCGACACGCGGTCAATCCAAGGTCATCGACCCGCCTGCCCAGGCGGCGGGGCGGACCTCAAGCCGGGCAACAGGTGACGAGATCATTCGCGCATGTTCAAGCGCCTCATCCAGATCGTTGAACTCGGCCAGATACAAGCCCAGAAAACTTTCTTTCGTCTCAGCGAACGGGCCGTCGACGATCATAGGTTGCAGAGTCTCGGCAGCCGCGGGTTCGACTGTGACAGCCGTAGTCGGGGGCATCAGTTTGACGGACAGGAAATCTCCGCGCTGCCTGAGTGCATTCTGTAGCACCGTATGTCCTGCCATGACATCGTCCTGACGGTCCTGTGGCAACGCTTCGAACACACCCGCCTGACCATAGATCGAGATTGCATAGATCATTTTTACCTCCGCGATGTTGGTTTCATCCTGCTAGGACGCGCGAGCCTTTGCAAATCCGACACTCATTTCACCGATCTGCACAGTATCTGCAGATCTTCTGCACCCGAGCTTCCCGACCTTTGGGTCAAACCAGTCCCTTAAAACACAAGAGGGAAGAAATGGCGCAGCAACTTATAATATCTGGAGTTCCGAATTCTGTGGCGCTGGACGCTTGGTGGCTGTCGGAAGAGACAGTGATTTCAGGCACCAAGGGCCCGCCGGGTTCAACCCCGGCGTTTGCCACCGATGGTCGCGCATGGCGCGTGATCGGGTTTATGTTGCTGGTCGCGCTGGCGGATTACCTGTTCTGGGGACATCAGGCGGGTGTGTCTCTGGCGGTCTTTGCTGTGGCGGTTTTTTTATGCGGCCTGCCCGCGGATCGGTCTGGCAAAGGGATGCTTATGCCCGCAGCGGTTTTGGTGCTGAGTGTTTTGCCGGTCGTGGATTTCGTTCAACCATTATCGGTCGCGTTTCTTTTGTCCGGGCTCGTCGTTGCGATTGTCTGGGTCAGGCACCCGAAAGGCCAGGTTCTGGAACTGCTTTTGCTGGCGCTGGGGTTTCTGACTGATCTTCCAAAGAACTGGCTTGGCCCGGCCCGCGCGATACCCGGCCTGAAAACCACGATTGTCAGCGATGCCGGAGGCGGCTGGACGCGGGTTCGGCTGTTCCTGCGCAACTGGGGTCTGCCGATTGGCGGGACGATGGTTTTTGTTACCTTGCTGGCCGAGGCGAACCCGGTATTCCAATCCCTTGTCACCCCGGATATCGCCTTTGGCCACTTGCTGCAGCGCGCCCTGTTCTGGGGAGGGATTGCGCTGATCATCTGGCCTTTTGTCGATAACCAACCGCTTCGCGGACTGAACCCGCGACCATTCGCAGGCCCTCAGACAATCCCCGGCCTCAACGGTGGTTCGGTCTTGCGGGCGCTTTGGGTGTTCAATGCACTGATTGGTGTTCAGACTGTGCTGGACCTTTCGATTCTGCTGGGCGGGGCCTCATTGCCCGAGGGGATGAACTATGCATCCTATGCCCATCGCGGCGCATATCCGTTGCTGGTAACGGCGCTGCTGGCCGGTGCATTCGCCCTGGCAGCGCGGCCGTTTCTGGATGAAAATCGGGTGCTGAAACCGCTGATGGTGTTGTGGCTGGCACAAAATGTGGCTCTGTGCGGTGCGGCATTGATGCGTCTGGATTTATATGTCGGCACCTATGGCCTGACCTACCTGCGTATCTATGCGCAGATCTGGATGGGTCTTGTAGCCGCGGGTCTGGCGCTGGTTGGGTGGCAAGTAGCGTTCAGGAAATCCAATAGTTGGTTGATCGCGCGAACCGGCATTCTGAGCGTTCTGGTCCTCTATTGCACCAGTTTTGTGAATTTTGCCCATGTGATCGCGACCCGAAACCTGAAACTGTCCGAACCGGACTATGCCTATCTGTGTTCGTTGGGGCCCATGACCGGGATGCATATCAGCTACGGGTATCCGAATTCGTTGTGCTATTTTGAAGCCGACCCGATCAACAGCTGGCAGGAATGGGGCTTTCGAAAGTGGCGCCTGTCCCGCTATGGTGCCGATCTGAGCAGTATCGGTCCGGGTATATGAATATCTTAGTTGTCGATGATGATCCGCGGTTGCGTGAAGTTGTGCGTCTGGGGCTGGAACGCGCTGGCTACAGCGTTTCGACCGCCGCCAACGGTCAAGAAGCCGTAATCAGCACGTTTCGCGACGAACCGGACCTGATCGTTCTGGATGTTGGCCTGCCCGAACTGGATGGCTTTGCCGTATGTCAGAAAATTCGAACCCGTTCGGACGTCCCGATCCTGTTCCTGACCGCCCGCGATGATGAGGTCGACCGGATTCTGGGGCTGGAGCTTGGGGCCGATGACTACGTGACCAAGCCTTTCAGCCCGCGCGAACTGGTGACGCGGGTCAAGGTGATCCTAAGGCGCACCAATCGCATTGTGGCGGCGCCGGGAAATCTGCGGCACGGCCCCTTGACCTTGGACCGGACCGCAAGGCTCTGTGCTTGCCACGACACGGAAATTGCCCTGACCGGTACTGAGTTTCAGATCATGGTGATGTTGATGGAAACACCGGGTCGTCTTGTTCCCCGCACGGCCCTGATTGCCGAGATTTGGGGCGCGCGCAGCCAGGTCTCGGACAGGACCTTGGACAGCCACCTGCGGAACCTGCGGAACAAATTTGCGCAGGTTGGTTTGTCGGACTCGGTGGAAACCGTACATGGTCAGGGTATCCGGATGAGGAGGCTGGGGTGACCCGGCGCTGGCGGCCTTCCTTGGGATTTGTGCTGGGCGGTGCGCTGGTCGGAACCTTGGGCCTGTCTTTCGCGGGTCTGGTGGCTCTGCGTTATCTGGGGCCAGAATTCGGATTTCGGAACTCTGCTTTGGTTCTGGGCGGGGTGATCTTTCTGGCTACGTCGGGGCTGGGTTGGTTGCTGGTGCGCCTGCTGCTGCGCCCGATCAAAGCCCTGCAGGCCTATGCCGGGGCGCAAGAGGCGGGTACCCAGGCGGCCTCAATCCAGCATTTCGGCACCAAAGAGCTTCACCAGACAGCAACTCAGGTCGTCACCATGGCCGAGGCGCTGCGTGACCGTGAGGCGACCATCCGGTCTTATACCGATCACGTCACGCATGAGTTGAAATCGCCGGTAACCGCAATCCGCGCGGCGGTTGAGATGCTACAGGACACCCCAGATGGCAGCGATGACTCCAAAGCCCTAATCGCGCAGATCGACGGGGCGCGTCAGCAGATCGAAACCCAGCTTGCCGCGCTTCGGGATGCCGCCCGCGCGCGCGAGGCCCGATATGTCGGGGCAAGCACCCTGCGCGATGCGTTGCCAGGGGCGCCTCCGCTTGAGCTAAACCTGTCCGGGGCGGATGAGGTCGCATTTCCGATCTCGGCCGAGGGGTTGCGGATCGTTCTGGGCCATATTCTGCAAAATGCCAAAGATCATGGGGCCAGCGCGGTTGATCTGCGCGCCTCAGAGGCTGGAAACACGGTTATCCTGACCGTGTCCGACAATGGTGCGGGGATATCGCCCGGTAACGCCGACCGCGTGTTCGATCCGTTCTTTACAACCCGCCGGGAAAGCGGCGGCACCGGGATGGGGCTGGCTATTGTCCGCAACATCCTGTCGGCCCATCGCGGAGACATCGCAAACCACCCCGTCCCACAGGGCGCGCGGTTTGATCTGAGTTTTCATCGGCTCTGACCTGCGCAGATAGGCGTTACTGCGCCGGAAGCGGAAGGCATCCGGGCAGCCCCGCTGGCAGGACCAGCCGTGCCCCTTGACGGTAAAGCGATTGGGCAAACCCGCTGCTCTCTGATGTGACCGTCACGCTGATCCCGGATGATCCGATGACCGCCGCGTCATCGGGCAGGTTCTGCATCAGACTTTGCGAGGGAAAGACCACGACATAGGCCGGGGCCTCATCCGTTATGAACGCGACGACCACCAGAACCGACAGCCAGCCAAGCACCAAAAGCGGGATGGCTGTCAGGAGCGATCTAATAGTCATGGATATGCTCAAGCGTCAGCCCGTCCGCTTGGATCTGGCGCAGGCGCTGTGAAAGATCGGGCACCTTGACCAATATCAGATGGCGATAGTCCCCGAACCCTTGTCGTTGGGCGCTGAAGATTGCATCCGGCGCGGTTGGTTGATCCGACAGGGCGGTGAACAGAATGTCGTCATTGCCGGCGATCTCGACAATCTCGACCCCAGCGCCGGCCATTTCCGCCAGTAGGTTGGTCAGGGTGCGGTAGCGCGGCGTTTCGATCTCAACTCCGTTTGGGCCTTGCGCGATAACCTTCACGCCGGGATAGGCAGACAGGCTGTCTGCACTGGCGCCGGTGATGATCATCCGCAGCGTCAGCTCATCAGCGCCGACCTGCGCAACAGCCTGTTCGATCACGCCCGCATAGGCCTGTTTGGCACCGTATTCCAGACCCAGCGCAATCGCTCTTTCGCTGTCGCGCAGGCTGCCGCTGTTTTGTTCGACCAGGCTCTGGGCGTCGTCGGCGAAGGGCCATTTATACCACGGAACCTGTTGTAGGAACGCGGCATATGCGGCGGCCTGCTGTGCCGACACATCATCCAGAGGTGCCCGCTGTGGGCCCCGCAAGGCAGAGGCCAGCCGACCGAGGGTTTCCTCATAGGCAGCCTTCAGCGCCAGCTCGGCGGAAAAGCTGGCACCGATCACATAGACCATCTGTTTGGTGGCCCTATCCACCTCTCCCAAGGCCGAGGCGTTCCGGTTCAGATCGCAGAGCGACCCCCAAAACCCGGTGATACTGCTCCAGAACCCGTAATCATGGGGGTCCTGGGTGCGCAGAACCTCGGCGTAATCCTCGTAGGCGTGGACAATGTGCCATTCGGGATAGGTCATCAGCGTGCGGGTTTCGGCCCGGTGATGTGCCGGGTCGATCAGCGAGGCATAGGCCAGCGGCTGATCCGCGCCACGACAGCTTGTTTCCACATAAAGGATCGGAGCAGCCAGCGCGATCCCGGCAAGGATCAACACCAGAATCAGCCGTTTGGTCCACCACAGCAGGAACCTCATGCGGTGTGTCTCCTGTCCCGCAGCCCGGCCCAGGCGGCAACGCCGCCAAGCGCCAGATGCGGCAGGTTGGCAAACAGGCGGGGCAGCGACAATTCCGGCCCGGCCGATGGGTTTGTAAAGATACCCAGATCAAGATAGCCAAAACCGGTGAAAAACCCGAACACGCCGTCCCCCAGATAAGCCAGCCCGAACAGGATCAGAAAGCTGCGAGCCGCGCGGTGTGACAACAGCCCGGCAATCAGCGCCCAAAGGGCCGAGGCCACGTGCAGCGCATCGTCATAGATATCCAGTGCGAAAATGCCAAAGGCCAGACCATCCTGATCCGTCAGGCCGGGAATATAGTTCAGCGATGCCGCAATCATCAGCGCGACAAAGTAAATCAGACAGAGTTTTTGAAGGTTGCTCATAGACGCCCCAGATAGCTGTCCCAAAGGTTGTTCCGCAGAACCAGTTGCGGATCAAGCTCTCGTTTTGCCTGCGCAAACCCTTCCGCATTGGGGTAGGCTGCAGTCAGTTGATCCAGTGTCGCATGTGGCCTGTACGGCAGGTAATAGGTTCCGCCAATCGCCACGATCCCGTCGATCAGCGCCCGGGTCATCCGCGCCATGTCGGCTTCGCCGCGTTCGGTCAGCTCCTGGCTGAACGACATGACAGCGGCGATCCGCGGTTTGCTTGCATAGGACAGAACGGCCTGATCGTCCTGTGCGACATAGCGCAGCGTTACGTTCAGAAACTCTTGATACGAGGCCGGAATTACCGCGCGACACACTGATAAGAAATCGTCGAATGCATCGAACCCCACGAAATACTCGTGCAGGATGTCGGTCCGGTCCGGATCGCGGTCGTCCAGAGTCACAACCGGTTCGTTGATCAAAGTGTTCCGCGTCGCCTCACCCGAACCCAGCGCTGGGCCCAGCCGTGTTTCATTCCACCAACGGAAGGATTTGAAGGGCTCGCTGCCCAGTTGAGCCCGGTACAGACGGCTGGCCGCATGCGACATCCACCCCGACCCGGACGCTGGTGGCAGGTCCGACTGGTCTGAGCCTTCGCGATATGTCACCAATAGCGCTTTCTCGAAAAACGCATCGCGTTCAACATTCAGGCGGCCATAGGCCATTGTGACCGCCGGGTCGTCAATCGCCGCACGAAAGGCCGAGGCAAACGCTCCTGCTTCCAGAATGTCGAAAACCGGCGTCAGGCGTGAATTTGGAACCATCTCGACCTCAAGGTCCACGATCACGCCGATCAACCCGTACCCGCCCATCGCCAGATTGAACAGCTCGGCGTTCGCGGTGGGCGAACAGGTCACCAACTCACCCGAGGGCAGGATCATGCGCAACGATCGGACCGTCGCCCCCATCGGCCCAAAGGGAACCGGCCAGCCATGTGCATTGACCGAATAAGTGGCGGCGACACCGAAATCATTATTTGACTGCATGACTTTGGGGGACCAGCCTGCGGGATCAAGCGCTAAGATGACCTGTGACCAGCGGGCTCCGGCATGGGTCAGATAGGTCCCGGCTGAACCGTCGATCTGAACCGATCCATTGTCAAAGGTAATCGCTGTACCGTTGCGGGGAATGGCTTGCCCACCCATGGAATGCCGCGCGGCCCCAATGTTGACCGGGCGTCCTTCTGATCTGGCCTCCGAAAGCTCTTGCCGGATGGCGGCGATCAGCGTGTCTCCGGGGTCATCGCTGAGCACCAGATGTTTGTGGATCGGTGTCGGTGACAGTCCGCTGGCGTCATTCATCACTTTGTCGCCGGTTTCCGCAAATGTCCTTCTTGTGCCTTCATAGACAGGTAGGTCCGGTCCCAGCCACCGTGACGCAACCCATCCTGCCAACCCTCCGCCGGCAAACAAGGCCGCCCTTCTGGTAAATGTTTTCATCTTTCGATTTCTCCCGAAGTTAACTGGGACATCTGATCAAGAATGATTTTAAGCGCAGTTTGAAATTTCTGCGGGCCTCAATCCGGGGTATGTGCCTGACCCCTGCCAAGGTGTCCATTTGGGCATCGGGTCAAAGAATGTGCAAGTCCATGGCCTGCTGTACCGGCGCAAAGGTGTCCTAGTTGCCCCAGATCAGGCCGACGGGTACCTGCAGCATGGCGATCCGCCGTGGTCAGCAGATTCGGGCAAGGTCCAAGGACCATTTTTTTGACCGCAAGTGGCTCGAAACTTGGCTTCATTCCCGGAATGATCAACCGGAAGGCATGTTTTGCAAACTGCGGAAATCCGTACTTGTAAGACGGTCAGCGGTCACAGCTTGGCGTAAGCTTTCCGCTACGTAAGTTCATGCGCGCACGGCAGATTTGCGTCGGGGCATCCGCCAAACTGCCGTTTTTATGCTCAATCAGGTGTTGCAACTGTAACGATGATCTGGATGATCAGGACCACCAAGGCCGTAAAAATGGTCTGTCGTCCAAAGGGCGATATTAACAAAAAGGGGAGTTACAAATGATTCTAAGAAACCTGATGATCGCTGCAAGTGCGACGGCGCTGATGGCGGCGGGCGCTTCGGCGGAAACGCTGCGCTGGGCGCGGGCCGGTGATGCGCTGACGCTGGATCCGCATTCGCAGAATGAGGGTCCGACGCACACCGTGCGACACCAGATTTACGAGCCTCTGATCATCCGCGACGTGACCGGTGCATTCGAACCCGCGCTGGCGACCGAGTGGGGCCCCAAGGCCGATGACCCGAATGTTTGGGTCTTCAAGCTGCGCGAAGGCGTGAAATTCCATGACGGTGCGGACTTCAACGCCGAAGATGTGGTGTTCAGCTTTACCCGAGCCAAGCAACCTAATTCCGACATGAAAGAGCTGATCGGTTCGATCGCCGAAGTGCGCGCAGTTGACGATTTCACCGTCGAGATTGTCACAGATGGTCCGAACCCGATCCTGCCGTCGAACCTGACAAACCTGTTCATTCTGGACAAGGGCTGGGCCGAGGCGAATGACACCGTCAATGTTCAGGATTTCGAAGGCGGCGAAATCACCTATGCCACCACCAATGCCAACGGTACGGGCCCCTATGTTCTTCAAAGCCGCGAGCCTGACATCAAGACGGTAATGGTGCGCAACGACAACTATTGGGGCATCGACCAGTTCCCCATGGAAGTGACCGAGATCATCTATACCCCGATCCAGAACGCTGCGACTCGCGTTGCGGCGATGCTGTCGGGTGAGGTGAACTTCCTCCAGGATATGCCGGTGCAGGACATTGAACGCGTCAATGGTGTCGACGGTCTGATGGTCAAGCAAGCCCCGCAGAACCGGGTGATCTTCTTTGGTATGAACCAGGGTGCCGACGACATCGAGGCGGATAACGTGGACGGCAAGAACCCTCTGGCCGATGTGCGGGTGCGTCAAGCGATGTCGATGGCGATTAACCGTGATGCGATCAAGCAGGTCGTGATGCGCGGCCAGTCGCAGCCTGCAGGCATGATCGCACCGCCCTTCGTGAATGGCTGGACCTCTGACATGGACGGCGAATCCTCCACCGATCTGGCCAAGGCCAAGGAACTGATGGCAGAGGCAGGTTATGGCGATGGCTTCTCGCTTCGGCTGGACTGCCCGAATGATCGGTACATCAACGATGAAGCCATCTGTCAGGCGGCTGTTGGGATGCTGGGCCAGATCGGCGTGACCGTGAATTTGGACGCCAAGCCCAAGGCGCAGCATTTCCCGCTGATCACCGATGGCAAGACAGATTTCTACATGCTGGGTTGGGGTGTGCCGACATATGACTCGGAATACATCTTCAACTTCCTTGTGCATGGGCGCGAAGATGACATCGGCACGTGGAACGGCACCGGTTATCAGGACGATGCGCTGGACGGGAAGATCAAGTCGCTTGCCTCGAATACCGATCTTGACGCTCGGAATGCCGACATCGCCGACATCTGGCGGGTTGTGCAGGACGAAGCGCTTTACATCCCCATTCATCACCAGGTTCTGAACTGGGGTATGGCCGACGGTGTGGGCATCGAAGTGGATGCCGAAGATCAGCCTAAGGTCAAATACTTCACTCTGAACTAAGCCATTCAGATCAGTGATTTGGCAGGGCGCGGTTTCGCGCCCTGCCTTTTGCGCTATTGTTAAGCGCAACACCGCATCGCGGGGCAAATAAGGGAGATTTCGCCATGACCCTCAGGAACAGTGCCATTGCTTTGGCCTTGCTGGCCACCACCAGCGTTCAGGCTGCCGAATTCAAATGGGCCTCGACCACGGACCCGCAGACGATGGACCCGCACGCGGTCAACTCGGCCCCGGTTCTGGGGTTTCTGAACAATGTCTACGAAGGCCTTGTACGCCGCGACAAGGACATGAGCGTTCAACCCGCGCTGGCCGTCAGCTGGGAGACGATTGGTGACGGCGAAGGTTGGCGCTTTAAACTGCGTGAGGGCGTGACCTTCCATGACGGCAGCAGCTTTGATGCGCAGGACGTTCTGTTCAGCTATCAGCGCGCCTCGGGCGAGGCGGCGGATACCCGCAGCTGGTTCGCGCCCATCAGCGAGGTGATCGTGGTCGACGACTATACGGTCGATTTCATGACGACTGCGCCGAACCCGTTATTCCCATCCTCAATCGCCAACTGGATGATCATGGATCAGGGCTGGGCCGAGGCCAATGACGCAGCGGTGCCCGACAAAGAGGTCGGGAATTACGCCACCCTGAACGCCAACGGCACAGGCGCCTTCAAACTTGCGGCACGAGAGCCCGGCCTGCGCACGGTTCTTGAGCCCTTTGACGGCTGGTGGGATCAGGCCGACCACAACATCACAAGTGCTGAGTTCACTCCGATCCAAAACCCGGCGACAGCGGTTGCAGCCTTGTTGTCAGGCGATGTGGACATGATCAACCCGGTGCCGATCCAGGACGTGGCACGCTTGAAAGAAAACGGGGATGTCGACGTTATTCAGGGGATCGAGGCCCGCGTCATCATGCTGGGGTTCGATCATCAGGCCGAGGCGCTGAAATACAGCGACGATGCGGGCAAACCGAACCCATTCCGCGACGCGCGCGTCCGCAAGGCGGTAGCGCAGGCGGTGAATGTGGATGCCATTCTGGCGACTATCATGCGGGGCAATGCCGAAGCGGCCTCGCAACTGGTTAGCCCGGCGATGAGCGGCTATTCGGCGGCAAACGCAGACCGCCCCGCCTTTGATGTCGATGCCGCCAAGACGCTGCTGGCCGAGGCGGGCTATGCGGATGGCTTCTCGTTCGGGCTGAAATGCCCCAATGACCGCTATCTGAATGATGAGGCCGTTTGCCAGGCGGTTGTCAGCATGCTGGCCCAGATCGGGATCACTGCGGAACTGGATGCCATGCCGGTCCGTAACTACTGGCCGGAACTCAGGGAAGGCAAATACGATATGTACCTGCTGGGCTGGAGCCCCGGTACATTTGATGCCGAACACCCCGTGCGCTTCCTTGTGGCCACCCCAAACGAAGAGAAAAAGCTGGGCAGCTGGAATTTCGGCGGATTTTCGAACGCGCGGGTGGATGAGCTGCTGCCGATGATCCAGTCCGAGTTGGATGCGGGCAAACGGCAGGCGATGCTGGATGAGGTCACGCAGATCATTCAGGACGAACAGGTCTATGTGCCGATGTATGTGCAACCTCTGGTCTGGGGCACACGCAACAATGTCGAACTGACGCAGCGCCCGGACAACTTCTTTCTGCTGCGCTGGGTAACGGTGAACTGAAACCGGGGCGGGGCCAGAAAACGCTAGCTTGCGTTAGCGGTATCTTGACCACCCCGCCCGGGCCTGCATAGACAGTCCGATCAACGAGGAAAACGAATGTTCGCTTATATTGTCCAAAGGATGTTCCAATCCGTGATCGTGCTGCTGATCGTGGGTCTGGTTGCCTTTTCGATGTTCCGCTTTGTCGGTGATCCGATCGACAACATGCTGGGGCAGGAACGTACGCAGGCCGATATCGACCGGCTGCGGTCCGATCTTGGTCTGGATCAGCCGTTTCCGGTGCAATATTTCAAGTTCCTGCAAGGCGCGGTGCAGGGCAATTTTGGCGTGTCCTACCGGCAAGGCCGACCGGTTTCGACCATCATAGCCGAACGCGCCCCCGCGACATTGGAACTGGCCTTTGTGTCGGGCTTTCTGGCCATCACCCTTGGCATCGCGCTGGGCGTTTTCACAGCGATTCGACGACAGGGGGTGGCGGCGAATATCATCATGACCGTGTCGTTGATCGGGGTTTCCCTGCCAACCTTCCTAATCGGGATATTGCTGATCTATATATTCTCGGTTGAATTGGATCTTTTACCCAGCTTTGGGAGGGGCGAGACCGTTATGATTGGCGGCTGGTCCACGGGGTTCCTGACGACCTCGGGGCTCAAGGCGCTGATCCTCCCGGCGATCACGCTGGGCCTGTATCAGATGACGCTGATCATGCGGCTGGTGCGGTCGGAAATGCTTGAGGTCCTGCGTGCCGACTATGTCCGTTTTGCACGTGCGCGTGGGCTGTCGGACCGGGTGATCAATTTTCGCCACGCGCTGAAAAATACGCTGGTGCCGGTGATCACCATCACCGGGTTGCAGCTGGGCTCGATCATCGCCTTTGCCATCATCACCGAGACGGTGTTTCAGTGGCCCGGTGTGGGCCTGCTGTTCATAAATGCGATCCAGTTTGTCGATATCCCTGTTATGGCCGCCTATCTGATGCTGATCTCGGTCATGTTCGTGTCGATCAATCTGATCGTCGATCTTTTGTACTATGCCATTGACCCGCGCCTGCGTGTCGACGCGAGGGCCACATGACCGATACTTCTGAAACTTCGAGACAAGTGCCCAAATCACGACTGGCCCAGTTCTGGGACAGCGATTTCGCATGGTCCTTCCGTCATTCACCCGTGGCGATGGTTGCCTCATTTGTTGTGGTTCTGCTGGTGCTGGCGGCAATATTGGCCCCGCTGATTGCGCCGCATAACCCGTTTGATCCGGCAACGCTGAACCTGATGAACGGATTTACACCGCCGGGCACGCCGAATGCCTTTACGCAGGACACGTTCCTGCTGGGCACCGACGATCAGGGGCGCGATGTGTTCTCGACCATCCTCTATGGGATGCGCATATCCCTGTTTGTCGGCGCTGCGGCGGTGCTGCTGGCGCTGATCATCGGAGTTGTTCTGGGGCTGGTCGCGGCCTATTTCGGCGGCTGGGTCGAGACGCTGATCATGCGGGTCGCAGATGTGCAGCTGACCTTTCCGGCCATTCTGGTCGCTATGCTGATCTTTGGCATCGCCAAAGGCGTGACCCCACCCGAATATCGTGACGAGATGGCGATCTATGTACTGATCATCGCCATTGCCCTGTCCGACTGGGTGCAGTTTGCCCGGGTCGTCCGCGGTGCTGCGTTGGTGGAAAAGAACAAGGAATACGTGCAGGCCGCCCGCCTGATCGGGCGCGGTTCTTTCCCGATCATGTTCCGCCACATCCTGCCCAATGTACTCAGCCCGGTTCTGGTCATAGCCACGATCTCACTGGCGCTGGCGATCATTGCCGAAGCCACGTTGAGCTTCCTCGGCGTAGGGGCACCACCAACCCAGCCGTCATTGGGCACGCTGATCCGCATCGGGCAGGGCTTCCTGTTCTCGGGTGAGTGGTGGATCTTGTTCTTCCCGGCCTGCACCCTGTTGGCGCTGGCCCTGTCTGTGAACCTGCTGGGCGACTGGCTGCGCGATGCGCTGAACCCCAAGCTGCGGTGATTTCATGAGCCTTCTGACGATCAATGACCTGACGGTCGAATTCCCCACCCGCCGCAAATTGTTCACAGCCGTGGACCATGTGGACCTGTCGGTTGAACCCGGAGAAATCCACGGCTTGGTTGGCGAATCCGGGGCCGGAAAATCCACCATTGGCGCGGCCATCATGGGATTGTTGGACCGCCCCGGCCGTATTGCCAGCGGTACGATCCAGCTGAGCGGTGACCAGATCAGTGGTCTGGATGCCGAGGCGATGCGGGGGCTGCGCGGCAAAAAGATCTCGATGATCTTTCAGGACCCGCTGACCTCGCTGAACCCGTTATTCACCGTGCGCGAACAACTGACCGAGACCATTCAGGCCCATCTGGGCGGCACGGATGCCGAGGCGAACCAACGCGCGCGCGATCTGATTGACCGAGTTGGCATTCCTGATCCGGACACGCGGCTGGACCAGTATCCGCACCAGTTCTCGGGCGGGATGCGGCAGCGTGTGGTCATCGCGCTTGCCTTGTGTACCGAACCGGATGTGATCATCGCGGATGAGCCGACCACGGCGCTGGACGTCTCGGTTCAGGCGCAGATTCTGGACCTGATCAAAGAACTGGCGCGGGAACGTCAGGTGGGCGTCATCCTGATCACCCACGACATGGGTGTGATCGCGGACACGACGGACAAGGTGACGGTGATGTATGCGGGCAAGGTTGTCGAAACCGGCCCGACCGCGCAGGTGATGGGGCAGCCCACCCATGAATACACCAAATCGCTGATCGCTGCCGTGCCGCGCCCGACCCTGAAACTGCATCGCTTTCCCCAGATCAGCTATGGTGGACGCGAGACACGCTTTGCCATCGAAGACATGGCCCGCCACTGGCCCAAGGTGGATAATGACACCAGCAAACCGGTGTTCGAGATCCGCAACCTGACCAAGAAGTTCCTGCAGCGCAAAGGCCTGTTGCCCTGGGACCGCACCTATTTCACCGCCGTTGACGAGGTAAGTTTCGACATCCGCGCAGGCGAGGTGTTTGGCGTTGTGGGTGAATCCGGCTCGGGCAAGTCGACTGTCGCACGGATGATTGCAGGGTTGTACCCTGTGGATGGCGGCACGATTACATTCGACGGGCAGGTGGTGAGCGATCTGACCAATCGGACCGCGCTGGATGCCTATCGCAAGAACATCCAGATGATCTTTCAGGACCCGTATTCCTCGCTCAATCCCCGTATGCGGGTGGATGAGATCGTGGCCGAGCCGATCCGCCATCACAGGTTGATGGAAGGTGCAGATATCAAACGCCGCGTCGATGAGTTGTTGGATCAGGTGGGACTCGGCCATGAGGCCGGGCAGAAATACCCGCATGAATTCTCGGGCGGACAGCGGCAACGTATCTCGATTGCACGTGCGCTGGCCACGCAACCGCGATTCCTGATTTGTGACGAGCCAACCAGCGCGCTGGACGTGTCCATTCAGGCGCAGATTCTGAACATCTTGAAGGACCTGCAGGAACATCTGGGCCTGACCCTGCTGTTCATCAGTCATGACCTGCCGGTGGTACGTCAGATGTGCGACCGAGTGGCAGTGATGAAACAGGGCCAAATTGTCGAGTTGCAGGAAACCAATAACTTATTCGCCAACCCCCAGACGGATTATGCCCGCGAATTGTTGCGCCTGATGCCCAGGCTTGATGACCTGTCGACCGAGGGGTTGGACGCCGAATCCTGAGGCAGTGACGATTCCAGTATTGGCGGTATGACGGAAGGTCCGTCAATATGGCGATAGTTTTGACGTTTTCGTCAAGATTGCCTCTGCAGATTGAACAACTGTGCCTTCATACTTTCTGAAACGAAAGAGGAGGCGCGTTTTGAGCTGGAATATCTGTGTCATCGGAGCAGGCAAGATCGGTCAGATGATCGCGACTTTGCTGCAATCTTCATCCAACTATTCTGTCACGGTTGCCGACCGCGATCTGGCGGCGTTGTCCGTGCTGAATCGGCAGGGAGTTTCGACCCGCCAGATTGATGTCAGCGATGAAACGCAGCTGGCTGAGGGTCTGAACGGTTTCGATGCGGTTATCTCGGCGGCTCCGTTTTTCCTGACCCCACGGATTGCCAAAGCCGCCAAATCGGCCGGCGCGCATTATTTTGACCTGACCGAAGATGTTGCCGCCACCAACGCAGTGCGCGAGTTGGCCGCCGACAGCGAGACGGCGTTTATGCCGCAATGCGGGTTGGCACCGGGTTTTGTCGGCATCGCCGGCGCGGCCTTGGCTGCCGAGTTCGATACGCTGGACAGCCTGCATATGCGGGTCGGGGCGCTGCCGCTCTATCCCACCAACGCATTGAAGTACAATCTGACCTGGTCCACCGATGGGCTGATCAATGAATATTGCAACCCGTGCGATGCCATCGTGAATGGCGAACGGGTCAAGACCGCACCGCTGGAGGATTACGAGCGTTTGGGTCATGACGGGGTGGAATATGAATGCTTCAATACCTCGGGCGGGTTGGGCACGTTGCCAGAAACCCTGGACGGAAAGGCGCGGGACGTGTCGTACCGATCGATCCGCTACCCGGGACACCGTGATATTCTGCGTTTGCTGCTGAATGATCTTGGATTGGAACGTCGTCGCGACCTGATGAAGGAAATCTTCGAGACCGCGCTACCGCGAACCGATCAGGATGTGGTTCTGGTTTTTTGCACTGCAAAAGGCAAGATCGATGGGGCTCTGCGCGAGAAATCCCTGATCAACAAATCTTATGCCCGTACCCTCAATGGTCAGGTCTGGAGCGCCATTCAGGTCACCACTGCTGCCGGTGTTCTGGGTGTGGTTGATCTGATGCGAACGGGTGCTTTGCCCGGCAAAGGGTTCGTGCGGCAAGAGCAGGTGAACCTGTCTGATTTCCTGAACACCGAATTCGGTCAGCTTTATCGCACCGGGGACATAACCAAACAGAACAAGGCGGCCTGAGATATGAAAGACATCGCTATGACAGCCCAAACAACCCTTGCAAATCTGGACCTGACAGCCGCTGAGCTGATGGGCGGCACGCTGGCTGTACGCTCGCCCATTGATGGCGGCATTCTGGCCGAGGTACATGAAACGCCTGCGTCGGGGATGGGCACGGTGTTTGCCAATGCCAAGACGGCATTCAAGGCGTGGCGCACGGTTCCAGCCCCACGCCGGGGCGAGCTGATCCGCCTGCTGGGCGAGGAATTGCGCGCCGCCAAGGACGATCTGGGTGCGCTGGTCAGCTGGGAAGCTGGTAAGATCACCTCGGAAGGTCTGGGTGAAGTGCAGGAGATGATCGACATCTGCGATTTCGCCGTCGGCCTGTCGCGCCAGCTTTATGGTTTGACCATCGCATCTGAGCGCCCGGGCCACCGGATGATGGAAACGTGGCACCCGGCAGGACCGGTGGGCGTGATCTCGGCCTTCAACTTCCCGGTGGCGGTCTGGTCGTGGAATGCCGCGCTGGCGCTGGTCTGCGGTGATCCGGTGATCTGGAAGCCGTCTGAAAAGACGCCTTTGACCGCGATGGCCTGCCAGAAGATCTTTGAACGTGCACTGGCCCGATTTGGTGATGCGCCCGACCACCTGCTGCAGACCCTGATCGGAGGTGCCGCGCTGGGCGAGGCGCTGGTGGCCAGCGAGGACGTGCCGGTCATTTCGGCGACCGGGTCCACACGGATGGGCCGTGCCGTAGCCCCCATCGTGGCGCAGCGGTTCGGGAAATGCATTCTCGAGCTTGGCGGCAATAACGCGATGATCGTGGGCCCTTCGGCCGATCTGGAAATGGCCGTGCGTGCGATTGTCTTTTCTGCTGTCGGCACAGCCGGTCAACGCTGCACCACGCTGCGCCGTCTGATCGTTCACAACTCGATCCGCGAGGAGCTGGTGAGCCGGTTGAAAAAAGCCTATGCCGGTCTGCCCATCGGCAATCCGCTGATCGAAGGCACTTTGATCGGTCCGCTGGTGGACGAAGCCTCGGGCGCGGCCATGACCGCTGCGCTGGACGCTGCAAAGGCCGAAGGCGGCGCAGTCTTTGGTGGCGACCGCGTGACCGAAAACGTCCCCGCCGGTGTCTATATGCAGCCCGCGATTGTCGAGATGCCTGGCCAGACAGCAACCGTAAAGACCGAAACCTTTGCGCCGATCCTCTATGTCATGGGGTACGACGCGTTCGACGAAGCCATCGAATTGCAAAATGACGTACCGCAAGGTCTGTCGTCTTGCGTATTCACTCTGAACTTGCGCGAGGCCGAGCAATTCCTGACCGCAGCGGGATCGGATTGTGGCATTGCCAATGTCAATATCGGGCCATCGGGGGCCGAGATCGGTGGCGCATTTGGTGGCGAGAAGGAAACCGGTGGCGGGCGTGAAAGCGGCTCGGATGCGTGGAAGGCCTATATGCGCCGTCAGACCAACACCGTGAACTACTCAGCCGAGCTGCCGCTGGCGCAAGGCGTCAAGTTCGACATCTGATCGTGCTGTCGGCGGTACCTGATGGTGCCGCCGGCTCATCAATCTGCAAACAAATAATCCAATCGCATGATGGCCTGCGCCTGTTCCTGTGAAACATTCAGAAACCGGACAATGGCGTCTTCGTTTTCTGTCCGGTCGCTGGTTTCCCGCAGGCGTGCATGTCGATCCAGCGCGGTGCCCCGGATCAACTCGGATTCGTATTCCATCGCGTTGTGCAAAGTTGGGACAAGCCGTGCCACGGTTTCGGTCGGGCTGTCCTGACCGGCCAACCCCACACGGCGGGCGTGGCCGATCAGGTAATCGTCGGAATATTCACACACGACTTCAAGCACATGGGTTTTGACCTGATCTGCACAGAAGTCCTGAATGATTTCGATATCTGAGGGATCGATGCATAGAACCAGTCGGTCGGTTTCGAAACTGTCAAACAGCATCCGCACAAGAGCACGCCGGTGGCGGGACCGTTTGAGCAAGGTCGTTTCGATGCCGCCCAGATCGGGCAGAGCCGTATCCTGTTCGTTGAACAGATACTCGACACAAGGGATATCGGTTTCGGACTTAATCTGATCGACCAGACGCTTGGCCACATGCCATTTCTTGCACACGATCAGGAAAACATCGCGGTCCGGTCCCAGCGTATTTCCGGCCTCCCAGAACCTTTGCTTGTGGCGGCGTCCGACGCGCCCTCTTGCGGTTAAGAAACTATGGAGATTGCGACCTTCATCCGAGATGTGAAAATCCACCCCATCCGCAGAATAGAGCTGGCCCAACCGGTCCTTCAGCTCATGTGCCTCGGGGCTGATTTTGCGGGCGAACAGAAAATCCTGCCCTAACAGCATGTCGTAATGGTCGTTATAGAATGTCACGGGCATTCCGTAGTCCGAGAACATCAGGAATGTGAGCGTTCGGTTGTCGATCTCTTCACGGGGAACAAGGTGGCGGACAAGCGTTTGAAAGAAGGTCTCATCCGGTATCCAGGTGGTCGAGAAAAAGCGGATTACATCCGGGCGCTGGGCCAGGAATTCAAAGATCATTTCAACAGTATGACGGCGCAGACACCACCACTGACTGCCGATCATGACCTGGATGTCAGCCGGAACCTCGCGGGTCAGACCAAGTTTTTTCTGTACGTCATAGGATGTATAGAATCGTCTGCTCTGGGTGCGTTCATTGAAGAAATGGCGATAGATCAGCCGGTCTTCTTTCATGCCGGTCTTGATCCAGTTACTGGCAAAAAAGTCGTGGCTTTCGACAAAATCCCTGTCGTTGTCGTTCAGGAACTGATGCGCGTATTCCGCTGTTTTGATCGCCATACAATCCCCTGACAGCATGTAGAAATGCGTCGCGCGGGGAAAGGCCTCGAGGGCGGCTTGCACTGCGTTCAATGTGGCCTGTACCAAAGACCACTCGCCCCAACCGCATTTGATGCGTTTGGTTGCAAAAGTGACATTCGAATTGGCCTGAAGAGCGCCCTGAATGCGTGCATAGGCCTCGCGACTTGCGCGGGCGTCAAAATGTATGGCCATGCAATCGCCAGCGGCGGTTAGCTGCTCGGCCTGCGCAATGATTGCGTCAGGGTCCTTGTGGCACAACAAAATGTAGGCAATTTTTGCCATTTCAGTTCTTTGTTATCCGTTTCTGCCCGGTTCCCTCTGTGATACTGAGGATGAGCGATTGAATAAACAGATTATTTTTGGTTCTGTAGATACAAAAGCAGGCGCGAATAGTGAGTTACGACCTGTTGAGGAGGCGCAGCAAATGGGTTTTCCCGGTACATGGATGACCGAGAGCGAGAGCATGGTTTACCGTGTTGTCCCGAAATGTGCATGCTCAACCATCGGGCAAATCATGTATTTTTCGGATCATGGCCGGTTTTTTGACGGCGATATCCACGATGCCAAGGACGGGATGCATAAGTGGGCGTTCGGTCCCAGCCAGGAGCCGATTTCGACAAATGTCCGAAATCACAACTCCTTTTCTTTCACCTGCGTGCGGAACCCGTACACGCGAATTCTCAGTTCGTTCTTTGACAAGATCTGTGGAATTCAGCGCAACGGCAAACGGTATCGCGGCAATCTGGTGCCGACGCTGATCTACAATTACGGCATCGAGGTTGGCGGAGAGGACGGTCAGGGTGATTTCGACCAGGTCGCCAGTTTCCGCAGATTCCTGTTATTTGCTCGTGACACGATCAGGTGGCGCCGGCCCATGGATCCGGATATCCACTGGTCCGCCATGTCTGGCCATGTGTCGACCTTTATTGCAAATGGCGGACGATATGATCGCATCTTCTGGACCGAGAAGTTCAACGATGGGATGCAAGGTGTTCTGAGCAACCTGGACACGCCACACAAGGTGGCCCTGTCCGAAATCCCGCGGTTCAACGAATCCGAAGGCCACGGACCCAAACGAAAGCATCCTGTCGAGGACTATTTCGACGACCTGTCGATGCATCTTGTCTACGAGATCTACAAACAAGATTTCGATCTGTTCAAATACGATTTTGAAGATCCGGCCAACAAGATGCCGATCGCCGAGATTGATCTGGATGAAGTCCACGCCAAGCTTGGGGATTGAGCTGGAAATCACCTTCTCCCGCCCATCGGCAATGTATCTTGCGAAACATCTCCTCTGGTTGGGCCTGGCGCCGCGCTATGCGCCGCGCCAGGCCCAAGACCGAAGCCGATAGCGCCAGAAGGCGCGGGAGCGCTTTGGGAATTGATTGGGCCGGATCACTTGATTTGGTGTCCGGCCCTTATGTCTTAGACCTCCCGCACGGCCCCTTTTGCCGCGCTGGTTGTCAGTTTGGCATAGGCTTTGAGCGCGGTTGAGACTTTGCGCTTGCGGGGCGCTGCCGGTATCCAGCCTTTTGCATCCTGCTCCTGGCGTCGTTCGGCAAGCACTTCATCTGAGACTGCCAGATGGATCGAGCGGTTGGGGATGTCGATCTCAATACGGTCACCCTGGCGCACCAGTCCGATCTCGCCACCTTCGGCCGCCTCGGGTGAGACATGGCCGATCGACAGGCCGGAGGTTCCACCCGAGAACCGTCCATCCGTCAGCAAAGCACAGGCTTTTCCCAGACCTTTGGATTTCAGGTAAGACGTCGGGTACAGCATTTCCTGCATCCCCGGACCGCCGCGCGGGCCTTCATAGCGGATGACCACCACGTCGCCCTCTTTGACCTTGCTGGTCAGAATGTCGTTCACAGCCTGATCCTGGCTTTCGCAGACATAGGCCGACCCGGTGAAGGTCAGGCTGGCCGGATCGACACCGGCTGTTTTCACGATACAGCCGTCGCGGGCAATATTGCCGAACAGAACCGCCAGACCGCCATCCTGGCTGAACGCATGTTCTTTCGACCGGATCACGCCGCCTTCGCGGTCGGTGTCCAGCTCTTTGTACCGGTTTGACTGGCTGAAGGCCTGCGTGGTGCGCACACCGCCCGGCGCGGCCTTGAACAAGTCTTGCGCCTTGGGGTTGTTGGCCACCTTGATGTCCCAATTGGCAATCGCCTCACCCATCGTGCCGGAATGGACCGTGCTGCAATCCTCGTGCAGCAGCCCGGCGCGGCTGAGTTCCCCGAGAATTGAGAAGATGCCACCGGCGCGGTGGACGTCTTCCATATGCACATTTTCGGTATTGGGTGCGACTTTGCACAGGCAGGGCACCTGACGGCTGAGACGGTCCATGTCGGTCATGGTGAAATCCACCTCGCCCTCATGCGCGATGGCCAGCAGATGCAGCACCGTGTTGGTCGATCCGCCCATGGCGATATCCAGGCTCATTGCGTTTTCGAACGCATCGAACGTGGCGATTTCGCGCGGGAGGAAGCCTTTCTCGTCCAGATCATAGTGCCGTTTGGTGATCTCGACGATCCGGCGACCGGCTTCAAGGAACAGCTCTTTGCGGTCCGCATGTGTGGCCAGAGTCGAGCCGTTGCCCGGCAGCGCCAGACCCAGCGCCTCGGCCAGACAGTTCATCGAGTTGGCGGTGAACATGCCCGAGCACGACCCGCAAGTCGGGCAGGCGTTTTCCTCGATATGCTGAACCTGCTCATCGGTGAACTTGTCGTCAGCGGCGGCCACCATAGCGTCCACGAGGTCGATCTTTTTGGCGTCCAGATCGGCGATGTCGATCTTGCCCGCCTCCATTGGCCCACCCGAGACGAAAATGGCGGGGATGTTCAGGCGCATCGCGGCCATCAGCATGCCGGGCGTGATCTTGTCACAGTTCGAGATGCAGACCATCGCATCAGCACAGTGCGCGTTGACCATATATTCAACAGAATCCGCGATTACCTCACGCGAGGGCAGCGAATACAACATCCCGTCATGGCCCATGGCGATACCGTCATCCACCGCGATGGTGTTGAATTCCTTGGCAACACCACCCGCGGCCTCGACCTCGCGCGCGACCATCTGGCCCAGATCCTTCAGGTGGACATGGCCCGGCACGAACTGGGTGAACGAGTTGACGATGGCGATGATCGGCTTGCCGAAGTCATCATCCCCCATGCCGGTCGCGCGCCACAGGCCACGGGCACCGGCCATGTTGCGGCCATGGGTTGAGGTTCTGGATCGGTACAAAGGCATGATGCTGTTTCCCTATTGCCTCGGGTTGCATGTCTTGGGGTTTGTGCGTTATAGCGCACGTACCACATGTGCGCTATAACGCACAAGAGGATTCGAAAGACATCATCATGGCACCGGACGAGATCACGCTGAAATTACGGGACATGCGGGCCGCATCTGGGCTGAGCCTGTCCAAAGTCGCCGAGATGACCGGCGTCAGCAAAGCCATGCTGGGTCAGATCGAGCGTGGCGAATCCAGCCCGACCATTGCAACGCTGTGGAAGATCGCCAAAGGGTTTCAACTGCCGCTGAGCGCGCTGATTGAAACGGCGAATGGCGATCCATCGGTGTTTCAGACCGTGACCTTTCCGGGCAGTATCGAAGTCAAGATCGTCTTTCCCTTTGATCCCGCGCTGGGGGCCGAGACCTTTCACGTCAGCCTGACCCCGAACCAAAGCCACGAGTCGCCTGCCCATGCGGCGGGCGTCACCGAAGAGGTCTTTGTCCTTTCCGGAACGCTTGAAATCCTGCGTGGAGAGGCCTGGGTGCCGCTGAACGCCGGGCAGGGGCTGCGCTTTGCCGCCGACTTGCCGCATGGCTATCGCGCGGGCGCGCAGGGGACTGCGTTTTTGAACATGCACCATTATGGGCAGCACAGCGAGTTTCCTGAAAACGGCAAGGGCTGATCATGACTGCGTTTCTTGACACTTTGACCATCGCGGATGGAATTGGCTCAATCGGCGCGATGATCGTGGTCGCTGCGTATTTCGCCACGCAGATGCGGATGATGAATTCCGACGACCTGGCCTTTCCAGTGGTAAACCTGTTGGGGTCGATTCTGATCGTCTATTCGCTGTTTGAGAACTTCAATTTGGCCTCGATGCTGATCGAATCCTTCTGGATTTTGATCAGTCTGATCGGGATCGCTCAGTTTTTCCGCCTCAGGCGGGCCCGTTAGCGGTACAGGCCGCCATCCAGCCTTGAACAGACATGCGCGCGCGTATAGGGACAAACCAAGCGCGCATAGGGGAGGCATTGATGCAGGACGATCCCAAAACCCTCGTTTCAACCGAATGGCTTGCGGCCCATCTCAAGGATCCGGACCTGCGGGTCCTGGACGGATCATGGTATCTGCCGCAACACGGACGCGACGCCAAAGCGGAATATGACGCGACCCATATCCCCGGCGCGCGATTCTTTGACATTGATGATATTGCCGATCTTCGGTCGGACCTGCCGCATATGGTGCCTCCGGTCGAGAAATTCATGTCGCGCCTGCGGGCGATGGGCGTGGGGGATGGCCATCAGGTGGTGGTCTACGACGGCTCGGGGTTGTCCTCGGCCGCGCGGGTCTGGTGGATGTTCCGCCTGATGGGGCAGGACAACATTGCCGTGCTGGACGGTGGCTTGCCGAAATGGCTTGCCGAGGGGCGAGAGGTTGAAGACCTGCCGCCTGTTATCCGCGACCGCCACATGACCGTGCGGGTTCAGAACCATCTGGTGCGTGATGTCACGCAGGTATCTGCCGCAGCCAAGCTGGGGGATCACGAGATCATCGACGCACGCGCAGCCGGTCGCTTCGCGGGTACCGATCCCGAGCCGCGCGAAGGGCTGCGGTCTGGTCGTATTCCCGGATCACGAAACGTCCCCTTCGGCACCTTGCTGAACAAGAATCACACGATGAAATCGCCCGAGGAATGCCGCGCCATTTTCGAGGCCGCTGGCGTCGACCTGTCGAAACCGGCGATTACCTCATGCGGGTCGGGTGTGACCGCCGCGATCCTCAGCCTTGCGCTCGAGCGCATGGGCAAGAAAGACCACTCGCTTTATGACGGCTCCTGGGCTGAATGGGGTGCCTTCCCGACCCTGCCCGTCGCAACCGGAGAGACCTGATGTTTGAACATCTCAAACCGCAACCTGCCGACAAGATTCTAGCGCTGATGCAGATGTACCGCGAAGACCCGCGCGATCAGAAGATCGACCTGGGTGTTGGCGTCTACAAGAATGCCGAAGGTATCACGCCAGTGATGCGCGCGGTCAAGGCCGCCGAAAAGCGCATTCTGGAAGAGCAGGAAAGCAAGGCCTATACCGGTCTGGCTGGTGATCCGGCCTATGCGGATGCGATGATTGACCTGATCCTGCGCACATCGGTGCCGCGTGGCAACATTGCCGCTGTGGCTACGCCCGGCGGAACCGGTGCTTGCCGTCAGGCATTTGAGATGATCCGCATGGCCAACCCCTCGGCCCGCGTGTTCGTCTCGAACCCGACCTGGCCAAACCATCTGTCGATCCTGAATTACCTGGGGATCGAAGCGGTTCCATACCGCTATTTCGATGGCGAGACTCGTGGCGTCGATTTCGACGGCATGGTTGCCGATCTGAAAACCGCCAAGTCGGGCGACGTGGTGTTGTTGCACGGCTGTTGCCACAACCCGACCGGGGCCAACCTGAACCTGGTGCAGTGGCAGGAAGTGGTGAACATCATCAACGAGCTTGGCCTCGTGGCGATGATCGACATTGCCTATCAGGGTTTTGGCGACGGTCTGGAAGAGGATGCGCAGGCGACTCGCCTTGTTGCGTCTTCGGTCAAGGAATGCCTGATCGCGGCGTCGTGTTCCAAGAATTTCGGCGTCTACCGTGAACGCACGGGCCTATTGATGGCAATCAGCGCAGATGCGGGACAGACCGCGTTGAACCAGAGCACGCTGGCCTTTCTGAACCGCCAGAACTATTCATTCCCGCCCGACCACGGCGCGCGCGTGGTCACCACGATCCTGACCGACCCCGTCCTGCGGGCCGACTGGGAGGCCGAGCTGGAAGAGATCCGCTTGTCCATGCTGGGGCTGCGCCAGCAACTGGCCGATGAGCTGCAACGCCACAGCGGCTCCGACCGGTTCGGCTTTGTCGCCCAGCATCGCGGCATGTTCTCGCGCTTGGGCGCGGCACCGGAACTGGTGGAACAACTGCGCGCTGATCACGGCATCTACATGGTCGGCGACAGCCGTCTGAACATTGCCGGGCTGAATGCCAACACGGTTCCGATTCTGGCCAAAGCGATTATCGACGTCGGAGTTTAAATCTGCGGAAAAAAAAGAAACCCGGGCGACACCGCCCGGGTTTTTTGTTGGATTGGGTTGGATATCAGCCCTTTGAGAACTCTGGGTACGCTTCCATGCCCAGTTCCGCCATGTCCAGGCCGTTGATCTCATCCTCTTCGCTGACTCGAATGCCGACGGTGGCCTTCAGGATCGACCACAGGATCAAAGCGCCGACAAAGGTGAACAGACCGTAGGCGAGGATACCCAAAAGCTGCGTACCCAGGCTGGCTTCGCCGTAAAAGATCACGGCGATGGTGCCCCAGATCCCGGCGAACAGGTGAACCGGGATGGCACCGACAACGTCGTCGATCTTGAACTTGTCCAGCATTGGAACCGCAAAGACCACGATGATACCGCCTACGGCACCGATCCAAAGCGCGCCGAACAGCGTCGGGGCCAGCGGTTCCGCAGTGATCGACACCAGGCCGGCCAGCGCGCCGTTCAGCACCATGGTCAGATCAGGCTTTTTGTACAGCAGCTGTGTCAGGATCAGGGCTGCCACTGCGCCTGCCGCTGCGGCCATGTTGGTGTTAGCAAAGATCCGCGACACGTCGGATACGTCACCCACGGTTCCCATCGCCAGCTGCGAGCCGCCGTTGAAGCCGAACCACCCCAGCCACAGGATGAATGTCCCCAAAGTGGCCAGCGCCAGGTTCGAACCGGGCATCGGATGAACCTTGCCGTCTTTGTACTTGCCAATCCGCGGACCCAGGATCAGGGCACCTGCCAGAGCCGCCCAGCCGCCAACCGAATGCACGATGGTCGAGCCGGCAAAATCCGAGAAACCAGCCTCGGACAACCAGCCGCCGCCCCACTGCCACGAGCCTGAGATCGGGTACATGACGCCGGTCAGAACAATCACGAAAACCAGGAAGGGCCACAGTTTGATACGTTCAGCTACAGCACCCGATACGATCGACGCGGTTGCAGCCACAAACACCAGCTGGAAGAAGAAGTCCGAACCAACCGAAGCATAATCCAATGCCGCGGCGTCAGCACCCACGCCCACCGGATCCAGGACCGTGGTTTTGAAGAACGGTCCAACCCACCCCGCGATGGTCCAGCCGTCGCCGGGGTACATCAGGTTGAAGCCGATCAGCCAGTACATGATCGCGGCAAAGGAAAACAGCGCCACGTTCTTGATCATCTGCATGGCCACGTTTTTCGACCGCACCAGCCCGCCTTCGAGCATGGCAAAGCCGGCGGCCATGAAGAACACCAGGAACCCTGCCATCAGAAACAGCAGCGTTGTGAAGATGTATTGTGTGTGCAGCGCGGCTTCGCCGGTGGCGGCCTCCTGCGCTAGGCCAATCTGCGGCAGCGCGACTATCGCGGCGGCAGGGATGAGAGATTTCATCAGGTTCATTGTCAGTCCTCGAATAGTGTTGAGTGGGGGCGCTTAAAGCGCCTCTTCGTTCGTTTCCCCGGTCCGCACGCGCAGGGCCTGCTCAACGTCGAGGACGAAAATCTTGCCGTCGCCGATCTTGCCGGTCTTGGCGGATTTGGTGATGGTTTCTACGATCTGGTCGGCCATCATGGCGGGCACCACGATCTCAAGCTTGATCTTGGGTACAAAGTTCACCGCGTATTCGGCGCCGCGATAGATTTCCGTGTGCCCCGATTGCGAGCCGAAGCCCTTGATCTCGGTTACCATCATGCCGCGTATGCCCGCGTCGGTCAGTGCCTCGCGCACCTCCTCGAGCTTGAACGGTTTGATTGTTGCAATAATCAGTTTCACGCTGTTCCCCTCTGCTTCCCCGGTCTGTCCGGCGTGTTTGCACCTGCAGAAAAAGAGCGTGCCGAAGCTGTGTAAGGAACGGTTCAGTGGTCAAATTCGGGAGGAATTGGTGAGTGAGTGCACAATTTTTGCACAGATTCTGCATATCGACTAAATTATAGGCGAGTTAGAGAGGGTGTATTCCGGAAATTCAGACCTCTACTTCATCGGTATAGCAGGGTATGGTGCCTCAAAACGATAACCGGGCAGAGTTTGAGCATGACTGAGTCCAGGCGCCGCAAGGCACCGCTTGTGGCGGACAAAAGATACGCGTCGAAGGGGCGAAAACCCACGGCGACCAAAGGCACTGCGAAACCCGCAGGCAAAAAGGCTGCGGCGCGCAAAACGACAACCCGCAAAAGCACACGGAGAAAGACACGCCGGAAATCCGGCGGTGGTGGTGGCTTTTTTCGCCGGTTGTTTCGCTGGGTCTGGCGCCTGATCTGGGGGGTAAGCTGGCGCGTGGGCGCTGTGGCCGCTCTGTTGCTGGCGCTGGCTGTCGGGGTTGTCTATACCTCTTTGCCTGATGTCGATGCTTTGCTAGACGGGCGCGCGCGCGGGTCGGTCACGTTGTTGGATCGGGATGGCAAAGTCTTTGCCTGGCGTGGGGATCAGTTCGGCGGGGTAATCACCGCGGACACGGTTTCTCCGTATCTGAAAAACGCAGTGGTCGCCACCGAGGACAAGCGATTCTACCGCCATTTCGGCGTCAGTCCTCGGGGTGTCGCTAGCGCTGTGCGTATCAACCTGCGCGAAGGACGCGGGCCTTTGTCTGGCCATGGCGGGTCGACGATCACCCAGCAGACGGCCAAGCTGTTGTGTCTGGGCGTGCCTTATGTGCCCAGCGAATGGGAGTCTGAGGCCGCCTATGAGGCTGATTGCCGTCAGGGATCCCTGTGGCGCAAGGGCAAAGAGGCTGTCTATGCGATCGCGATGGAGGTCAAATACTCCAAGGATGAAATCCTGACCATCTATCTGAACCGTGCCTTCCTCGGGTCCGGTGCGCGCGGATTCGAGGCCGCAAGCCAGCGCTATTTCGGGATTTCTGCCGCCGAGGTCAGCCCCTCGCAGGCGGCGATGCTGGCTGGTCTGCTGGTGGCGCCGACGCGGTATGCGCCGACAAATAACCTGCAACGCTCGCAGGATAGGGCGCAGTTGGTGATTGGGCTGATGGAGGCGCAGGGCTATCTGACCACTGCTCAGGCCAGCGGTGCCCGCAGCAGCCCGGCGCAACTGTCCGAGGCTGCGGCTGCACGCGCCGGTGGGTATTTTGCCGATTGGGTCATCACGGAACTGCCCAGCTTTTTTGGGTCCGACACCACCGATGATGTGGTGATCCGAACCACGCTGGACCAGCGCCTGCAGAAATCCGCAGAAGAGGCATTGCAATATATCTTCAAGGAAAAGGTGCGCGAAGGGTCCAAGGCGCAGGCCGCGATTGTGGTGATGTCCGCAGATGGGGCCGTGCGCGCCATGGTCGGCGGGCGCAAGACCCGCGTATCGGGCGCCTTCAACCGGGCCACACAGGCGCTGAGGCAAACCGGATCATCCTTCAAACCCTTCGTTTATGCCACCGCGCTGGAACTGGGCTATTCGCCTCTGGATACGGTGGTGGACGAGCCCTATTGCATCAATATCGCCGGTTCGGGGCAATGGTGCCCCAAGAACTACACCAACAAGCATTATGGGCGCGTCACGCTTGCTGATGCTCTCAAGAACTCGTTGAACATCCCGGCCGTGAAAGTGGCCGAGGTTGCCGGTCTGGAAAATGTCCGTACCGTCGCGAGTGAGTTCGGCATAGAAAGCAATCTGGCCGAGGGCCCTGCGCTGGCGCTGGGCGCGTCAGAAAGCACGTTGATCGAGATGACGGGGGCCTATGCCGGTATCCTGAACGGCGGTTCTGCAGTTGAGCCCTATGGGTTGACCGAGCTGAAGCTGCTGGGGGACGACGCCCCTCTGATGGCGACGAGCACCGGCATCGGTGAGCGGGTGATCAACGATAAGGCAGCCAAGCAACTGACCTGGATGATGGAACGTGTCGTGTCCGAAGGCACGGGCGGGCGCGCGAAACTGCCCGGCTGGCAGGTGGCAGGTAAGACCGGCACCACGCAGGCGGTGCGGGATGCCTGGTTCATCGGGTTCACGGCTGATTATGTGACCGGAGTCTGGATGGGTTATGACGACAACACCCCCCTGTCCGGCGTGACCGGCGGCGGGTTGCCAGCCGAGATTTGGAAAGAGACGATGGTGCGCGTGACCGAGGGGATGACGCCCACACCGCTGCCAATGCTGGCCCCCGATCCGCCCGTCCGGCAAGAGCAACCCAGACGTCAGCGCCGCAATCAGGGCAATGGGTTCGAAAATGCGATCAACAACCTGCTGAACAACATCTTTGGCAACTGATGTAGGCAAGGAAAAGTCGGCGCGCAGGGTCAGCCAATGACAGCATATGGTGCAGAATGCCCGATTTGCATCCGTATCAAGGTGAATTCCACGTCTGAACTGCTCTGCCGCTGCCAACATGGCAACTTCCGATATGCGGGACTTTCCGGCCATTCGGTTGCCCCTGCTGAATGTCCGCTACTCAAAAATAGACCCGACGCTTGGCCGGGTCAGTTGGTGACGACGAGGATCGTCACTCCTTAATGTGGTGGTCAATAGTATTCCAGAAAGCGCCTCATTCTGCTTGTTGGGACTTGCGCCTGACAAAGCGGGAAAAAAGCCGGCCGTCGGTTACAGCAAAGCCAAGGGCAATGATGGCGAACCCGACCCAAGCCTCTGGCTCCATCTTTTCACCCAGGAATGAAACGCCAAGGCCGATAGCGAACGGTGGAATCAGTAAGGTTACCAAAAGAAGGTTGGCAGCACCTGCGCGCGCAAGGATTGCGAAATAGAGAACATAGGCCAGTGCTGTTGATAGTGCGGCCATCCCAAGAAGCGCAGCCCATACGCCAGAAGACAGAGCCAAGTTTGGGGGGCCATCCATCACGAGAACAATCGGGATCATAAGCACTGTGCTGCCGATCAGCATACCAAGCGCATTCACCAGCGGTGGTTGACCCGAAAGAGCAGTCCTGCCCCATACACCGGCAAATGCATAGGAGAGCGTCGCCCCAAGAATAGCCAGCTGTGCCAGATTGCTCGGATTGAACTCGGTCAATGCGCTTGGCCCCATAATGAAGGCCACACCCAAAATACCCAGTGCAGCACCTGCTATCTTCTTCGGAGTAAAGGGCTCGTCCTTAAGAAGCAAACCCGCCACGACCGCTGCAAACATTGCTGTCGTAGCATTTAGGATTGAAGCCAGCCCGCTGTCGATTTGCGTTTGCCCCCAGAAGATCAGCGAGAACGGAATGGCGTTATTGAGCGCCCCCATTACGAGATAGGCGCCCCATACCCGAGGGGTGCGTGGAACACTCAGTCCTTTGAATATGACGATTAGCGCAAGAATAGGAACCGCCCAAAAAACCCTGTGCAATGTAATTGTAAGTGGTGGCACCTCTGACAGGGCTACCTCACCAAAAAAGAACGACCCGCCCCAAACCGCGGCGAGCAAAAGCAGCATGACGCCGGCTGTTAAATCCATTGCTGGCATGGGTTGGTTTGTCATGTCTTCTGAATCCGTCACTAACTATTACCTAACGGATTAGCTTACGTGACCGCGACACCGCGACCCGTTTCTTGCGGAAATCCAATACAAAGCCAACTTTCATCTATCCAATTGTGAACGGCTGCGTTCGCCTATCGGTGGAGTGCCTCAGCAATCATTTCTGCAAGCCTTTCGGGCTGATCAACGCTCGCCCAGTGAGTGGCGTTTTCGAGAATAATCCGATCCATCTTGTTTTCTTCCAGCCACCGGACGGTGCTGTCCGGACAGTTGTCAGGATTGTAGAGATAAATCACATTTGCCGCGCTTTGCAAAAGCTCGCCGGGCACGCAGCCTGCTGAAAAATACCGTGCGTCGGTGCCGAGTTGCCACAGCGCCAGAGTATCGGCCTTCAATACTTCATTACGATACCGTCGGATGATTGGTGCCGTTTTCGCCATTTCATCAAGCCGCTCAAGAAACGCTGCACGAAACGCAACCGGATCATTGTAGTCCGCGGCAGTTCCAGAAAAATAGGCATCTTCGGCGGTGATATTACCCTCTAGAGAAATAATGGTTGTCAAAGGACAGTCGGCCCTTTTGGCGGCCAGGGAGGCTATGATTGAAGCAACCGAATGAGCGACAATGATCTCAGCTCCGTGCTTGATCGCTTTGTCGGCGACGGTTTGTGCAAGTGCTTCAAGAGTTGTTGCCTTTGCCAGAGGCTGAGCGCCAAACCCCGGAAGATTGATGGGTAGCAAACGATAGCTGTTGGCGAGGTGGGTGTCAGCCAAATCGTCATACATGCTCGCATTGTCACCAAAGCCTGCAGCACAGAGAATGGTGGGTCTTTCATCGTTCATTTGACTGGGGTGTTTGGTCATTTCGGCTTCCAGAGCATCGTTTGCAGACATTAACACTGCTCCGCAGCATTCGACAATTTGGGCTCGTTACGGTCATCGACAGGCAGTACAACTTCACCTTTTTCAGACGAAAACCTGACCGTCGCGCACGGCCCGAAGGAGACATTCATCGTAAGTGCCGCCGCCGCAATGCGGCTTCGGCCTCTCGCTGCGCTCGCAAGATCGTTCGTCATGCGAATTCACAGATCGCGCAACAATCCTGCCGTTCCCAGCGAAGAACTCAGTTGCCACTCGCGAACCAAAGCTGACCTTGCGTATTCGCAAATCGAGCCGGAACGGGCTAAAAAAAAATCGTTTGGGTACTAAAAGTACAGCCAAGCAGGGTCCTGATCCGGATTTGTGCTTTGGACACCTCAAGCCGGGTTGCCTACTAGCTCTTTTTGATACCCGAAAAGTGCGGGCAACCCGCCCGTGTGCAGCAAAACGACTTTCTCACCTGGTTTTATCTTTCCACGTTCGATCAGGTCCAGCAAACCGGCGAATGTTTTGGCAGAATAGACCGGGTCTAGAAAAACCCCTTCGGTTCGGGCCATTTTCTCCAAAGCAGCGCGTGTTTTGGCATTCACTTTGCCATAGCCTGGCGGCAAGGCTTCATCCCAAACATCAATCCTATCCTGTAGAAAACCTGCGTCGATTTCCAGCAAGTCCGCAAGATTCTGGAGAACGGTTTTCATTCGAGCCTTTTGCTTTTCGCGATCCCGGCGCACGCAAATCCCAAACACCGAGGCAATGCTTTCTTCCAGCGCCAATCCGGTTACCAAACCGCCATGTGTTGCGCCGCTGCCTGACGGGACAACGACCGCATCGAAATCTGGCATCTGCCGGTACAATTCCTGCCCAGCGACGACATAACCCAGGGCTCCTAGGGGCGGATGATGCAGGCCAAGGTGAATAACGTAAGGTGTGCAACCTTGGGCTTTCAATTCGTCGGCGCGTGCATGCAATGCCGCGTCCGCTCCGGATTCGTCTTCGCCCTCGGGGTAACTCATTTGCTCGGCACCCAGGATTTGTGCCAGGAGTACATTTCCGGACGCATAATACTCTGATCCCATGTCCGGCACACGCTCTTCCAACTGAAGCACCGATTGCATACCCAGTTTGGCCGCTGCGGCGGCTGCAGATCGCACAAAATTGGATTGAACGGCGCCCGTGATCAGAATGGTATCAGCACCTTTTTGCTGCGCATCTCCAAGATAAAATTCAAGCTGCCGTGTTTTGTTACCGCCAAAACTAAGCCCGGTCAGATCATCACGTTTCAGCCAGAGATCGATATCCAGCTCGGCCGATAGGTTGTCCAGGTGCTCCAAAGGTGTTGGGCCAGACATGAGTTGGGCACGTGGAAATCTGTGCAGATTTTCGTTTCGTATCATCGTGTGACCTTTGAGATTAAGCCGTCATATAGGCGCGATAGAACAGAACACAGCAAGCGATCAGTGAAACCACGCGGATCGCTGCTATGACGACCGCCTGTGGCAAGTAGGAACCTGTCGCACGGCCAAGTAAACTTCCGATCAAGGTTATGGCGAGGAACCCCCATACTGACGACCCATACGAGATTGATTGTGCCCCGGACAGATTGTGCAACAAAAATGCGATGCCATATGCCACCAGCGCTATTGGTTGAACCAGCTTTGCCACCTCTTTGGCGGACCGACCCTTTGCAATCAAACCGAACACCATAAGTGGACCCGGGGTTGCCGCCCATACAGTTGCAAGTCCGGACAATCCGGTAACAGCTGAAAACCCGACGTTTCCAATTGAGCCACGCAAGGGGAGCAAGGTTGTAATCAAGCCGATTAACAACAGGCAGGCCGTCAGGGCGAGAACAAACGCCTCGCTCAAAAGGGGATAAACAATGCGGCCAGCAGCCACTCCAACGCAGCATCCAATGACCGCAGTGACGATTATCCGCCGATTGTTTTTCAGAACATGCCGGTCCGTTGCCACCGCTGACACAACGGTGTTTAGCAGAAGCAAAATGGGAACCGCCGTCGGCGTGCCAAGCATAATCATCATGGGTGGCCCCGCAATGATGCTAAATCCGATGCCAACCCCGACTTGCAGCATAGCGCCAACGCAAATAGCGGTCATCAGGATGTACAGTTCAACGGGCACTCAAACTCCTATGGATCGGGGGATTGTTGCAGGGCCACAGGTACCTTGATTGACCAGCTGAGGTCTACTTCAATTCCAACCCACCTACGGCACGGCGCGGTCAGCGCTGCCACGGCATCATTCCAGAGTAAGGTATCCGAGCGGCTACAGAATGCGCCATATGCGCCAGTGTCGTAAGGTCAAAAATGGGAAGCCGCAGTTCTTCCTGAAGGCGCGTGGCATATGGCGGCAGATCTGTACACTCCAATACCAATGACCGAATATCCGGAGCTTCAAGCATAAGACTGCGAGCGGCATCCAAGACCTCGGCTTCGATCAGATCAGTATCCATCCTCGTTCGTGCGTTCCGCAAGATCACCTCGGCGAATTCTGATGTACCTTCCAAGCCCTTCACTGCCACAGGAACACCGGCTGCACCGACACCTTCAAAATGCTGGGGCGTCAGTGCCGATGCATCCGCAGTCAGCACGCCCACTGGGGCGCTGGCCCCGGTCATGTGATAAGCCAGCGGCACCTGGATCAGGCTGGATGCAAAAACAGGAACGGAAACCGCCGCTGCCAATTCCTTTTGAAACAGGGCCAGGAAGCCACAGCTGCCGGTGATGGCACGAACGCCCTCAGCCTCAAGCCGCTTGGCTCCTTCAATGAAGGGGGTCAGTAATTCGGGCGTAGGGTTGTTCAGCAAGGTTGGGACCGTCACGCCATCGATCATCTCATACAGGACCGGAAATGGCAGGCTGGATGGGTTCTTGATATGGCCCGGCGGTTTTGGAAAATAACTTTCAAGGCACAGAACACCGATCGACGCGCCGCATATATTCTGACCGCCTTGGTAAATTGGCATTGTTATTAGACCTTTCTGACTTGAGTGTTCAAAACCTGGCCAACGAAAACGGGGCCATATCGACGTTCGGGCTGCGACCGGACACAAGATCCGCCACAAGCTCACCGGTTTTCGGGGCCATCATCAGCCCGTAATGTGAATGTCCGAACGCGGCATACAGCCCGTCTGAGCCGTTGATCGGCCCGATTGCAGGCAAACTGTCCGGAAATGATGGCCGTCGACCCATCCAGAATCGTGCCTCGCTTGTTTCGAGGTCTGGCAACATCGCCTTTGCCTGTTCGGTCAGGATTTCTTTCTTGCGCGGATCAGCGGGCGCATCGACGCTGCCAAATTCGGCCGTGCCGGCGACTCTCAGGCCGCCCAGCATCGAGCTTGCGACGACCTTTGCGTCCACATCCATGACCGAGTTGTTCAATTGGACTGAACGGTTCGGGAATTCAACGTGGTAGCCGCGCTCGGCAACAAGGGGCACTGGCAGCCCAAACGGTTTCAGCAGGTCGGCGGACCACACCCCAGCCGCAAGTATGAGCCTGGGGGCGTGCAGCGTATCCTGTGATGTTGTAATCTGCCAACTTCCATCTTGGGTCTGGATCAACTTGGAGACTTCGGTTTGTACGATCTCGGCCCCTTGCATGCGTGCTTTTTCTGCCAGAACTGCCCCCAGACGTCCTGGTGAGGTTACGCGTGCCTGACCTTTGATCACGATCGCGGCTTTGAATTCTTCTGACAGTGCAGGTTCCAGGCGATGCAATTCAGCACCATCGACAAGCTCCAGATCGCCTCCTTTTTCCTGGCGGATCAGATATCCAAGCCCATTCAGATCAGCCTGCTTCCGATGGCGAAATGCGTGAATATAGTAGCTGTCAGTGATCAGGTTTTGGTGCCCGGTGCCTTGAAGATGACGACGATACAGGTCGATAGAAGGGCGGCACAAAAGCTCCATCGCGTCCGAGATTTCGCGCACTGACCTTTCGCCGGAATTTCCCAAAAACCGCAGCCCCCAGGGGATCATTTTTGGCCAGAAACTGGTTCTGACCGAAAGCGCGCTTTTAGGATCCAGTAGCATCTGGGGAAGTGATTTCCATATGCCCGGCATCGCTTGCGGAATGATTGACCACGGCGACACTACACCTGCATTCCCGAAAGAGGTTTCCTGCCCTGGTTGACCGCGGTCAATCAGCCGAACCGGAATGTTGCGCTCTTGTAGCGACAAAGCGCAACAAATGCCGACGATCCCTGCGCCGATGATGGTCACTTGTTCAGTCATGGTTTCACGCCGGAGAGTGACTGCGGTTGCGGGCGATCAGTTGGGTGACGATGACAGGTGACGCCACGGCCAGCGCGATCAGATCAGCAGTCAGGCTGGGCGCGACAAAGATAATCCCAGCGATGGCCAACAGAATGCGCGATGCGATATTCAGCGGGCTCAACCAATACCCAACCACAGCCGCCGACAGGGCAATGACCCCGGCGATGCAACTGGTCGCGGTATAGGTGAATTCCCACAGGTTAAACCCGGTTGACGACACGAATAGCAGCACCGGCGCATAGACAAAGGCCATGGGCGCGACAACCTTCCCTAAGCCAAGGGTAAAGGCAGACAATCCTGTTCGGAACGGGTTTGAATTGGCAATCGCCGCAGCAGCGTAGGCTGAGGTACAGACCGGTGGCGTAATCTCTGACACAACACCGTAGTAAAGCACGAACAGGTGACTGGCGATGGGTGGTACGCCCAACTGCGCCAGTGCGGGCTGCGCGACGGATACCAACATGATGTAGAGCGCCGTTGTAGGGATGCCCGCGCCCATCAGAATGCAAACGATGGCAATGAAAACCAGCGAGATGAACAATTGAAGATCTTCCATGGCAAAAAACTGGAAACTGCCAAGCGAAATCATATTGTACAGATCCGACGCCAGATTTCCCGCGCCTTGCGTCACCATGAAACCGATGCGAAACCCGATACCAGTTGTGTTGATAACTCCAACCACGATTCCCACGGCTGCGGCCGCCGCGCCAACGGCCAGCGAGTATTTAACGCCCAACTCGACCGCTTGCAGCATCGCGGGCACTTCGATGCGTTTCTGCGGGTTCAGCGTCGCGACTACTGTCAAACCGCACAGGATTGCCGTCATGGTCAGGTCAAAGCCACCATCTGAGAATTTCCACAACACAAAGGCCAGAAACGCTGCTGCGTAAATCAGTGTCGGTGGGTGCTTCAGTCGCGACATGCCAGCGATCACGGCAAGCGAGATTCCACAAAAGGCCGACATGAAGGGCGTATATCCAGTGAACAAGACCACCAACAATCCGATCAGCGGCACTATATTGGCCCAGCCTTCGGCCCAAACCGCCTTGAACTGAGGTAGCTGCTCTTTGGTCAGACCTTTCAAGTTCAGCTTGCGCGCCATCAGGTGCACCACGGCAAAGACGCCAACATAGTGCAGAAGGGCCGGAAAGATCGCTGCAATCACGATCGTGGTATATGGAACCTCGAGGAATTCGGCCATGATGAAGGCGGCTGCCCCCATGATTGGCGGCGTGATCTGTCCCCCAGCCGAAGATGCGGCCTCGACACCGCCCGCAAAGTGGCCGGGGTATCCTAGACGCTTCATGTTGGGAATTGTCAGCGCGCCGGTTGATACGGTGTTGGCCACCGAAGAACCTGAGATCGTGCCGAAGAAGGCCGAGGATACCACCGACACTTTTGCCGGACCGCCGGTATAACGGCCCGCTAAAATAGTTGCATTGTCGATGAACAGCTGCCCCAGCCCCGTACGCTGCGCGATCACGCCAAACAGCACAAAATGAAACACGATGGTCGAAACAACCCAAAGGGTGACGCCATAGATGCCTTCCTGCGGGAAATACATCGACGACACGAAGGTTTTGAAGTTCACGCCGGGATGTTGCAGCAATCCGGGGAAATACGGCCCCAGCAGGGCATATGAGATAAACACACAGATGATCAGGGGCAGCACCCAACCCAAGGTGCGGCGCGCGATGTCCAGCACAAGCAGGATAATGATAACGCCCAAGATCACGTCATAGCTATTGGGGTTACCCATGCGGAACGTCTGTTCCTCGATACCCAGAAAAGGAATGCCGCGCCAGGCGACGCCAACATACAGCGCTGCGATGATCCCCAGCACCATGAAGACCAAGTCGTATAGTGGGATGTTGCCTATGCGAAACCGGCTTACTTTAAGCGCATACAGGCTTTTGGCCCCGATAATCGGGATTGTCGCGTAGACCAGAATGAACAACAGGGCCAGATAAATGCCCATGTGCCAGTGATCGGCAGGCAGGCCAAACCCGGCTGTGAAAAATTCGTAGAATGCAAAGATCAGGGCGACGACGCGCAGAACAATTCCGGTTGTCGGAGTTACCTGCCGGACGGCGGCGCCTTCGTCGAATTGTTCTTCGATTGCAGCCAGTTCCTCGGCTGTCAGCTCGTGGTCATCAAGCTTTTGTGTCACGGACATGATGGCCCCCTGATTGCGCGTATTTTGAGTACCCGGTGCTCAGATCTGAGCACCGGACATTTAAGTTTCGTGAGACAGAATTACTGAAGAAGCCCGGCTTCTTTGTAGAACTTCTCGGCACCCGGATGCAGCGGAACACCCAGCGCCTCCACGCCGTCCAACGCCGTGTCCGGTGTGATCTGCTTGCCCTTGGCATGGCCGTTATCCAGCAGCTTGCGAGTATTGTCATTCCACAGAGCTTTGGTCATCTGATAGACCAGATCATCGGACAGGTCCGAGGATACAACCAGCATCGCGCTTACTGCGGGGGTCTTCGTATCAGCGTCAATACCTTCATAGACACCGCCAGGGATGGCCGAAGGGATATAAGCCGGAATGATCTCATTGATTTTGGCCAGATCCTCATCGCTGAACGAGTGCAGATTCATACCTTTGGTCGAAGACAGCTGCACCATCGCTGCAACCGGCCAGCCTGCGGCATAGAAATAGGCATCAAGCTGACCATCGGCCAGACGTTCGGCGCTCTGACTATTGTTCAGCTCGGCCTCATCCATGTTGTCACGGTTAACGCCCCAAGCATCCAGCATCTGCAAAACGGCAACCTGCGTGCCAGAACCAGCTTGCGCGATACCAACGCGCTTGCCTTCCAAATCACTCAGATCGTTGATCGTCGAGTCGGCCGGCAGAACAAGGTGCAGGTCTTCGGGGAACAGGTTGGCCACGATGCGCAGTTTCGGATGCGGTTTGCCTTCGAATTTGCCTTCGCCCATATACATCGAACGCGTGACGTCAGCTGCAGCAAGACCCGCCTCAAGCTCACCGTTTTCAACGGCAGCGTTGTTGAAGACCGATGCAGTGGTGGATTGCGCAATTGCGATCAGCCCCGGAACACCGCACTGGCCACCTTCTTCACACGGGCGAGAGCCCGGAGGTGCTGAGATACCATTGGCGATGGTGCCACCGATGGGGAAGTAGGTGCCGCCAGCACCACCGGTGCCGATACGGAAAAAGGTCGGATCCTGCGCCAGCGCAGGTGCGGCCAGCGCGCCCGCCAATGCTAGACCAGTCAAGCATTTTACAATTTTCATTGTCATCTCCCTTGTTGGAATTTCGGTTTCGGTTTTCCCAAACTTCGATCCTGCAAGCGTAGAGACAAATTGCATAAATACAAATTTGTTATATTTCACTAAACTAAATTTTTACTTATACTTAAATATATGAACCTGACCCAGCTAACTGTATTTCGTGAGGTGATGGAGACCGGCTCCATCTCTCAAACAGCCAAGAAACTGAATCGGACGCAGCCTGCAATCAGTCTTGCGTTGAAAAACCTTGAAAAATCTCTGGGCCTGATGCTGTTCGAACGTAAAGGACGGCGTTTGGTGCCGGTTCCCGAAGCGCATTATCTTTTGGCAGAAACGACAGGCATTCTTGACCGCCTCGCGTCGATCTCCAACACCATGGAAGGTCTCATCAAAGGGCATGCCGGAAGCTTGAATATTGCAACGATGCCTGGTCCATCTGCCTTTTTGTTCCCGCGTTTCATAAGCCAGTCAGTTGGCGAAAACCCCGAAATTCGCATAACACTTTCCACTCGCAGCTCACCTCAGATTATGGAGCTTGCGGGATCACAAAACATCGACTTCGGCTTTGCTGACTTCGAGCATTCAACCGGTAAAGAACCCCAATACTCCGCCGAGCTTATCCAGGCAGATTGCTTCTGTGCCCTTGATCGCGATCATCCGCTATCATCGCGCCAGAGCTTGGCCTTATCAGACCTGGATAGAACGCCAATGGGCGGCCTGCATCCTTCACACCCGTTTCAACGAAAAATCCGGCAGGAGTTTGAAAATGTTGCCGCTGAATACAACCCAACGGTAACTTGCCAGTACTTTCTGCCATTAATCCCCTTTGTGAGTTCAGGACAGTGTTGCAGCATCGTAGATCCGCTGACAGTTGCGACTGAGCGTGAACTTAACTTCTCGAATGGCAAAGTGGTTTTCTTACCCTTCACGAAACCGCTCAGATATGAGTATGCCATCCTCGAACCAAACCACCGACCACCGTCCCAATTGGCACTACAGACCAAAGCGGGATGGAAGGCAGAAGTATTGAGGATGTTGGATGGTGTGAAGGCAAACCCCCTTTCCTTTTGGGTAGATGAAGCAGGGACAGAGCATAATAGATCACAATAGACCAAACGATCTGAAAACCAATTCTTGTGTTTGGCTACTGCGTGACCAAAAGCCGGCATTCATGCATGTTGCAGCATTCGTGACTTTGGGCTCAAAACAGACTAGCGACGTCCGCGGCAAGAGCCCGAGCAGACTACGTGCCAGTGATCCACGCCATCGGCTATAGTTGGGCGGCGCATCTGGCGCCGCCTCTATTTTCGGGTGTGACCTCTGATCAGAGGCTGTCGTCCAACGCCGCCAGAATCGCGTCGCCCATTTCCGTGGTGGAAACCGGCGTGACCCCTTCGTCGGCCAGCAGGTCGCCGGTGCGGACACCATCGGCCAGGACTTTTTCGATCGCGGCTTCCAGACGGTCAGCCTCGGCCCCCTTATCGAAGCTGTAGCGCAGTGCCATGGCAAAGCTCAGGATACAGGCGATGGGGTTGGCCTTGCCTTGACCGGCGATATCGGGAGCGGAACCGTGGACCGGCTCGTACATCGCCTTGGGGCGGCCATTGGCCATTGGTGAGCCCAGGGAGGCGGACGGCAGCATACCCAGTGAACCGGTCAGCATCGCGGCACAGTCGGACAAGATGTCGCCAAACAGGTTGTCGGTGACGATCACATCAAACTGTTTGGGCGCACGCACCAGCTGCATCGCGCCATTGTCGGCATACATGTGGCTCAGCTCGACCTCGGGATAGTCCTGAGCGACCCGGTTTACGACTTCGCGCCATAGAATGCCGGATTCCATGACATTGGCCTTTTCCATCGAGCACAGTTTCTTGTTCCGGCGCATCGCCAGTTCAAAGGCCGAGCGTGCGGCGCGTTCGATCTCGGATTCGGTATAGCGCTGGGTGTTGATGCCGACGCGTTCATTGCCTTCCTCGAAGATGCCGCGCGGCTCACCGAAATAGACGCCCGAGGTCAGCTCGCGCACGATCATGATATCCAGACCGGCAACGATGTCTTTCTTCAGCGACGAGAAATCCGCCAGCGCGTCAAAGCATTGTGCCGGGCGCAGGTTCGAATACAGGTCCATCTCTTTGCGCAGCCGCAGCAAGCCGCGCTCGGGCTTGAGACTGAAATCCAGATCGTCGTATTTGGGTCCACCAACAGCACCCAGCAGAACTGCGTCCGCCTCCTGCGCCTTGGCCATGGTTTCGTCCGACAGCGGTTTGCCATGGGCGTCATAGGCGGCACCGCCGACCAGATCCTCGCTCACGTCGAATTCCAGGCCGCGCTTGGCACCGAACCAGTCGATGATACGGCGCACTTCGGCCATGACTTCGGGGCCAATTCCGTCTCCGGGCAGGATGAGGAGCGAGGGGTTGGACATGAAGGATCTCCTTGCGTTTGACAGCAAAGGCCCTAGCGCCTGCGCCGCATCGGGTCAATGAGACGAACCGGCCTAAACGCAGGTTCTGCACGGGAAATCGGGTTTCCGTGCCCTTGCTACGTCACGGATAGTGTGAATCAGTCAGAGATCGGCCTTTATCCCTTCGGCCAACATATCCCAGACTCGTCGGATTCGTGTCGTTTGCCGCATCGCCTGCGGTGCGGCAAGCCAAACCGGCAGCGCAGGGATTTCGACGTTTATGTCCAAAACCTCTACCTCTGGGTCGGCCTCGGCAACTCTCACGGCGCTAAAACCGATACCGCAGCCCGCGCGGACCAGTTCCCAATAGGCAGTCTGAAAGTCGCAGCGTGTGGCAAAGCTGTCCCGGTTCACCGGCCAGCCCATTTCGCGCATGCCGATAATGATCTGCTCGTTCGCATCAAACCCGACAAGGTCATGGCTCAACAGATCGTCGGGAGAATTGGGGCGGCCGGCACGATCCAGATAGGACCGGCTTGCGCAAAAGCACAGTCTGATTTCCCCCAGATGTTTCGTGATGATGTCCATCTGTTCCGGCCGAAACATCCGCACTGCGATATCGGCCTCGCGGTAGAGCAGGTTCTCGGTGGCATCGGTGGCGACCAGTTCCAGTTGTATCGCGGGTTCTGCTGCCCGTATTTGGGCCAGAATCGGCGGCAGCAGGTGATGAGAGGCAAAGACCGACGCGGTGATGCGCACCGACCCTTCCAATTCCTGAGACTGGCCTGCGGCCGTCAGGCTGAACGCGTTCATGGCTACGTGCATCTGTTGCGCCATCGGGAAAAGCTGCGCTCCGACTTCACTTAGCTTCAAGCCCCGCGCATGCCTGTCAAACAGCGAGACGCCAAGCTCATCCTCAAGTGCGTGGATCTGGCGACCCAGGGTGGGCTGGCTGCGGTTCAACTGCCGGGCAGCGGCAGACAAAGATCCGGTTTCCGCTACGGCCAGAAAGCTTTGGATCAGAGACCAGTCAGAGTGGGTGATAGATTTGTCCATTCAAAAATGAATACACGTTCTGCGTTTGGCGGCAATTCCTGAATTGAACTGAATGGCTCATATTAGATGGACAAGAGGAGGCTTATATGACGGGAACAGTCCTTATTCTGGGTGCGACGGGTCGGTTTGGACGCAATGCCGCAATAGCTTTTCGCGAGGCGGGCTGGACCGTACACTGCTTTGATCGCAAGACGCAGGACCTGAAGCGATCTGTCGAAGGGGTGGATGTTGTCGTCAATGCCTGGAATCCGGCCTATCCGGACTGGGCGCGACAAGTCCCCGAACTGCATCGTGACGTGATCAATGCGGCAGCGGATCACGGTGCAACTGTGATCCTTCCCGGCAATGTCTATGTTTTTGGCGCGCAAACGCCGGGGCCATGGTCGGGTGCAACACCGCATGCGGCGCAAAATCCCCTGGGCAGGATCCGGGTTGAGATGGAAGAAGCCTATCGAAAATCCTCGGTAAGAACGATTCTTCTCAGGGCAGGTGATTTTATTGACACTTGCGCCTCGGGGAACTGGTTCGATCAGGTTATGATCAAGCCTTTGGCACGCGGCAAGATGGTTTATCCCGGTCGCCCGGATATCCCACACGCCTGGGCCTATCTGCCCGACCTGACCCGAGCGGCCGTTGCGTTGGCTGATATCCGCCAGGACCTTCCCCGTTTCTGCGAGGTTCCTTATGCCGGGTTTACCCTGACCGGCCGGGATATTGCGCAATCTTTGTCGCGGGTAACCGGTGCCGAAATAGCTGTCAGCCCAATGAAATGGTGGCCGATTCAGGCACTGCGGCCCTTCTGGAAGTTGGCGCCACATCTGGTTGAGATGCGCTATCTATGGGATCTGCCGCATAGTTTGGACGGCGCATTCTTTGGCGACCTTATCCCTGGATTTCAGACGACCGACTTGGACACGGCGATGGCTTCTGCGATCCCGAAAACAGCCAAGCAGAACGCGACCTTGGTCAGAACTGCCCGGGCCTGACCAGCGTTAGCGATGTCCCAGGTCCACCCAGACAAGCCGGTGCCGGCTGGCCTGTTCGGCGATTGCGCGCAGGTCTGCGCCCGTGTCGGGCCAAAAGATGCCCGCATCCACAACGCGTAGATCTGCCGAGGGCAGAACGTAATCTACCCGCATTTCTCCGACGGCTTTCCACTCAACCGTGGCCAATGCCCCCGAGGGGGTGGCAGGCCTTGCATCCTGCAACCGCGGGTCTGCCAGCAAGCCCTGGATAGCCTCTTTCCGGCCTTCCCCGCGCGTGGGATCCAGATTTGCATCCCCAGCAATCACGAAAGGCCCGAGTGGGGCAGGGCCTAGAGCACCGTCCAGCACAGCGTTCCACAAGCGAATTTCGTCACGATTGCGCAACCCGTTCCGGTCCTCGGGTCCGTCGAAAACGGGCGGGGTCGCGTGAAATGTCATCAGGTTCAGGTGGCCGATCGGGGACTCGATTGGTACGATCCAATGTGCCACCGAGGACAGTCGCTGAATGCGCTGGGCGGCTTCAGAGGGAAATGGCGTGCCATCGACCGTCGGCAGATCAGCCCCCGGCAGGTCGCGCCACAATACTCCCGAGAAATCCTGCATGTCGTCATGGCCTATGGGAAACCGGGACAGAATGGCCAGCCCGCCCTGACCGGTGAACTCGCCATAGCCTTGGGAATCTCTTGGTCCATTGGCCTGCCCGTCCCCGTCCAGATCCAGACTGGTTTCCATTCCTGAATTAGGCTTGGCGGTAAAGCGATAGGGATAGTCCAGCCCCTCGTCGCGCAGCGCCTCACCGAATGCGGTCAGCGTTTCGCCATTGAGATCCCAGTCGATGCCCTGCAAGGCAACGATATCGGGTTGGGTTTCCAACAACACCCGCATCACAGCACGAACCTGCGCATCCTCGCGCCGGATATCGCGCAGCAGAATGCCCGGTCCTTTACGGCTGAGTTCGGTGTTGAAGGTGGCTATGCGTATCGTCTCTGCCTGTGCCGCGAATGGCAGCAAAAGCAGCAGAAAAACACGAATCATGCGGTCTGTGTTGTTTCAGTCGTAGAATAGGCGCGGCGTTTTTCGACAATCAGGTTTGCAATGCGCAGTGTCGCCATTCCCCGCATGATCATGCTAGCAGGCAGAAAGGCCCAAGCGCTCAACGTCCAGATCAGCGTCTGGGGGCTGTTCAGCGAGATCGGGCTCACATAATCGGTCAGGATCTTGATCAGAGCCGGGATTACAAACGGCAGCAGGACGCCGATCGAGATGTTCAACCGTCCATCACGCTGCAGACGGGTCACGACATCGCCACCCTTGGTCGGATCGAACAGCGGCAGATTGGTCCAGACGTTGAAGGCTCCGTTTCCGGTGGGCCAACCACGTATTTTCACCGCGTAGTAGAAACTGGCGATTGTGACCATAGCTGCGACATAGGCCACACTGGCAGCGATACGAACAAGTTCGATCAGCGGCGCGCTTGCGTTGACAGGCAGCATCAACACGATCAGACGCACGGGTGAATAGGGGAAATCGACCACATTGGCGACGCCCAACCCGATCACATAAAAACCTGAGGTCAATTCTGTCGGCGAATAGGCGTTTTTGCAGATCAGCGTCAGGAAAGCGACCATCGAAACCAGCCCAACAAAGCGCAGGCGGTTCACCGGTGGTGCGTCGCGAAATTCAATAAAGCTTGGGAAGGCCGAATTATATTCGGCGAAGGTCAGGAAAAACGCGAGAATGGCGAGAAAGACGACAATCTCGGTCCCATTCGTTGATGATACGGGCAAGTACAACGCGGGTGTCAGCACTAAAAGTGCAACCAATATTCCCCGAATTGCCGCCCCTGTTGTGCGCGCAATCACTATCCGAACCCTTTCAAACTGGATTAGCCGATTCTTTGCCGACTTCATTCCAACTTGTGCCTGCCACGTTACCGTTGCAGCAGATGTCATCTCTCACCAATGTTTTGCCATGGTGGGTGCCTGTACCCGCCGACATTGGCGATAAGCGACATTTCGCTCAAGCCAGGTGGCAGAAAACACTCAATTTTGGGCAAAATGATGGCGCAACTGGTGCGGGATTGCATCATTTTTGACGCAAATCCGACGTGTGTTTCAAGTCGAGACCTATATGTAGTGGTTTCGCCGTTCAGAACCCCAAGAAGGCGAATGGGGACGCCGTGGCGTCCCCATAAAGTTGAGTATCAACAGATTCGTTCCCAGAATCACACCCAGGGGCGTGCCTGGCCCGCATGATCCTCGAACTTCTCGATGTGATGGTCTTTTTCCATCGTCAGGCCAATATCGTCCAGACCGTTCAGCAGGCAGTGCTTACGATGAGAATCCACCTCGAATTCGATCACGACACCATCGGATGTGGTGATCTGCTGATCTTCCAGATGCACGGTCATGCGGGCGTTTTCGCCTCTATGCGCGTCTTCCATCAGAACCGCATGATGTTCTTCCTCGACCACGATGGGCAGGATGCCGTTCTTGAAGCAGTTGTTGAAGAAGATGTCGGCAAAGCTGGTCGAGATCACAACCTTGATGCCGAAATCCTTGATCGCCCAGGGCGCGTGTTCGCGCGATGAGCCGCAGCCGAAATTGTCGCCGGCCACCAGAATCTCGGTTTGCCGATAGGCGGGTTTGTTCAGAATGAACTCTTCATTCTCACCGCCGTGATCGTGATAGCGCATCTCGTCAAACAGTACGACGCCAAGGCCGGATCGTTTGATCGTTTTCAGGTGCACTTTCGGAATGATCATATCGGTGTCGATATTGATCAATGGCATCGGGGCGGCCACCCCGTGGACTTTGTCAAACTTTTCCATGTCTACACTCCTGCGGGGGAGGGCCGCGCCCATGCCCCGCGTTTAAGCTTGTTTCGCTTCAGTTGTTTCGCCTTTGGGTGCGTCTTTGATGAAGAGCGCCATGAAGACCAGCCCCAGACCGTTGAACACCATTTCGATCCCCAACAGGATGCCGAGCAGTTGCAACAGCACGACGGGATCGGTTGCTGCGAACCGCCAGATGAGCATCGCCAGAACAATCGACATCACGCCCGAGATCAGTGTCGCCCAGAAATACTGCGTACCTTTCATCTGGAACGACAAAATGACCCGCGCGATACCGCCTGCCATAAACAGGATCAGGCAGACCGTCGCCAGCGTCACGGTGCCCTGCAGCGGGTGATCCAGGAAGGACCAGCCCAGAAACAGCATCACCGCACCCATAATAAGCGACAGGATCTTGTTGCCGGTGCCCTCGACGGTGAACCCGCCGACCACCTGCAATGCCCCTGAAATCAGCAGCAGTACGCCGGTCACCACCGTTACGGCAATCGACGCCACTGCAGGCGCGCCCAGCACAAAAAGGCCGAACACTATGGACAGAAGCCCCATCAGGAGCCATTTGATCCAGTCACTCATGTCTTAAATCCCTCAAATATCCAGTTATGAGGGCAGCTTACATCAACTCGCGGACGTCTGTCAGCCGTCCTGTGATTGCCGCTGCGGCAGCCATTGCGGGGCTTAGCAGGTGGGTGCGCCCGCCGCGGCCCTGACGGCCTTCGAAGTTGCGGTTCGAGGTCGCGGCGCAGCGCTCGCCCGGTTGCAACTGATCGGGGTTCATCGCAAGGCACATGGAACATCCCGCCAGACGCCATTCGAACCCGGCCTCTTTGAAGATCTCGGCCAGACCTTCTTCCTCGGCCTGCGCGCGGACAAGGCCTGAACCGGGCACAACCATCGCCCGCATCCCGTCCTTGATCTTTTTGCCCTTCAGAATCTCGGCAGCGGCGCGCAGGTCCTCGATGCGGCCGTTGGTGCAGGACCCGATAAAGACGGTGTCGATTTCAACGTCGCTGAGCTTCTGACCGGCTTCCAGACCCATATATTCGATCGACCGGCGGGCCGCATCGACTTTGCCGCCTTCGAAATCCTCGGGGTGAGGCACGGATGCAGTGATCGGCAGCACGTCCTCGGGGCTGGTGCCCCAGGTGACGACCGGCGCGATGTCTTCGCCGCGCAGGGTGATGACCTTGTCGAAATGCGCGTCTTCGTCGGTGAACAGCGTTTTCCACCAGTCCATCGCCGCTTCCCACTGGGCCCCTTTCGGTGCGTGTGGGCGGCCTTTGACATATTCGAACGTGGTCTCATCCGGGGCGATCAGGCCGGCGCGGGCGCCGCCTTCGATGGCCATGTTGCAGACGGTCATGCGGCCTTCCATCGACAGATTGCGGATGGCTTCGCCGCAATATTCGATGACATAGCCGGTGCCACCAGCAGTGCCGGTCTCGCCGATCACGGCCAGAGTGATATCCTTGGCGGTCACGCCCGGCTGCAGTGTGCCGGTGATTTCCACCTTCATGTTCTTCGATTTCTTCTGGATCAGGGTCTGCGTGGCCAGAACGTGTTCAACCTCGGACGTGCCGATGCCATGGGCCAGCGCGCCAAAGGCACCGTGCGTTGCGGTGTGGCTGTCGCCGCAAACAACAGTCATGCCGGGCAGGGTCCAACCCTGTTCGGGTCCGACGATATGCACGATGCCCTGGCGAACGTCATTCACCGGGTAATAGTGAATGCCGAAATCCTTGGCGTTCTTGTCCAGTGCCTCGACCTGAATGCGCGATTCGGGGTTTTCGATGCCGTTCACGCGATCCGGCGTGGTGGGCACGTTGTGATCCGGTACCGCGATGGTCTTTTCCGGTGCGCGCACCGGGCGGCCGGCCATGCGCAGCCCTTCAAAGGCCTGCGGACTGGTCACTTCGTGAACCAGATGGCGGTCGATATACAGCAGGCATGTGCCATCATCGGCTTCGTGCGCGACATGGGCATCCCAGATCTTGTCATAGAGTGTTTTGGGGGACATCGGTCCTCTCCCGTATGTATTGAGATTTAGCTGGCGAGTGGCTGGACGCCGCTTATAGGCGGGCCAGAACCGTGCGGGCGGCCCCAAAGAACCGTTCACGCAGTCGCGTGCGGTCTTGCAACGTAGGTGCTGGGGTCAGATTGAGTCTCATGCGCATCAGATATATCGCGTCAGTCCGTCAATCAAGGCGCAATCCGGCGACGGGCTTGCATCATGCGCCAACGCTGTCCAAGCTGGCAAGCAGGAGACGTGCATGAACCCAGACCTGATACCCAGTTCGCTGTCTGATCTGTATCAGACCATGATCGAGGCCTTTTCCCTGCAATTCGATAGACTGGTCGATCTGGTCATTACACCGGGCTGGCGCCAACATCAGCTGGTCATCATCCTGGGTCTCTGGGCGCTGGCCTATGTGTTGAAGCTGGTTACGCAGGGCCGATGGGAGGCCTGGGCCCGTGCCCGTTCTGGTTGGCCCAAATGGCGGTTGCGTACGCTGATCCAGCTGATGCAACGTCTGACGCTTGTCTATTTCGTCACGCTGTCCTGGATGCTGTATCTGGTGATGCAGCAGATCACCTGGCCATCGCGCAGCTATATCATCGGGGTGGTGGCAACATTGGCGACCGCCTGGCTGGCGATTGCGCTAGTGGCCCGTCTGGTCCGAAACCGGACGTTGCGGCGAATTTTCAAATGGGCAATGTGGGCTTATGCGACGCTGATTGCGCTAAACTTGACCGATGACGTCGCTGGGTTTCTGGATGGGGTGGCGATCTCGATCGGGGATCTGCACCTCTCGGCGTTGGGTATTCTCAAGGCGCTTTTGCTGATTGGCGTGTTGTTGACGCTGGCCCGTCTTGGCACCGGTGCTGCTGAACGTGGCCTCAAACGCAATGACGATATCTCGCCGTCAATGCAGGTCTTGTTGGCCAAGGGATTACAGGTCGTCATCTATGGCGCCGTCTTCATGGCCGCCATTCGGACGCTGGGCTTTGATTTGACGGGTATTGCGCTGTTGTCGGGGGCAATTGGTGTCGGCATCGGCTTTGGTTTGCAGAAAGTGGTGTCGAATCTGATCTCGGGCATCATCATCCTGATGGATCGGTCGATTAAACCGGGCGATGTGATTTCGCTGGGCGACACGTTCGGCTGGATCAACGCGCTGGGCGCGCGCTATGTCTCGGTCGTCACGCGGGATGGGCGGGAATACCTGATCCCGAACGAGGATCTGATCACCAATCAGGTGGTGAACTGGTCGCATTCCGACCGCTTCGTGCGGCTGGACCTGACATTCGGCACAAGCTACGCGGACGATCCCCACCAAGTGCGCGCAACCGCCATTCGTGCGGTGAAATCCGTCGACCGTGTGCTCAGTGGCAGCGGACATGACGCGGTCTGCCACATTACGGGGTTCGGCGACAGCAGCGTGGATTACGTGCTGCGATTCTGGATCAGCGATCCAACCAAGGGGCTGACCAATATACGGGGCAATGTCTATCTGGCGCTGTGGGACGCATTCAAGTCTGAAGGCATCTCGATCCCGTTCCCGCAGCGAGAGGTGCGCGTGCTGAATGACGACACCGATGCGCAACAGCTTGCCACCGACTAAGCAATCGTTGCGACCCTTTGGTCTGTGTTCATTGAAATGTTGCAATCTCCTTGCTACCTTATTAGTACCCCGGCGCCGGGATATCATGGCGCGCAGCAAAGGAGGACTATGTCCTGTCTCTACACACTCAGGCGGGTTTGCCCGCCGAAGATGGGGCCAATATGATGGCCCACTCTCAGTCAATCAGCGACAAGCTGCTTGAACGTATCCTTTCCTCACTTTCCGATGACAAGGCCGAAGACGTCGTGCAGATCAACCTGCAGGGCAAGTCGTCCGTCGCGGATCACATGGTTATTGCCTCGGGTCGATCGACCCGTCAGGTCTCGGCCATGGCGGAAAAGCTGACGGATCGCATCAAGCAGGAATTCGGATTCACCTCGAAGGTCGAAGGCAAGGATGCCGGCGACTGGGTGCTGATCGATACGGGCGATGTGGTCGTTCATATCTTCCGCCCCGAAGTGCGTGAATTCTATCAGCTGGAAAAGATGTGGCAGCCTGCGGGCAGCAGCGCCTCGGCGAACTGAGGCGCTATCCCGGCCTGCATTAACGGGCCGGAGGCGAGAGAGATATGCGGATCAGCATAGTTGCGGTCGGGCGATTGCGCGCCGGACCCGAGAAATCCCTGCTTGATGATTACCTGACCCGATTTGATCGGACCGGCCGCGCGCTGGGCCTTGGGCCTGCGCGGGTGATCGAGGTTGAAGACAAGAAAAACGCAGGGATGGGGGCCGAGGCCACATTGCTGCGCAAGGCGCTGCCCAAAGGCACCGTAATCTGCACGCTGGATGAACGGGGGCGGGTGATGTCCTCGCCCGATTTTGCCCAAAAGCTGGGCGGTTGGCGCGATGCGGGGCGGCAGGATCTGGCGCTGATCATTGGCGGTGCCGACGGAATAGATCCTGATCTGCGCGCCGAGGCGGATTTCTCCATCTCTTTCGGGTCCATGGTCTGGCCCCACATGCTGGTCCGTGTGATGCTGGCCGAGCAACTTTATCGGGCCGCAACCATCCTGTCGGGCGGTCCCTATCACCGGGTCTGACATGGCGCAGCTATTGATCGTTTACCATTCACGCACCGGCGGCGCCCGGCAGATGGCCGAAGCTGCTGCCGAAGGTGCGCACGATGAGGCCGACACCGTTTTGAAACCCGCAGAGCGGGCCGGACCCCAAGATCTGCAGGCCGCAGATGGTTATATCTTCTGCGCACCCGAAAACCTGGCGGCGATTTCGGGCGTGATGAAAGAGTTTTACGACCGCTGTTATTATCCGGTTCTTGGTCGCATCGAAGGTCGCCCCTTTGCCCAGATGATCTGTGCCGGGTCCGACGGGCAGAATGCGGCACGACAGACGGCCCGAATTGCAACCGGATGGCGGCTGAAAGAAGTTCAGTCGCCGCTGATTATCTGCACCCATGCACAAACGCCCGAGGCGATCCTGGCCGAAAAACGCATCCCTGAAGAGGCGCTGCAGACATGCCGCGACTTGGGGCAGGCGATGGCCGCAGGGCTGGCGTTGGGCGTATTCTGAGGTCAGTTCAGCGGCACAACAATGGTTTCGTCTGCCCAGCCATCCACGCTGCAACGGGCCTGTATTTGGACCTGAGATGTACCATCAGGAATTGCCACCCCGCCCAGCGAGCGGGTAAATGGCTGTTCCGTCTCATGCGGGTGATGCAACACACGCATCCCCAGCTCATTCCTATCCATATCCAGCACACGCCAGCCATCGGCATAGTGATCCCATCCGGTGTCCGGATGCCGGATCGTCACATCGAAACGCCAACTGCCACCGCTGGACGAGGCGTTGACCTGCTCGATCGTTGGCGGATCGGCAAGGGCGGGGCTGGCCAGAAAGGTGCAGAGAATCACATATCGCATGTTTCGATCCTAAACTCTTGGCGGGCCCCACAAAGGTTTTCTTTTTGGCTGCATAGCGTTTCGCGCGGGTAGATCCGACTCCAAACGGAGGGCTGGGGAATTGTCCACGGCAGCAAACCGACATCCTAGTGCTGCCAGACCGTCAACAGCACGTGGGCAACTTCTATGCAACCAGTTGCAATCACTATGGTATCAGAGCATCACATGAAACGTATTTTGCTCGCACAACCAATACCTTCAGTATGGTTCGTTATCGAGCAAGGTCGATCTGCATGTCGGGATCAATTCCTCTATTTGCTCCACAAGTATGTCAAGATCACTCAGTTGCGTTCGGTGATTGGAAATGGCGCAGCGCAGCGCATAGGTCGACCCAACTCTCGTGTCAGAGAGCGCCGCAACCCCATCTTCCTGCAGTCGCAGCATGACTTCTCGGTTGAGGGCTTCGAGATTGGATTCCGTCAAATTGGGCAGGCAAACGCGAAAGCATACGATGTCCAACATAGGATCGGCCAATAGTTCGATATCCTTTGCCACTCGGATGCGATCCGCCAGATACTCTGCTTGGTTGATGTTCTGGTCGATCAGCCGACCAAATTTTTCGACACCATGTTCCTTCAGGCTCATCCAAACCTTAAGCGCCCGGAACCCGCGCGATGTCTGAATGCCAAAATCATGTAGCCAATCGGCAGCGGCCACGCCGCGTGGTTCCTTCTCCAAATATGACTGGCTAAGCGCGAAAGTATCAACATGTTGCGATTTGTCTTTGACCACGCAACAGCCAACTTCAAACGGTGCATGCAGCCATTTATGTGGATCCAGCGCAACAGAGTCAGCTTTGTCCAAACCTTTTAGTTTATCTCCGTTTTTAGGAGCGATAGCGGCTAGCGCTCCGATGCAACCGTCCACGTGAAGCCAGAGACCTTCGCGCCGGGACACATCTGCGAGTGCGGGCAAATCGTCAATTGCGCCGGTGTTGATAGTTCCAGCTGTTGCGATAATGGCGACTGGCTGGATGCCATGCGCGCGGTCTTCGGCAATCTGTGCACGCAAGGCTGTAACGTCGATCGTATAGTCTGATCGGGATGGCAGGCACCGCAGGGAATTTGATCCAAGGCCCAGCACTTCCATTGCAGTCAGATGGCAGCCATGAACCTGATCGGACGCATAAAACGCTAGCCTAGCACCGCCGACCCCATGTTCCCTGATGGTTTGCTGGCCGAGCGCTGTGTTGCGCGCAACCGTGAGGCCTATCAGGTTGGCTACGGAGCCACCACTGGTCAAGGTTCCACTAGCACCAACCGGGAACCCGACCATGGTCTTGAGCCAGTCCACCACTTGCTGGTCCATAAGAGCTGCGGCGTGATTTCCGCCGCCGAGGTTTGACCCCAGAATGGCAGCTATAAAGTCGCCGAGAGCGCCGGTAAAATTGCTGGCACCCATATACCACATCCAAAACCTGGGATGGATGTTACCCATTGGATAGGGCAGCAAGTTGGTTTTCATCTCTTCAAAGACTGTATCAAGTGGCATTCCCGATCTCGGTAGCGCTTCTTTGTATGTCGTGCGCACACTGTCTGGCATGTTTTGCCAAACAGGAGATTCGCGCACATTGGAAAGCCGAGACACAGCTTCATCCACCATGCGGTACGCCGTGGCACGCATGGCTTCCCAGTCTTCCGGGTCGAGTGTTTCTTCCTGATGCAGCATTCTGTCCATTACTCGCCCGCCATTTGCGAACTTGGTGTGGACAGGGAAATCGCGCGTTCCTCGTCGGTCATCTCGGCCTCGATGTCGTCAAACAAAGGCGTCGAAAGATAGCGTTCAGCCGTATCTGGCAACATCGCCAAAATAACGGATCCTTCAGGGGCGGTCTTAGCAACTTGCAGTGCTGCCAGAACCGTGCCGCCACCAGATACCCCCGTCAGAATGCCCTCTTTCTGGGCAAGCTGCAGTGCCATATTGATCGCGCCAGGACCGACGACGGGCATCAGTTCGTCAAATGATCCGTTGTCCAAAGCTTCTTGCAACACAGCCGGGATAAAGTCAGGCGACCAACCTTGAAACGGGTGCGGTTGCCAAGCTGAATGACCGGCGGCAGGGCTTCCATCAGAATTGCGATCCTGCGCAATCCCACTTCCTACGAGTCCGGCATTCTCGGGTTCGGTCAGAATAATCCGGGTATCGGGTGACTCGCGACGCAGCACGCGCGCGACTCCGGTCAATGTGCCTCCTGTGCCAAATCCCGTTACAAAATGCGTCAGCCGCTTATCCTTGAAATCTGCGATAATTTCAGGACCTGTTGTCATTTCATGAACTTTTGCATTCGCGTCCGTTTCAAATTGACGGGCCAGAAACCAACCGTTGGCCTCGGCCAGCTCTACCGCCTTGTTGTACATTCCCATCGCCTTTTCGGCCCGCGGTGTCAGCACCACTTTCGCCCCCAACACCCGCATGAGGCGCCTCCGCTCGACGGAAAAACTGTCCGCCATTACGATCACCAATGGATAGCCCTTTGCAGCACACACCATCGCCAGACCAATCCCGGTGTTGCCGCTGGTTGCCTCAACAACCGTTTGGCCTGGTTTTAGCGCCCCGCTTTTCTCGGCTTCTTCGATAATGCTAAGCGCTAACCTGTCTTTGACAGATGCTGCGGGATTGAAAAACTCGGCTTTGACAAAAAGCTCTACGTGATCGGGTGCCAAATTGTTGATCCGGACTACCGGCGTTTGTCCGATTGTTTCGTTGATATTTGCGTAAATCACTTTCCTAGCCCCTCTTTGAATGGATGATGCTCTGCATTAATGTACTGACTTTGCCCGATGGTTCGCGCACAAGCTTGCAGACAGCTTGTAGAAATGGTGTAGAATACCGCGACTTCTGATAGATTTCTTTCATGAAATTCTGTTTTGGCAATTTCGAGCTGGACCACGCTGCCGCTGAATTGCGGTATTCGGACGGTCAAGGCGTTCATCTTGAACGGCAGGTTTTCCTGTTGCTGAGCTTATTGGTCCAAAACGGCTCGCGCGTGACGACATTGGACGAAATTGTCACCAAAATCTGGAATGGCGCTCCAATTTCAGATGCCGCTATTGCAAGCCGTATCCGATCTGCCCGTGCCGCTTTGGGGGATGACGGGAAAACGCAAAGCATCATCCGCACGATCCGGGGACAGGGCTTTCGGTTCGAATTGCCGGTGACCAAAAAGGTCGACGCAAACCTCGCAGAGACGCTGATCATCAATGAAGGGGTCGCTCCATCCATTGCCGTGTTGCCGTTTCAGGCCTTTGGAGAAACAGATAAGGCTGGGGTGATCGCTCCGGCCCTTGCACATGAATTGATTGTGTCGTTGTCGCTGACAAAGTGGGTGACAGTCATTGCGCGCGCCTCAAGTTTCCAACTCGGTAGCGTTGCAAACACGCAAAGTGTGCGCGAGCAGCTAGATGTAAGATATGTGCTGTCGGGTAGCGTCGAGATTAGCGGACCAAATCTGACCGTGTCGCCGGTGCTTGCTGCTGCGGATTCTGGACAAGTGATCTGGGCTGATCGCTACACTGGCCTGATTGATGACATTTTTTCTATCAAGGCCGATGTCACCAATTCTGTAGTAGCGGCGGTCGAACTCCATGTTCCGCGCCATCAGGCCGCCGAGGCCCGACGGCAGGATATTGAATCCCTCGACGCCTGGAGCTTTTTCCACCTTGGACTAAACCACATTTATCGGTTCACCCAAGAAGACAACGCTTTGTCTGCCAGATATTTCAAAGAAGCTCTTGCCCGTGCGCCCAATTTTGCACGTGCCCATGCCGGGCTTTCTTTCGTTTCTTTCCAGAAGGCGTTTACCGGTTTCGGCGCTGATCGCGGTGTTGCCGCTCAGGATGCCTTATCTGCTGCTGAACGGGCAATGGAACAGGCCCCCGATGACCCGTTTTCCAATTTTGTGCTTGGGCGGAGTTATTGGATTCAGCAAGATTTGGATACTGCGGTGCATTACTTGCAACAGGCTGTTTCGCTAAATCCAAATTATGCGCAGGGTCACTACTCGCTCGGTCTAGTGCAAGCGTTGAACGGCGTCAGTGATAACATTGACCAACGTGCAGATCTGGCGACGCGTCTCAGCCCGCTAGACCCGTTGCTCTATGGAATGCACGGCATGAAAGCATGGGCACGGATCAACAGTTGCCAATGGGAAGAGGCCGCGCATTGGGGGGATCTGTCTGCACGCACACCCGGCGCGCATTTCCTCATCGATATGTTAGCGGCTATGGCCCATCAGGCGAATGGAAACATAGAAGACGGCCGTAGATTTGCTGATTGCGCCCGCAAGCGTCGCCCGGACGCGTCACTAGATCATTTTTTCGCGGCCTTCCCCCTTCCTAAGGGTGAGGCAAGAAACACAACACGTGCAGCGCTTACAGCGTTAGGATTCTAGGATTACGTCAGATATCAGCGCCGTGATTGGTTTTGGTGGGCGACCAAAAAGTAATGAGCGCCGTTACCAACGATAACTAGTCATTGGATTGAGGCGCAGCAATCGGCATTTTGGGCTCAAATCAGCAATTCATTGTGCGTTGATTAAAAAGTTCGTTTCGACCCACACGAAAACCAGCTCGTAACAAGGAAGAACTAAAGGCGACGCAGTAACGCCACAGCCATGGCATTAGATCACGACGGCGTATTGTCTGCCTGTGCCAGTAGGATCGCGCGGGATTGCGAGGCGAATTCGCGTCGGTAAAGCAGGCCTGCAGTGATAACTGTGCCGACGATCAACGCGAGTGGCCCCAGAAACCATGCAAGCAAGGCCAGTGCGAAATAGGTAGAGCGCAGCCCGCGGTTAAAGCTGCGGGCGGCGGTGACACAGATCTCGGCCGATTGCGTGGCGCGGGGATAGGCGATGGGATTTTCGGGCTCATTCGGGACCGCGGCCATCAGTACCGCGCAATAGCCGAACAGACGATGCGCCCAGACATATTTCAGAAAGGCATTGGCCAGCAGCAGCACGACGGCGAGTATCTTGATCTCCCACACCAGGGCTGGAAAGCTGCCGATGGCCAGATCACTGGCGACACCGGCCAGACGCTCGGTATTGCCCAGCAGGGCCAGTCCCCCACCGATGGCAATCATCGTGGTCGAGGCAAAGAAGGTACTGCCTTGCCGCATCGTGGCCACGACCTGCGCGTCAAACATCCTTGGCTGGCGTGTGACCATCTCGCGCATCCAGTCGCGGCGATACTCATCCATCATCAAGGCCACTGACCGCTTCTTTGGCGACGGGTTTTCGATCATCCACCCAAGGCACAGCCAGGCCCCCATCATCAGCGTTATGGCGGCAAAATCCAAAGGGGCAAACAGAGCGGCGCGGTCAATCCAGGTCATGGCCGTGACAGTACTTCCGGAAGTCGGAACTTGCCATACTGACAAATTGGTAATATTATTTTACCAAACCAAGGAGCCTGCCATGGAAATGCCAAAGCCAAGCCCTGATGTCTTGCGTCGCAAAGATGCGGTGGTGGCGCGCCTGTCGGGGGTTCTGCCGGACGACGCGATCATTCATGACCCGGCCGAGACACGCGCCTATGAATGCGATGCTTTGACCGCCTATAGATGCCCGCCGATGCTGGCGGTTTTGCCTTCGACCACGCAGCAGGTCTCGGATATCTTGCGCATTTGCCATGACGAAGGCGTGCCGGTGGTGCCGCGCGGTGCAGGTACGTCGCTGGCCGGGGGGGCGCTGCCAACAGCTGATTGCGTCATACTGGGCGTGGCCCGGATGAACGACGTGCTGGAGGTTGATTATGACAACCGATTCATCAAGGTCCAGACCGGGCGCACCAACCTGAGCGTCACCGGCGCGGTCGAGGAAGAGGATTTCTTTTATGCCCCCGATCCGTCGTCGCAACTGGCTTGTGCGATTGCGGGCAATATCGCGATGAATTCCGGCGGGGCGCATTGCCTGAAATACGGGGTGACCACGAACAACCTGCTGGGTGTGACCCTGGTGATGATGGATGGCAGCGTCGTCGAAATCGGTGGCGCGAATCTGGACGCGGCGGGTCTTGACCTGCTGGGGGTGATCTGCGGGTCCGAAGGGCAACTGGGCGTTGTCACCGAAGCGACCCTGCGCATCCTGCGCAAGCCCGAAGGCGCACGGCCCGTCCTGATGGGGTTTGATGACAATGAAATCGCAGGCCAATGCGTTTCGGACATCATCAAGTCCGGTATCTTGCCTGTTGCGATTGAGTTCATGGATCGCCTGTGCATTCAGGCCTGCGAAAACTTTGCACATGCCGGGTATCCAGAATGCGAAGCATTGTTGATTGTCGAGGTCGAAGGCTCGGAGGCCGAGATCGACAGCCAGCTGGCCAAGATTGTCGAGATTGCAAAACGCCACAATCCGGTCGAGCTGCGCGAGAGCCAGTCGGCGGATGAAAGCGCCCGGATCTGGTTGGGCCGCAAATCGGCCTTTGGCGCCATGGGGCAGATGAACGACTATATGTGTCTGGACGGGACCATCCCGGTATCGGCGCTGCCCGCCGTATTGCGCCGGATTGGTGAGCTGAGCGATGAGTTCGGCCTGCCGGTTGGAAATGTATTCCATGCCGGCGACGGGAACATGCACCCTTTGATCCTGTTTGATGCCAACAAACCCGGCGACCTCGAAAAATGTGAGGCGTTCGGGGCGGAAATCCTGAAACTTTGTGTGGATGAGGGCGGTTGCCTGACCGGCGAGCACGGTGTGGGAATCGAAAAGCGCGATCTGATGCATCATCAATATGCCCCTGCCGATCTTGAGGCGCAGATGGCGGTTAAAGATGTGTTCGATCCAGGATGGTTGCTGAACCCCGCCAAAGTGTTCCCGCTGGACGCCTCCGAATCCCGTCGCGACCCGAAAATGGCTTCAAAATAGGCTCTAACAAAGAGAAATATGATGAAACCCACGTCAGAAACTGAACTGGCCCAGATGGTGGTCGGGTTGACAGGCGCCGTGCGTATCGCCGGCGGTGGCACCCGTGGTATCGCGGGGCCTGACGAAGTGATTGAGACCGGCAGGCTGACCGGCATCACACTGTATGAACCCGGTGCCCTGACGCTGGTTGCGCAGGCCGGGACATCGTTGGCCGAGGTTGAGGCCGCATTAGACGCCGAGGGCCAGCAACTGGCATTTGAACCGATGGACCACCGCGGCTTGCTGGACACCGAAGGCGAGCCGACAATCGGCGGTGTGGTTGCTGCTAACATTTCCGGGCCACGCCGAATTCAGGCGGGAGCATGCCGCGATTTCTTGCTGGGGGTACGATATGTTAATGGCGCCGGGCAGGTGATCAAAAATGGCGGTCGGGTGATGAAGAATGTCACCGGCTATGATCTGGTCAAGCTGATGTGCGGGTCCTGGGGGACTTTGGGCGTGCTGACCGAAGTATCGCTGAAAGTCCTGCCCAAGCCGGACCACACAGCAACCCTGTCAGTGACCGTATCTGATGCAGATGCAGCGATAAAAACGCTGTCCGCAGCGCTTAGATCTCCGTTCGAGGTCACTGGCGCAGCTTATGACCCGGAAGGCGAAAAGGCCTTAATTAGAGTCGAAGGTTTTGCCGATTCCGTCGCTTACAGAACCGAGAGGCTGACATCCGAACTGTCTGGGTTCGGCCAGATCGCAAATGTCGATGAACCGGCAACGCTGTGGACGGCGATCCGCGATGTTCACGCGTTCCGGGGCAAGACTGGCGACGTGTGGCGTCTGTCTGTCACGCCCGGTGACGCCCCGATGATCGCGGCGCGGGCCGAGGCTGAACAGGTGCTCTACGACTGGGGCGGGGGTCTGATCTGGCTGCGCCTTCCTGCGGGAACCGATTTGCGGGCGCGTCTTGGCACCTTCTCGGGTCATGCAACCCTTGTGCGCGGCGATGCGGAAACGGTCAAGCGGCTGGGCCGGTTCCAGCCTGAGAGTGTAGCTATACAGGCTCTAATAAAAGGCATTCGGGCGAAATTTGACCCCCGAGGGCTGTTTAACCCGGGGCTGATGGGGTAGGGTAATGCAGACAGATTTCACCGAAAAACAGTTGCAGGATCCGGCGATCCAGCGATCGAACCAGATCCTGCGCAGCTGTGTTCATTGCGGCTTTTGTACTGCCACCTGCCCGACCTATCAGGTGCTGGGGGATGAGCTCGACAGCCCGCGCGGACGGATCTACCTGATCAAGGACATGCTTGAGAATGAGCGTGTCCCGGATGAAAAAACCGTCAAACATATCGACCGCTGTCTGTCCTGTCTGGCCTGCATGACCACTTGTCCGTCGGGCGTTCATTACATGCATCTGGTCGATCACGCGCGGGTGTATATTGAGCAGAATTACAAACGCCCCCTGACCGATCGTCTTTTGCGTTGGGTTCTGGCGCAGATTCTGCCCTATCCGATGCGGTTTCGCTGGGCCCTGATCGGGGCCAAGCTGGGCCGTCCCTTCCGGTTTCTGATGCCGGATGCGCGGCTGCGGGCGATGCTGGAGATGGCACCAAAACAAATCCCTCCGGTCAGCCGCAACGATGACCCGCAACGCTTTGCCCCTAATGGAGCGTCGAAAAAGCGCGTGGCGCTGATGACAGGCTGCGCCCAAAAGGCGCTGAACACGGATATCAACGACGCCACGATTCGCCTGCTGACCCGGCTGGGCTGCGAAGTCGTTGTGGCCAAAGGCGCGGGATGCTGTGGTGCGCTGACCCATCACATGGGCAAGGTGGCTGACAGCCACAAAGCGGCGGCGGCCAATATACAGGCCTGGACCAGAGAGATCGATAGCCAGGGGCTGGATGCCATCGTCATCAACACCTCGGGTTGTGGTACGACCGTCAAGGATTACGGGCACATGTTCCGAAACGAGGCTTTGGCGGCAGATGCCGCGCGGGTTTCGGCGATTGCCATGGATATCAGCGAATTGCTGGTGCAGCTGGACCTGCCCGGAGGCCAGCACAAGGGCATGACCGTCGCCTATCATGCCGCTTGTTCTTTGCAGCATGGGCAAAAGATCAAAAACCATCCCAAAGATCTGTTGAAGAATGCGGGTTTCACCGTGTTAGAGCCTTCAGACAGCCATCTGTGCTGTGGCAGTGCCGGGACCTATAACCTGATGCAGCCCGAAATCTCGGGTCAGTTAAAGCAACGCAAGGTTCGGACGCTTGAGGCTAAGAACCCCGATGTTATCGCTGCAGGCAATATTGGTTGCATGATGCAGATCGGTTCGGCCACGCAGATACCTATTTTGCATACGGTCGAGCTGTTGGATTGGTCCACAGGCGGGCCGTTGCCGCGTGCGATGCAGCAGGGTCATGAGGTGGGAACGGCCGTGCCGATCCTGCGTTAGCTACCTGATGCAGGGCTGCATCAGATAGAACGGGAAACGTGCCATACTGTCGATGCCCTATTTTCGCCGTACCTGACAGCTATGAACATATGCCGAAAGCAACGCCGGAGAACCGCTTGAGAAACTGGATCAAGGCTTTGGCGCTGGCACTCATACCGATGGCTGCAACGGCGCAGGATAGCGGGCTGAAAAGTCTGGACACCACCGATGCCGGGCGGGCCTGGATGGCTGTCGGGCGCTTGAATATTGACGGCGAAGCATTCTGCACCGCGACGCTGATTGCGCAGAACCAGGTGCTGACGGCAGCGCATTGCCTTTATGATAAGGCCACAGGCCAACGTATTGACCTGTCTAAGGTCGAGTTTCTTGCCGCCTGGCGTCTGGGTCGGGCATCTGCCTATCGTGCGGCGCGCAGGGCGGTGATTCACCCCGATTACTTTTACGACGACGAAACCCCGACCAACCGGATCGGTAGCGATATTGCGCTGATCGAGCTATGGCAGCCAATCCGCAGTACCTCGGTCATTCCATTTGATACCGGCGATCGGCCCGTTCGCGGACAGGAAGTTGGGGTTGTGTCCTATGCGAAGGACCGCGCCGAGGCGCCATCATTGCAGGAGGTCTGCTCGGTCGTGACCGGCGTTTCCGAGGTTCTTGTCCTGTCCTGTGATGTCGAGTTTGGATCCTCCGGCGCCCCGGTATTTGCGTTCGAGGGCGAAAGACCACGGATCGTCTCGGTCGTGGCGGCCAAGGCGGAATTCAATGGCGAGCCTGTGGCCATAGGTACCGCAGTCGAGGTTTCGCTGCCTTTGCTGCGGAGTGAACTGTCCGCCGGGCGCGGATTCAGCGGCTCGGAAACCGGCGATTCGGCAAGCCGTCATATTGGCGCCAGGTTCGTCCGGCCATGATGCGATTTTGGGCAAGCCTGTTTTTATGCCTGGCTATGATGACAACGATGTCCCAGGCGCAAAGTGCAAAACGCAAACTCACCGACCGCGATGACCTATATGGCTGGGAGGCCGTCGGCCGCCTGGATATCGGCGCCGAGGGGTTTTGTACGGGTACGTTGATCGCACAGGATCTGGTACTGACCGCGGCCCATTGCGCCTTGGACAAAAGAACCGGTCAACCCTATGGGCCGGGGCAGGTAACCTTTCGGGCAGGGCTAAGCGACGGAACTGCGTTGGCAGATCGCAAGGTGGTGCAGATCGCGGCACATCCGGATTACACACGTTTCGCTCAACTGTCGCCCGATGCCGTGCGCGTTGATGTCGCGTTGATGCGGCTGGATCAACCGATCCCCTATTCCGTGGCCGATCCCTTTGCGTTGCATAACGGGCGCGTGGCGGGGGATGAGGTCAGTCTTGCATCGTATGGTCGGGGCCGATCGAATGCGATTACGCGGGAACGGTCCTGTAAAATCCTGCAGCGCTATCAGGGCCTGATCACATTCAACTGCGACATTACCTTTGGGTCCTCGGGTTCGGCCCTGTTGGCGCGAAACGGTCCGCGCTGGCAAATACTTTCAGTAGTCTCTGCAGTTGGTACGGATGGTCGGCAGAAAGTGGGATTCGGTATGGAATTGCAGGAAATTGTGGCCGATCTGAAGGCGACTCTGCGCCGGGATGCCCCTAAACCAAAGGCGACAATAAAGCGATTGCAGGTGGGATCAGGCAAGTCGGATACCGGTGCGAAATTCATCAGCTCCGGAGGGGGTTGAACTCGGCCAGAACGTTTCCCATGTCAAATGTATCGGGTCGCCGCAAACGGGGCCTGAGACAATCGAACGCCCGTCCGATCGGAGGGCATTACGTTCATCGCTCAAACATGAGGATACGACATATGCGTACATTTGACTTTGCACCGCTGCACCGCGCCACCGTAGGTTTTGACCAGATCGCTGACATGATGGATCGCGTTCTGACCAATGATGTGGCTCAACCCAGCTATCCGCCCTACAACATCGAAAAAACCGATGTCGACACCTATCGTATCTCGGTTGCTGTTGCCGGTTTTTCCGAGGCCGATCTTTCGGTCGAAGTGAAAGAGAATTCGTTGGTCGTTGCCGGTAAGAAAACTGCGGAAGACAAAGATCGCAGCTATCTGCACCGCGGCATCGCCACCCGCGCGTTCGAGCGCCGTTTTGCCCTTGCCGACCACGTTCGTGTCACCGGTGCCAGCCATGAGAACGGCATGCTGAATATCGATCTCAAGCGCGAGGTGCCCGAAGCCCTGAAAGCCCGCCGGATCGAGATTTCGTCCAGCAAGGCCATCGAAAAGGATGTGGTTGACGCCAAAGCCGTAAACTGAGGTAGTCAGTCACCACGCCGCGGTAATCGTTCCTCTCTGGATTTCCGCACCATGCGCCCCGCGTTCCTCCAGACGCGGGGCGTTGCCTTTACGGCCAGCTGTACAGCGAAGGTTTGGGCGGATCAGACCGACAGGCAGATGTATTTCATCTCCAGATAGTCTTCCATGCCATGATGGCTGCCTTCGCGGCCCAAGCCGGATTGTTTGACGCCGCCGAACGGGCCTAACTCGGTTGAGATGATGCCGGTGTTCACACCAACGATCCCGTATTCCAACGCTTCGGCCACTTTGTAAACGCGGCTGAGATCTTTGGCATAGAAATACGAGGCCAGACCAAAGATCGTGTCATTGGCCATGGCGATCACGTCGTCTTCATCCTCGAACTTGAACAGCGGTGCCAGCGGGCCAAAGGTTTCGTCCTGCGCCACCAGCATGTCCTGCGTCACACCGGTGACAATGGTCGGCTCAAAGAAGGTGCCGCCCAGATCGTGCGGCAGGCCACCGGTCAGGATTTGGCCGCCTTTGTCGGTTACGTCTTTGATGTGTTCTTGCACCTTGGCAACGGCGTCATCATTGATCAGCGGTCCGGTGGTGATGCCTTCGTTCAGGCCGTCGCCGACGTTCAGAGCCTCGACCGCGGCCTTCAACTTGGCAGCAAACGCGTCATAGACACCGGCCTGCACATAGATGCGGTTGGCGCAGACACAGGTCTGGCCGTTATTGCGGAACTTGCACATCATCGCGCCTTCGACGGCGGCATCCAGATCGGCATCGTCAAACACGATGAACGGCGCGTTGCCGCCCAGCTCCATCGAGCATTTCATCACTTGTTCCGAGGCCTGCCGCAGCAGGATGCGCCCCACCTCGGTCGAGCCGGTAAAGGTCAGCTTGCGCACGCCGGGGTTCTCGCAGAACTCCTTGCCGATCTCGCTGGCGCGGGATGAGGGCACGACGTTGAATACACCAGCCGGAATGCCCGCCTGTTCGGCCAATGCGCCCAGAACCAGCGCGGACAAGGGAGTCTCGGCGGCAGGGCGGGCGACAAAGGCACACCCGGCGGCCAGCGCTGGCCCGGCCTTACGGGTGATCATCGCGTTGGGAAAGTTCCACGGCGTGATCGAGGCCGCAACGCCGATGGGCTGTTTCAGCACCATGATGCGTTTGTCGCGCTGATGACCTGGAATAGTCTCGCCATAGATGCGCTTGGCCTCTTCGCCGAAAAACTCGATGAACGAGGCACCATAGCCGATCTCACCCACGGCTTCGGCCAGCGGCTTGCCCTGTTCGGCGGTCAGAATCTTGCCCAGATCCTCGGCGTTTTCCATCATCAGATCGTACCAGCGGCGCAGGATCACGGCGCGTTCCTTGCCGGTCAGCTTGGCCCATTCCTTTTGCGCGGCCTCAGCCTGAGCGATGGCACCTGCAACCTGTGCACGGCTCAGATCGGCGACCTCGGCGATCACATCGCCCCGCGCTGGGTTGGTGACGGAAAACGTCCCATTGTCACCCTCGACCCACTGGCCGCCGATATAGGCCTTGGTCACCAGCAGATCGGGGTTTTTCAGAATGGATTTCAGGTCGGTCGTAGTATCCAGCATGGGTCGGACTCCGGCAGAAAAGGGTTTGCGCGCACCCAAACAGGTGGCGTCGCATTTGTCTATGTCCACTCGGCGGGCAGGATCAATCCAGATTTGATCAAATTCATCGTTGCAGAGTGCAGATATCTCGCCTGCGTGGCCTATCTTTTTCGATGCGAAATTGTAAAAGTCTCGGTGATTTGAGGGCTCAAGGGGATGTAAATGAACATAACATTCCCTATCTTATTGGGTAAATAAAGAAAACAGGGGACAGCAGAGATGTCGAACCAGCAATTCGAAGCGTTGATTGAAGAAACACAGACGAAAGTGCGCGAAAGCCAGTCGCAGATCCAAGGGCTGACCTCGCGGATTGAGGCGGCGCGGGCCAAGATCGGTACGGCCGAGGCGGATATCGATATCGAGAACGCCACTTTGGAAGATGTGCACGCCCATACCGAAGTCATGAACGCCAATATCGCCGAGCTGATCATGGGTCTGGATGACGTCACCAGCGCATTCTCTAAGGATTTTGACGAGATGCGCTCAAAATCCGGGTGGGAGACGTTTGTTGGCATCTTCTCGAAGGGTAAATCTGAATCGATGCGGCAGGAGCGTATGCGCACCGCCAGTATCGACGACAAGCTGCAGGACCTGATCGCCAAATCTGACGTGATCGTGAAACTGCTGGAAGGGCAGCTGTCGGTGCTGGAAGAGCAGCGCGTGAAGGTTGAAAACAACCTGACCGGCACGCTGGACGACCGTGAGGCCACCGTGGCCGAGTTAGAAGCGCTGCGGGCTGAGATTCAGGGCATGGACCCGACGATCATCACGCTGGAGAACAAGATCAGCGTCGAACAAGACGCCGCCGCGCGCACCCAGTTGGAGACCGAACTGGCTGAGCTGAACAAGCAATACAACGCCAAGGTTCAGGAAGAGCAGGTCAAGCTGGCCAAAAGCCAAACGCTTGAGCGCTATATCGAAAAGGGCAAGACCTGGGTCGATTCCCTGCAGAACCAGGCGGCGACGCAGATGGTGCTGATCAACAAGCTGCAGACAGACACGCAACAGCGCGTGGTGCTGTATGACGCCCTGACCAAATCGCTGAAAACCGCGCAGCAGCAGGACGTGGCCCACCGCATCAACGAGATCGGCGTGCAGACCGACCAAGAGGCGCAAACCGCCATGGCCTCGATCGGCACCGCGACCAACCAGAAAATGGCCGACATGCTCGAGGCGCATGAGGACCACATGGTCTTTGCCCGCGACGTGCTGGAGAAAAAGGCCAAGGCGGATGAACGCTTTGCCCGCCGGTTTGCGTCGATTGTCGAGAAGCATGATAAGAATTTGTATGGGGGTTGATCTTGGAACTGCTGGAGTTTTTTACATTTCTGGTGGCTCCAGAGAACTGGTTTTGGTGGATCGTTCTCGGCAGTTTCTGGCTTGTGTTCTCAGTGATGTACGCCGTTCTAGGCGGACCGTTTGGATGGGTGGCCGTCGTTCTTGTGGTCGCCAGCCTTTCTCATTCGGCTCATCGTTTGTGGAACGGAACCGTTGACTGAACAAATTCAACAAAGACCCAAGGTCGTCGGCTTCAGAATACTCTGGTTCGGTATAGCGATGATTTTTTGGCCTATTTTGGCGGCGTTTTTGTCTGGGCTTTTGTTTGCACAGGGCAGCTTTGGAATGTTCATAGCTCGTGTTTCCTACCATTTGGCGTTTTTGCTGGGCACTCCCAGTATGCTGGCGGGCGTCGTGGCCGTAATGTGGGCTCTCGTTCTATTAAGAAATCAGAAGCGTCAATCGCAGGCAAACGTGAATGAGTGACCTTAACCCCACCCAAGACCACGTCGGCCTGGCCGACACTTTCGCCTCGCGCCGCTATTTCCGCAAATTCGAGGTGATCACCGTTCACCTCCTGCGCGTGGCCGCGACGATGGAGGCTGAGGGCGCGATCTCGAAACAAGAGGTGCGGATTGTGTCGCGCTATCTCTCGGGGCTGCTCTACACCTTCCGTGCGCTGTCCATGAAATACCTGCTGGTAGGGCGCGATACGGGGCGGTTCTTTGGCAGCCTCGCCATGGACAAGCGCGACAGCGGGTTTCCGGTGGCGGCTGAGTTGCTGACCATGGCCAATGACGCGCAGCAGGCGCAGGTGCATCTTGCGAATATGCCGTCCGAGGATGAGCTGAAAACCGATATGGTTCGCACCATCATCAGCGACCGGGAGATCCCGACCAAGCTGCAATTCGCGCTGTCCCAAAGGCTCTATTACGAGGAATTGCTGAGGGGTGAGCTGTTCTGGGCCCGTAATGATCCCGAATGTCACTGGATTGGCAATGAGGGCGAACGGCGCAGGTTCCTGATCCACTGGGCCGTCTATGACAGCCAAATAAACCTGCCGGTCATCTACCTGATGGAGTTGGAGGATTCGGGGCGCACGGCCCTGCCCAAAGATCAACGCCGCTGGCCCGAAGTGCAGGCGCATCTGATGGCACAATCCTTGGGTGGGTTGAAACTGGTGACCATTGCCAAAGGCTTTGATCAGGATTTCGACGACCTGCATCCCAAACACCTGCGCCGCATTCATGTGGGGCCAATGTATTCCTCGGCCTTTACCGAGCAATCCGGCCCGCTGCGGCAGGTGCTGGAGGATGCGAAATCCCCTGCGGGTCAGGATTGGGCCTTGGCCTGGACCACTGAAGCGCTGCGAAGCGAGGATGTGATTCAGGAACGCTCAGGCTGGTTCGGGACCGTAGACCGCGAGGTCTTTGCGCTGGACCCATTCGGCGGGCAGGGGGCCGAGACGGGGGCGACGCAAACCGAGCGCTCGATCATTCTGCCCCAGCGCCCGTTCCAGGTACTGGCCGAGCGCAACCCGCCGGGTTTTGCCGACGTGCGCAAGTTCGTCGTCAGCAAGACCGGGCAGGTGTTGAGATATTGAAGACAGTAAAGGCGATTTTGAGATGAGTTTGACGTCAGACCAGATGGAATTGCGCGAAGACGATATTCGCAAGCACTACACCGCGGCCACCGCCTTGCTGAACGGGTTCGAGCACGCGCCGCGGATTGCCAAAGCGGTTGAGGCCGCGGTTGAGAGGTCGCCGGGCGTCTCCACAGGTCGGCGGTTTCGGTCCACCACGCCAGGTTTGGTGACACGGCGGACCGTGCGGGCCGACGGGGTGCATCTGGTGGAACGGATCGAGGCGTCAGATGACGGCGATACGCTGGTTTCACCCCCGCAGGCCACCACACAACAGGCCATTCGCCGCGCGATCGCCATCGCTCTGGCGGTGTCTGAAGCCTATGCCGAACAGACCCCGCTGGCTGATCTCAAACGCGCCAATCTGGCCGGAGACCTGCCTGCAGCGCGAAAAACTGAGTTTTCGGAACTGCTGACGGCCGAGGCGCTGATCACCTCGCACAGTTTCGGCAATGCACTGGCCTATTTGATGTCCTCACATCTGGGCGAGACCACAGTTGATGTCGGGGAAATCGAAGAAGTTCTGACCGACAATGGCCAGCTCGCCCTGCACGGCGCGCTGTGGGAGCTGGACCAAACCCTCGCCAAACACGCGCCCGATGATGCGCATTTGATCGCGGCCACCAGCGCCTATGCCGAGCAGCTGATGGACAAGGCCGCCCTGCGCGCGCAATCCGCAGGACACCTGGCCCCGTTCCAGAACGCCGCCTGGCATATTGAGGCCGACGATCTGACCATTCGGGGTTTTGAGCCGGCGTCAAAAGCGAAATCCACCACCCTCACCATGACGTTCAAAAAACCGAACGAGGTGGTTGGCAACCATATCGCCAAATATCAGGCGATGAAGCTGGCCAAGATGGTGATGGCCTATGATTTCGACCGCCGCCTGAACCCGTTTGCCGAGCTTGGCGGGTTCATCTTTACCTTCATGGGTGACGGCAAACCGGGCACTGGTAAAACCACCCTGATCCAGATGATGGCCGGGCTGATCAACGATTACTGCCAGAACGCGGGCTACCCGTTCCGCTATCAGAACCTGAGCACCGACAATATCGACAGCTATCAGGGCAAATCCGGCCAGAACGCCAAGGCCTTTATCAACACGATCATCGACCCCTCGGTCATCGGTTTTGGCACCATCGACGACATCGACCAGCTGGCGGGCAAACGCGGCGACCGGCAGTCGTCAGCCGGGCAGCTGGAAATCACCGCCGTGCTGATGGAGAGCTTTGCGGGCGCCAATACCGTTGTGCGCGGCAACTGCACCTTTGGCATGTTCTCGAACTACCCCGAGAATGTGGACGACGCCCTGCGTCAGCGGGCCGGCGCGCGGTTCCTGGTGGACGGGCCGCAAACGCGTGAGGACTACATCGACATCCTGCACCTGCTGATGGGCCGCAACCACGACATCCCGCTGGGCGAGCACGAAGCCTATGCCGCGCAGGAAATCAAAAAGGCCGTCGCCGCCAGTTTCGAAAGCCATTCCCGCCCGCATGAGGATGCTCTGCTGCAGGTCTATGACCGGGTTCAGGGACAGATCGGCCAGATGGATACGATTGCCAAGATGGGGGCGTATCTGAAGGCGATCCAACAGGCGGACGAGCGCTTTACCGGCCGCGCGATCAAGAACATCACCGACGCGGTCAAGGTCCGCGCGATGGACTTTGAGTTGCCCGACGAATGGATGGAAAACCCCGACCTGTTCCTGTTCCGCGACTACGACACCAAGAAGGCGATGATCGAGGATCTGCGCCAGCCGATCACGGTGGAAATGGTGATCCAAGAGATCAACCGCTACGCCGACAGCGAGTTCCGCTATGCCGATAAGAGCGACGAGGTCGCCATCGAAAACGCCGTCCGAGAGATGGGCCGGATGGAAGAGGCCAAGCGGCGGTATCTGGAGGGGAAGGTGTGAGCTTTTGGAGCTTTTTCTTACCCTACTTCGTTGCTTTATTAGTACTTTCTCTATTGAGCTATATTTGCGTGTCTCTCTTTTGGCTCAAGCCGCTCGAAAGACTACATATTCTTTTGGCATTGGTAGTCGATGTCGTGATCACGATCTCGCTAATGTCTGTATTGACGGTTATCGCTCTTCTTTATGCAACGGGTTTCGCTGTCTCGGAAACTTGTGGCGACCCCCTCACAAGCGGCTTACCTTGTCCGATTCTGGAAAAATTCGGTTGGTCCGTTTGGGCGATACTTATTTGGATTCCAGTGACTTTTTTTGGTTTGGTACGAAGGCTTAAAGTGGCTTTCGTTGAAAACAGCGCTGCATCATGATGGATTTCTATCTGTCATCAATCGAATGGTTGCCAACTGAACAAAGGCTCGCTTCATGATCCGCCTCATCGAAAAAGGCCTGATGTTTGGCAATCTCGTCCACATCTCCAGCCCGGCTCTGGTCGAGCGGTATAACCGCGCGTTGCAGCATCTGGCGGGCAAGACCACGGAACTGACGGATTTCCATGTCGATATCTCCGGCTACTCGCCAGAGGTGGGGATTGAGCTGGAGGACGAGCTCTACCTCAACCCCAACGGGGTCAACCGGCAGTTCATTCTGCTGACGACCGAGCAGAAACGCGCGCCTTTGCTGAACGTCAAATTCTCGACCTCGCGCGATATTCTGCGGGAATTTATCGAGATGAACGAGGCGCAGCTGTTTGCCCTGACCGCCACCGATGCGGTGGCCGGAGAGCTGGTGAACTCGGTCATCAAACTCAGCACCCCGCGTGACCTGTTCAACATCCAGAAGATCGAGATTGAGGCGGACACTGCTGGCGGCACCCTACGCAAGGCTCAGCAACTGGCGGGCATGGTTGAGCAGTTCAAAACGGAAGAGGATGCCTGGTTCGACGACGTGCTGATCGCCAAGATGATTGAGACGGCCAAGGAAACCGGCGACGTCACCCGCAACCCGGTCCACCTGCGCCACACTGCCTTTGAACAGCGTAATTTCTGGACCGCGCATTTCGGCGGGCTGTATCTGTTTCCAGACATGGATCACCCGGCGGCGATCTGCATGGGCGAAAAGCCCGACGATCTGAACATCAAATACACGTTTGACCCGTCGCAGCGGAACCAGATCGCCAAGTTTCTGGACTATAACGACCTGGTCGAACCCATCGTCAAGGCGCGCGGCGTGGATGCTGCTGCGATCCTGCAGCAAAAGATGGACTTCCTGACCGTCGACGCGGCCGCTGATGCCGGGGTCGATCTGACTGGCCTGAACCGCAGTGATATGCGTCGGCTGGCGCGCACCCACGCGGATCGGTTGCCAGAGGCCTATCATGGGCTGGCGCAGCTATTGCGTTGGGCGACGGATGGCGGGCGGTGGCCCCGGATCACCTCGGATCATTCGGCGTATTTCTATACGCTACGGGCCGCCGATACGCCGAACCGTGATCTGGTGAACATGCTGCTGGCCGAATTGGCCCCACTGGACCCGCGCCAGATGTTCATCTGCCACAAAGAGCTGTTCTATAGCACCTACAAATCCTGGTCCGAGGCCAAGAAGGCCTATGTTGCTGATTTCCTCGCGCGTGAGTATCAGGTGGACAAGGCGGGTGCCCGCGCTGCCCTGTTCGGACATGAGCCGGATATGAGCGGTCGAGACAGGATCAGCGAAACTGTTATCGCCCGCGTTGGGCCCTGGGGCGCATTAGGAAAGGATTGAAATGTTCGGAGCGATGCGCCTGTTTCTGATCCTGCTGGTCATCCAGACCGTGGCCTATTTTGCCCTATCGCTGTATTCACGCAGTGTGCGTCGCCGCAGGCTAGAGCATTGGTGGGACGAAAAGGGCAAAACCGGAGACAAGGCAGCCTTTGTCGCACGGGGGCTGCACGTCTATGACAATTCGTTCCGGCGCAAATTGATCCTGGGTGTCTATGTTGTGCCTTGGGTAGCGATCGGGTCGCTGATCTACATTGTGAACTACATGTGAGAGGTAAAGCATGGCCTATTTGAAATGGGCATTCATTCTGATTTTCTGGGGAACGGTCGCCGTAATCCTTCAGTATTCTCTGCCGCAACGGGATGTGGTTCGGATCGTCAACACCTATGAAGAACGGCAGGACCTGAACGACTGGACCCGGATCTTCTGGTCCGAGCCCGATGATCAGTCGGCCAGTCTGTCGAACCGGGATGTACAGTTCATTCAGGCCGTACGTGCCAATGGCAAACCGATTGTGTATCGCAACGAAGATACCAGCTGGGGTTGGCCGCCCTATTTCAAATTCGACACTGCCAATTTGTATACCGAAGCCAATGACGCGATCTCGGACAAAAACGACCCGGACTGGGTTGCCGTGACGCATTATGGCTGGCGGAATGAGTTCATGTCGATCTTTCCCAACGCTGTCTTTATCAAACATGTCGATGGTCCGGATGCGCGTCTGATCCCTTGGTTCAACATCGTCTTCCTGACGGTCTTCTTTGCGATTGTCTGGGCAATCTGGGTGCGCTGGCGCAGGTTCCGCCAGGCGCGGATCGATCCGATGATCGAGAGTGTCGAGGATGGGTTGTATGCAACCGGCGACGCCATCGGTGAGCATCGCAACCGATTCCGCAAATGGTTGGACAGTTGGAAATCAAAGTGACGTGAATTCCCGGCGGGTCTTGGGGCTGTGCGCCTACCGCCGGGATAGCCCTTCATCGAACGATGAACTCGGCGTGTAATGCTCCGGCCGCTTTGATCGTTTTCAGGATGTCGATCATGTCGCGGGGTGAGACACCCAAAGCGTTTAGCCCTGCGACGACTTCGGACAAGGTCGTGGCCTCGGGAATTTCCGCCAAACCGGTGCCTTCCTCTTCTTCGATACCGGCTACGGTACGCGGAACCACGACGGTTTCGCCTCGTGCGAACGGGTTTGGCTGAACCGCGATAGGGGCCTCTTCGACCGTCAGTGTCAGGTTGCCCTGCGAGACTGCCACGCGTGAGATCCGCACTTCCTGACCCATGACAATCGTGCCCGAACGCTGATCGACTACTACTCGCGCCTTTGTTTCTGGCTCTACTAGGATATTTTCAATGCGCCCAAGCGCATGCGCGGTCGAGATCGCCTGTGTCGCTGCAATATTCAGTTCGACCGTCCCGGAATCGCGCATGATCGCTACGGCTCGGTTGAATTCGGTATTGATTGCCTGCTCGATCCGACCGGCGGTTGTGAAATCCGGTTCACGCAGGGCCAGGCGCATTTGGGTCAGATCGGAAAGCTCAAAGTCGATTTCACGTTCGACCCGTGCCCCGGAGGGGATCACGCCGGATGTCGGAACCCCTTGAGTGACCGAAGCCGCATCGCCTTCGGCAACGGCGCCACCGGCAAGGACCGTCCCCTGCGCCACCGCATAGATCTGACCATCTGCCGCATTCAGCGGTGTCATGATAAGCGTCCCGCCCAGCAAGCTTTTGGAATCGCCGATTGCCGAAACGGTGACGTCGATCTGTCCACCAACCCGCGAAAAGGGGGGTAGGCTGGCCGTCACAAGAACAGCGGCGACGTTCTTGGGGCGAAAATCCTCACCATTCACGTTCACACCAAGCCGTTCCAGAATATTGGACATGATCTCTTCGGTGAACGGAGAATTCCTGAGCCCATCGCCGGTTCCATTCAATCCGACCACAAGACCATAGCCAACAAGGTCATTGCCGCGTACCCCGTCAAAATCGACAAGGTCCTTCAAGCGGACTGCCCCGGCAAAAGACAGGCTCGGAAGCAGGATCAGGAGAATGGCAAGTAATCTCATCTCAGGAAATTCACCAACGATAGGTTCGCGTTGCGAACGGTGACAGAATACAGGCTTTCCAATTGAAATTGGACAGTCTGCAGTTGCGCTGCGGTTTGATACGGGTCCGCGGCGATCAGAGAGTTTCGGCTGTAATCCAGGCTGGTACGCGCCGCCGCGTTGCGCGTGGCGGCTTGTTCAATCCGGGCCTCCGCCGAACCAACATCCGCCCGCAGGTTCACTGTGCCGTCCTGCGTATTGGCAAGCTCGACCCCCAGCTGGGTGAATAGGGACGTACGCAGATCATTGGGCAGTCCCAGATTATCGTCCGAAACCAGAGCGGCGACGGCGATGTCCCGCAACGCGGCTTTGAGCGTCGGATCGGTCGCAGTGATCGGAATAGAGACACTTTCATTCTCCGAAATGCTCATCGGTGCCAGAGTTGTGTCTGCACCCTGATAGATAACCGCATCGAAACCCGCAGGATCATTGAACCAGTCTTCCGCAGCTTGTGTGATGTCCGTGAGTGTTGTCAGCCCCGTCAACTCAGCCTCTAACGCGGTCAACAAGGTATCCGCAGATGCCAGAGGCGACACATCAGTATCCACGCCGGAAAACAGGCTTCGGCCACCCGCACGGGTGTTCAATGCCGACATGACCGTATCCAGCTCATTTCTGGCCTGGACAGAGGCATGCTCATGCGTGACCGCCTGATTGGAGGTCCCATATGCCAGTAAGGATGACGTCAGGCGCCCCACCGCGTCGTTGACCGTCGTCAGGCTAAGCTGCATGGCGTCGGTGAACAGACCGGCTTCGGCTGTGGCTACCTGAAAGGCATCCAGGCGCGACAGGTTGCGATCCATATCCAGAAGATAGGAATAATCCCCGTCCAGATGGCCGGAGACATCCTGCACTTTGCCTGAAGACATCTCATAAGACAGGGTTTCGATCTGATTTTTGATATCAGTCGCCCGCGATTTCAGGGTCAATCCGCGCGCGAGGTCGCCCATAGAGGTTACATTCATCATCACAGCCTCAACAACGTGTCCATAAGTTCATCGACGACCGAAACCAGTCTGGCATTTGCCGCATAGGCCTGTTCGATTTGCATCAGCCGCTGCAGCTCTTGGTCGGTATCGACGCCCTGTTCGGCCTCAATGGCCGTCATTTCCAGATTGGAGCTGTTTGCAAACACCCGCCGCCCGTCGGCCACATGGGCGTCCGAGCCAACCCGTGACAACAGCGCCTCGGAGATGTCGGCGGCGCGCATGTTTCCGGCCCCGAAAACCGAGCCTGCAACAGGGCGCTCGTCGTTCAGAATTGAGCTGAAGGCGCGCAGTTGGCTGGCATCTCCGGCGCTGCCGGGTGTGGCCGCACCCAGCCCGGCCCGTAGTTTCCAGCTGTCTCCTCCGGCGTCCGGGTCAACGATTGCATTCAGACTGATGCGAGAGGCCAATCCCGTCACCGATGCCGGATCAAACCGGCTGCCATCATCGGTGAAAACGCCCGGATCAGTGGCCAGCGCGGTCGGATCCAGCCCCGGCGTTTCGAACCTTTCGATAAGATCGCGCGCAACAGCATCCAGATCGACCTGAGCCTCAACCGCGATTTCATCCCGAATCTGGAATTGGGCCATCAAGGCACCGCCGCGAATTTGGGCAAAATCGCCACTGGTGCGGACAGGCTTTCCGTTCAGCTCAAGCCCGGACAACAACCCGTTAGCCAGGGTCATATGGGGCTTGGTGTCGCCGGTTGTCGAAAAGGAGAACTCGGCCGCAGTGTTTTCCAGCAATATCAAGCCGCCATCAGAATAAAGCGAGACTTGATCATTGTCCCTTTGAATCACATTTACAGGAACCAGTTCGTTGACCTGATCAATCAGGACCTGTCGTTGATCCAGTAGCCCACCAATATCGGCGCCGGAATACTTAATGGCCGGGATCTTGGCATTCAGCTCTTCGATGTCCTTCAGAGTCTGATTCAGGGTATCGACCTGTTTGCCAATGGTCCGGTCAGCTTCGGACCGCATCTGCCGTAACTCTTCCGATGCTGCGTTCAGACCGCGTGCCAGATCCTGAGCCGTGCGCGCGACCTGGTCCAGTCGTTCACTGGAATCCGGCAGGCTTGCCGCTGTTAACAGGCTGCTGTCGAAATCAGCCAGCCGAACCGAAAGCGATGCGGGATCATCGGCGGACCCTACCAAAGATTCCAACCTTGTGTGAAAGTCCGAAATGGCGGTGTGAAAGGCCAGATCGGCATCCGTGGCCCGACGGTTGGACATGAGGACGGGATCCTGATGACGAATGACACCTACGGTACGCACGCCGTGACCGGAAATCGTGTTGGTTGCCAGTTCCAGAGACCTGCGCGCGTAGCCGGGCGTCAATGCGTTTGCGATATTTTCGGACACAACCGCCGCACCGCGACTGGCGGCGGTCAGGCCGCCCAACGCGTTGTTCAATGCTGTGGACATATTCATTCTGCAGGTCCCTTTCCTGAATCAAAACCCTGATCAGCGTTTGATATTGGTTGTTTCCTGAAGCATCTCATCCACCGTTTGGATAACCTTTGCGCTGGAAGAGTAAGCCCGCTGTGTCTGGATCATCGAGGTCAGCTCGGTCGCCACATCGGTAGTGGATTCTTCTCGTGCGAAAGAAACCAGGTCGCCGGTTGGCCCGTCCCCCGCATTCCATAGAAAGAACGTCCCGCTTTCCCTGGATGGTGCATAGGTCTGACTGTCCAGCGCGGTCAGTCCATTTGGGTTCGGAACATCCGCCAATGGGATCTGGTACATGCGTCGGCTGACGCCGGTATCGTAGAACGCATAAACATACCCGTTTTCGTCAACCTGAACGCTGGTCATGGTGCCGACCGCCGAACCGTCGCGCGTGATCGAAACTGGTGCAAATGTATCGGACAGTTGCGTGATTCCGTCGGCATCCCCGATTTCCCCTATATTGATCTCCATTGGGCCGCCGGCCACGTTCACCACAACGCTGCCGGTTGCTGGGTCATATGCACCGCCGGTGACCGCAGTTACGCTGGCCAGCGTGCCACCCGCAGTTCGGCTATCGGTGAAGGTCAGGGTGTATTCACCGATAATGGTGCCGCCCGAGGCTGAATCGCGCATGATCATCGTCCATTCGTTACTGCTGCCGGTGGCCGGCACTGTAGGGACGAGTTCGATATCAACGCTTTCGGATTTTCCCAGATTGTCGAAATATTCAACGGACAAGGGTTGCATGTCGCCAGGGGAACCCGCATCCGTAGCGGTCGCGGGCAGGTTCATGCGCAGATTCATCTGCGTCGTGGGCGCGCCTGACAGTTGATTAACACTGAGCTGAATGGGTTCAAGCGCAGCTGGAGTGTCACGCGGAACCGCAGGGATGGTTCCATCCGCATTCGCACGCCAACCCAGCAGAACAAGCCCTGATTCGGTGACCAGATATCCTTCTTCATTGGTGCGGAACGACCCTGTCGTGGTCAGCAACATCTCATTCGAACCGGCCGCGATCTGAGAACTTGGTCGTACAGGCATCATGCCGCGCCCACGCACCGCAAGGTCGGTGGAGTTGTTGGTTGTCACCAGCGAACCGCGCTGGTCGATCAGGCGTTGGCTGGTGGTGCGAACGCCCCCAGCGGAATAGCTGCCGCCCTGGCCGGAGGTGACCATAGAATGGAAATCAGTTTCCACCCGTTTATACCCGAAGGTTGACGAATTCGCGATATTGTCCGAGATCGTCGCCAGCCGGTTTGCGTTGGCCTTCAATGCGGCCACGCCAGCGTTCAGCGAAGAGGAAATTGTCATTGGCACGCCCTTCTGTTGCGTCAAATCTTGATGCAACAGCTAACGCGCTGGGCCTTAACAGCGCGCTAACAGGTAAAATGCCGTCTATCCTTTTATTCTCAGGTGCCGCGCAGAAAGATGATCTCGATCCTGTTGTTGCGTGCGGCCATCGGGTTTTCATCCGACAATTTTCGGTCGGCATGGCCGGTTACGCGGTCCAACCTGAGCGGCGCAACACCCTTGTCTTGCAGCATTTGGCGGACTTGCTGAGCGCGCGAGGTAGACAAATCCCAGGCCGGGTTTTTGGCCAGAACCACCGGCGAGGAACCGACATGCCCTCCGACCGCCATGTCATTTGTCACCAGATCAGAGGATCGGGCCACCAACAATGTCAGAGCACGCAGCATATTGGTTGGTTGGTTCGTCCCTGATTCGAACAGAGGTTGATCCTTGGTGGCAAAGAGTTCGACCACCAGACCCTCATCCGTCACGCGGGTGACGATATGTTTGAGGACCTTGTCGGACACCATGCTTTCGCCGGTTCGCCCCATAAGCTCTGATTCCAGTGAGGAAAAGTCTTCGACCGTTTCTTTTCCGCCGCCGTCCGAGCTGACGCCAACCGATCCACGCGCTTGTCGCGCGGGCGTCGGGCTGCGTTTGCTGGCGCCGGTCCCGTCCATGACCAGAGTTTCCTCAGAGAACATGTTATTGCCGCCAAAGGCCCCATCGCCGCCACCCGAAACCGGGTTTATGGGAATGGTCGGCGAGAAATAATCCGCAAGCCCTTTGCGTTGTTGTTCCGTTGTTGCATTCAGCAGCCACATCAACATGAAGAACGCCATCATGGCTGTGACAAAATCGGCATATGCGACTTTCCACGCGCCACCATGGTGACCATCGCCACCTGACACACGTTTCTTCTTGATGATGATTGGCGCCACATTGGATTGCGCACCCATCTCCACCACCTTTTTATCACCCAGTTACAGGGGTAGCCGGGCAGGTCTTAAGGTGGGCTTAACACTTAAAACTGTCTTGAATTCCTCACTGCGGTAATGCTGCCCCGGCACGGCGCAGAATCAGTTGCAGGTGGTTGAAACTGTTGCTGATTCCGTCCGGCTCGGCCTTGCCGAAAAAGGCATCAAGCTCGTCATGAACCCGGACTGCCTGATCCAATAACGGGTCTGCCCCCTCGGCATAAAGCCCGGCTTTGATCATAACCTCGGATTGCTCGTAACTACCAACCAGCCTGCGGGTTTCCGAGATCATCCGGTTTTCCGCCTCGGAGGCAGCTCCCGGCAGGCTGCGTGAAACTGACCGGCTAAGGTCAATGGCGGGGAAACGGCCGCGCTCGGCGATTTCGCGGCTCAGGACGATATGCCCGTCCAGAACGCCACGCAGAATGTCCGCTATCGGTTCATCCATGTCCGAGCCCGCAACCAGAACGCTGAAAACTGCTGTGATATCACCCTGATCAGCCGTGCCCGGCCCGGTTCGTTCGCAAAGACCAGCGATCAAGGGCGTGACCGAAGGTGGGAACCCGCGCAAAGTGGGGGCCTCACCCATCGCAACAGCGATTTCGCGGTGCGCCTCGGCAAAGCGGGTGACCGAGTCAGCCAGAAACAGGACGTTCAGCCCCTGATCCCGCAGGAATTCCGCGACTGAAAGTGCCGACCATGCACAGCGCCTGCGGGCCAGCGCAGACTGATCCGAGGTTGCCGCCACAACCACAGATCGTGCCAACCCCTTGGATCCAAGCGCATGTTCAACGAACTCATTGACTTCACGACCCCGTTCGCCGACCAGAGCGACCACAACCGCGTCTGCCTGCATCGACCGCGCCAGCGTGGCCAACAGGGTCGACTTGCCGACCCCTGACCCGGCGAACAGGCCGATACGCTGCCCCTGCACCACAGGCAACATGGTGTTCATGATGCTCAGCCCGGTTTCCATCCGCGCGCCAAGCGGTTTGCGGGCAACGGCAGGTGGAGGGCTTTGCAGGATGTCTCGTTCCTGAGTGCCCGACAGCAACGGCTTGCCGTCCAGCGGTTTGCCGAAGGGATCAATGACCCGGCCCAGCCAGTGCAGTCCGGGGGAAAATGCCGGTGTCTGATTTAGAATCACCCGATCACCCAAGCAAACCCCATCGGGTGCAGCGGCGGGTAACATGTGGATCAGATCCGATTCGACATGCAGAACTTCACCCGCCAGATCAGGGCCGCTGCGCCGCCGCAGGGTCAGGTTGTCGCCGATGCGGGCAACGTACTCCAACCCCTCTATTTCTATGACGCCGCGCCCAACACTGGCCACGCGGCCCATATGGCGCATGGCAGACAGACGGTCGAATTCGCATTTCAGAAGCATCGGGTCGAGATTGGTCATCGTGGGTTCTCCAACGGGTTTCTGAAAACGGTTTCTAAAGGAATCGGGGTTAAGCCTTGATTGAAATTGATCGAGGGAGAAGCCCCGATGTTCTCTGACCTGAACGTCTTTAAGACAGCGTACGCAATGGCAACCCATGCCGGGCAACGGCAGTCTGTCATTGCGCGAAACATGGCAAATGCGGATACGCCGGGTTATCAGCCCCGCGATATCGAGACCTTTCAGATAGCTTTCGAAAATTCCGGGCGTGAGGTTGCGATGACCGCCACGCGGGCCGGGCATCTGAACGGCGCCGCCGCAGCCCAACCCTGGGCCGAGTTCGATGCCGCGCCCTCGGGCGATCCCAACGGAAATGGTGTTTCTCTTGAGGAAGAAATGCTCAAAGCGGTCGAGGTCAAGCGTCAACATGATCGCGCGCTGGCGATCTATAAATCCTCGATTGGCATGCTGCGCACCAGCCTTGGTCGCGGGTGAGGAGGGCTGAGAGATGAGCGATTTTTCCCATTCCCTTTCCGCCTCGGCCAGCGCCCTGCGCGCGCAGGCGGCCCGTTTGCGGCACGTCTCCGAAAACATCTCGAATGCGGATACGCCGGGATATCGGCGCAAAACCGTGCCGTTTGAAGCGGTCAGCAAAGACGGCGCGCAAATGGTCGAGACCGGGCGCGTTAAGCTTGATCGCCGCGACCTGGCCCGCATCTATGACCCGGGCCACGCTTTGGCCGATGAGACCGGCCATTATCGCGGGTCCAACGTTGATCTGATGATCGAAATCGCTGACGCGCGCGAAGCGCAGCGCAGCTACGAAGCCAATCTCAAGATGTTCGACCAGACACGACAAATGTCGTCGAGCCTTATGGAACTTCTCAGAAAATAAAGGACACCAGAATGGATATCCGATCCCTGACCGCCGCGCAGAGCTATGCCGTAGCGCGGCCCGCTACGCAGCCCGACCCCGACCTTGCCGGAATGGCACAGGGGTTGCGCTCAACCTTTCAGGACTTTGCCGCAACATTGAAACAGTCCGAGCAGATGTCCGGCGCGGCGATGACCGGCCAAGCCGATCCGCACGCGCTGGTTCAGGCGTTGGCGCAGACCGAACTGGCCGTCGAAACCGCCGTCATCGTGCGCAACAAAGTGGTCGAGGCCTATCAGGAAATCCTGCGGATGCCGGTCTGATCGATGCTCAGCGAAGGTCTCTATTATGACATCGTCCGCCAGGCATTGTGGGTTGCGGTGATCACATCCGTCCCGATCCTGGCGGTGGCACTGGTCTCGGGTCTGGTTGTGGGTCTGTTCCAGGCGCTGACCTCGGTGCAGGAAATGACGCTGACCTTCGTGCCAAAGCTGGTCGCCATCGTGATCGTTTTCTGGATTTCGATGGGGTTCATGACCCAGACGCTGGTGACGTTCTTCACCTCAACCCTCATCCCACTGATCGCCGGAGGCCGCTGATGGATACCTCATATACCACCTTGTCCCGCCAATCGGGGCTGATGAATGAAATGCGGTTGGTGGCGAATAATATCGCCAATGCCAATACCACGGGCTACCGCCAGCAGGGCTTGGTGTTTTCCGAGTTCGTGAAAGCCTCGCCGGGCAATCCGTCCTTGTCCATGGCGCGGGCAGAGGCACGCAATACCTCGTTGCAACAAGGCGTTCTGACCGAAACCGGCGGGCAATTTGATTTCGCCATCGAAGGCGACGGGTTTTTCATGATCGAAACCCCCAGCGGCAACCGGCTGACACGGGCGGGTGCGTTTTCACCCAGTGCCGAGGGTGATCTGGTTACCATGGATGGGTACCGGGTTCTGGACAGCAACGGCGCCCCTGTTTTCATTCCGCCGGATGCCGCGTCGATTGATGTCGGCAGCGACGGCACGCTTAGTATCGAAGGGCAAGTTCTGGGACAGATCGGCGTCTACCGCGTTGCTGATCCCACGAGCCTGGTGCGCGAGGGCAGCACGCAATTTCGGTCAGATGCAGCGATTGAACCCGTGGAGGAGCCGGTCATTGTGCACCGATTCCTCGAAGGATCGAACGTGAACGCGATCGAACAGGTCACCCGGATGATCGAAATCCAGCGCGCTTATGAGTTGGGGCAGAGCTTTCTTGAAACCGAAGACGAACGTGTGCGTGGGGCGCTTAAGGCGCTGATGCGCTGATTTGATAACGGAGGAATTGATATGCGGGCACTGAAAATCGCAGCGACAGGCATGACCGCTCAGCAGATGCGGGTTGAGACGATCTCGAACAACCTGGCGAATATGAATACCACAGGCTACAACGCGCGCCGCGCCGAGTTTGCAGACCTGCACTATCAACAAATGGCGCGCGCTGGGACGGTGAATGCCAATGACGGCACCGTCTTGCCCACAGGTATACAACTGGGTCTGGGGGTGCGCCCGGCTGCGGTCACCGTGCAGCTGGCACAGGGTGCGTTGGCGGCCACTGGCAGCGATTTGGATGTCGCAATCGAAGGGCGCGGCTATCTTGAGGTGACGTTGCCCAGCGGTCAGTCTGGCTTTACCCGTGACGGCAGCCTGAAACGCTCGGCCGAAGGGTTGATCGTCACTTCAGATGGCTTCGCTGTCGCGCCAGAGATCACAATCCCAGACGATGCAAGGTCGATCTCGATCAATGCATCGGGTGAGGTTTACGCCTATTTCGATGATACCGCCGAAGGACAGTTGCTGGGTGAATTCACCCTGGCCAGTTTTTCCAATGCCAAGGGGCTGGAGGCGATCGGCAGCAACCTGTTCAAAGAAACCGAAGCCTCGGGCGCGCCTGTCATCGGCACTCCGGGTGAGGGTGGGATGGGCACCCTGCGGCAGGGATATCTCGAGGACAGCTCGGTCGATGCGGTGCGCGAAGTCACTGAACTGATCGAGGCCCAGCGGGGGTATGAGATGAACGCCAAAGTCATCTCGGCCGTCGATCAGATGATGGGCGCTACAACGCAGGTACGGTGATGCGTGCCCTGTTCATAGCGCTGATGACGATCAGCCCGCTTTGCGCCCTGGCTGAAATTGTGGTGCCGATCCGGACCATCCGCGCCAAAGAGGTGATCTCGGCTGCCGATCTTGAGATCAAAGATCAGGTTGTCCCTGGAGCGGTTACAAACCCCGATGATCTGATCGGTCAGGAAACGCGCATCGCGCTCTACCCCGGACGTCCGGTGCGCGCTGCCGATGTTGGACCGCCCGCATTGGTGGACCGCAATGATCTGGTGGTTCTGGTCTTTGACCGCCAGCCCCTTTCGATCACAGCCGAGGGCCGTGCCCTTGGGCGTGGGGCTGTCGGTGATCGTATTCGCGTCATGAATCTGTCGTCCCGCACTACCGTCGTTGGCTTTATCCGACCAGACGGTCAAATCGAGGTAAAATGATGTCCGGAAAACTAAAATTGTTGATGATGGCAAGTCTGGCTCTGACCGCCTGCGGCCGCATAGATCATTTGGGAAAGCCACCAAGTTTCACACCCGCGGACGAATCTGCTGAACATGTCGCCATGCTGTGGCCGGGTTTACCGTTGCACACGCAGCCGCAACGCAATGTGGATCGGTCATCGCTGTGGAGCGGGGGGCAGCAATCGCTTTTGGGTGATCAGCGCGCGATCAAAAAGGGCGATATCCTGACAGTTGTGATCGAGCTGGACGAGAAAGCCGAGATTTCCAACGATACGAACCGCTCGCGCAGCGGGTCCGAAAGCCTTGAGGTTCCCGACCTGTTCGGCCTGCCGCAGCGCGCATTGGAACGGCTGCCCGATGGGGCGACGCTGGACGAAGCTGTCGGGATCGACTCATCCTCGGTCAGTAAAGGCAAGGGCTCGGTCAAGCGTAAGGAAAAGCTGACACTCAGAGTCGCCGCAACCGTCATCGACGCCTTGCCGAATGGTGTGTTGGCCATATCGGGCTCGCAGGAGCTGCGCGTGAATTTCGAACTCCGAGAGCTATTGGTCACGGGATATGTGAGGCCACAGGATATCTCGCGGAAAAATGAAATCACCTATGACAAGATTGCTTCGGCGCGCGTATCTTATGGTGGCCGCGGTCAGATCATGGATGTGCAGCAGCCCCGTTACGGCCAGCAGGTCCTTGATACAGTTTTGCCGTTCTGAGGTCGTATAACAATGAAAAATCTAATTCCTATATTGTTTCTGCTTGTTGGCCTAGGCGGTGGAATTGGTGCGGGAATTGCCATGTCTCCTTCTGAAAAAACCAAAGATGGTGACATGGATAAATCCGCTGCCGCCGAACCCAAGAAAGCCAAGGAGAAGGCCACTAAGACCAAGTCGGACAAAAAGGATACGTCCAGCAAGTATGAATATCTGAAGATGACGAAACAGTTTGTGATCCCGGTCGTGAAGTCCGACCGGATTGCCGCATTAGTCACAATGTCGCTGAGCCTGGAAACCAAACCCGGCGTTGCTGAAACGATTTATGAGTTTGAGCCAAAGTTGAGGGATGGGTTTCTGCAGGTTCTGTTCGATCACGCAAATACCGGTGGTTTCAACGGCAACTTTACGGAATCCGACAATCTGGATTTGGTCCGAAAGGCTTTGCTGCAGGTCGCCAAGAAGGATTTGGGTGATGACGTGCTGCAAGTCCTGATCATGAGTGTTAACCGTCAGGATACTTGAAGCCTGTTTCGGCCCGCTTATTGCCGCGATCGCTTTTTCATAAGCATGTCTCGGCGGGCCTTTTGTTCTTCTTCAATCAGCTGTCCTAGGGCCTGTTTGCGTCCGAACGCTTTCCGCAAGGCATGCATCTTGGTTAGCTTTTGCGCTCGGACGCGCGCGAGGTCTGTATTGAGTTTTCGTCGGGTTGCCTCTTCCCATCCACGCCACAGAACATCAGTGCCGGTGACCTGATATCCATCAGCTTGACCGCTGTTTTGTCGGGTCTGCTGAAGCTGTGCATCCAATCGACTCAGTTTTTGCAAAATCTCGGCCTCGGCTTCGACATATGGGCGCAAGGTCTGTTGCTCTTTTTGGAAGGTCGCGTCGGATAAACGCTCCAGATCGGCAAGTCCGGTAAACCGCATCAGATTTTGTCCTTCGCACGTTTGCGCATGGCTTCAGCAAAGCGAATGGCCGCTGCGACCGGGCGATAGTGTTCGGGGGCGATCTCATTCCCGATTTCGACGGTCGCATGGAGCGCCCGCGCGGTGGGGGGATCCGAGTGGATCGGAACCCCGGCCTCGGCCGCCGAGGCGCGGATGGCGGCTGCAATCTGGTCGACGCCTTTCGCCACGCAGATCGGTGCCGACCCGGCCGTCCGCTGCCATTTGAGAGCAACCGCATAATGGGTCGGGTTCACGATGACCACATCCGCGGTTGGGACATCGGCCATCATCTGATTTGTCGCAATTTCCTGCGCGCGCTGGCGGCGCTGTTGTTTGACATGCGGGTCGCCTTCGGCGTCTTTGGTCTCGTCCTGAATTTCTTTGCGGGACATCCGGTTTTTGCGCATATGTTCGGAGTATTGCCACATATAGTCGACGACTCCGATGGCCAGTGCGATGGTGACGACGATGAAGAGGAACCGGAATAAAAGATTCATCATCAAGACGATCGACGATTGCGGCGGCGCAGCGCTGGCGGTCAGAATCTCGGGCAGGTTGGCGCGCAGAAACATTAACAGGCAGACGCAGTAAATCAGCAGCTTCGCAAAGCTTTTGGCAAATTCGAACAGACCGCCGCGCCCGAATTTGTTCTTGGCGTTGGAGAGGATCGAAATTCGAGACAGCTTGGGCTGCAGCTTGCTGGGGGCAAAAACCAGGGCCTTTTGGGCGATCAGGCTTAGCAAAACCGCAGTGGCGGGAAGAACAAATATCGTTGCCATTGAGATTGCGGCCTTGCCCAGCATCCCACCCACCAGGCCGTCGGCCGGGCCAGCCGTCAACATGGTGCTGATCTTATCGGATTGGTCGATCAGGACGACAAACAAGGTGCCCAGATGCTGAACGCCCATTTGGCCTGCAAAAAGCAAACCGATCAGCAGCCCGACATAAGCGGCGACAACAGACAGGTCGTTTGATTTGGCGACCTCACCCTTTTCCCGTGCTTTCAGAAGCTTTTGCGGCGTCGGGTCGTATGACTTGTCGCTGTCGTCGTCTGATGCACTCATCTCGGATCTCTCAGCGGGTTCTGCATGAAGTCAAACAGGGCATCGGACCAGACCGACAGGATCAGAGGCGCACCGGCGAACAGCAGGAACAGCCCCGCAAATGTGATGGCCGGGGCGCCGACAAATGCCACCATCAGCTGTGGCATGGCGCGGTTGATGACACCAAGCGCAAGGTTGTAGATCAAAGAGGCAATCACAAAAGGCATCGCCAGGGCGAATGCCAGGCTGAAACTGTACGAGACCCGTTCCACGCCCCATTGGGACAAATCCGGAGCTGCGGGCATGGCGCCGGTGGGAAACAGATCGTAGCTGTGGATCAAGAACTCTGCCAAACGGATGTGCAGGCCAAGTAGTACAGCAAGGGCCAACCCGGCCAGCGTCAGCAGATAGCCCATGGCCGGAACCGGATCAGCCGCTGCCCCGCCCAGAATTTGCGAGAGTGACGTTGCCTGTGCGGCGATGGACCCTGCCGTCTGCAGGGTCAGAACAAAGATGCGCAGCGCCATCCCCAGCGCCATTCCGACAAGAATTTCGGTGGTGATCAGCTGGACCATGGACAGGAATTCGGGATTGAATTCCTTTGTCGGCACTGCCGGTGCCACGATCAACGTAAAGGCAACGGCAGTGCCAAGTTTGACACGGGTGGGGATGCTGCGTTCTCCGAATGCAGGCATCAAGGATACCATTGCCGAAACGCGCAGGAAAACACCGAAGAAATGCCAGGCCCCAGAGCCCAGGTGCGGCAAGAGTTCGGGTGGGAGGGCGATCATGCGGGTACCGTGCCTACAAGTGCGGGCCGCGCCTCGAGCCCGATTTCCTCAAATGACAAAACCGGATTGGACACGCCGCGCGCATGCATGATCGTACGCAGCAGCCTGCGGCGCCGGGTCGAGGTCACGACCGCAGGAAAGATACCATGGTCGGCGGAATGCGAGACACTGTCCACCACGCCGTCCGCAAGCTTGTTGAACAGGTTCGGCGGCAGGGCGACATCCAGCCCGGCATTGGGCGCATCGACCTGATAGGTGGCAAATGTGTCTTCCCATTCCGGTGCCAGCTGGATCAGCGGGATCGACCCGTCTTCGCGTTTCATGTCGGCCACAAGCTGGAACCCAAGCCGCTGTCGCACCAGTTCGCAAATCCCTTCGGGTTGCGTGGTGGTCAGGCGCGCCTCGGCGATGCTTTCGAGGATAAGCGCCAGATTGCGGATCGAAACCCGTTCGTCCAGCAACAGGCGCAGGACTGCGTGAAGTGTGTCGATTGGAACCTTGTCGGGGATCAACTCGTCCAGCATTTTCCGGTTTGCCTCGGCCCGGACCGGGTCGCTGAGCCGGGCCATTTCTGATAGCAGCCTGCGTAGCGCCTTCAGCGTCAACAGACGCGAGAAGTTCTGTTTGATGATTTCCAGCAGATGTGTTGCCAGTATTTCCGGGGGCGAGACAATCGTCGCGCCGCTCATAGCTGCGGCCTCTTGATCTTTGGGCAGGATCCAACGCGCAGGGGCACCATAGACGGGTTCGGTGACATCCCTGCCCTCGGGCAAAAGATCGTGCCCGTCCTGAACCAGCGCCAGAATCAGATCGGGGTTCAGGGCACCACGGGCCTGTTCCACCCCATGTACCTTGATGACATATGTCCCCATCGGTAGCTCGGCCCGATCGGTCAGACGGATATCGGGCAGGATCAATCCAAAGGTCGAGGCGACATAGGTCCGCATATTCGCAATGCGTGCATCCAGTCCGGTGCCCTGGTTCAGGACCATGCTGACCAGATCCGGTGCGAATTCCAGGTGAACATCATCGAGGTCGAGAATATCGCCAATCGCTTGTGACACCGCTGTGTCCGTCTCATCCGTCGCAGTTTGAACCTGGGTCTCTTGCTTTTGCTGTTTTCGGTGCACCGCATAGGCGGCATAGCCCAAAACGCAGGCCCCCAGAATAAAGGGCAGAAATGGCAGGCCGGGAACCAGCGCGAAAAGCACCATCAACCCGGCAACAGTGCCAAGGGCGGCCGGGTGGCGCCCCAGTTGCGATAAGATGGCGGTGTCAGTTGCGCCCTGTGTTCCACCACGCGCCAGAAGCAAAGCGGAGGCAATCGAGATGATCACAGCCGGTATCTGCGAGACCAAACCATCGCCAACCGTCAGGATGGCGTAGGTTTCGAACGCCGATGACACCGGCATCCCATGCACGATCACGCCCATGACCAGACCCATGACCAGATTCAGCAGGGTGATCAAAAGCCCGGCAACCGCGTCGCCTTTGACAAATTTCGACGCCCCGTCGAGCGAGCCGAAAAAGGTGGTTTCCTGTTGTTCCCGTTCGCGCCGCTCCTTGGCCTCTTGATGGTCGATCGCGCCCGCGGACATATCACTGTCGATGGCCAACTGTTTCCCGGGCATCCCATCCAGGGCAAATCGCGCACCAACTTCGGCCATGCGGGCCGCGCCTTTGTTGATGACCATAAAGTTCACGATCAACAGGACGCCGAACACGACAAGGCCCAGGAATATGCTACCGCCCATGACGAAGCTTGCGAATCCCTCGATCACATCGCCGGCGGCATTGGGGCCGGTATGCCCCTGACCGATAATCAGCTTGGTCGATGAGACGTTCAACGACAGCCGGAGCATCAAAGACCCCAGAAGGATGGTCGGGAAGGAAGAGAAATCCAGCGGCCGCTCGATAAACAGGGTCAGCGTGAAAATCAGGATCGCCAGGGCGAAGGACGTGGCCAATCCGACATCCAGAACCCAGGACGGCATGGGCAGGATCATCATCACGATGACGGTCATCAACGCAAGCGCCAGCAATACAGTCGGAGAAAACAGGGAGCGGACGTCAAGTCTGGGCACGTAATTCTCCTAGTTGAAGGCGATGAAGGCTGTTTGGGTGTCCGCAGCTGGCATCAAAGAGCCCATCGCACTCGTCGGAAACTGGGTGATTTGCAGCGGGAACAGCGGTGCGGCGGGTTGTGTGAAGGGATCACGCGACATGCGGGTAGTTTGCACCGCCGTGCCCGGGTCAAGCTGAGCATGAACAATCTGGTAGCGGCTGGAATAGGTCTTGGCCAAAGCCGGGGTTCGCGAGTGATAGGCCCCCGCCGCTGCCGGCCACGACCCAAGTTCGGAATATAGTTGTTTCAGAAACCGGGCCGCGTAATTGGCGTTTGTCTCGGGATCGAACATGGCATCAATCGACTGAAAGGCCTGCCCGTGCCAGCGATAGTTGATTTGAAAGCACCCGATATCGAAGCTGCGTTTTCCGGCTTGGAAAATATCCGCGACATAGGCATTAGCCTCCTGCTCAGATTGGAACCAATGGCCGCGCCCTTCGACATTGATTGCCCATGGCCAAGGCTCAAGTCGGCCTTTGATCGCGCGGCCAGTTTCAACCCGCGTTATGGCACGCAAAACATCAAGCGGTATGTCTTGGGCGAGGGCCGCGCGGCGGGCGGCCTGATCACATGTCTGAGACATCCGGGCCTCCGCGCCCGCAAAGCTCTGACGCGCTGCCAGAAGCAACGCAACACATGCTATGACAATGAATAGGCGATTTGGCATTCTGCCGGTCCGGGATTCTGATCAATCCGGGCCACGCTAGCCTTGCCTTGGTTTACAGAGGGTTATCAGTCAATCAGATTCGATCAATCCGCCGGCCAAAAACAACGCTCGTATTGGTGCGCAGAACACCGGGGATTCGTGCCAGATCATCAACGAGAATATCCAGATCCTCGATCCTTGGCGCGTCGGCGGTCAACAGCAGGTCAAAGTCACCGTTGATCGAAAGACAGAGTTTAACCTCGGGATAGGCCTCGAGCCGCTTGATGATGCGGGTGGTTTCCTTCTGTTGGACCTCGAGCAGAACGACAACCTGGACGCGGGGGGCATCTTCGGGGCTGTTCAGGATCACGGAATAGCCGGCAATGATGCCGCGTTCTTCCATCCGGCTGATGCGTTCATGCACGGTTGTCCGGGCAACGCCCAGTTTCGCCGCAATTTTTGTGGTCGACTCGCGGGCATTATGTTGCAGGACTGAGATGATGCGGCGGTCAAGCTGATCCATTGGCGCTCCGGTGCGGGTCTGGTTTTTCCGGTTTAGGGCAAAACGGCAGCAGGGCTCAAGGCTCACGCGGGATACGGGGGTGCAGGTCGTCTATTATGACGGGATGAGCATGCGGTGGCGGGCCGGCCATGTGCGGGTGGTCACGCGGCAGGTCAGGATGGTCGTGGATCACCGAATGCAGATCAGAACGCGGCCAAAGGGTGACCGCACCGATAATACCCAGAAAGGACATCGCCGCCATAAAGCTCAGGGCGGTTGTGGCCCCAAACAGGGTCATCAGCCCGCCTGCCAGAGGATACAGCACCAGCCAACAGCAATGAGACAGCGTGAATTGGGCCGCAAAGACGGCGGGGCGGTCTTCGGGATGGGCCGAGCGGGTCAGCAGGCGGCCAGACGGCGTCAGCGTGGTGGAATAGCCAAAGCCAGCTAGGGCCCACAAAACGATCAACAGACCCAAAGACAGCGGGGTTGTCGCAAATATCGCGGCGGCCCCGGCCATGGTGGTGCAGCACAGAAGGGCGCCGGCCAACATGACCTTTCGATCCTCGATCCGGTCCAGCATCCGGGGCAGGATAAAAGCGGCAAGCATAGAGCCGCCACCAAAACCGGCCAGCGCAGCGGCAACGGCGCTTTCCGACAGCCCCAGATCTGATCGCACGATGACCACAGTGTTGACGATCACCATTGAGCTGAGTGCCGCCGCGCTCCAACTCAGGGCAAGAAGGCCCCGCAGCCGGGGTGTGTTCAAATAGATGCGTATGCCACGTGTTGTCCGTTCGTATATCCCGCGCGGCTTACTTGGTTTGGGTGATGGCAAAGCCACCGACACCACCAGCAGCGCCGAAGCGACAAATCCCAGGGCGGTGCCCCAGAACAGGCTGTTGAAGCTGACCAACAACAACAGGGCCGCGGCGAATACGGGGCTTAGCAGGCTCTCCAGATCACATGCCATCCGCGATAGGGACAGGGCGCGGGTGTATTCGCGCTCATCTGTCAGTACATCGGGGATTGTAGCCTGAAATGCAGGGGTAAATCCGGCCGAGGCAGATTGCAGCACGAAAATCAGGACATAGACCTGCCAGACCTCGGTCACAAAAGGCAGACACAGCGCGACAGCCGCACGGATCAGGTCAAGCACCACCAACATCTTGCGCCGGTCCAGCCGCTCGGCAAGCGCGGCCGCCAATGGCGCGACCGTGACATAGGCCACCATTTTGATGGTCATCGCGGTGCCCAACACCAGCCCGGCCGCATCCCCTGCCAGTTCAAAGGCCAACAGACCCAGCGCGACCGTGGCCAGCCCAGTGCCCGTCAGGGCAACGATCTGCGCGGCCAACAGGTGGCGATAGGTCCGGTTTCTCAGAACGCCTAACATTGATTGATATCTGCCGCAGTCTAAAGGCTCTGTCACCCCAAACCTTCGTTTAGGTCTTGACCAACTGCGACAGCGACAACCGGCTGGCGTACAGGGATGGCGTTGAGTTTAGGGAATAAAGCGCCTATCTCGGTGGCGATACCGCGCAAAGGAATACTCGGGTGGCTAACTATTTGTACAAAAACGACCTGCCGGACGGGTTGGATATGGGGCCGGTGGTGGCCATTGACTGTGAAACCATGGGTCTAAACCCGCATCGCGACCGCCTCTGCGTGATCCAGATGTCGGGCGGCGATGGCAATTCGCATATCGTTCAGGTCGAAAAGGGCCAGACCGAGGCACCGAACTTGCGTGCCATGCTGGAAAACCCGGATGTGCTGAAACTGTTCCATTTTGGTCGTTTCGACATTGCCGCGATGTATCACGCCTTTGGTGCGTTAGCCGCGCCAGTCTATTGCACCAAGATCGCCAGCCGTCTGGTGCGCACCTATACCGACCGGCACGGGCTGAAAAACCTGTGCAGTGAGCTGATCGGCGTCGATATTTCGAAACAACAACAGATGAGCGACTGGGGCGCCGAAACGTTGAGCGAGGCGCAGCTGGACTATGCCGCCTCGGATGTTCTGTATCTGCACCGCCTGCGGGAGGAGTTGAACAAGCGCCTGGCGCGAGAGGGCCGGACCGAGATGGCGCAGGCCTGTTTTGACTTCTTGCCTATGCGTGCGAAACTCGATCTCGCCGGATGGCCAGAAACGGATATTTTTGCGCACTCATGACTGATACCGAAGCATTTCTGAGAACCGCCCGTCAGGTGGTGACAGACGAGGCCCGCGCGCTGGAGGTACTGGCCGACGGTCTGGATGAACATTTTGCCCAAGCGGTTCAGCTGATTTTGCAGGCCTCGGGCCGCATCATCATCAGCGGCATCGGCAAGTCGGGTCATATCGGGCACAAGATCGCGGCCACGCTGGCCAGCACCGGTACACCGGCCTATTTCGTGCACCCGGCCGAGGCCAGCCATGGCGATCTGGGCATGGTTTCAAAAGGCGATGTGGTTCTGGCCATCTCGAATTCGGGCGAAGCGCCAGAGCTTGCCAACCTGCTGGCTTTTACCCGCCGCTTTGGCATTCCACTGATTGGCCTGTCCAGCAAGCCGGAAAGCACGCTGATGAAACAGGCAGACGTGCATCTTTTGATCCCTTCACTGGGCGAGGCCTGCGGCTATGGCATGGTGCCTTCGATCTCCACGACGTTGACTTTGGCCATGGGCGACGCGCTAGCGATAGCGTTGATGAAGTATCGCAACTTCAAACCCGAAGATTTCCGTGCCTTTCATCCCGGTGGAAAACTAGGTGCACAGCTGAGCACGGTGCAGGATCTGATGCACAAGGGCGATGCGTTGCCGCTGGTTTCGGTCGGAACACCCATGAGCGATGCGCTGATCGAGATCAGCCGCAAGGGCTTTGGCGTTGCCGGGGTTACCGATCCGCAAGGTCAGGTGGTGGGCATCATCACCGATGGCGACCTGCGGCGTCATATGGAGGGCTTGCTGGGCAAAACGGCCGAGCAGGTGATGACGCAGAACCCAACAACCATCCCGCCCGGCGCGTTGGCCGAAGAGGCGGTGGCCATCATGAATGACCGCAAGATCACCTCTTTGTTTGTGGTCGAAGAGGGCAGTGATCGCCAGGCCTTGGGCGTGCTACATATCCACGATTGCCTGCGCGTTGGTTTGGGGTAGAGGGGCGTTCGATGGACGGACATTCCCGGATGGTGCAATTTCTGAAGGTGTTGCTGCCTTTGGCAGCCATTGTGCTGCTGTCGACGGTTTTCCTGCTGTCACGCAGCATCGAAACCAGCGTGTCCGTTCCGTTTACCCAAAAAGACATAGATGAACGTCTGGCTGACCAAGTGGTGACCCAACCCCATTATCTTGGAACAACCAGAAAAGGCGAGGAAGTTCAAATTCAGGCGGCCCAAGCGACCCAGGGGCGCGAAGGGTCATTGCCCACGACTGCCGAATTTAGAGGGCGGTTGGGATTGTTGAATGGCGGCATCATAACGATGGATTCAAATTCCGGTATGATCCGCCCGGACAAGAATTCCGCAACGTTTGTTGGGGATGTCCTGATAACGACGACGGACGGAATTCAGGTCAGAACTGATCTTCTGAATACCTCTCTGGATGAAATCCGCGGCGACACTCCGGGTCAGGTCGATGGCACCGGCATCATCGGTGATTTTTCCGCGGGACGGATGACATTTGGAACCGAAAAAAAGGATGGGCCGGTCCATATTCTTTTTACAGATGGTGTTAAGCTGGTATACGAGCCTGAAAAAACAGAAAGATAAGCCGTGATTGATTTGCGATTTGCTGTTGTTAGTTTTGCGCTGATGGTCGGTGCCTTTTCGGCGTCGGCACAGGAAACGCAGGTCGCCTTCGGGTCAGCCAAGGCGGATCCAAGCCAGCCGGTCGAGGTCACCTCGGAATCCCTAAACGTCAATCAAGAAGACGGCACGGCCGAGTTTATCGGTAACGTCCTGATCGTGCAGGGTGAGATGCGCCTGACCGCCGAGCGGGTCCTGGTCATCTACAACGCTGACAGGTCCGGAATCGAGCGGATGGAGGCGACAAATGATGTGGTTCTTGTCAGCCCGCCTGATGCAGCCGAAGGCGACTGGGCCGAATACACAATCGACTCGGGCGAAATCGTGATGCGCGGAAATGTGCTTTTGACGCAAGGCCCCAGCGTTATCAGCGGCGATCAGATGAATGCCAATCTGACGACCGGAACGGCAAAGATGACTGGCCGCGTCAAAACCATTCTGAATCCGGATAGCAACTGATGGAGCGTCCGAATTTGTCTGTGGCCGAAGGCGGTTCCGGCCTCAGGATCGAGAAACTTCGGAAATCATACCGTAAGAAGACCGTGATACGCGAAGTCTCGATGACGTTGGGCCGGTCCGAGGTGGTTGCCTTGTTGGGTCCGAACGGATCAGGCAAGACCACAACGTTCTATTCGGTCGCCGGGCTTGTCTTTCCCGAAGCTGGCACTGTGACCATTGACGGCCAAAACGTGACGACCCTACCGATGTATAGGCGCGCGCGGCTTGGGATCGGATATCTGCCACAAGAGATGTCGATTTTCCGCGGGATGAGTGTCGAGGACAACATTGCCGCCGTTCTGGACATCACCGTGAAGCACAGCCATCGCAGGAAAGAGCGGCTGGAAGAGCTGTTGTCCGATTTTTCGATCGAACATCTGCGCCGCGCCCCGGCATTGGCATTGTCCGGTGGCGAGCGTCGCCGTGTCGAAATTGCCCGTTGTCTTGCGGCTGATCCGAAATATCTGTTGCTGGACGAGCCGTTTGCAGGCGTGGACCCGATCAGCGTCGGCGATATCCGCCATCTGGTAGCGGACCTGAAAAAGCGCGGCATCGGCGTGCTGATCACTGACCATAACGTGCGCGAAACGCTGGAAATTGTGGACCGGGCCTATATCCTGCATGATGGTCAGGTGCTGATGTCGGGCACGCCGGATGAAGTCGTCGAGAACGAAAATGTCCGCCGGGTCTATTTGGGCGAAAACTTCCGTATTTCATAGGCTTGCGCGGAATTGCGCCCAGCGCATGGCTGAAATCACGTATATACACGCCTGTTTTGATTGACTCTGCCGCCGTCTCTTGCCTCAATTGGGTTATGGCATTTCTTCAGTTCCAGTCGGGATCGCGGTGCACCTTTGCTAAGGGGTACGTTTCTCAGCAACTGCGGAATATGCCGATATCCCCCACCCGATAAAAACACGTGCGCTGCGTAACGCAGCGTCAAAATGGGTGTGAATTGTGAAGGAGATCACATGCGTTACCAAATTAGCGGAAAACAGATCGACATCGGCGAGGCACTGCAGACCCATGTGCAGACCGAGCTAGGGGAGGTTGTTGGAAAATATGCCCAGCGCCCGACCGACGCCAATGTCGTCTTTTCCCGTTCTGCGCATGAGTATGTTTGCGAAGCCACCGTGCATCTTTCGACCGGCCTGACTGCGCAGGCCAAGGCCCACGCTATCGAAATCTACGCAGCATTCGAGGCCTGCTGTGACAAGATGGAAACGCAGTTGCGCCGGTATAAGCGCCGCCTCAAGGACCATCACAAGGACCGATCCGAGCCGGTTGAACTCTTTGGTGCTTCCTCTTATATCCTCGCCTCTGACGAATCAGAGTCGGCTGATGAACCTGAAACGCTGCAGCCGATGATCGTGGCTGAGATGGAAACCAAGATCCCATCGTTGAGTGTTGGTGAAGCCGTAATGCAGATGGAACTAGCCGGCGCCCCGGTGCTGGTGTTCCGGAATGAAAACAAGGACGGATTGAATGTCGTGTATCGCCGTGAGGACGGCAACATTGGCTGGATTGATCCGTAACAGGCAAGAATAGCAAGGCAAGCCCCTGTGCAAGCAGGGGCAAGGCCATGGAGCGTGATCATGGAGCTTTCGAGCATACTGAAGCCCGAGGCGGTACGTGTATTGTCCGCCGCTTCCAGCAAGAAGCGGTTGTTTCAGGAAATCGGCGATGTTGCCGAGGGGGCCCTTGGTCTTGACGCGCAGGTTGTTGTGGATGGCCTGCTCGAGCGGGAGAGCCTTGGCCCAACAGGCGTTGGTCATGGAGTCGCCCTGCCACATGCGCGGCTGGGTGATCTGGCCGAAGTGGCTGGCGTTTTCGTAATGCTGGAAAAGCCGATTGATTTCGGTGCGGTAGATCGCCAGCCGGTTGATGTCGCTTTTGCGTTGTTTGCCCCGGAAGAGGCAGGTGTGGACCACCTAAAGGCGCTTGCGCTGGTGTCCAGAACGCTGCGCAATACGTCGGTTTGCGCAAAGCTGCGCGCCAATCCTGATCCGGTCAAGCTCTATGCAATTCTGACCGAGGCGCAGTCGGTCCAGGCGGCTTAACTGCCCCAAAGGCAATAAAAAAGCCCCCAGTTTTCGGGGGCTTTTGCGTTTTAACCGCCGGTTCCCATTTCCAGGGTCCACCAGATTTTCCCGCCGTTCTCCTGGTGCCAGGCAAAGCCCATCTGAGTAGCTTTGGCATCCATGATGACATTTCGCGGTCCGGGTTCCTGCATCCAGGCGGCCAGCGTTTCAGTCTCGGTCTCATAGGTTTCCGAGATCGCCTCGCCGAGGAAGGTGCCGTAATAGCCGACGCGCGTCGCCCGATCCAACGGCGAAGATCCGTCCGAGCCAAAGTGCCAGGGCCGATTCTGTCGCGCCATATCCTTGGAATGGGTGGCGGCCGCGGCATTGAGCTGAGCATTCAGTTGTACCGGCTGAAGGCCCGATGCCTGGCGGAGGGCGTTAACCGAATCCAACATCCGGAATTGCAGCTTTTCTGGATTGCCACGGATCTTGTACACCGTTGGCAGGGGGCGCCCATCTGCCCCATAGGTTGGGGATCCACCCGGCGTACAGGCGGCCAGTGCAATAAAGCTAGCAAGCAGTAATGAAATGATGCGCGTCATGATCGACCTGATTATTGTGTTGCCATACGGCATAGCGTGACAGAAGGCTGTGGGCAAACGCACAATGGCTTTGTTCTGCGTGATTCTGCCGGTTTCAATTGCGACTGAAGCATTCTGGCAATAAAATGCACAGGATTTTTAGATTTTCTGTCAAAAGGACCTCCGGTCATGGTCAAGAAAAGCATTACTCATACAACCCGACGTGGATTCGTTGCAGGTGTTTCCGCCCTTGTCGCCTCTCCGGCGATTGCTCAGTACACGGCAGGGGACCCTTTGCGCCCTGCTGCGGAACCAGAACCCGCGGTGCGCCGGAATATCTCTGGCTTCAGAGCTCTGGACTGGCAGCCCTATTTTTCGAATACGAAAAACGGAGCTATCCTTGTCGATACTGTGTCGCGCGCGCTGCACTACTGGTCGGACGATCAATCGGTGTACAAACTATACCCGTCGTCGGTTCCCCTGACCGAAGAGCTGACGCGCCGCGGCCGGACCAGCGTGATCCGCAAGGTCGAAGGCCCAAGCTGGTCGCCAACACCTTCGATGAAGAAAAGAAATCCGGAATGGCCAGACTATATCCCGCCGGGTCCGGATAACCCATTGGGAACACATGCTTTATATCTAAGCTGGAAATATTACCGAATTCACGGAACCCATGATACGCGCAAAATCGGGCGTCGATCTTCGAATGGGTGCATCGGTCTTTTCAACAACGATATTGCCGAACTGTTCTCAATGGCCAAGGTTGGCACGCAAGTGTTGCTAATTTGACGACATTTCCGCGCAGGTACCCGCTTGTGACGCAACTTCCATTTGCATTCCAGTTGGATAGCTGATTAGAAAAAAACACGAGGTAAGTCTTGAGTGCATGGTTTCACTATACGGAACCGTGCGTATCCTGGAGGTTAATATGAAGAAACTCGTTCTCGCCGCTGCACTGACTGCTGCTGCTTCGACCGCTTATGCAGGCAACCTGGAAGAGCCGGTTGTTGAAGCACCTGTTGTTGTTGAAGAAACTCAGGGTTCGTCAAACGGCATCATCCTGCCGCTGATCCTGTTGGTTGTTGTTGCCGCAGCTGTTGCAGCAAGCTAATTCGACAAGCGATATCTAAAGAAAAGGCGGTGGAGCTTTCCACCGCCTTTTTTTGCGCCTAGTCGACTGGGTGGCTTAGTCCAGCCAACCCTTCAAATTATCCTCGATCACCTTGCCCAGGGCCGCTATGTGCGATTCGTCATCGTTCAGGCATGGGATATAGGTAAAGCTTTCGCCGCCCGCGTCCTCGAAACTCTCTTTGATCTCTTCGTTGATCTCTTCCAGCGTTTCGATGCAATCGGAGGAAAACGCTGGTGCGATAACGGCGATCTTCTTCTTACCCTGTTTTGCCAGCTCGGCCACATGGTCGACCGTATATGGCTTGAGCCATTCTTCCGGGCCGAATCGTGACTGGAAGGTCGATACAAGCTGGTCGTCCGACCAGCCCAACCTTTCTTTCAGCAACCGAGTCGTTTTTGCGCATTGGCAGTGATAGGGGTCGCCTTGTTGCAGGTAGCGTTCCGGCATGCCGTGGTAGGAACAGACCAGTACGTCCGGTTTGTCCACCATCGCGGCATAGGCCTTTTTAACCGAGCCCGCCAATGCGTCGATATAGGCGGGTTCGTCAAAATAGGCGGGCACGGTACGGCTGGCGGGTTGCCACGTCTCATCCATCAGAGCGCGGAAAAACTGGTCATTGGCCGTGGCGGTCGTGGCGCCTGCGTATTGTGGGTACAGTGGAAAGAACAGAACCCGGTCGCAGCCTGCCGCGACCATTTCCCGGACTTTTGATTTTGTCGATGGGTTGCCGTAGCGCATGCAGAATTCCACCATGACCTTGTCGCCATAGCGTGCCTGCATCGCGTCACGCAATTTGGCGGTCTGGCCCTTGGTAATCGTCATCAGCGGGCTTTCGCCCTTGTCGTGGTTCCAGATCGACTTGTACGCCTCACCCGAGCTGAAGGGCCGTTTGGTCAGGATGATCCCCTGCAGGATTGGCTGCCATTTCCACTTGGGATAGTCGATCACGCGCTGGTCCGACAGAAACTCGTTCAAATAACGGCGCATGGGCCAATAGCTGTAATCGTCGGGGGTGCCGAGATTGGCCAGCAGGATGCCGACGCGGCCCGTTTTGACTTTGGGGTGATCCGCCGGGGCATGATCGGGGCGTGTGGCGTCAAACATGTTTCACTTCCTGAGATGTCTTTGCTTCGGGCTGAGATAACCGGAATTCCGCATTCGTCAATCGGACAGTTTGCCTTCGCTTGCGCCCAGAGCATCCGCAAGCCGCATCTGGGCCGAGCCCGGACGCAGCGGTTTTGGCTGGCTTTCATCGGGCGACCAGCCGGTTAGGCAGACCAGCTCGAATGTCGCCTTGAGGCGTTTTTGATCAGTGCTGAAATGATTGGCATAGATGTCTTGCGCCCGGGCAAAGACCTGCCGGTTTGTGGGGTGTTTCATGCGGTTTTGCAGGCTGTTGGTTTCACCCATTGCCCGCAGGTCATGCATCAGGTGGGTCAGATCGCGATATTCCGCCGTCAGCCGCGCGGTATCAGCAACCGGCAGGGCCAGTCCGGCGCGTTGCAGCAACCCGCCCAGATCGCGCAGCTCGGCCATAGGCGCGATGCGGGGGCTGAGGCCGCCCGAGACCTCAACCTCGGCCTGCCCAAGTGCGGCGCGCAGTTCCTGCAGGGTTTCACCGCCCAGACAGATCACCAGCAACAGCCCATCAGGCTTCAGCGCGCGGTGACACTGGATCAACTGCCCAACCGGATCATTGGCCCAGTGCAAAGCCATGGCATGGATCACCAGATCATGGGCACCGGGGGTCAGGTCCAGCACCTCGTTATCCGGGATGATCCGCGCCATTGGCAACACATCCTGCCAGACTTGCGCAAAAGGGGTCACGATCGCCGGGTCCGTAAAGCTTTTATTAACCAAGGCGAGCCGATCCTGAACCTCGTCAACTGCGGCGCGGTGCAAGAACAAGGCATCTTCCCGTGCGCGGGACCGACGCCGTGCAAGGATTGCGCGGTCGAACAGTGAGGGTGCGTTGGAATCAGGCAGTTTCATAGGGCGCAACTATCGCATGTGGCAGCGGATTCAAACCGCTGTCCAGATGATCTATCCCCCGCGCTGTCTGGGATGCGGTGATTTGACCGAGGCGGATTTCGGCCTCTGTGGCTCCTGTTGGCGTGAAACGCCCTTTATCGGTGGCGCTGTATGTGAAAGCTGCGGCGTGCCCTTGCCGGGTGAGGCTGATGGCCACCGAATCGAATGTGATGACTGTATGAAAACGCCGCGCCCCTGGCGCGATGGGCGGTCTGCGCTTTTGTATGATGGCAAGGCGCGATCCCTGATTCTGGCTCTGAAACATGGGGACCGGCCCGAGCTTGCACGCCCTGCGGCGCGCTGGATGGCCCTGGCGGGTCGGGATTTGTTTCGCGAGGACATGCTGATCGTGCCGGTACCGCTGCATTGGTCCCGGTTGCTGAAACGCAGGTACAACCAATCCGCCCTGTTAGCGCAGCATCTGGGGCGGCAAACCGGGTTGGAGGCCTGTCCGGACCTTCTGGTCCGACGGACAAGAACGCCGGTTTTGGATGGAAAAACAGCCGCACAGCGCATGGAAACGCTGGAGAATGCGATTGCAGCGCATCCCAGGCGGCTTCGGCAGATGCAGGGGCGCGATATTCTGCTGGTCGATGATGTCATGACATCAGGCGCAACATTGACCTCATGTGCACGTGTCTGTCGTGCATCCGGGGCAAATCATATTTTTGTGTTGACCCTAGCGCGCGTTGCCAAGGATAGCTAACTCGCCCAGGATTGTGCGAAACCCAAAGGTACGGAATATGAAATCGGTAGAAATATATACCTCGCCGCTCTGTGGCTTCTGTCACGCTGCAAAACGGCTGTTGAATCAGAAGGGCGTCGAGTTTCAGGAAGTCGATGTGCTGAGGAACCCAAAACGCAAACCTGAAATGATCCAGCGCGCCGGTGGCAAGCGCACCGTACCCCAGATCTTTATCGGATCGCAGCATGTGGGTGGATGCGACGACCTGTATGAGCTGGAACGTCAGGGCAAGCTGGACGGTTTGCTGGCGGCCTGATGAAGAGCGCCCTGCTTCAGATCACCTCGTCGGATGATCCGGCTGAAAACCTGAAAATGGTGCGCGCCCTGATGTCCGAAGCGGCAGGGCAGGGTGCACGGTTCGTTCTGACGCCCGAGGTGACGAATTGCGTGTCCACCTCGTCCACACAGCAGCGGGAAATCCTGCAATACGAAGAAGAAGACCTGACACTTGCGGGGCTGCGCGAGCAGGCCGCGAGCCTGGGGATCTGGTTTTTGATCGGCTCGTTGGCGATCAAAACACATGATGCGGATGGTCGGTTTGCCAATCGGTCTTTCATGATTGATCCTCAGGGGCAGATCGTGGCGCGGTATGACAAGATTCATATGTTCGACGTGCAGGTGTCCGAGGCCGAGACGTTTCGCGAGTCCAAAAACTACCGTCCCGGCACACGGGCGGTCATAGCCGAGACAGATTTCGGCAAGGTGGGTCTGAGTATATGTTATGATATCCGCTTCCCCCAACTGTACGCATCTCTGGCGCAGGCTGGAGCGCGCATTCTGACGGTTCCAGCCGCTTTTTCACCTGTCACGGGTGAGGCCCATTGGAAATCGCTGTTGCGGGCGCGGGCGATTGAAAACGGATGCTGGGTGTTGGCCCCGGCGCAGACCGGTGAACACCCTAAAACAAGGGGAAAGACCCGCAAAACCTACGGTCACAGCATGGTCGTCGCCCCATGGGGAGAGGTCGTCATCGACGCAGGGACCGATCAGGGCATTCACTTTTTCAATTTGGATGATAGTTCTGTTACAGAAGCACGAAGCCGCGTGCCTTCGCTGACACATGTCCGTCCCTTTGACGGCCCCTGATCCAGAATCTGGACTATGACAAACGATACCAATGCCCTCGCGGTCACGCTGTTCAGCGAGATCCTGACCGCAGACCAGTTATTGCGGAACCGGCTCAGCCGGGTGCTGCCCAGGGGCATGGAAATTTCGCATTTCTCGGTTTTGAACCATCTTGTCTTTGTCGGCAACGAACGCAGCCCGGCACAGCTAGCCGATACGTTTCACGTGACCCGAGGTGCCATGACCAATACCTTGGCCAAGCTGGAATGGGCCGGATATATCCACATCCGCCCCGACTGGGACGACGCCCGCCGCAAGATGGTCGCCATCAGCCCCGCTGGGCGGAGTGCTCGGGATCAGGCGATCTCCTCCATTGCGCCGCTGATCAACCGCGTGGTCGGAGAGCTGGGGCTGGAGCGGGTCCGCAGCACCCTGCCCGTACTGCGGGATTTGCGGTTGCAGTTGGAAGGGGAGTAGGGGCGGGAAACGATGTTCTGCGCCAGTACTGGAATTTTGAAGGCGCGAGACGACTTTCTCTAGTCCTTAGGCTCATAGCTGTTGCGAATAGGGCAACCCTTAACTTTCAGAAGAGAGTAAACCCCAAAGTTCCTCCATAGGAATTCGCACGCTAGGCACATCACCATAAACATTGGTTTCATCAACATGATGACAAGAGTTGCCAATACAAACCCGGTAATTGGTATCGCTATTCCGGTGATCTCTCTAATCGCAAGCATCAACACGCTAATCGCAACGAGCGCAATAAACATGCACGCTAGGCCCAACACGCTTCCAATAAACGGGTTTCGATCATAGAGCGGAAGAAACCACTTATTTGTCCAGTTACTTATTATTTTCATCGTAGTGTAGAATTTACCCCGGCTTCACGCTCGCCGTCACATAATTCACGCTCAAATCCCGGGCCGAGATCGACCAGCTCCACAGGATCGGGTTGAATACGAAACCCTTGCGGTCCACCGGGTCCAACCCGGCTTGACGCAACAGGTCGAACAACTCGTCAGGGGTGATGAACTTGTTCCACTCATGCGTGCCGCGCGGCAGCCAGCGCATGATCACCTCGGCACCAAAGATGGCCATCGCATAGGATTTCGGGTTGCGGTTGATGGTCGAACAAATCTCAAGTCCGCCGGGTTTCAGCAAATCCCGCGTGGATGTCAGAAAGCTGAGCGGGTCGGCCACATGTTCGACCACCTCCATGTTCAGAATCACATCAAACTGCTCACCTGCGGCGGCCATAGCCTCGGCAGTGGTGTGGCGATAGTCGATCCCAAGCCCCGATTGCTCGGCATGGATGCGGGCGACGGGCAGGTTGCCCTCGGCGGCATCGGCGCCCACGACCTCGGCGCCAAGGCGAGCCATGGGTTCGCTCAGCAAGCCTCCTCCACATCCGATATCCAGCAGGCGCAGGCCCTCGAACGGGCGCGGGGCCTTCAGATCACGGTCAAATTCGCCTGCGATTTGCTGTGTGATATAATCCAGACGACAGGGGTTCAGCATATGCAGGGGCTTGAATTTCCCATGCGGGTCCCACCATTCGGCGGCCATCGCCTCGAATTTTGCGATCTCGGACGGGTCTACCGTGTTCGGATGCGCTTGCATTCCTGTCTCCGTATGCTCTTTTACGTTTAAGGACTATATAGGGCCATAATGGACAAGTACCCGGACCAAAAGCGCGCAGTGCAATATCTTTACCCGCCGATCGACCCGTTCGATCAGCGCATGGTTGATGTGGGCGATGGTCACCTTATCTATATGGAACAATGCGGCAATCCGGATGGCCTGCCGGTAGTCGTGTTGCACGGAGGTCCGGGTGGCGGATGCAGCCCCGCAATGCGGCGCTATTTCGATCCGGACGTCTTTCGGGTGATTCTGTTTGATCAGAGAGGCTGTGGACGCTCGCGCCCGCACGCGTCGGTCACAGACAACACAACCTGGCATCTGGTGGCCGATATCGAACGGCTGCGCACCCTGTTGAACATCAGTGATTGGGCCGTTTTCGGTGGAAGCTGGGGCGCAACCCTGGCGTTGATCTATGCGCAGGCGCATCCCGACCGGGTGAATAGGCTGATATTGCGCGGCGTGTTTCTGGCAACGCAGGCCGAGCTGGACTGGTTCTATGGTGGTGGCGCGGGCAAGTTCTGGCCCGAGCAATGGTCCAAGTTCACCGCTCTGCTCTCCGAGACAGAGCTTTCCGATGCGATTGGGGCCTATAACAAACGCCTGTTCTCAGGGGATCGGGCGACTGAGGTTCTGTACGGACGGGCCTGGTCCGCCTGGGAAAATGCGCTGGCGTCAATCCATTCGAACGGATCCACCGGAGAAAGCCCGGGTGAGTATGCGCGCGCCTTTGCCCGGCTTGAGAATCACTATTTCATCAATCGGGCTTTCCTTGATCAGGACGGGCAGATTCTGGAGCAGATGGATCGGATCGCTCATATTCCCGGCCATATCGTTCAGGGCCGCTATGACATGATCTGCCCACCGCATTCTGCCTGGAACCTGGCCGAGCGCTGGCCGAATGTCGAGCTGAAGATGGTGCGTCAGGCGGGCCATGCCCTGTCTGAACCCGGCATCAGTGCCGAACTGGTCCGCATTATGAACCGCGTGGCCGAGGGGGTAGCATGACCCGCATTGACCGCCGCGCGTTGTTTGCATCAGGTGCCGCTGCGGCGCTGTTGGCCGCAACAGGTGTGTCACTGGCGAATACGCCCAAGCCGGGCGGAACCCTGCGGCTTGCGGTGCCGCGTGACGACAGTCTTGAACAGGTTACACGGGGGGCGGTGTTTGACACGCTGACCGAAATCGCACCGGACGGTACCTTGCGAGGTGAGCTGGCAACAGGATGGCAGACCGATACGGATGCCCGGATCTGGACGTTTGATCTGCGCGATGATGCGGTGTTCCACGACGGCGTAGCATTGGATATCGCTGATGTGATGGCGGTTTTGGCCGAAGTCGGGCGCGCCGAAGCGCTGGCCCCTAACCGGCTGCACCTTGAACTGGCCAAACCTAATCCCGGCCTGCCTTTCCTGCTGGCCGAAAGTCAATTTGTCATCCCGCGGGCTGGTCAGAGCGTCAAACCGCTGCAGATCGCCAATGGCACCGGATGCTACCGTGTCGAACGGGCTGAGGATGATCGCCACTTTCTGGGCCGCAAAGTCGTTGACCATTATAAGAGCACTCAGGCCGGCTGGGCGGATGCTTTTGAGATTATCGTCATTCCTGATGCCCGCGTCCGGGCCGAAGCATTGCGGGATGGCTATGTGGATATTGCTGCCCTGCCATCATCCGAAGGCTTGAATGGACTGCGCGGTCTGCGCCTTCACCCCAGCGAATCGGATATTGCGCTGGCTGCTGCTGCTCATGTTGGTATGCCCCAGCAGATCGGCGGCGCGCGCGCGCTGGACGACGGACGCATCGCTGAACGGTGGTGGTTGGCGTAAATTCCGGTCAGGGTTCCTGCCGGGGGTTGCAGACTCGGGAAACCCTGCGTATATGCAGTTGCAACAGCGGCGTGTCAGACTTCTGGTCTGGGGCTCCACCGGGAATTTCGACGGGCCGCGCGCCCGTTTTTTTGTGCCCGACTGACAGGGTAGAGTAGCTGATGACAAACGAACTGATAGCCAAAGCTGCCATCGATCGGAGACTGGCCGAGATCATCACCCCAGTGATCGAAGATCTGGGGTATGAGCTGGTCCGTATCCGCCTGATGAGCGGCAAGCAGACCACCTTGCAGATCATGGCCGACAAGCCCGATGGTGGCATCGAAGTGGATGATTGCGCCGAGATATCGAACGCAGTCAGTGCCACGTTGGATGTCGAAGATCCGATCCTTGACGCCTATGCGCTGGAAGTGTCCAGCCCCGGCATCGACCGGCCTCTGACACGTCTCAAGGATTTTGAGATGTTCGAGGGCTATGAGGCAAAGATTGAAACCGCCGAACTGATCGACGGCCGTCGCCGCTTCAAAGGTGAGCTGGCCGGGACCGAAGGTGATGAGGTGTTGATCAATATCTCCGAGGGAGATGAGACGATCACCATCGGCTTGCAGTTTGACTGGCTAAGCGATGCCAAGCTGGTCCTGACCGATGATCTGATCAAAGAGATGCTGCGCCAGCGCAAGGACGCCGGTGCCCTGAACGAAAACGCTTTCGACGAGATTGAGACCGAAGGGTCCGAAGAGGAGACGAACTGATGGCAATCACCTCAGCCAACCAGCTGGAGCTGCTGCAGACCGCCGAGGCCGTGGCCCGCGAAAAGATGATCGACCCCGGTCTGGTTGTCGAAGCGATGGAAGAATCGCTCGCCCGTGCCGCCAAAAGCCGCTACGGCGCCGAGATGGATATCCGCGTCAGCATCGACCGCAAGACCGGCAAGGCGACCTTTACCCGTGTCCGCACCGTGGTTGAGGATGAGGAGCTTGAGAACTATCAGGCCGAGATGACCGTCGAGCAGGCCAAGCAATACATGGAAGCGCCGGAAGTCGGTAGCGTCTATGTCGAAGAAGTGCCTCCAGTCGAAATGGGCCGGATCGCGGCGCAATCCGCCAAGCAGGTGATTCTGCAGAAGGTCCGCGAAGCCGAGCGCGATCGCCAGTACGAAGACTTCAAGGATCGCGCAGGTACCATCATCAACGGAGCGGTCAAGCGCGAAGAGTTTGGCAATGTCATCGTCGATCTGGGCGGTGCCGAGGCTGTTCTGCGCCGCAACGACAAGATTGGCCGCGAAAGCTATCGCCCCAATGACCGTGTGCGCGCCTATATCAAGGAAGTTCGCCGCGAGGTTCGTGGCCACCAGATCTTCCTGTCGCGCACCGCGCCTGAATTCATGGCTGAACTGTTCAAGATGGAAGTGCCGGAAATCTATGACGGCATAATCGAGGTCAAAGCTGTTGCGCGTGATCCCGGATCGCGCGCCAAGATCGCTGTCATTTCCTATGACGGCTCGATCGACCCTGTCGGTGCCTGCGTTGGTATGCGCGGCAGCCGTGTGCAGGCCGTCGTGAATGAGCTGCAGGGCGAAAAGATCGACATCATTCCATGGAACGAAGATCAGCCCACCTTCCTGGTGAACGCGCTGCAGCCTGCCGAGGTGTCCAAGGTTGTTCTGGATGAAGAAGCGGGCAAGATCGAAGTTGTGGTTCCCGAAGAACAGCTGAGCCTTGCCATTGGCCGTCGCGGTCAGAATGTGCGTTTGGCCAGCCAGCTTACCAATCTGGACATTGATATCATGACCGAGGCCGAAGAATCGGCGCGCCGTCAGAAAGAATTCGAAGCCCGCACCAGCCTGTTCATGGAAAGCCTGGATCTGGACGAGTTCTTTGCGCAGCTGCTGGTCTCGGAAGGGTTTACCAACTTGGAAGAAGTCGCTTATGTCGAGCTCGACGAGCTGTTGGTCATTGACGGCGTCGACGATGGCACCGCGCAGGAACTGCAGACCCGTGCGCGTGAACACTTGGAAGCACAGGCCAAAGCGGCGCTGGATGCAGCGCGTGAGCTGGGTGTCGAGGACAGCCTTATTGAATTCGAAGGTCTGACACCCCAGATGGTAGAGGCGCTGGCCAAGGACGACGTGAAAACGTTGGAAGATTTTGCCACCTGCGCTGACTGGGAACTGGCTGGTGGTTGGACCACAGTTGATGGTGAGCGTATCAAGGATGACGGCGTTCTGGAGCCTTTTGGCATAACGCTGGAAGAGGCGCAGGATCTGGTCATGACCGCACGCATCATGTTGGGCTGGGTTGATCCTGCCGAACTGGAGCAGGCTGAAGAAGACGGCGTAGCGGCCGACGAGGAAGCCGAGGCCTGATCGCAGGCTTCGGGTGGCGCACATGGGTCGCGGTGGCGTCCATAAGGATCGGTCTGACGGACCCGAACGCAAGTGCATTGCCACTGGCGAGGTTCAGCCTAGATATGGGCTGATCCGCTTTGTGGTCGGGCCAGACGGTCAGGTCTTTCCTGATGTCGCGGCAAAACTGCCGGGGCGCGGTGTTTATGTCTCGGCCGACCGCAGCGCGTTGGACAAAGCCATCGGCAAGAAATTGTTCGCGCGGGGGTTCAAGGCGCAGGTCACTGTGTCAAAGGATCTGGCCGATGAGGTTGAAAATCAGATTGCGCGGCGCGTGATCGAGCTTTTGAGCCTCGCGCGCAAGTCCGGTGATGCGGTTGCTGGCTATGAAAAGGTCAAGGCAATGCTGGACCGGGATGAGGCCCAGGTATTGCTTCAGGCGTCCGATGGATCGGGGCGCGGCAAGTCGAAACTCAGCACGCCGCACTTTGGGAAATACATCGGCTGGTTGACCGCAGACGAACTTGGGGCGGCATTTGGGCGCCAAACCGTGATTCATGCGGCCTTGGCCTCTGGCGGACTCGCCAAACGTGTTGTAGAGGAAGCGCAGCGCCTGCATGGCTTGCGCGAAACGGATGACGGCGGCAAGGGCCGCGCGGAAGGGTAAGAAGCTTTATGAGCGATAGTGACGGCAAAAAGACATTGGGTCTTCGTGGCGGGGCGCGCCCCGGAAATGTGAAACAGAGTTTCAGCCACGGACGTACCAAGAATGTCGTGGTGGAAACCAAACGCAAACGCGTGGTGGTCCCCAAGCCGGGTGCGGCCAAAACCGGTGGTGGAGCTACGCCATCAGGTGATCCGTCGCGTCGTCCAGCCGGGATTTCCGACGTGGAAATGGCGCGCCGGATGAAGGCGCTGCAGGCTGCCAAGGCGCGTGAGGTCGAAGAGGCCGCCGAGCGTCAGGCCGCTGAAAAAGCGCGCGAGGAAGAGCGTGCCCGTCGCCGTGCGGAACTAGAGGCCAAAGAGCGCGAACAGCGCGAGGCCGAAGAACGCGCGCGCGCCAAGGCCGAAGAGGAAGAACGCAAGCGCAAAGAGGCTGAAGATGCCGCTAAGCGTGTCGCGGCGACCCCGACTCCTGAAGAGCCAAAAGCCGCCCGCAGCCCGGCCAGCAAGCCTGCGCCCGCAGCAACGCCACGCAAGCAGGATCGCGAGCGTGAACAGCGCGGCACGCGCACCAAGGGCCGTGACGATAACCGCCGTTCAGGCAAGCTGACTCTGGGTCAGGCGACCGGTGGTGAAGGCAACCGCCAGCGTTCGATGGCAGCCATGAAGCGTAAGCAAGAGCGCGCGCGTCAGAAAGCCATGGGCGGCGCGGTCGAGCGGGAAAAGGTTATCCGTGACGTACAGCTGCCCGAGGCGATTGTCGTGTCCGAGCTGGCCAACCGTATGGCCGAGCGTGTAGCGGACGTTGTCAAATCGCTGATGAACATGGGCATGATGGTCACGCAGAACCAGACCATTGACGCTGATACTGCGGAACTGATCATCGAAGAATTTGGCCACAAGGTCACGCGCGTCTCGGCCTCTGACGTCGAGGACGTCATCAAAGAGATCGAAGACAGCGAAGGCGATCTGCAGTCGCGTCCGCCGGTCATTACCATCATGGGTCACGTTGACCACGGTAAGACCTCGTTGCTGGACGCGATCCGCGACGCTCGCGTTGTGGCGGGTGAGGCCGGGGGTATTACCCAGCATATTGGCGCTTATCAGGTGAAAACCGATGGCGGCACAACGCTGTCTTTCCTGGATACGCCGGGCCACGCGGCCTTTACCTCGATGCGTTCGCGCGGGGCACAGGTCACGGATATCGTGGTTCTGGTTGTTGCTGCGGATGACGCGGTGATGCCGCAGACGATCGAGGCGATCAACCACGCCAAAGCGGCGGGTGTCCCGATGATCGTTGCGATCAACAAGGTCGACAAGCCGGATGCGAACCCGGACAAGGTTCGCACCGATCTGCTGCAGCACGAAGTCATCGTTGAGAAAATGTCGGGTGAGGTTCAGGACGTCGAAGTGTCCGCCATCACCGGTCAGGGTCTGGACGAGCTGCTGGAAGCCATCGCGTTGCAATCCGAAATTCTTGAGCTGAAAGCCAACCCGAATCGCGCCGCCCAGGGTGCCGTGATCGAGGCGCAGCTGGATGTGGGCCGTGGACCTGTTGCTACCGTTCTGGTTCAAACCGGTACATTGCGTCAGGGCGATATCTTTGTTGTGGGTGAGCAATACGGTAAAGTCCGTGCACTGATCAACGACAAGGGCGAGCGCGTCAAAGAAGCTGGCCCCTCGGTTCCGGTTGAGGTTCTGGGTCTGAACGGCACGCCCGAGGCCGGGGACGTTCTGAACGTCACCGAGACCGAAGCGCAGGCGCGTGAAATCGCCGCCTACCGTGAGCAAGCCGCCAAGGACAAACGCGCCGCCGCCGGTGCCGCGACCACCCTTGAACAGCTGATGCAGAAGGCCAAGGAAGACGAAAACGTCACTGAGCTGCCAATCCTGATGAAAGCGGACGTGCAAGGTTCTGCCGAAGCCATCGTTCAGGCGATGGAAAAGATCGGCAATGACGAAGTACGTGTACGCGTGCTGCACTCGGGCGTTGGTGCAATCACCGAAACCGATGTCGGCCTGGCCGAAGCATCCGGCGCCCCGATCCTGGGCTTCAACGTGCGTGCCAATGCCTCGGCGCGGAACACGGCGAATCAAAAGGGCGTGGAAATCCGCTACTACTCGGTGATCTACGATCTGGTCGACGACGTGAAAGCCGCCGCATCAGGCCTGTTGAGCGCCGAGATCCGCGAAAAGTTCATCGGTTATGCCGAGATCCGCGAAGTCTTCAAGGTTACAGGCGTTGGCAAGGTTGCTGGCTGTCTGGTTACAGAAGGCGTGGCGCGTCGTTCCGCAGGTGTCCGCCTGCTGCGCGACAACGTGGTGATCCACGAAGGCACGCTGAAGACGCTGAAGCGCTTCAAAGACGAAGTGGCCGAGGTTCAGTCGGGTCAGGAATGCGGTATGGCATTCGAGAACTATGACGATATCCGCGCCGGAGACGTCATCGAAATCTTCGAGCGCGAAGAGGTCACCCGGACACTGGATTGATCCGGACAGAACTGAAATTCGGAAAACAGCGGCTCTAACGGGCCGCTGTTTTTCTTTTGGAGAGCTGACGTGAGCCTTTGACTTTATGCGCGAGTTTTTCTGAGGTTAATCATCAAGTCGCACGGGGTAGCCTTGGTTCAAGAGGCAATGGCATTCGCGTGTTTTCAGAGAGCTTAAACTGAACGGGCCGCTTAGTATTGCCTTGGATAACGGACACGCGTCCGCGAACGCGATCATCCCTCACCAAGTCGGTGACGGCCAGTTTAACCAAATCGCATCCGCGAAGCTTGCTATTAATCGCCACATTGAACAGCGCAAGATCGCGTAGGTAGCCCGCTAGTTTGAGCTGCGCACGGATCGTCCTGACCTGTTTCGGCAAGAGCGGTCTTTTCTGACCGAGAATCCGGCCTTTGTTTCAAGCTTTGCGGTTCGGGGTGACAGCGGGAAGCTGGACTCTTTGTATGTTTTGCCCTCCGATTCCCCCCACGCCCAGACATCTGCACCGCGCTGACGTTGTAATCTTACAAGCGGAGTGAATGCCTGCTCTCGGAAGTCTGCGGAGAACACCATTTCTGCCGATGCATTCGGCGGCAGTGAGCCCTTCCTGTGAGTTCACTGTTCTTGCTGCGAGCGCACGCAGCGCAGATTTTTCTGCTGTTGCTGAATTTAGGCGGTCGCAACGCGGCGAGAAAACCGGCCGTTCAAACATATTGCAGCAAATCTGGAATCATCAATTCATAGGTCGCGGACAATGTAGAAGATCGGCATTCGCGACCCGAGGTCCACCTTAGTGAGCATCGCGAAAGCAGGGAAAGCGCCACAACGGGATCCGAAAATTTGATGCGGTTATTCTCTCAGCCTAGTTCAAAGTGGAAATTAGAAGCTAGTATCATGCGTGAAGTCGTGGCGCATGCTCTTCCCTATCGTCCACCAAAGCTGACGGGAGTCCCTTTCAGGTAAGGTTGGCGTTGATACCATTTTCGGGGTGTTCTTTTGGGATAGAGTGAAAGCGGTAATTTGTAGAAAAAAGGGCACCAATGGATCGACGTGAGAGCGCATTAGACGCAGCCAAGAAGACAGTCTTGTCGCATCAGCGGCACATAGACACTGCACCGAAGTTTGCGCTTGCTGAAGGGCTTTCGGTCGAAACCAGCGCGAATTGCAGTTTTCAGTTCACTGCACCGTTCCGGGAATGCGTCGGCGCCGAAGATGCCGACAAGAATTTTTGGGGCCCATTGCGAAGTTCGTTTTCTCCCCTTCAACGCAGACCGGACATATTTTTTGCAGGCTACAATCACCTGAGCGATGAACCTGGCGTTTGGGTCGCTTCTATGGGGCACCTTCTTGGTCTGTTCGATCAGCCGTTTCTCGGAATGCGTCCGACCCGACAGTCAACAATGCTCAGATACGCAGAATTCAGCCTGGTTGTGGACGGCAAGATAACCGAAACAACGATGTTCCTAGATGTGCTGAATCTGATGGCGCAGGTGCGGGCCGAAGCACTTCCGCCGTCGACCGCCGCGACGATGGTGACGCCCGGGCCGCGCACGCATGACGGCCTGCTTTTCAACAGCCAACCTTCGAGCGAAGGCGAAAAGACTTTGAAGCTGTTTCTCAGGATGATCGACCGTTTGCTGGCGGAAGATGTTCACACAACAAACACGGATCTGTCGTTGGATTGGAAGGAAGACATGATCTGGTGGGGGCCAGGCGGCATCGGTGCACCCTACACACAGGAACGCTATCTTGAGCAGCATTGCGTTCCCTTCGAAGAAGGCTTGAAGTGGGGCGACTTTTTCGGTCACCGAACGGAGTTCGCAGAAGGCCACTATGGTGGATTCTTCGGTTGGCCCACATTTGATGTGACCTCGCTTGGGGGATATATCGGGCTTGCCCCGAAGTCCGAGAAGAAGGCGACGATGCGCGTTGTCGACCTCTATCGGCGGGAGGGTGACAAAATCGCTGAAAATTGGAACTTCATTGATCATCTGCACTTTCTTGAACAATTAGGTGTCGATCTTATTGCGCGACAACGCCTGCTGACCGGATTGGATTGAGGTTTTGATATTTTAAGAGAATCGAGTATAGTCGACATCGCATACGTATGCGATGTCGAGCGACCAAACTGCTCGTATCTGCTTCTAAGCTGACCCAACGAGGTCGAACCCAGGGAGAAAAACATGTCTATCATCACTCGTCTGGCAGTTACTTCAACTGCGCTTGGAATGACGGTCGGGGCTGCGTTCGCTGATTGTCCGGTTACCAGCGGAAGCGTCAGAATCCTTGCCAACGACTTTCCAGCGCTGCATGCGGTTGTCGATAACGCCGAAGCGTGCGTCGGAGAGGGGGCGGAATTCTCGAAGAACCACTCGACCAAGCACAATGAAATACAGGTTGCAGCGCTCACGGCCAATCCGGCTGAGTATACGACTAAAATCGTAGCGAACTCGTCCATCGTTCCTTTGTTGAATGATGGGCTGATACGCCCGCTGGATGATCTCGTCGCCAAGCACGGTCAGAATTTGCAACCAAACCAGCTAATTCGTGTTGATGGTAAGATCATGGCGATTGCCTTCATGGCCAATGCACAGCATCTGATCGTGCGCCAGGACATTCTTGACCAGGTCGGCAAAGGGGTGCCGACATCCTACGAAGAGGTGCTTGATGTTGCCGAAGCCATCCGCGCGGCTGGCATCATGGAATACCCTTTCGCAATGCTGACCAAATCGGATTGGAACCTCGGCGAAGAGGTCGTGAACATGTATCTCGGTCACGGCGGCGAATTTTTCAAGCCCGGCACGGCTGAGGTGTCCATCAACAACGAAGCAGGCGTCGCGACGCTGAACATGCTGAAATCGCTGATGGAATATTCCAACCCTGACTTCCTGACCTACAATACTGGCGCAGTCGTGCCGCTTTGGGAATCGGGCGAGTTAGCAATTGCTGTCATCTGGGGATCGTCGGTGGGTGGTCTGCTCGACGACGAGGGTTCTAGACCTGAAATCGTTGCGGCGACGATGCCTGCCGGTGCGATGACTGTTGCGGGCGGTTCGACGCCAGCGTCATCGCTCTGGTGGGACGGTTTCACCATCGCCGCGAATATCAGCGATGAAGATGCTGAAGCTACTTTCATTGCGATGGTCAATGGCATCTCTGATGACATGGTCATGGCTAATAACGACAAGGCCGTTTGGTTGATGGAAAGCTACAAACCTGGCGTCGCTGCTGAGGGCGTCGCGGCCGTCGCAGGTGCCGGTGCCGAGCCTTATCCGATGCTGCCCTACATGGGGCTTCTGCATTCGGCATTTTTCCAAGAGGTGCCAGACTTCCTGCAGGGCAACGAAAGCGCTGAACAAACCCTAGCTGACATCGAGGCGGCTTATACCGCTGCTGCAAAGGAACAAGGGTTCCTCAAGTAAACACTCAAATAGTGCGCGGCGCTCTTTCTGCGCCGCGCACAACTTTGTCGGGTTTTCGCTATGCCGCACGGAACTTTTGCACGATTTATCTGGCCATCATTCCTGGCAATGATCCTGTTCATTGCCCTGCCGATCGTGTCGGTAGCGATGCAGTCGTTCTTTGTTGAACATGAACAGGTCATGCGTGAGGTCGAGAATTGCGGGCCCTTCACATGTACCACGATTCTACAAGTCGATCTGGAAGCAACCGACGCGTTGAAGGTCGACGCACCTCTCGGGCGTTATAACGGCTTGGGAACCTACACAAACCGTGGGCATCTGGCCTTTGACGAAGTGAGCGGGATCTGGTCAGCATCTGAATCTTTCGGGGGATTCATCTCGGGGGTTTACAACCTGCCGTTCTACAAGGCGCTTTTCTTCACGCTTGCCTATACCTTCGTCGTCACACCGTTGGTGATCGTCTTTGGTCTATTGATAGCTCTGGGTGTGAACCGCCTTCCAAAAGTCACCAAGGGGCCGACAATCTTTGCCTCGCTCTTGCCGATGATCGTGACACCTCTGATCGGGGGCTTGATCCTTTTTTGGATGGTAGACGCAGACGGCATCATCGGGGCTACGCTGCAGATCATCTTTGACGATCCTGATCTTAGCCTGAAAGCTTCGGCACCGCTCACCTGGATCATGCTGATGGTCTACGGCGTCTGGCATTCGACGCCCTTTGCCTTCGTTGTGTTCTACGCGGGGTTACAGACGGTTCCCACGGATACTCTCGAAGCTGCGAAGATCGACGGGGCAAGCAGGTTTCAACAGGTCCGCTATGTCATCGTTCCCTACATGATGCCGCTTCTGGTCTTCATCACCTTGATGCAACTGATGGACAATTTCCGCGTCCTTGAACCCATCGTGTCCTTCTCGGCCGAAGCCAAGGCCAGATCGCTCAGTTGGATCATCTACAACGACCTTTCGGGGCAGGATAAACTCTTCGGCTCGGCCGCAGCGACTTCGATGCTAACAATCCTCGGCGTTGCCATCCTGCTGACACCAGTGCTGATCAAGACCTGGCGGGACTTTAACCGGAGGGCGGTGTGATGGCGTCAGCGGCTAACAAATCACCGCGTCTGCTGACGTGGTTCGCGACCTCGATGATCATCTTCTGGCTGATGATCGCGATCGGGCCGTTTGTCTGGACGGTCTGGGGATCTTTCAAGGTACAGGGCGATTTCTTTTCCAAGGCCGATTGGCGGAACGCGATCTACGGCGTTTACACACTTGCAGAAACCGGCAGCAACTTCACTGGCAATGGCTATCACGGTGCCTGGATCCAAGAAGAATTCTGGCGAAATGTATTGAACACGACTGTTGTCGTTGTTTGCACCGTCATTATTTCACTGACCCTAGGAACTTTGGGCGGATATGCCTTGGCGCGTTCCGGATATCGTTACGCATTCTGGCTTTTGATCGCAGCACTCGTGTTTCGGGCCATGCCGCATATCACGCTGGTCTCAGGCTACCTACTGCCATTCTTCGAATGGAACCTGTGGGGACGACTCTCGACCACAATCGTCGTACTGGTCGCAATTAATCAGCCGTTTACGCTTTGGATGTTGCACTCGTTCTTCCTGAACATCCCGAAGGATATGGACGAAAGCGCTATGGTCGATGGCTGCACCCGGTTCCAGGCGTTCTGGCATGTGATAATTCCGGTCATGTGGCCGGGCGTCATTACGACCGGGCTATTTTCTTTCCTTCTGGCCTATAATGACTTTGCAATTACCTCGATGCTTCTGAGTTCGGAAAACCAGACGATGGTGCCCAAAATCGCAAGCTTCCTTACCCAGATACGCGAACAGGGCAACGTGATGTTTGCCGTTTCGGCGGTGGTGAGCGCCATGGTGCCTCTGTTCTTCCTGGTTTTGTTCTTCCAACGCCAAATCGTTAGCGGGTTGACCGCCGGCGCGGTGAAAGGGTGAGGCGTTGGACCGTCTGACACTCGCCTCCGCTCCGCTGATTTTCACATGGTATCTGGGAGATCGTCTTCAAACCTAGGGTGTGTCGCGCCGTTAACGCAACGCCGCAACCCAACCGTCACCTCTAGATCAAGGAAGATCCATGTCAGTAGACCTGCAATCCGCCAAGTCGCTTGTTCAAGCGTACTTCACCGCCCGTGACAAAGGCGCCCCCGGGGCCGAAACCGCTGCTGCTTGCGCAGAGTACCTGTCCCCTGAGCACACCTACCGCGGTATGCGCCCGTTTTACGATGTCGAAGGGCCCGAAGCATTGGCCGACACCGTCTGGACACCGCTGAAGAATGCCATGTCCGCCATCCAGCGGCGCCCCGATATCTTTTTCGCCAGTCATGCCGATCTTGACCCGGGTGCCGGCACCTGGGTTGTTGAAATGGGCAATTTCCTGTGCGATTTCACGGACGACTGGCTGGGCATGTCCGCCACCGGAAAAACCACCTATCTGCCCTACGCGACGATGTCTCGGGTCCAGGACGGAGCCATTGTCGAAACGGTAGAGTTTCTGGATATTCTCGCCGTCTTGAGCCAGGCAGGCCGGTACCCACTGGCGAAACACCAGACCGGGGGCATGATGATGTCGCCGGGACCAATGACCCACGACGGGCTTCTGCATGACCCCCAGCCCGGGGACCTGACCCAGAACACCTATGATCTGACCCACGCCATGCTGACCGATCTGGCGCTGAGCTATACGTCGCCCGGCGATCATCTGGTCCGGTTCTGGAACGCGGACATGAACTGGTTCGGCCCGGCCGGCATCGGAGCCAGCCTCTCTATTCCCGGCTACCAACGCGGACACACCCTGCCTTTCGAAGCAAAGCAAGACGTGGTGAAGATCCACGACTGGGAACTTGCACTGGCCGAAGGCAACATTGCCGCCTTCATGTGGTGGCCTTGCCTGACCCTTCGCAACACCGGCGATTACCTCGGCGCGCCTGCCAATGACGTGGCTGCCGAAATGCGCGTCGTGGACCTTTATCGCCGCGACGGCGACAAGCTCGCCGAGAACTGGATATTCATCGACATCCTGCATTTCCTTGCCGAACAGGGCGTTGATCTTTTGGCCAAAACTGGAGAGACCGAATGACCCAATTCATGCCCGATCGCTCGAAATCGCATCATCCGGCCGCCGCCTTGTCGCGGGGTCACATGCCCACGTCGTTCGACATATCTCTCAAGAACTACACCAAGGGCGGGGCGCACCGCATCCCGCCCTATCTCGGGCCGTCGCAATCGCTTGGCGGGTTCGATCCCGAGTACCGCAACATCGTCGACTATATCGTCCGCATCACCTATCGCATCTGGGAAACCGAGGCCCGTGAAGTCGAATATATCGAAGCGTGTTACTCCGACGATAGCCTTGTCTATGACGACTATGGTCTGCAGCACGGCAACGCCAAGATCGTCGGCGACACGCACCACACGACCGGCGCAATCCCCGACATTATCCTTAACGCGGAAGAGGTGATCTGGGCTGGCGATGACACTATCGGATTTCACACTTCACACCTGACGCGCATCAAGGGCAAGAACACCGGACCGAGCAAATACGGCGACCCGACCGGAGCTGAGGTCGACGTCATGGTCATTGCCAACTGTGTGGCACTTGGCAACGACATTTTTCTTGAGCACGTGCTTTACAACACGTCCGCCATGCTCAAGCAGTTGGGCCTTGATCTTTGGGAAGAGGCGGACAGGCTGGCCGCCGATCCTTTCCCCGGCTGGCCGCGCAGCGCCGAAACTTGGGCCGATCTGCGCTCCGGTGTGCGTCCTGAGCGCCCGTTGAGCGTTGGCGAACCTGTTGAGGGGTTCGACCCCGATGCTTTTGCCAGAGCCATCCACGACAGCCTTTGGAATGGCGATGGGGCGGCACTGGATGAATGCTATGCCGCCGATGTGTCATTCGAAGGGGCAACCGATCGCAAGTTTTTCGGGCGGGACGCTTATCGCGCCTACATCGCCGAATTGCGTGAAGCCTTCCCTGACATGAAACACCATGTCGACGAGGTCTACTGGATGGGCAACGATGACGATGGTTATCTGATCTCGACCCGTTGGAGCGCCGATGCCACCCATACCGGCGGCATTCTCTACCGAGACCCCACGGGGCAGAAATGCCAGATCTGGGGCATCACGCAACAGCGCGTCAAGAATGGCGTGGTTCAGCAGGAATGGCAGCTTTTCAACGAGTTGGACCTGATGATCCAGATCGCCATGGCCCGCCGCGATGGCTGATTATCAGGACGCCAAGGCGCTTGTCCGCTCCGCCAATGCGGCTATTGATGCGGCAGGCACGGAAAGTGTTTCCGAGGCGATGACACCTCATTTCGCCGCCAATCTTGCGTGGCGCGGCATGTACCCGTTTCATGAGCAGATCAGTCCGGAACGCGTTGCTGACGTCTTCTGGCGGCCGTTGAAACAGGCCATGGGGCCATTGCAACGGCGGCCGGACATTTTCTTTGCCGGACGGAACGAACTTGACGGGTTTTCCTCGGTCTGGGTTGTCGAAATGGGGCATCTGATGGGCACATGGGATCAGTCCTGGATCGGGCTCGCACCCTCCCGCAAGCTTTCGTTTCTGCGCTATTGCGAGTTTCACCGCGTTGAGAAGGAAAAGATCGTCGAAACCGCCTGCTACGTTGATATCCTGAACCTTTTGGCGCAATCGGGACGTCATCCAAGCGCGGGCACAACCGGATCGGTCCTGTTGACGCCTGGACCTGCGACGCATGATGGCCTTTTGTACGATGCGCATTCGGAAACCGAAGGCCGGGCGAGTGTCGGTCTGATCTCTGACATGGTCACCGATTTGCGCGCGAACAAAGTTGGCTCGCCCGAAGAGCACATGACCCGTTTCTGGACGCCCAATATGTGCTGGTTCGGCCCCGGCGGCATCGGCGCCAGCGCATTCTTCGATGGTTATCGGCGCGGCCACTCAGGACCGTTCGAGGAGGGTCTGGAATACGTTCGCCACACCGAACATGTCGCGCGTTTGGGCGAGGGCAACTACGGCGGGTTTTTCGGCTATCCCAGCCTATCCCTACGGTCGAAGGGTGGGTTTCTTAGTCTACCGCCTGGCGAAGTCGAAGCCGACATGCGGATCGTGGATCTCTACCGCCGCGATGGCGAAAAACTGGCCGAGAACTGGATCTTCATCGACATCCCACATTTCTTGGCCATGCAAGGAGTGGACATTCTGGCAGAGCTTGGGCGCGAAAGCTGATCAGGTTCTGTTTGCCACGGTGCCGCGCTCGACCAGTTCTGGCACGATGCTCACGTTACCTGCTGTGTCGTTTCCGGCTATCGCAGCTAGCATCAGCGAGACGGATTGGTCGATCATCCGGTTGATCGGCTGGCGCAATGTCGTCAGATCATACTCAGGCAATGCCGCCATTGGAATGTCGTCAAAGCCGACAATCGACACGTCTTGCGGCACCGTGAGTTTCAACTCGCTGCGAATTACGCCGAGTGCTTCGATCGCCATGTAGTCGTTGGCGATGAAGATCGCATCTGGCCGCTTTGACGCTGGTCTGTCCAAAAGTTTGAGGGCAGCAGAGCGCGTCTCAGCCAGATCAAAATGCCCGGCAGCATGATCAAACAGGCTGTGTCCCTGATCCGACAGCTCTTGCTCAAATCCCAATTGGCGGTCGCGCCCGGTCGAAGATTCCGCCCAACCGGACAGCAACGCAATCTTCTGGTGCCCAGTTTCAATGAGATAGCGCGCTGCCAAGCGTCCGCCCAGGACATTGTCTGACGACACGCAAGACACACCTTCCTCAGCCTTTATCCGGTTGAACATAACGACTGAGATACCTTGATCCTGGCAATGCTTGCAAAGCGACGAAGACAGTTCGACCGATGCGGTGATAATCCCGTCAACCTTGTATTCCAGCAATTCGGATACCGTCTCTTCGACCCCGACTGCGGTTTCCGGCATCATGAAAACCATCGCGTGATAGCCGTTCTTCTGCAATTCGATACAGAGCTTTTCCAGTGCCAGCGCATAGAATTGATTGTCCAGATAGCTGAACAGCAAGGCGATGATCTTCGAGCGCCCAGTGATCATCGACCGGGCAAGAGCGTTTGGCCTATAGCCCAACTCCTTGGCCGCATCGAAGATTCTCTTCTTCGCTTCCGCCGATACGCCGGACTGAGTGGGTACACGAGAGAAGGCGCGGCTCACGGCTGATTGCGACACGCCCGCCCGTTTGGCGACGTCGACCGAAGTTACTGAATTCTTCCTGGCCATGTTCCAGATGCCCCGAATTTTTTGTTCCATTTGCCCCGTAATCAACGGAGAATCCGAGGATATTTTCTGCGTGGGCCGGAAGGCTTTCCACGATCCTATCTCTACCGAATGACCCAGGTCAATTGACGGATAGGCAGTATGTTTTGAAGCCTTCAACCCGTCTCGACGTCCGCTCATTTCAGTCGTTCTAAGCGGCAGAGGTTTCGTTTCGTCTTGACGCTGCACATCCTCAAACCATTGGGTGTCCTGCAGACATGACATTCTGCGGCGACCGTATCCGCGACACACGCTGCTGCATTGCCTGTCATCGCCATGGCGGCCAAGGCCCGTCTTCAACATCCACAATGTCGGCTTATGCGTTTCTAGGCCATCGGCGCAGTTCGCCCTTGGACCTCCAAGCCGCCGAAAGCGCTCGCAGAAGATGCCCATTTGAGTGGCTGCCCTAAACGGGCGATCAGCCCTGCTTGCACAATCGCCCAGTCAGCACGGTGCTGATGACGGGGCGTGGAGGGAGGATCGGAGGGCAAATCATGCCAAGAGTCCAACTTCCCGCAGTTACCCCCATGTGCAAAGCCTGGAACAAAGGGCGCATCATCGGACAGAAACGTCCACTGCTGCCAAAACAGGTTTGGGCGATCCGTGCTCGATTCGAGCTTGCAGGCAATCTGCGCGACCTGACTTTGTTCAACGTCGCCATCGACAGCAAGCTTCGAGGCTGTGATCTGGTCAAGCTAACCGTGCCTGATCTTATCAAAAACCATCGCGTCCGGGAACGTGTTTCGGTGATCCAGAGCAAAACCAAGCGACCCGTTCAATTTGAACTGTCGGAAAACACGCGAAAAACCGTTCTGGCCTGGGTCAGAACTCCAGAGATGCTTGCTTGCCTGTTCATGTTTCCAAGCCGGTTTCACGACCGACCACACATCTCGACGCGTCAGTACGCACGGCTTATTCGCGACTGTGTGAAGGCGATCGGGCTGGAGCCGAGTGGATACGGTTTACACTCGCTCCGCCGCACAAAGGCGGCCGAGATCTATCGTAAGACGGGCAACCTTCGCGCGGCGCAACTGCTCCTTGACCACACCAAAGTCGACAGCACGATGCGTTAACTTGGTGTCGAATTGGAAGATGCTCTGAGCATAGCCGAGCGCATCGACATATGACCTACCTTGGCGAGCGGTTCTGCCGTTCGCCATCTCATAACGCGATAAACGGCGACTTCGGCGATATGAGTTGCAAAACAGCGATAGCCATGCCGCAGATGCGAGGTATTTCTGCGCCAGCAATAGCTGCGACTGCACAAGTCCGGTTTGTCCGCATCTTTCATATTGGCGTAGCGTGCGGCGAAAGATCGGTCTTGGGTCAGGCACAATCGGGGGCCCTGAACGACCGGTCTGGCGACATCCGCTGCGACACAACGATGAACGTGCCGCGCGTGCGAACGAATGCTGCATCAGCGAAGCCCGATAAGTGAACGACCGGAAAGTCCCGCTAGGCCGACCTTGATGCCGTCTGAACCGACCCGATGACCAACTGAAACCGTTAGATGACCGGTTCGAGCCCATTAGCAACGGTTGCTGCACGATGCACGAAGGTCAGCTTTTCAAAGATCGCTATTGACTTAGAGTTACTCTAACCCGCTACCCAATGGTGAGAGGAGCACTTGCGAAGATGAGAATTGCTGAAGCTGTGGAAGCCTGTGGGCTATCCGCACATACGATAAGATTCTACGAGAAATCGGGAATGCTGCCAGAGATCGAACGTGGTGCCGATGGGCACCGTCGGTTCACACCTCGTTTGATCGAGTGGCTGACTCTGCTCTACTGGCTGCGCGAAACTGGCATGTCACTTAAGCAAATGCGTCGGTTCACGACTCTTGCCAAAGCAGGCGATGCCGGTATCGAAGAACGCCGCCAAATCCTGTTGGATCACGCGGCAACGCTGAAGGCAAAACGCGCAACGCTCGAAAAATGCGAAAGCATCCTTGCCATCAAGATCGCCAGCTATGGCCCGGACAACAAGGAGGATGACCCATGAAGTTTGCCTACCTGATCGAACCGCCATTCAACTATGTCGATGCTTCAGGCTGCGTCACGGGTTGCGATGTTGAACTCGCCCGGTATGTGTTTGCGGAAATTGGCATTGCAGATTTTGAACCGGTAGAAACGGAATTTGCAGAACTTTTACCCGGTGTCGCAGATGGCCGATGGCGCATGACGACGGGCCTATTTGGAACTGATGAGCGCAGGAAGAGCGCATTGTTCAGCCGCCCGATCTGGGCGCTACCCGACGGGCTGCTGGTTGCTAGGGGCAATCAGTTAGGTTTGGGCGGTTATCAATCGATTGCCGACAACTCTGAGGTCCGGATAGCGGTTATCCGCGACCAGTTTCAGCATCGTTCGGCGGTCGAATTTGGCGTCAGTGCAGACCGGATTGTGATTTTCGAAACCTATACCGAAGCCGCTCAAGCTGTTCGCCAAGCCACTGTCGACGCCTACGCTAGCGTCGGTCGAGCGCATGGCGGCTTTATCGAGCAGAACCCGGAATGGGGGCTGGAACTGATCCTTGTGCCAAATTCGGAAAAACCTCCTGCGTTTGGGTCATTCGCTTTTGGTTTGAACGACACAGAGCTTCTGAATGAAGTCGATGCAGCTCTTTCGCGATTCCTCGGGACCGATGCCCACCGGAAGATGGTCGCTTCTTTTGGTTTCTCTACTGCCGAAGTTGATATGGTGGCTGTCTGAAACGTCGAAAGCTGACTTTGGCCGCGGCACGCAAAGTCCTGCCCTTGCGCATCGATACTGCCCAAATACCTTGAAACGAGCCCAGGGGCCCCAGTGCTGCCCGATGCGCGAATGGTGGCTTTTGAGAGGCTTCTACAAAAGTTGCTTGACCTCCATCGCAATGTTGCAAGCTAACAGTTCAGCAACGAACAATAGAAGGGTGTTGTGTCTCGACCGTTTGCGAAAAGCCACTTTTGCTGTGGCACTACACCCACAATGTGTGAAACACATTCTTCACCAGACCTATGCCGGCAAGCTCCCAGTCCGCCATCTTGCTGACCACCTGATGGGTCCCATCTTCAAAACCTTGCAGATGAAAGATCAGGGGATGTCCATTCCATCAGAAATCAACTCAACCGATGCTGCCTTACGAAAACTTTGCGACAGAGCCGGAGAACACTGCCCAGCCGAACCCACCTTTGAAGTCATTTTGGGTCATTTGGATTTAGGATGTAATCTAAAGGGTTACCTGTGGCCAAATTTGCGACGTCTCCAAGACAGATAAAACAGTCGTCAATTACGATGTATGCCTGATCAATCTCGGTGATTTCCTCGCCCTCGATAAGTTTGTACCCGAACATGAAATCGTCACCTGATGCCCTTGGGTTTGTCAGTTCGACGATCAATGAAACGGGATTGCCATTTTGCTGGCCAACAAGAGCGGCGTTTGGTGGATCAGAAGCAAAGCTATCGTCTCCCTCGCTCCAGATTTTTACCAGATGTTCACTTGGGATGGCTGCGGCGGCCCGGTGCGGCCGATCCGTGAACATAATGAGGTTCTTGTCGGCCCCCACCAGCGTGAGCACACCGTCGGACATCGCGGCCTTGTCGCTGTGCTGTACAAGGAGAACGCTTTCCGCAGTCGTAAAGTCTTGGGGTGACTCTGCCACGACTGCGGTTGCAAAGCCAACTGAAGTAATCGCGATGGAAAAAGGCGTGATGTACTGATTCATTTTTGATCCTCGAAAAAGCATCTTTGGTGCGGCGTAAATACCTTGTTTTGCGGCAGAAAACCTAGTCATTCGTGTCCGCCCAATTCAGCTCGCCGGACGGCGCCGGAATTCCGACAGCTGTGTCAATGGTGGATAATGTCGACGCGACGTTGAAGCCCAAATAGCTCAAATCTATCACAACATAAGGGTTTTTGATTGTTCCGTGAGCATCGCCTTTGATGACCTTGTATTGATAACTCATCGCACCATCGCTAAGCGCTGGGTCTGTTATCTCGACAATCAAGGAAACGGGTTTCCCATCTTCGGTTTCGCCGACCAGTGCGGCATTCGGCGGATCGGCGGCAAAACTATCGTCCCCTTCTCCCCATCTCGTTACAAGCTCAGACACCGGTATTGTGGATGCAGCCCGATGAGGTCGATCAGTAAACACGACGATGCTGTTGTCCGCGCCCTCCAGTGTAAGTGTTGTGCCTGCAAACGTCGCCATATCTGCATGCTGAACAAACAAAAAGCTTTCAGGTGCAGTCTTGTCCTCTGATGTTTGCGCCAAGCCCGCGGTCGCGATCATACCTGTCATCATTGCTGTTCCGAGAATTCTTGCTGTCGTTATCATCTCATACTCCCTAAGCGGCTTGCTGCATCTGGGTAAATTCAAGCAGACCATTACACGAAGAACATGGTTCTTAAGACATGTTCGCTCTTTTTAAGTTCGCGTGCGCCATCACGCGTTTCAAGAGACATGGAACAGTCTTAACCAAACAACCACAAAGTGAAATCGAAATCATGTGAAACCGGCTGAGTGATCTTTCAATTCTCGCCGTTAAGCCTAGCAACTGTATTTCTCAGGGGGTCTGAGCCGACCAGTTTTGCTCAGATTTGAGGAGTGCGTTTGCGATTGTGACGAGCTTTCTAGCGACTGCTGTGATGATGACTTTGTGTGGCTTGCCCGCGTCACGCAAACGATCTGCGAAGATCTTGAGATGCGGATTGTGATGACTCGCGACGAGAGCCGCCTGGAACATGACGTGTCGTACCTGTCGCCGTCCGCCACCAATGGCGCGCTTGCCGCGCATCGCACCGCTGTCGTGAGCAATGGGAGCCAGGCCCGTGAGCGCAGCAGCTTGTTCTCCCGAGAGTTGGCCCAGTTCTGGCATTTCCGCGATCAGCATAGTGCTGGTAACGGGGCCGATCCCAGGGACAGAACGCAAGATACCAGCGGTTTGTGCAAGGCCCTGATCTGCGGCGATCGTCTGCGCAATCTGGTCTTCCAATTTACCGATCTGTCGATCCAACAGCGCCCTCAGCTCAGCATCAACTTCAGTGAATATCCCATCCGTTCCCAACTTCTCATGCGCCTTGATCTGCGCCAGAAGTCTCTTGCGCGTCTCGACAAGCTGCGCACGCTTTGATGCCAAGGCTCTGAGAAGGCGCAATTTCCCATGTGGCAGTTCGCGCCCTGCGTCTGGTCGAAATGCCATGAACCGCGCAATGAGTTCCGCGTCGATCTGATCCGTCTTGGCGCGTGTGCCACGGCTGGCGGCGAAGGCTTTGATCTGAGCTGGCGGTAACTGCCGGGTCGCAATACCGGCTGCATCCAGCGCGGTCCACAGACGCCATTCCTGCCCTCCAGTCGCCTCGAAACAAACAAGCGCGTGCGTTGATTGTGCCAGACCAACAAACTGCGCGTGGCCCTCATCGCTGTTCGGAAGCCGCAACCTACGAATGCCCGGGAGACAATGAACGTCAAGCCAATCGCGGCTGACGTCTATGCCGATGATCTGCTCGTGTGATACTTTGTTCATACCCTCTTCCTTCTGCTCCGCGGTCCAGACCGGCCGCATTCAACTGTTCGAGACGATGAAGAGAGACGGTGCTGGCTCGCTAGGAAACGTGGTCATGCCACAAGGCTCAGACGCCATACACCGCCCCGTCAGTAACCTCGGCAAAGGTGGCTGACGGGCGTTAAGTTAGCAAACTCGAGATACAGAAGGCTCAGGATCCACAGCCAGTGGATAACGGATGCTGCGGGGGCGATGGCGGAGAGGAATACCTTGAAGCAGCGGTAATAACTTGTCTCCAGGTGTATCCAACCCTTGAGCCTGCCAAACATGATTTCATTACGATTGCGTCTTTTGTATCGGCGCTTGTCCTACTTCACGGCAGTCTTGCGTTGCTTTCGCACTGGCGACCCAGGCGCGTATCCCTTTGTTTTTCAAAACATCTCGGAACCATCCTGCACAATAGCCGCGCTCCCGAGCAGCCAGTCCACATTTGGTTTGCTACTGAGCGGTTCCCGGGCATCAAAGCAATCGATCACTTGCCCCGCTGTTAAAAACGGCTGAGCGGCCGCCCTTGGCTGTCGCAGATAGCATGCAGTTTGGTATTCATGCCCCACTTGGCTCGACCAATCAGGCGGTCAGGCACCCCCCGTTCTGACGACCATGTTGTTCGCTGTGCGGGGCGCCTTCAGATGGGTCGCATCAATCGTACTTTTATTCTCTTCACCGTGCTCGGCCGATAAACCTGACATCATGCCTCTCGATGAATCTTTCTTAACTTGCAACCATAGGGCAATTGGTACCATAAAGTTCTGGCCGGAGATTGTTGCGGCCAGAAGAGCGACCTTGTTGAAGGAGAATATTGTGAAGTTCGACTTACTCAAAAAGGGATTTTTTGCAGGCCTTGTTGCTTGTGCCTCTGTAGCTGCCGCGGAAGAACCTAAGAGTTGGCTCTTTTTGGAAGTCGCTGCAAATGCGACACTCGACAATGGTAAGTTGGTGCTTGAAGGCATTGATGATCAAGTTGTTTTGTTCACGGATCGCCCTTATCGCGACACTATGGCTGCGCCTGTACAGTCGATCGTAGAGAACTGGGACAAAGGCGAAAACAGTTTTGCGGCTGACCCTCCCAATGCGGCCTTGACTGGGCTGAGCGATGGTAAACAGGTTGGATTGATCGTCACACTAAGCAATCCGAAACTGGAGGACGGCAACCTACAGTTTGACTATCAGACTGTGAACGGAATTGATGCCAGCAAGCTGGAATCCGTGTCGCTTGTGATCGACAATGCTTTGAAGTATCCCATGGATTGCATTATGGATGCTCCAAATTGCAGATGGTAGTGCATCAACCTCCGAAAGTTGGCTTTTTGTTCTAACGCTTCGTCGATGTCTGAGTTACTCCTCGAAAATCGGACTGACTGACTTTAGCTGCGATTTGTTGTCTGTTGATCTTCGACGAAGAGGAGATCAGAGATGTTGAAACGGAAGAACCATTCGCCTGAGTTCAAGGCCAAAGTTGCACTTGAGGCATTGAAGAGCAAGCGGACGGTTCCTGAGCTGGCAAACCAGTTTGGCGTTCATCCGCGATGATCCACGGCTGAAAGCGGGCCCTGCTTGAAGGCGCGTCTGGCGTGTTGGAGCGTGGCGGTAAGAAAGCCGCTGAGATTGACAAAGAGCAGGTAAAAGAGCCGCACGCCAAGATCAGGGAGCCGGCCATGGCCAACGGTTTTTGTCACCAAAGCTCAAAACGTGAATCGGCAAGTGAGGCGGAGGAAGGTTGAGCCATGCAATCCCGACCTGCCGATTGGCAAGCGGTGCAACTTGCTGTTGATCCCACGGTCATCTTTCTTCTACCAACTTAGATCAGTAGGAACAGAGAGTAGCCTAAACTACGCGGAATCTTGTCCAAACATTGGGAGTAGCTTAGGAAACGTCGCTTCGACTGGAACATTTTTGACGCTGATGGTCCCTCAATCATCGTTGGGATAAAGGACGCATTCTTAATGATCATGATCTCGGCCATCTGCAAGGGGTTGTCGCAGCTATTAACTTTCATTGCAGCCTCGGTCCTGATTGCTTTTTTCACCAATGACGCTTTGTCCGAGACGGTCGTGCCGACAATTATGCTCTCTGATGATGTTGTTGAACGCATTGAAAAATTGAGAAAAACAGATGCGGTTGTCGCCTCGAACTATGAAGCATTACTTGCGGCCGCTGAGGCTTACTTGGACAGCGCTACGATTGTAGACGCGCTCAAAACTAACGATTCCGTGTTGCAGAATGGGTTTGTCGGGTTTGACCAGAAGCCGGTTGAGCGCCTGACGACTTTGGGCATGGCGTGGCGACTAACCCGCGACAAGCGATTTGCTGAACGAACCAAACTGGAACTTTTGCAACTCGCAGATCTGGAGACATGGCATCCTGAGCATTTTTTGGGATTGAGCAGAGTGACCTTGGCGGTTGCGCTTGGCTACAATTGGATCAGTGAAACACTTGATGAAAACGAACACTCGGCCATCAGGTCCGCCCTTATCGGCAAAGCGTTGAACGAGGCCACTGGGATCTATGAGCTGGACAAAGCTAACTTCGACAAGGGGTGGGTTGTCCCGCAACGTTGGGTGCATCCGACACCGGTTCCAAACACTTTGCCCGATGGCACCGCAACTGCAGATATCACCTGGCCTGTTGCATCGTTTAACTGGAATATCATCTGCAATACCGGAATGATCGTTGCAGCCCTTGCGGTTTCTGAAGCTGAACCTGAGCTTGCGGACCAGATTATCGAAAATGCTCAGGCCTCTCTCCGAAATGGGTTTGCCATGTTTGCGCCGGACGGAGCGTGGCCAGAAGGTCCAATGTATGGCGCATTGTCCGCGCGCGATGCGGCCATAGCGATCACGTCTTTGGAATCGGTACTCGGGCATGATTTTGACTTGTCCAGAACAGACGGATTGGCAAATTTTGGCGACTATCTCACCCATGTAACGGCCCCGAGCGGCATGTTGTTCAACTACGGCGACAGCGATACAAACACTGACCTGGTCGCCCTGACCTGGCTCGCGTCGCATTTCAACCGGCCCGATTACAATCAGCGCACGCCCAATTCCAAACCCTCGTCACACATTGCGCTGGATTTGATCTGGCGACAGGGCTCCGAGGCTAGGCTCGTCGACGGTCGGCAAAACTCGTTCTGGTTCGGCGGGCTTGGTCTGGTGACGATGCGATCTGCATGGGATGACCCAAAAGCAACCTTTGTGGGCTTCAAATCCGGCCCTTTGCGCAGTCACCACAACAACCTTGATGCAGGCACATTTGTTCTTGAAGCAAATGGCGTGAGATGGGCAACCGATCTTGGGATTGGCAACTACCATCTGCCCGGATATTTCACGAACAAACGCTTTGACTATTACCGCACTGCTACGATTGGTCAGAACACGCTGGTTTTTGGTTCAGAAAATCAGAAAACGACAGGGCGCGCTCAGATCGAAGAGTTCGGGCAGTTCTCTGATTTCACCTTTGCAATCGCGGATCTTTCAGAGCCTTATGGCCGGCCCATCGGCGCCGTAAAACGTGGCATTGCGCTGATCAATGAAGCGTCGGTTTTGGTACAGGACGAAATCCAACGAGGTCACGCAGACCCGGTTTCCTGGACCATGCATACCGAAGCAAAGGTCAGTATCGACGGGCAAACTGCGATCCTGCAAAAAGATGGGCAGGAACTACGGGCACATATTCTTTCACCGCCTGAGGCGGTGTTTTCAATGCGTTCGGCAAACCCATGCGACACGCCATACAGCTCGGATTGTGCCGATCAGAACCCCAATGCCGGTGTTAGCAGATTGATGATCGATGTGCAGGCTCAAGACTCGGGCGCATTGCAAACGATCGCTGTTCTGTTTGAGAACGCCACAGGCAATGCTGACAACACGGTAGTTCCATTGAGCGAATGGCGGTTGAAGGCCACGTTGTCGAATAATGCCCGATAGGGCCAGACCCTTAATCCGGGTCCCGTAATTTTTTTGGCGGTTTTCTGGTGGTTTAATGTCGTTTCACTTCAAATAACATATTGACCGCTTATGGTGGTCATAAGGCAGCTTAGGGCAGATCGACCATGACTCAGTCACCGCATTTCTGGACCCGCAGGCGTCTGTTAATAACGGCGGGCATGGTGGGTGCGTCCGAAGCGCTCAAACCCACGATGACCTATGCATTCTCACCCGGGGAACCTTCGCCGATTGAGCCCGGTTGGAGCGGACCGGACGGAACCGATATCAATTATCGCATTGATGGGTATGCCAAAGTTACCGGGGCCAAGCTTTATGCAAGCGACGTGCGTGGCACAGATTTAGACGGCTGGCCGGATGATATGAGCTATGCTACGCTCGTTTTGTCGCCGCAGGCTGACAAGGTTTTCAAAGGGTTGGACTTGTCCGGGCTGGGTGACCAGATGCAACCGGACCGGGTTGTTACCGCTGATGATCTGGACAAGGCTGGACTGGCCGCAACCGGGTTCTTCAATACTGACCTGTTCTGCAAGCCCGGAACTGTGCCGCTGTATTTGGGGCAACCCGTTGCGTTGCTGATCTACGATGACCTCGCAACCTTTCAGCGCGCACAGCATTTTCTGGTGGGCAATGATGCCATTTTTGCCTTAGGCGACACGCGGCCTCCTGCCGAAGAAACCCCATATGGTGCGTATCGCTTTACCCGCATTGCAGGCGACAGCCCTTACGGGCCGGACGTATACTCGCCCCTGCTGGACGGGTGGGTCGGACCGCGCCGGTTGCGCGACACCGAAGCCCCGGTCTGGGCCAAGGCTGATGCGATAGGTACCGCCCCCGAGCAGGCGAGTTTCTATGGCAACCAGATCAGAGCCGATCTTAAGGACGGTAAATCCGGCAAGCTATATTCCCAAGATTTTCAAACCCAGTCGATCGATCATGTCTTCATGGAACCCGAGGCCGGGCTGGCAACCTATCAAGCAGCGGACAAGAAATTGTCCCTGATGCTTGGGGTCCAGTCGCCACAAGCTATTCTGACGGCCGTTGGCAATCTGGTGCAATCCGCCAAACCACCGCACAAGGTGGGCGAGGTCGATGGCCACTTTTCGTCGATGGGGGGCGGTTTTGGCGGAAAAGATCACACCATTCTGCCGCTGTATGTTGCGCTTGCCGGGCTGTTCTCGCCGGGTCGCACGACGCGCCTGGCGCTGAACCGCTTTCAACAATTCCAGCTAGGATTAAAGCGTCACGCCTTCGAGATCAAAAACCAACTGGCCGTTGATCCTGAAACCGGCCAGTTCCAGGCTTATGTGTGCGATCTTGTCTGTAACGGCGGCGGGCGCGCCAATTTCTCGACCGTTGTGGCCCATGTTGGGGCGACCAACGCGACCTCAATCTACTACGTTCCCAAAAGCGACGTCACGGCGACGGCCACGAAATCCATTGCCGTCCCTGCTGGGTCGATGCGCGGTTTTGGAACTCTGCAGACGATGACCGCGATGGAATGCCTGGTCGACGAAGTGGCCATTGATCTGGGAAAAGACCCGTTCGAGCTGCGCCGCCAGAACGCTCTGCGCACCGGGTATTTGAACCTGACCGGCAACGCCGCCAGTGGCGCGGCGCGATCCGTCGAAGTCCTTGACCGGCTGGAACAAAGTGCGCTCTGGCAGAGCCGTGCTCAAGACAAAAGCGCATATGAATCTGCCAATCCGGGCAAGACCTATGGCGTTGGGGTCGCGTGCGTGATGAAGGATTACGGAGGCGGCGGCGATGCAACCCGCGCATCCGTCACCTTGTCGCCCGAGGGTAGGATCACGCTGCACAGCGACGGGGTGGAAATGGGCACTGGCCTGTCAACTGCCTCGGCCCGGCGCGTCGGGGATTACATGGGGCGAAATGCCGATAAGGTCGAGATGTTCGTGCAGGGGGCCTGGGACGCGCTAAAGCTGGAAACCTCAGGCAATGCCTGGGCGATCACTCAGGCCGACCAGGACAAGGCGGCGAAGAACCCGCGCTGGGTGCCCTTGATCGGATCACCTACGGGCGCGTCTGTCGGGGCCAGCGTCAACAGCCACGGGCCAGCGCAGGCGGCGTATGTCATCATGCGATACGGCCTCTGGCCCGCCGCCCTTTCGATCTGGAGCGAGGGTCCGTTGTCCGGCGAGGCCGCAGGCGAATTCCTGACATTTGACAAGATGCGCTGGGTCGATGGCAAACTGACCGGCGCAGGAATGGAGCCCCTGACACTGGAACAGCTCGCATCCCGTGCGCACCGTGATGGCCTGGTGACCGGGGCCATGGTGCATGGCTTCAACCGCTGGTCCTGGACCACAGCGACGTTCCCGATCAAAGGTGAATCCGAGACGCTGGCGATTGACGCTTTGGCCATCCGGCAAGGCGGCGAGGATTGGACATTGATTGACCGGACCGAGGTCAATTTCCCTTCGACCGAGTTTGAAAAGGTTGGCGTCAACTATTACGCCGCCTGTGGCGCCGTGGTGGGTTTAGCTGTCGACAAGGTCAGCGGAGACGTCAAAGTCGAGGCCGTCCATCAGGTCTTGGAATGCGGTCGCCCAATCGTTCCCGAACTGGTGTCGGGCATTTCGCAGGGCGGGATCGCCATGGGTATTGGATACGCTCTGTACGAAGATCTGCCGCTTTACGACGGCGGACCCGGCGACGGAACTTGGAACCTGAACCGGTATCACATCCCAAAGGCTGCTCAGGTCCCGGTGTGGAAAACAACGCTCGAAGTGTTGGACCCGATCAGTGATACAGACCCGCCAAAGGGCATGGGTGAGGTTGTGATGATCCCTGTCGTCCCTGCCATTCTGAACGGCATTAACAACGCGGTCGGCGCGCGGGTGAACTCTCTGCCCGCCACGCCGGACAAGATCAGAGAGGCGTTGTGAAATGGCCCGGTTAACAATGAAAGTGAACGGCAAGGACGTTGGTCCGCACGATGTGCCCGATGACCTGCCGATGGTAAGCTATCTGAACGATGTGCTGGGCCTGACCGGTACGAAGTTCAGCTGTGGCATCGGCGTCTGCCATGCGTGCGTTGTGATAGTCGAGGAACCAGACGGCACCGTTACCACGCGGCGCACTTGCATTGCGGGGGCAACGTCCTTTGCCGATAGCTCAGTCACAACGGTCGAGGGGCATGCCTCCGACGGCAAACTGTCACCTGTACAGCAGGCCTTTGTCGACAATTTCGCTTTTCAGTGCGGGTATTGCACGCCGGGGTTTGTCAACGCGGGCACCGCACTGATCGCACAGCTACGCGCGAACCCGGTTGCCAAAGATCAGGTCGAGCAGGCCGTCCACACAGGATTGGGTGACCACGTCTGCAGGTGCAGCGGTTATGTCCGATACTTTGAGGCAATGCGTGATCTGATCCTGTCGGACGCCACTCTGACCAAAGAGGAATAGGTATGGGACGCGTTCTGAAAGCACTTGCAACTCTTGGAGCGTTAGGCGGCCTGGGATATCTTGCATTCGCATACTTCTGGGGTGTCCCGACGGTGGAACAGCGCCCGTTGGCCACGGATCAGGCCAGCATCGACGCAGGAGAGTATCTGACAACTCTGGGCGATTGCGTGTCCTGCCACACCGCGGAAACCGGTGCATCCTTCGCAGGGGGCCGGTTTCTGGAAACACCATTTGGCGGCGGGATTTATTCGGCGAATATCACCCCTTCAGCCCAAGGGATCGGCGATATGACATCCGTCGAATTCTATCAGGTGCTGGCATTCGGTGCGGATAACATCTGGGCCCCGATCTACCCGGCCATGCCCTACACCTCGTACCATCTGGTTACCCGCGACGACAGCGATGCCATCTTTGCTTATCTCATGAGCCTTGATCCGGTCGACGCGGCGGTTCCGGAAAACACATTGCCATTCCCTTTCAACATCCGCTTGTCTTTGTTCGGCTGGAACGCATTGTTCGCCGACCGGCATCCGTTTGAACCCGATCCATCGCGGAGTGATGTTTGGAACCGGGGCGCGTATCTGGTCAACGGTCTGGGACATTGCGGTGAGTGCCACTCGCCCCGCAATGCCTTGGGCGCGCTTGAGAATGATAGGGCGCTAAGCGGCGCGCAGCTGACTGATTTTGAGGCACCCGACATCACCACAGCCGGACTGGCCCGGCAAGGTTGGACGCACGCCGATCTGACCTCATTTTTTGCGACAGGGACCGGGCCACAGGGAACAGCGTTCGGAGAGATGCATCTGGCGATCAAGAACTCGCTCAGCAAAGCTGAACCCGGGGACCGATCGGCCATCGCCATCTATCTGCTGAATCTGGATACAGCGCCGCCCGAAACGGGAAGCACTGATGATGGCGGACAATCCGAAGCAACCTCTGGTGTCGCCCAATTATCCCATATCTATGATGCGGCCCGGGGCAGATCGCTATACCTCAGCAACTGCTCCTTGTGCCATGGGGGCGAGGGCCAGGGCATTCCCGGGGTAATGCCTGCACTGTCCGGAAACAGCACCGTATCCCAGGCTGACGCGGTGAACTTGGTATTGGTCATCGATCAAGGGTTGGAGGCAACCGGCACAGGTTCGGATTTCGGCCCAATGCCCTCGTTTGGTGGGCGGCTCAGCGTCGTAGAGATGACCGACCTAGTAAATTACCTGCGCGTGGAATTCGGCAATACGGGCCTGCCAACGGTAGAAGCGGCATCCGTTCAAACAATACTTAATGAATCCCGGCAGTAGGTTGCGCAGTTAGCGCGTCCGAAGCGAAACCAGATATTCTTTTGCAGACTGAAACGCTGCATACAGCACTGGGATCATCAAAAGACCAAGTGTGCTGTCGACCACCATACCAAACAGAACGGGATAACCGATGGACACCCGAGCCGCTGCGCCTGCGCCGCTGGACAGGACCAGAGGCAGCACACCGACGATGAAACAAAGGCCGGTCATTGTGACAGGGCGGAACCGGATTTCGGCGGCCTTCAGGGCGGCATCGCGGATGCTGACCCCGGATTGTCTCTGCTGATTGGCGAACTCGACAACCATGATGGCTTTCTTTGCTGCCAGTCCGATCAGCAAGACCATACCGATCTGAGCAAAAATGTTACTGGTGAGAAACGGAAAATACGCAATGGGAATAAGCGCGCCCAACAGTGCAAAGACGGTCGAGGTAATGATCGAAAGCGGCAAGATCCAGCTTTCATACAGGACTGCCAGAAACAGAAAGGCCAGAATCAAGGCCGACAGCATGATGTAGGGCACCATGCCCTGGGATTTAACTTCTTGCTGGGTCACACCGGACCAATCGATCCGAAACCCATCGGGCAGCGTTTTATCCGCGATCTCTTGCATGGCTTTGATGCCCGCGCCCGAGCTGACACCGTTTGCCAATTGCGCGCTGACAGAGGCTGCTGTGAACAGGTTGTACCGGGGGATCGCATCCGGGGCGAGCACGGGCTCGCTGGTCACGAAGTTGCGCAATGGCAGCGACTCACCTGCGGTGTTTTTGACGTAGATATTATCGACGTCATCCAGTGTTTGCCGGAACTGTGCATCGGCTGAGATGACGACCCAATAGACGCGTTCGGACAGGATGAAATTGTCAACGAAATACGTGCTGAGGTTGGCTTGCAGCGCTGTGAAGATGTCTGAAACGCTCACGCCAAGCGCTTCCGCGCGATCCCGGTCGACCGACAGGCGATACTGCGGGGTTTGACCCGAAAAGCTGCCATGTGCGCGGGCAAACTCTGGTGCCGCGTTTAGGGCCGTGACAAACGCATTCATCACTGAATCCAGTTGCTCCCCGTCGCCCTTTTCCAGATCCAGCAGCTCGACCGAAATGCCCCCTGTCGATCCGAGACCATGGATAGTCGGGAACGGAAACACATAGCTTTCCGCCTCAGGCAGAGTTGCCAGCTGTTGATCCAGATCCCGCATGATCGCTTCCCAATGCAGATCCGGGCTTGTGCGTTCATCCCATGGCTTCAGCGTGACAATCGCCATTCCGGCATTCGAACGGGTTCCTGCCAGCATACTGGCACCGGAGACAGTGGTAACGGTGTCCACTCCGGGGGCCTTTTCGATGACCTCACCTGCCTTGGACATGAACGCCTGAGTACGCTGAAGCGATGCCCCATCCGGCAGTGCCATAGCCGCCAGCAAGACGCCGTTGTCCTCTTGAGGGATCAAACCGGTTGGCACGGTCTTGAAGAGATACAGGGTGGCTCCGACACAGGCGACGAACACCAGTAGCGAGACTATGATGTACCGCAACATCAGCGAAACAAGCCGCATATACTGTCGCCTGATCCATGCGACAGCTGCAGGCACAAAACCCAAAGGACCAATCGGTTTCATGCCTGACTTTAGAACCATGGCGCAGAGCACCGGGGCCAATGTCAGCGCATTCACCGCAGACAGCACGAATGCGAAGATGATCGTCGCGGCGAACTGGTAATAGATCGTTCCGGTCACGCCGGGGAAAAAGCACACCGGCACAAAGACCGCGGCAAGCACAAAGGTGGTTGCGATGATCGGCCGGTTGACTTGCGACATCGCTTTGAGCGTGGCCTTGCGCGGATCAAGGCCGTCTTCAGTTACAATCCGTTCGGCATTTTCAATGATGATGATGGCGTCATCGACCACGAGGGTGATGGCCAACACCAATGCAAACAATGTGATCATGTTCGCGCTGAACCCAATCGCATAGATCAGTGCGACCGCACCCAACAGCGAAACTGGGATTGCAATTGCGGGCACAATAGTCGCCCGGAAACTGGCCAGGAAAAGGAACGTAACCGCGATCACCAATCCGGCGGTAAGCGCCAGCGTTTTAAGGATATCCTCGATCGATACGCGAACGGCATCCGTCACGTCATAGGTAATTTCATATGAGACACCTTCGGGAAACTTCCTGGATAGCTCGCCCATTAGGGTATGGATACTATCCGAAATCTCCAAAGCGTTGGCGGTGCTTTCCTGATGCACCGCAATCGCTGCAGTATCCTCGCCATTCAGCTGCGAGGACCCGGCATAGGTGGCAGATCCAAGCTCGATCCGTGCCACATCCTCCAATCGGGTGACCGATCCGTCATCGCCTGTTGCCAGGATGATCCGGCCGAATTCTTCGGCATCCCGCAACAGACCCTCGGCCCGCAGTTTGAACTGAAAATCGGTGCGCGCATCGCCAAAAGGTGGCGCGCCAACCTGTCCGGCGGCCGCAACAACGTTCTGGCTTTCAATCGCATCGGCAATCTCTGACGCGGTGATATTCAGCGCGGCCATACGAACCGGGTTGATCCAGATCCGCATGCTGTATTCCAGTTGCCCGAACTGCGAGACCCCGCCCACCCCTTTCAAACGTTGCAAAGGATCATGCAGGAAATCAGCCGCGTAATTGCTCAGATACAGCTCATCCCGCGATCCGTCCGGCGAGGTCAGGTTGATCACAAGGATCATATTACCGGATTGTTTGGTAACCTCGATCCCCTGCTGTTGCACAACCGATGGCAGTTCCGCGCTTGCCAGGGCGATACGGTTTTGCACTTCGACCGCCGCAACATTGGGATCGGTTCCCAGCTCGAAGGACACGCTCAGCACATAGCTGCCGTCATTCGAGCTTTTGGACTGCATGTACAGCATGCCGTCGATCCCGTTCACCCGCTCCTCGATGGGCGTGGCCACAGATTCCTGAATAACCTGCGCATCTGCGCCCGGATAATTTGCGGATACATAGATCTGCGGTGGTGTGATGTTTGGATATTCCGAGATTGGCATCAGCCGGACACAGACCGCGCCAAAAAGAACCATCAGGATTGAAATCACGGCAGCAAAATGCGGACGATTGATGAAATAGTGAGAGATCAAGCCCTTACCTAACTCTGACTATCGACCGGTTTTACGACCAACCCATCATGTATCTTCTGCAATCCCTGCACAACGACCCGATCCCCATCTTTCAGGCCAGAGTTCACTTGGGTTCTGGTCGCGGTTTGGGTGCCGATCTCAATATTTGTGCGATGAACCGTGTTTTTGTCATCCACGGAAAACACGAAATAACCCTGCTTGTCGAACTGCACCGCATTGCGCGGCACGGTCAGAACCTTGGCATCGTCCGAGCCACTGAGCGCAACGATGACAAGCTGACCGGGAATAAGAAGCCCGTCCGGATTGGCGAACGTTGCCCTCAGCTCGATTGTATCCGTGTCCTGACTGACGCTGTCACCCACATAGGTTACCTTGCCTTCGGTTCCAAAAGTCTGACCATCGGCAAGGGTGATCTGCGTCGCCAGTTTGATGCCCTGCGCAGTGATCGACCCGTTGCGGCGTTCGCGCAGCAAAACAGGTTCACTGACGAAAAAACTTACCAGAATGGGATCAACGCTGGTGACCGTCGCAAGAACACCACTGTCAGTGTCGACAATGTTGCCCGCATCAACCGAAGACAACCCGATCCGCCCGTCCAGGGGGCTGGCGATTTCGGTGTAGTCCAGATCAATTTGCGCGATCTTCAGCGCGGCCTGAGCCTCATCAACACCCGCCTGACTTTCAGCATAGGTGGCCAAGGCAGTATCCAGAACTGATTGGGCGATATCGCCTTTGTCAAACAAGGTCTGCTGTCGATCCAGCGCGGCCTTGTCGCTTTGTGCGCTGGCCTGAGCGCTTTTCAAAGCGGCTTTAGCACTTTCGACACTTGCGGCGTATTTCCTCTTTTCGATCCTGAACAGAACGTCACCTTTTTTGACCGTTCCACCTTCGGTAAAGTTGACCTCTTGCAGAACGCCTGCGACTCTCGCCTGCAGGTCGACGCTCTGGTCTGCAATGACGCGCCCTACAAACTCATCCTGTTTCTGCAATTCCTGTTTCGCCGCTTTAGCAACCACAACACTGGGGGGCGGCGGGTCCGATTGAGCGACGACAGGGCTCGCCAGTACAAGCACAGCTAGCGTGCTAAGAAATATGGCAATGGAATTCATCAAGCGCTCGGCGGTTTGGTCGGGGGTGCTTAAGCACTATCCACATCCGAGTTCGGTGGCGCAACGTAAATCTGTCAACTCGCCTGCCTGAAGAGGCCGCCAATTACCTCAACAATTTCCAAATACGCTTCATGCAACTTTTTGGGGAAAGCTATAACGGCCCAAGCGTCCCGAACTCGAGCTCACCTCGCCAGAACTAGCCTCACGAGGTGAACCGGATCTATCCGCTATTTCGGGTCGTTTGGGTTAATCATGTACGGTATGGGATCACCTGTCGCAAACTCAACCAAATCGGAATAGCAGACAAGGCAGTCATCAATCACGATGTATGCCTGGTCAATCTCGGTGATTTCCTCGCCCTCGATAAGTTTGTACCCGAACTCAAAATCCTCACCTGATGCCCTTGGGTTCGTCAATTCAACGATCAATGAAACGGGATTGCCGTCTTGCTGGCCCACCAAAGCAGCGTTTGGAGGATCGGCAGCGAAGCTATCGTCTCCCTCGCTCCAGATTTTGACAAGATGTTCACTTGGGATAGCTGCGGCGGCCCGGTGCGGCCGATCCGTGAACATAATGAGGTTCTTGTCAGCCCCCACCAGCGTGAGCACACCGTCGGACATCGCGGCCTTGTCGCTGTGCTGTACAAGGAGAACGCTTTCCGCAGACGTAAAGTCTTGGGATGAGTCCGCGATTGCTGCGGTTCCAAAGCCAACTGTGGCAATCGCGATGGAAAAAAGTTTGATGTTCTGATTCATTTTTTGATCCTAGATAAAAGCATCCTGAGAACAGAGTGTTTGCTTTGGTTTGCGTAAGAAGGTCTATTGTCTCCTGAGTTACGATAGGTGATATCGTTCAAACTGTTCATTAGAATCCTCCGATCGCTGATTGCGCGACAGCCAACTGGCTTTAACGAATTCTTCATCTGCGTATGAAATTTTTCGTTAAAAACCGGTTAGCCTGCTCTAAGGGGCAGGCTAGTTGCCGGTTACCTCAGCCCCATCAGTATCAATCGTAACTGCTGTTGAAATTTGGCTGCTGCCCGTTGCACCGGCGCCCACCATATCATTCGCGAACCCTTGGGCCCAGAGAGTCCAAGTAGAACCGTCTATCACCACGTAGGGGTTTTCGATTGAAGTTTGTTCGTCACCTTTGATGACCTTGTATTGATAACTCATCGCACCATCGCTAAGCGCTGGGTCTGTTATCTCGACAATCAAGGAAACGGGTTTCCCATCTTCGGTTTCGCCGACCAGTGCGGCATTCGGCGGATCGGCGGCAAAACTATCGTCCCCTTCTCCCCATCTCGTTACAAGCTCAGACACCGGTATTGTGGATGCAGCCCGATGAGGTCGATCAGTAAACACGACGATGCTGTTGTCCGCGCCCTCCAGTGTAAGTGTTGTGCCTGCAAACGTCGCCATATCTGCATGCTGAACAAACAAAAAGCTTTCAGGTGCAGTCTTGTCCTCTGATGTTTGCGCCAAGCCCGCGGTCGCGATCATACCTGTCATCATTGCTGTTCCGAGAATTCTTGCTGTCGTTATCATCTCATACTCCCTAAGCGGCTTGCTGCATCTGGGTAAATTCAAGCAGACCATTACACGAAGAACATGGTTCTTAAGACATGTTCGCTCTTTTTAAGTTCGCGTGCGCCATCACGCGTTTCAAGAGACATGGAACAGTCTTAACCAAACAACCACAAAGTGAAATCGAAATCATGTGAAACCGGCTGAGTGATCTTTCAATTCTCGTCAGTAAATCAGCGCACGGCGTCAAACATCTCGTTTCTTCGCCCAACTTCGGGTATTAGTTTACATTTCTGGGGCGAATTAATCACTCTTAACGAAACGCAAAGATTGAAGCCGAGTCAGATTGCATAATATCGTCTGGTTACACATGGGAAACTGCGTTTTAGCGGAGTTGCTGCATGTATGTCGCCCTTCTGCATTAGAACGACGTCAATTCTGAATGACGACGACGATGAAACAATGGAATCTTCACGCGGGAGCAAAAACTTGAAGAAAGAACTATTCTCTACAGCGCTAATAGGGATTCTATTGGCAACTTTGGCTATGGCCGAAGATACAGATAAGAAAACCTACCTATTTGTTGAATCCGCAAACAAAGCTGAACTCGCAGATGGAAAACTTGTTCTGTACGGTGTCGATGATGAAGTGTCGGTGTTTTCTGACCGACCCTACCGGAGCGCAGGCGTCATAACACGCGACCACTTCTTTGATGTCTGGAGCACTGGCCAAAACAGTTTTGACGCAAACCCACCAAACGCCGCGTTGTCAGGTGAGGTTGATGGCAAATCCCAAGTGGTAATCATCGAAATCTCGTCACCTGAGGTCACTGTCGACAAAGTTTCATACAGCTACAATTTAATCCAGGGGGATGAGATTCCATCACTGGATAATGTGGTAATGTTCATCGACAGTTGGTCTTGGCGCGAACCTTACACCGGTCCAGATGGTAGTTTGCCATAAAGAAGAGCCAGTCGAAGATTGTTTGAAATTCCGCCACCCAAACATAATTTGCGCTGCGTGTAACCTGGACGAACCCGCGGGACACTTTTCGGGTTATTGTAGATTGTCTCTAAGAGCTTCGTAAGGTGTCTGGCCGTTGTGCGCGACATGTGGCCCTGCGAAGTTGTAAAACCGCTCCCATTCATCGAGTTTGGCATCGAGATCTACGTCGCCTTTATAATTGAGAAGCTGATAGAATTCTTGTTGATCGGACCGGTGAGATCGCTCCGCTTTCCCGTTGAGTTGTGGCGTTCCATGTTTGATGTAGGCGTGTCGAATGCCCTTATCTTCGACATGCCAATGAAATTTGGCTTGGAATTCGTGACTTGCTCTGAAAGAAGACATTCGTGCATGCGCAGCGAAGTGTCGCTTTGTCCGCATAGCTGCTGTCTAAGACAAAAACACTGCATCTTAGATTAAAAATCCGCTTCCTGTGCATTGCTGCCGTCACTGAGTCCTAGTGCTGCGCTAGCAGCGAAGGTCTGCTTGGTGGCCGACTCCACCAACTCTGATCCTTGGAGGAACGTCTGTTTTATCCGAGGTAGGATGACGGTGGAATATTCGTATAGGGATGGGTGCCGTCATTTGTCGCGTTTGGCATCAACCCTGCTTCTTGAAAATACTCGTGATTGCCCTTGAGCTGGCACCAACACGATGACCATGCTTTATGACAGATCAGGCACATTAATAAGGTAGACGAAAACCATACCAGAACGTTTTGAGCGCCACCGTCAAGCTTGGACACAAGAAGAAATTCAAAAATTGCACCTACTGGTGTCAAAGGGCATGGGCTTGAAAGCCATAGCCAAAGCTCTCACACGCTCTGAGGAATCGACCAAGAGCAGAGCGAAACTTGACAAGATAAAGATCAAGAAAGCACGTTGATCTTGGTGCACTTAGTGTACTTCTGTCGTTCTTTGCAGCCGCGACCAATGGCTTCTTTGGGCTGCGAACAATCAATTGAGCTGAGCGTATAGCATGGTGGCAACGAGCCCAGTTTCACGGCTGCTATGTGGAGATAGAGTGATCACTTTAGGGCCGGTAGAACTGCATCGTTGCACCATTTCCGCAGTGTTCAAATCTAGTGAGCTCTAGTTGGCATGATGGGCTGCCGTTCTGGAAAAGACGCTTTCCGCTACCGACAACCACAGGGAAAACCAACAAGCGGAACTCGTCGATAAGACTATGGGCCAGAAGCGTTTGTATCAGCCGGGCACTGCCATGCACCTGTAAAAGAGGCCCATCCCTCGCCTTCAAAGCCGAGATTTCGCCGATAACGTCAACGTTGATCGGGTGCGAGTTTTCCCAGCGCAAACTGTCAGGCTGCGAAGTAACGACGTATTTCCTGGCGCCATTCATTCGGTCTGAAAGAGCGGACTTTGGTGCACCCGGCCAATGGTCCGTGAAGATGTCGTAGGTGTTGCGACCAAAAACCATGTCATATGGTTCGGACATGGCGTGACGCTCGACTTTGTCCATCACGCCGTCCCAATAAGGGGCAGCCCAGCCTGCATTTACAAACCCATCAGACGGGTCTTCGTCTGGCATACTCGGGGATTGCATCACGCCATCGAGCGTCACGAATGTCAGAATGGCAAGCTGTCGCATGCGTCCTACCTGTCAGCTAACTTCTCTTGCAGAAAGATACTCAGCGAGCTTGTCAAAGGCCTGATTCCAGCCACCGGCACCTGCTGTGCCCGCCTCAACACCGATGTGGACCATGGTCATCAAAGTTTTGCCATTCGCTTCAGAGAGTTCAATAATGATCTCGGTGATGTCAGGAAAGTCATCAGGCATGCCCATCGCCTGAGGTGTGATAAGGGTGCCATCCTCATCACACATACTCTCCGTATAGACGAGGCGATGCGGACGGGTGACTTCTTTGTACACACCCGTGAACCACATTTTCATGGGTCGCTCGGCGGACGTCATTTCCATGCAAACCTTACGAGTGCCGCCAACAACCACGTCCATTTCGGCTACTGGAACCGACATGCCACGGGGTCCATACCATGCACTAAACAGGGCCGGGTCAGTCCACATGTCCCAGATGGTGCCAATCGGGGCGTCAAATTCTCGCTCGATCTTTATCCATTTCTTCTCGTCATTCATCTGGTGTTTCCTTCATTCCATTCAGAATTCTTTCCATTGCGTCGAACCGAGCTTCCCAGATGAAACGGTATTGGTCGGTCCAGCTTGCAACGGCCTCCAGCGGTTTTGTGTCCAAAGCACAAGGGCGGAACTGAGCATCCTTGCCACGTAAGACTAAGCCAGCAGCCTCCAGTACCCGGATATGTTTGGAAATCGCGGGCAAGGTCGCATCGAAGGGTTCTGCAAGCTCGTTCACAGTCGCTGTGCCTTTGGCCAATCGGGCCAGAATCGCGCGCCTCGTCGGGTGGGCCAGTGCGGAAAAAGCTGCATCAAGTTGTTCATCACCTGTCATGGTGACATATTATACCATATTGTTAATTAATCAACTGGTATAATAGGGTTCTGCAAATACGTGTTCGCATTCGCCGCTTTTGCGCGGCTTACCTGTAAATCAGACCAAGGTAGTTGCCAGCGCCTATGCCTGCTCGCCTCCCTGCTTGCGGATCGACCAAGCCCGCATTGGGCTGACAACCGTCATTGCTTGCGATGGTGCCTATGGCGGCTTCGTCCCGCATCTCGGAAACTGCAAAGTCTAGTTTTGAAAGTCTGCTTCAAGCTGGAAGCGGCCATCCGAAAACCTTCCCCGGCAATACGGCGATGGCGCGAAACAAGCAAAGAATGAGACCCGAAGATATGGAACCTCGAACTAAGAAAGTTGAAGGTTAATGCGCCCAGAGTTTTGGGCCAAAAATGCAAATCTTTGGGCGCACATACAAAAATTCAGAAGTCCAGGTTTTCGACGCTCAGAGCATTTTTCTGTATGAATTCACGGCGCGGTTCCACGACATCACCCATCAATTTAGTAAACAGGTCATCAGCTTCGAGCATATCATTCACCCGTACCTGCAACAGCGTCCTTGCATCCGGGTCCAACGTGGTTTCCCACAGCTGATCTGGGTTCATCTCGCCCAGTCCCTTATAGCGCTGCAGGGACAGGCCCTTTTCACCCTCTTCCAGAATGGCACGCAACAGGTCCAGCGGACCGTGGATGGCCTGCGACCGGTCGCGGCGGATCAGGGTTGCGGATGTGTTATAGATCTCCTGCAGGCTTTGGGTAAAACTGCCGGTCTTGCGCGCTTCGCCCGAGCGCAGCATCGGGCCATCCAGCGTACGCACCTCTTCAACGCCGCGCAGGATACGAGCCAGGCGGATGCCGTGATCCTGCGTGATCCGACCCTGCCAGCCACGTTCGTATTCCAATGCGATCAGGTCAAGACGGGCTGCGACCTTGTCGGCCACGCCTTGCAGATCGGCATCAACCGCACCGGGGACAAAGGCACCGGCCACGGCGGCCTGTTCCAGAATGTGACGCGGATAGTGCGTCGGGAATGCATCCAGAACGCGTTTCAGCTGGCGCGCTTCGTCAACCACGCGCGCCAAGTCCTGGCCGGTCAATTCCTCGCCCGAACCCAGTTTCAGCACCGCACCCTCGACGCCCTGATTGATCAGGTAGTCATCCAATGCCGCCTGATCTTTCAGATACACCTCGGACTTACCGCGCGCGACCTTATAAAGCGGCGGCTGCGCGATATACAGGTATCCGCCCTCGATCAGCTCTGGCATCTGCCGGAAGAAGAAGGTCAACAACAGCGTCCGGATATGTGCGCCATCCACATCCGCATCCGTCATGATAACGATCTTGTGGTAGCGCAGCTTTTCGATATTGAACTCATCGCGGCCAATGCCCGTGCCCAGCGCCATTACCAGATTACCGATTTCCTGGCTCGACAGCATCCGGTCGAACCGTGCGCGCTCCACGTTCAGGATTTTCCCACGCAGCGGCAACACGGCCTGTGTCAAACGATCCCGACCCGTCTGAGCCGAGCCACCAGCCGAGTCCCCCTCGACCAGGAAAACTTCGGTCTTTGACGGGTCCTTCTCGGAACAATCCTTCAGCTTGCCAGCCAGATAGTTCACATCCATCGCCGTTTTGCGGCGGGTCAGTTCACGGGCTTTTCGTGCGGCTTCACGGGCCAGAGCAGCCTCGATGATTTTGCCCACGATGATTTTGGCTTCATTTGGGTTTTCCTCAAACCATTCAGCCAGCTTCTCGTTCACCATCCCTTCGACCGCAGGGCGGACCTCGGAACTGACCAGCTTGTCTTTGGTCTGTGAGGAAAACTTTGGATCCGGTACTTTGACCGACAACACGCAGGTCAGGCCCTCGCGCGCGTCATCGCCGGTAAAGCTGACCTTTTCCCTTTTCGCAATGCCGCTAGATTGGGCATAGTTGTTGATCGTGCGGGTCAGCGCACCCCGGAAACCCGCAATATGAGTACCGCCATCGCGCTGAGGTATGTTGTTGGTAAAGGGAAGAACCGACTCGTGATAGCTGTCATTCCACCACATCGCGATTTCGACACCGATATCGTCCCGCTCACCCTTGATATAGATCGGCTCGGGCATGGCAGACGACTTTGACCGGTCGAGGTATTTGACGAATTCCTTCACGCCGCCCTCATAAAACAGCTCGGTTTCCAGCCGTTCTGCGGGGCGTTCGTCGACCAGGATGATCCGCACACCCGAATTCAGGAAGGCAAGCTCGCGCAGGCGCTTTTCCAGCGTCTCGAACGAGTATTCGAGGTTCGAGAACGTATCAGTCGAGGCCAGAAAGCGCACCTCGGTCCCCGTACGGTCACCACATTCGCCGACCACTTTCAGATGCTCGACGGTTTCGCCCCCTTCGAACCGGGCAACATGTTCTTTGCCCTTGCGCCAGACGCGCAGTTCCAACCAGTTGGACAGCGCATTCACAACCGAAACGCCCACGCCGTGCAGACCACCAGACACTTTGTACGAGTTGCTGTCGAACTTACCGCCCGCATGCAGCTGAGTCATGATGACCTCGGCGGCGGACACGCCTTCTTCGGGATGGATATCCACCGGAATCCCGCGACCGTTGTCGCTGACTGAGACGCTGGAATCGGCGTGAATTTTCACTGTCACATGGTCGGCATGACCGGCCAGAGCTTCGTCAATTCCGTTGTCGACAACCTCATACACCATATGGTGCAGACCCGAGCCGTCATCGGTGTCGCCGATATACATGCCTGGGCGCTTTCGAACTGCCTCTAAGCCTTTGAGAACCTTGATTGAATCCGCGCCGTATTCTTGCGGTGCCTGTGCGTCTTCGGACATGCCGTTAGTACCTATATTATTTTGGTAACTTATACGTTCTCTGGTGGGGAATGTCACGCGATCCCCCAATATTTTGTGCCAGAGTTTGGATTTTCAGCCGATCAAAGCTGATCGAGGTCTGCGGCGATATCTGCGGCGATTTCCTTGGCGTTGACGTCGCTGCGTTCAGCGGACAATCGCAGGCCCAACAGGTCGGATTGATAGCGCGCCGCAAGCCGCTCTGGATCGTGGTCAGGACCGATCTCTCGGGCCTGTTGCGCCTGTCTAAACAGCGTTGCAAAACATTGCTTCATCTCAGCCATATGCCGGCTGGCTTTCTGCGCTAGCTGGTGATCCCTGGCCTGCAATTCGGCAAAGGTCTTGGCGAGCATACAGGCCTGCACCGGCGTTTGGCTGGAATCGATCACAATCTGCGGCTGCGTCTTTAACGCGGCCAGCGGCCCGATGTCTTCTGCCAGCGCTGTCAGCCGCGCTACACCGTCCTGCGTGTAACGTTCCAGCGCCAGCGCATAAAGCGCGTCTTTCGACCCAAAGGCCGCATAGAAACTGCCCGGTTTCAACTTCAGCTCGCGCTCCAGATCCTTCAACGACGTCCCGGCCCAGCCATGGCGCCAGAATATGTCGCGGGCCTGCGCGATCAGCGCGTCTCGGTCATAGGTAGGTTTGCGGGGCATCGACATCACCAATTCTTGAACGGTCACTCAAATATATACTTGAGTGATCACTCAAGAAAGACTATTTCCAACTCAGACATCAAAAAATGGAGCATCCACATGGCCGATTTCCCATCCCACGACCTGACCACCGCGCCCGAAGCATCCAAACCTTTGCTGGAAAAATCTCAGGCCGCGTTTGGCCGCCTGCCCGGCCTGCATAAGGTGATGGCCGAAAGCCCGCAGCATCTGGAAGGCTATCAGGTTCTGCACGGTCTCTTCATGCAGACCGATTTCGACAATGACGAAAAAACCGTCGTCTGGCAGACCATCAATGTCGAGAACGAGTGCCACTATTGCGTGCCGGCCCATACCGGCATCGCCAAGATGATGAAGGTGTCGGATGACATCACTGATGCCTTGCGCAACGAAACCGCGCTGCCCAATGCCAAGCTCGAGGCTCTGCGGACGTTCACTTTGCAAATGATGCAGTCCCGCGGCAATCCGACCGATGCGCAGCTGCAAGCCTTCTTTGACGCCGGGTATTCGCACCGTGCCGTGTTGGATGTGGTGCTGGGCCTGGCGCAAAAAACCATGTCGAACTACGTCAATCACATGGCACAAACCCCAGTTGACGAAGTAATGCGCGGCTTCTTGTGGGAACGTAAGGTCAGCGAACCGGCCTAATCGACGATCGAGCCCTCATCACCTTCGGTGACAACCAAGGTCTGGGCCCGGTCCCCCAATTCTGCAAACAGTTCAGGCCCGGTCCCCGTCATCCAGGCCTGAGCCCCCAACGCGCAAATCTCTTCATAAAGCGCGGCGCGGCGCCCGGCATCCAGATGGGCGGCAACCTCATCCAGCAACACAATCGGCGGCGCCCCGACCAACCCGGCCAGTGCCCGCGCGTTGGACAGGATCAGGGACACAAGCAGCGCCTTTTGCTCACCGGTTGAACAATCTTTGGCCGGAACGCCTTTGGCGGCAAAGACGCCATACAGATCCGACCGGTGCGGCCCGACCAGCGTCCGCCCCGCCGCAAGATCGCGAAAGCGGCTTTCATTCAACGCTTCGCACAGGTCCTCCGCCGTTTCCGGCATGGCGCCTTCGGTTTGAACCAGTTCAAGATCAGCCGACGGAAAGGCCGTTTCAGCCTGGTCCTGTGCAGCACGCAGATGATTCAGCGCGGCCACTCGTGCCAAATGAATACGATGCCCAGTCTCGGCCATCTGCCCTTCCAGCGCCGCGTACCAATGGGCATCACGCACCTGCTCTTTCAGCAGCCGGTTTCGTTCGCGCATGGATTTTTCATAAATCAGGGATGCTTCGGCATGGGAGGGATCAAAGCTCAGCGCGATGCGATCGAGAAATCGCCGCCGCCCCTCGGCGCCTTCAATCCACAGCCGGTCCATCGACGGGATCAGCCAGACGACCCGCGCCAGTTTACCCAGATCAATCTGACTGGCGGATTTGCCATCAATCCGAACCTGCCGCGCCGTGCCGCCTTCGGACCATGTCTCGATCTCGTAATGCTGTCCCTGCGCTTGCAGCAGACCGGATAGCTTCCAGCCCAGCGCCTCGGGCCGCCGCGTCATCTCGGCAGCACTGGCCCGCCGCATGCCACGGCCGGGTGAAAACATCGAAACAGCTTCAAGGATATTGGTCTTACCCGCGCCGTTGGGTCCGTGAATGGCAACCGGACGGCCATCCAGCGACAAACGCGCCAGTTTGTGAGAGCGAAAATGCGAGACCGTCAGTTCGGTCAGGGCCAAGGTCATGACCCCTCTCTTTCCTCAGCGATCAGCCCCCAAAGCCGATCAGACACGCATCGGCATGACCACATAGACCGCGCTCAGGTCATTGCCTTCGCGCATCAGGGTCGGATCACCAGCGGAGTTGAACAGGAACACCGCGTTTTCGCGATCTACCTGAGAAGCAATTTCCAGCAGGTATTTTGCGTTGAAACCGATCTCGAGCCGTTCATCTGAATATGCGACGGCCAATTCTTCCTCGGCTGCACCGCTGTCCGGTGCATTGACCGAAAGAACCAACTTATCCGTGTCCAGCTGTAGCTTGACCGCGCGCGAACGTTCCGACGAGACCGTCGCAACCCGGTCGACGGCCTGCGCAAACTCAGCCGCATCCACTTCCAGTTGCCGCGTGTTGCCCTGCGGGATGACCCGTGTGTAGTCGGGGAATGTGCCGTCGATCACCTTCGAGGTCAGCGTGATATCCGGCGTTGCGAAACGCACCTTGGTTTCGCTGACGGAAACGGCGATATCCATCTCGTCATCGTCCAACAGCTTGCGCATCTCACCCACGGTTTTGCGCGGCACGATCACGCCGGGCATATCCGCAGCCCCATCCGGAAGGTCTGCGTCAATGCGCGCCAGACGGTGACCATCGGTGGCCACACAGCGCAGCACCTTGCCGCCTTCGGAGCCATCTGAAACATGCATATAGACGCCATTCAGATAGTACCGCGTCTCTTCGGTTGAGATGGCGAATTTCGATTTGTCGAACAAACGGCGCAGCAATGCTGCCGAAGCCGTAAAGTTCGACTGGTATTCCGATGATGCCATAACTGGGAAATCTTCTTTCGGCAGAGTCGCCAGAGAGAAGTTCGATCGCCCGGCTTCAACCGTCAGACGACCTGCCGCACTGTCGGCGGTCAGGGTGACCAGCGCGCCATCGGGCAGTTTGCGCACAATCTCGTGCAGGGTTGTGGCGGCAACCGTGGTGGCGCCGGCCTTTTCCACCTGCGCAGGGGCCTTGTCGACCACTTCGATATCCAGATCGGTGGCGCGGAACATGGCCTGATCGCCTTCGGCCTCGATCAGAACATTAGCAAGTATAGGGATCGTGTTGCGTCGTTCGACGACGGATTGGGCCTGGGAAACGGCCTTGAGAAGGGTGCCGCGTTCGATGCTGATCTTCATACCCTTAATTCCTCTGACTTGCGTGCCGAAAATGGGCGGGACTGGCACGTTAGCGCCTCCGCCCCGAGGCACAAGGATTTTTTATGGATTTCTGAGTCGGTTTGCCCGCAGGGTCAAGAGGCGCGTGACCCTGCGGTCACAGTTCATAGCCAACCGTGGACTATTGCGCACAAAAAAACGCCCCGGCCATCAAGATCCGGGGCGCCTGTTTAATGCCTAGAAGATACTCAGGCTTCCAGCGCGCGACGCAGCATTTCCACGTCTTCGGCGATTTGGCCATCGGTTGTCTTCAGTTCTTCGATGCGTTTGACGCCATGCATGACCGTGGTGTGATCGCGTCCGCCAAACCGACGGCCAATCTCGGGCAAAGAGCGGCTGGTCAGCTGTTTGCACAGATACATCGCCACCTGACGCGGGCGCGCATAGGAGCGCAAACGCTTGGGGCCTATAATGTCGCTAAGGCGGATATTGTAATATTCTGACACTTTGCGCTGAATCTCTTCGACGGTAATCTTGCGTTCTGACGCGCGCAGCACGTCCGCCAGGCAATCCTGCGTCAGCTCCATGTCGATCTCTCGCCCGACAAGCGAGGCAAAGGCAAACAGCCGGGTCAAGGCCCCTTCCAAAACACGCACATTGGTCGAGATGCGATGGGCCAAGAATTCCAGTACCCCATCTACGATAGTCACGTCAGGATAGGTGCGGCTGTATTGCTGAACCTTGGTTTGCAGGATGCCCAGACGCAGTTCGTAATCGGTGGGATGCAGATCGACGACCAGACCACATTGCAGGCGTGATTTCACACGGTCCTCCAGGTCCTTGATCTCGCCCGGGGCGCGGTCGGCCGAGATGATGATCTGTTTGTTCTGGTCTACCAGCGCGTTGAAGGTGTGAAAGAACTCTTCCTGAGTCGAATCCTTTCCAGCGATAAACTGGACGTCATCAACCATCAACACATCGACCGAACGGAACAGGTGTTTGAAGTCCATCATCCGGCGTTCCCGCAGCGCCTGCACAAAGCGGTACATGAATTGTTCCGCCGATAGGTACAGAACATTCAATTCGGGATGTTTGGTCTTTAGTTCCCAGGCGATGGCATGCATCAGGTGGGTTTTACCCAGGCCGACACCGCCATACAGAACCAGCGGGTTAAAAGTCACGGGGCCACCTTCGGACACACGACGCGCGGCGGCATGGGCCAGCTCGTTGGGCTTGCCGACAACAAAGCTGTCAAACGTGAAACGAGAATCCAACGGCGCCGCCTGCAGGGATTCCAACGCATCATTTGCGGTCGCGGATAAAGTCTGCGTTTGCGCTTCCTGAACGCGGGCAGGCGCAGTTGCCACGTCGTTCGAAGGACGTACCGGAGAGTTCGCTGCCACTCGGAACGCAAGGCGCTGTACAGATTCTCCGGCGGTGTTCATCTCATACAGGATAAGATCCGCAAAATTCTGGCTCACATAATTGCCCATAAAGTTCGTCGGAACCGAGAACACCGCTACACCGTCCTGCAGCTCTTGGAATTCAAGAGGCTCGATCCAGGTGGTATAGTTGTTCTTTCCGATCGCCTTGAGCAGTTTGTTACGCAGTAGTCCCCATTTCTCTTGTGTCATTAAGCGCCTCACGCATCCCATTCTTTATTGGCCTGTCGGCCTTATTACTAAGCCCCGGTCGCCCGGATCACGATGTCACTCGCAAAAGGATACCCTGCGCCAAACCGCAGAAGTTTGGCGGGTTTGTCCCTGAAAGTCAGCACAATCCAAACTCGTGACATCCAGCACCTGAATATCCCGAAAAGCGGCCTGCGCTTCGCAATCTTATCTTTAGACAGGGCTCGGATCCTCGGTTACCCCAAGACCCTCAGCAGATCAGCAAACCGGTTTATCCGGATGCCAACATTCGTTCCTCGACCGCTCTGATGCCCGTCAGTACAATCGTAGGAACAGCCTGTCCCCCCAAGCGAGTGAATCGCTGTATCAGTGGTAACAAGAGGCCGACGTCTGCGGCAACGAAACTCTGATATTGACTCGGGTCTTTGTGCGAAAGAATCTCTCGGCAACGTGAAGACGCGGTATTCTGGCAACAGCAAAAGGGCGCCGCGATATGCGACGCCCTTCGGAATAGTTCAGCCATGCTTACGTGACCCTAGGTCACATAAAGACTCAGCCCAGCGATTTAACGCGGGCCGACAGACGGGACATTTTGCGGGAGGCTGTGTTCTTGTGGAAGACGCCTTTGGTGACGCCGCGCATCAGTTCGGGCTGAGCTGCGCGCAGAGCAGCAGTTGCTGCGTCCTTGTCACCGGATGCGATTGCTTCTTCTACTTTGCGCAGATAGGTGCGGATACGCGAACGACGCGCTTTGTTAACGGCGAAACGCTTTTCGTTCTGACGAGCGCGTTTTTTTGCCTGGGGCGAATTTGCCATGTGTCTCTGACCTTTGTTCGGTACGTTTATGTAGTAAGCGCGCCACGGATATCCGCACCGGATCAGAATCACGAGTGTGAGTCGGGCCAAGCGGGCCGCACGCGCATGTATAGCGGCGGTGCATAGACAAGTTTTGAGGCTTTGCCAAGCCGATTCTGTACTGCTGAACCGCGGGCAAGAAAAAGGCGGGCTCAGCCCGCCAGTTCGATACATATTTCGTGGCCGGTTTACTTGTCCCGGAATTGAGCCGAGCGTTTTTCCAGAAAGGCTGCCATGCCTTCTTTCTGGTCCTCGGTGGCGAACATCGAATGGAACACCCGGCGCTCGAACAACATACCTTCGCTCAACGGCACTTCATAGCTGCGGTTGACCGCCTCTTTTGCCGCCATCGTCGACAGTTGCGATTTCTCGGCAATTTTCTGGGCCACGCCAATGGCTTCTTCGATCAACTTCTTAGCCGGTACAATCCGGCTGACAAGACCAGAACGTTCAGCCTCTTCCGCGTCCATGAAGCGACCAGTCAGATTCATGTCCATCGATTTTGATTTGCCGACGAACCGGGTCAGACGTTGACTGCCGCCCAGCCCAGCAATAACGCCCAGATTGATTTCAGGCTGGCCAAATTTGGCAGTATCGGCGGCAATGATGAAATCGCACAGCATCGCCAATTCACAGCCACCGCCCAGCGCATAACCCGCAACTGCGGCAATGATAGGTTTGCGGATGGCCGAGATACGATCGTTGGCCTCGGCAAACAGGTTGACAGTGAAGACGTCAACAAAGCTCATCTCGGACATTTCCTTGATGTCCGCACCTGCGGCAAAGGCCTTGTCCGAGCCGGTGATGACGACGCAGCGTACCTTGTCGTTTCCATCCGCCTCTTCCAACGCGGTGCACAATTCACCCAGCAACTGAGTGTTCAGCGCATTCATCGCATCGGGGCGGTTGAGTTTGATGAGGGCGACGTGGTCTTCGATTTCGACGATGATCGTCTCAAAAGCCATGAGTTAAAGCTTCCGGTTGTTCCGTTCAGGTACGATTCCTTACCACGCGAAAAACTTGGATCAAGCTATCTTTGGCATTGCACACAATAGAAGGATGAGCGACCGGACTGGGTGATTCTCTTGATTTCTGCCCCGCACCCCCCTGTCCGGCAGGGCGCACCCTCGCGCCCGTAGACATCAAAGCTGTGCTGAAAATATCCAAGTTCTCCATCGGCTTGCCGGAAATCCCGCAGCGACGATCCACCTGCCTCGATCGCCTCCTGCAGCACTTGACGAATGATCGGAACCAACCCGGCAACGCGGGTTGAAGAAATCTGTCCCGCTTTGCGACGTGGCGACACTCGACCCCGATACAGCGCTTCGCAGACGTAGATATTGCCCAGTCCTGCAACGATTCCCTGATCCAACAGCGCTGATTTGACCGGTGTGTTCTTGCCTTTGAACGCTTCGATCAGATGCTGTTCATGAAAATCATTGCCCAAAGGCTCCGGTCCCAGGACCGATAACAGCTTATTATGCTCGGCGGTTGCCGTAGGTAGCAGGTCCATCGCACCAAACCGACGTGGGTCATTGAAGGTGATCCGGGCACCATTGGCCATGTGAAACACCACATGGTCATGTTTCTCGGGCATGGGATGGGTATGCGCAAATTGACCCAGCGGATCACCCGAGACCGTCATTCGCCCGGACATGCCCAGATGAATCAGTAACGTTTCGCCACTGCTAAGATCAGCTAGAATGTACTTGGACCGCCGCCGCAACCGATCGACCCGCTGGCCGGTCAGCCGTTCGGCCATCCGGTCAGGAAACGGCCAGCGCAAATCGGGGCGATTTACATCCGCCTGTTCGATCACGATACCTTCCATCGCCGGGGACAGGCCGCGTCTTACTGTCTCGACCTCGGGCAATTCGGGCATTTCCTGGCTCCTATTCCAAAGGGCCGCATTGTGCCCGGTTCTTATGGCCCTATAACAGAGGCGAAATTCGACAAACGGCAAGGCAAATGTCCGACAACAGCGACAAGACCACTCATTTCGGGTTCGAAACCGTGCGCGAGGCCGACAAGGCCGGGCGCGTGCAGGGCGTGTTCAACTCGGTCGCCTCAAAATACGATGTGATGAACGATGTCATGTCGATGGGCATTCACCGGATCTGGAAAGACGCAATGATGGACTGGCTGGCCCCACGCCCCGGTCAGCGCCTGCTGGACGTTGCGGGCGGCACCGGCGATATCTCGTTCCGGTTCCTGAAACGCGCAGGCCGTGGCCATGCCACCGTTCTGGACCTGACCGAGCCGATGCTGATCGAAGGCCGACAGCGGGCCGAGGCGGATCAGATGTCGGACAGTCTGAATTGGGTGGTGGGCGATGCGATGGCCCTGCCGTTCGAGGATAACACCTTTGACGTCTACACGATCTCCTTCGGCATCCGAAACGTGACTCGCCCGCAAGAGGCATTGAACGAGGCCTACCGCGTATTGAAACCCGGCGGCCGCCTGATGGTTTTGGAGTTCAGCCAGTTGCCCAATGACGGGCTGCAGAAACTCTATGACCTCTATAGTTTCAATGTCATCCCGCGCATGGGGAAACTGATCGCCAATGATTATGACAGCTATCAGTATCTGGTCGAATCGATCCGTAATTTCCCGGATCAGGATACTTTCCTGAACATGGTCCGCACCGCCGGGTTCGACAACGCGAAATACCGTAACCTGACCATGGGCATTGCCGCGCTGCATTCCGGCTGGAAAATCTGATGCGCGGCCCTCACAATATCATCCGCTTGATCCGGACCGGCGCGACGCTGGAACGGACGGGTGCCATGAATGTCGTCCTGGACGCGTTCGAAGCACCACGTGCCCTGCGAGTTCTGGCCCACACCCTGGGCAAACCCTTTCAATGGCTGGGTTACAAAGGCGATCCGTCGATGCCCCCAGCCACCCGTGCCCTCACCGCCCTGGGACCTGCTTATATAAAATTCGGTCAGGTTCTGTCCACGCGGCCCGACGTGGTTGGAGACGAACTGGCAGAACAGCTACGCGTGCTGCAGGACAAACTGCCCCCGTTCTCCAAGGCCGAGGCCATGGCCGAGGTCGAGAAAGAGCTTGGTCAACCCGTCGTCGAGATATTCGATGAGTTTAGCGAACCGATTGCGGCCGCCTCAATCGCCCAGGTCCATAAGGCCAAGTTGGTCAGCACAGGCGAGGATGTCGCCGTCAAGGTTTTGCGGCCGGGGATCGAACGTGCCTTCCGCAAGGATGTTGATGCGTTCTATTTCGCTGCCCGAATCGTGCAACTCTTCGCCCCCGGCGCGCGCCGCCTGCGCCCGATGGAAGTGATCGAACATTTCGACGGCGTCGTGCGTGGCGAACTGGACTTACGTCTGGAAAGCTCGGCTGCCTCGGAATATGCCGCTAACACCAAGGACGATGCCGGATTCTGGTTGCCCCCCGTGGTCTGGTCCCTGTCGGCGCGTCGGGTAATGACACTCAGCTGGGCAGATGGCATCCCGCTGGGCGACAATGGCGCACTGGATGCAGCCGGTCATGACCGCCGCGATCTGGCCGAACGCGTGCTGCGCCTGTTCCTTCTCCACGCTCTGCGCGACGGCTATTTCCACGCTGACATGCACCAGGGTAACCTGAAGGTCGCGGCAAATAGCGATATCATTGCCTATGACTATGGCATCATGGGCCATATCGACGAATACACGCGCCGGGTCTATGCCGAGATTCTCTTTGGCTTTATCCGCCGCGACTACAAGCGCGTGGCCGAGGTGCATTTCGAGGCCGGATATGTCCCTGCCAATCAGGATGTCGATGAATTCGCCCGTGCCCTGCGCGCGGTTGGAGAGCCGATCTTTGGTATGAACGCCACCCATATCTCAATGGGACGGTTGCTCAGCTATCTGTTCGAAGTCACTGAACGCTTCGGCATGGAAACCCGTACCGAGCTGATCCTGCTTCAGCGTACAATGGTTGTGGTCGAAGGCGTCGCGCGTTCACTCGACCCGCAAATGAACATCTGGGAAGTCGCCCGGCCCGTGGTCGAAGACTACATCAAACAATCCATCGGCCCCCGCGCCGCACTTCGCGATCTTGGCAAAACAGCAATGGTTCTGGCCCGGTTTGGTCCGCGGCTTCCAGCACTGGTGGAAAACGCATTGATTTCCCAAACCCAAAAGGATGAGCCGACCCGGTCGCGCCTATGGTCCGTTGCCTTGCCCGCCACCATTGGTGCCGCTACCGGCGCGGCGCTCGTCCTATTGCTGACAAGCTTCAGCTAAACCCAATCCCGCCCGCCTCATCCGGCCAAAAATACCTTCGGGGGAATTGCGCCACAGGCGCGATGAGGGCCAGACAGCCCCCCTGCTTGGTTCGGTTTCAGAGCAGCTCAAAGGCAATGGCGATGCCCTGACCGCCACCGATGCACATGGTGACCAAACCCTTGGACCCGCCCGTGCGCTCCAGCTCATATAGGGCTTTCAGCGTTATAATCGCACCGGTTGCACCCACCGGATGGCCCAGCGCAATCGCCCCGCCATTCGGATTTACCTTGGCGGCATCCAAGCCCAGCTCTTTGTTCACGGCCAACGCTTGCGCGGCAAAAGCTTCGTTGCTTTCGATCACATCGAAATCACCCAGCGTCAGGCCCGTCCGCGCCATCAGGTTCTGCACCGCAGGAACCGGACCAATGCCCATCACCTCGGGGCGTACGCCTGCGTGGCCATAGCCCAGAATGCGTGCCTTGGGTTTCAAGCCGGCCTTCTCGGCCGCCTCCGCCGAGGCCAGTACCATCGCCGCCGCACCATCGTTGATGCCCGACGCGTTGCCTGCCGTCACCCGGCCATCCTTGCGGAAGGCAGGACGCAGCCCGGCCAGCGCCTCGGCGGATGTCTGTTTGGGATGCTCGTCGACCATGAAATCGACCATGTCGCGCTTGACCTTGACCTGAACCGGCGTGATCTGGCTTTGGAAATACCCCGCCTCCAGCGCAGCCGCCGCACGGGTTTGGCTGGCCATCGCGAATTCATCCATCTGCTCACGGGTGATCTGGTGCTCATCAGCAACGTTTTCGGCCGTAATGCCCATATGGCCAGTGCCAAACGGGCAGTTCAACGCACCCAGCATCATATCCATCGAGGCGACATCGCCCATCTTTGCACCCCAACGGGCCTGTGGCACGATATAGGGGCTGCGCGACATGCTTTCGGCGCCACCAGCCACCGCGAATTCAGCATCGCCCAGCATCAGGGACTGTACGGCCGATACAATCGCCTGCGCACCGGACCCGCACAGGCGGTTCACGTTCATCGCGGGCGTCTCAACCGGAATACCGGCCTGTTTGGCCGCGGCGCGTGACAGGTACATGTCGCGTGGTTCGGTATTAATGACATGACCAAACACCACATTGCCGATTTGCTCGGGCGCAACTCCAGATCGCTCCATCGCCGCTTCAGTCACAACGGTCGCCAGATCAATCGGCGCAGTTGAAGCCAAGGCGCCACCAAATGTGCCAATCGCGGTGCGCGCACCATCAAGAATGACGATATCTTTCATGTCTCTTCTCCTCGTGGATTTGCGGGCACTATGCATCCAGCCATTGGAACTGTCCCATAGGACGTACCGTCACAAGCGGAATTGACATGAGGCCACCAAACGCGCATGAGATTCCGTCATGACGGAAAATTCAGACGATATCCTGACGCGCCTGCCCGCCCGCCTGAAAGAGGCCCGCCGCGCCAAAGGCCTGTCGCTGGAAGCTGTGGCCAATCTCAGCGGCGTGTCCCGATCCATGGTCAGCCAGATCGAACGCGGTGAAAGCAGCCCGACGATCTCGACCCTGTGGAACCTGACCCGCGCCCTGCAGGTGGACTTCGCTGGCCTGCTGGAAGAGGCCAATAACGCCGATCAGATCGAAACCCTGCGCAGCGACGAAGTGCCCAGCATCGACAATATGGGCCAGAATTGCCGCATCCGTATCCTCTCCCCGCCCGAAGAGGCCGGTGGCCACGAGGTCTACGATATCCGCTTTGACAGTGATGGCGCGCTGAACAGCCAACCACACGCCCGCGGCGCGCATGAACAGTTGACGGTACTTGAAGGTGCGGTGCGCGTCACCTCGGGCAGTGCCGTCAGCGAACTGAACCAGGGCGACACCGCGCGATACGCGGCCGACGTTCTGCATTCAATTACTGCCAAGAAGCCAGCAAGGGTGTTCCTGATCGTCAAAAACGCCTGACACCGGCGCATTTCCGCCTTTACGGAAATTTTTCCTTCATACTGTAATTCCCCTATTTGGGAATTTCATCCGTTATGTTAGACATGCGACTCAGTTGAACGGAGATCGCCATGTCAGATGCATTCCTGTCCCATGTCACCGACACCCTCGTGCAGATCGAAGCGGAGGGTCTGTACAAGCGTGAACGAATGATCACCTCGCCCCAGGGCGGCGAGATTACTGTGGGCGACAGGCAGGTCATCAATCTGTGCGCCAACAATTATCTGGGTCTGGCCGATCATCCGGCACTGATCGCCGCCGCCAAAGATGCGATGGAGCCCAAAGGGTTCGGCATGGCCTCGGTCCGGTTTATTTGTGGCACACAGGACATTCACCGTGAGCTGGAACAGAAGCTGGCACAATTCCTGAATAAGGACGATGCGATCCTGTTTGCCGCCTGTTTTGATGCCAATGGAGGGCTGTTTGAGCCTTTGTTAGGGCCTGAAGACGCCATCATCTCGGACAGTCTGAACCATGCCTCAATCATCGACGGGGTACGGTTGTGCAAGGCCAAACGTTATCGTTATCTGAACAACGACATGAACGATCTGGAGGCCTGGCTGAAGCAGGCACGCGAGGACGGCGCGCGACACATCATGATCGCGACAGACGGTGTGTTTTCGATGGATGGCTATCTGGCTAACTTGCCGAAAATCCGCGAACTGGCGGACAAATATGACGCCATTGTCATGGTCGATGACTGCCATGCCACCGGATTCATGGGTCCGAACGGGGCCGGTACACCGGATCATTTCGGTGTCGACGTGGACATTCTGACGGGAACCTTGGGCAAGGCACTTGGGGGGGCTATCGGCGGTTACATCGCCGGGCCGCAGCCAGTGATCGACCTGCTGCGGCAGCGGGCGCGGCCCTATCTGTTCTCAAATTCGCTGCCGCCTTCAATCGTTGCTGCCGGGATCGAAGCCATCCGTCTGGTCGAAGAGGGCGACATGCTGCGCGCGCAACTGTTCGGCAACGCCAAGTATTGGCGCGCGGGATTGGAAAAGTTGGGTTTTGACCTTCTACCGGGCGAACACCCGATCATCCCGGTAATGCTGGGCGAAGCACAACTGGCGCAGGACATGGCCGCAAAGCTGTTTGACGAAGGCGTTTATGTTTCGGGTTTTTTCTTCCCCGTCGTCCCGCGCGGTAAGGCACGGATCAGAACGCAGATGAATGCGACGCTGACAAAGGATGAGCTGGACCGTGCGCTGGCCGCCTTTGGCAAGGTCGGCAAAGAGCTGGGGATTATCTGATGCGACCCAATACGATGAAAGCGCTGGAAAAATCCAAGCCCGAGGAGGGGCTGTGGATGGTGCAGGCCCCGGTGCCCGAGATCGGCCCTGATGAAGTGCTGATCCGCATCAACAAGACCGGCATCTGCGGCACCGATATCCACATCTGGAACTGGGACGACTGGGCCGCCGCCACGGTGCCCACCCCGATGATCACCGGCCATGAATTTGCCGGTGAAATCGTTGAGATCGGGCGCAACGTGACCGGGCTTGAGATCGGCCAGCGCTGCTCCGGCGAGGGGCACCTGATCACAACCGACAGCCGCCAAAGCCGCGCTGGCAAGTTCCATCTGGATCCCGGCACGCGCGGAATCGGCGTCAACGAACAGGGTGCCTTTGCGCAATACCTGAAACTACCTGCCTTCAACGTGGTACCCCTGCCCGATGACGTTCCCGACGAAATCGGAGCCATTCTCGACCCGTTGGGGAATGCTGTGCACACTGCACTCAGCTTTGATCTGCTGGGTGAGGATGTGCTGATCACCGGTGCAGGCCCCATCGGCATCATGGCCGCCGCCGTGGCCCGCCATGCAGGCGCGCGGCATGTGGTGATCACCGATATCAATCCGGACCGCTTGACGCTGGCTGCGCATGTTGTGCCAACATTGCGCCCTGTCGATGTGACCAAGGAAGATTTGCAGGACGTGATCGTCGAACTGGGCATGCAGCAGGGTTTTGACGTCGGGCTAGAGATGTCAGGTTCACAAATTGCACTGGACCAGATGGTCGAGGCACTGGTGATGGGCGGCAAGATCGCTCTGCTGGGCATCCCACCTGGAAAATCCCCCGTGGACTGGTCCCGCATCGTATTCAAGGCCATCACCATCAAAGGTGTCTATGGGCGCGAGATGTTCGAGACCTGGTATAAGATGATTGCCATGTTACAGAACGGTTTGGATGTCAGCCGAGTGATCACGCACCGTTTCAAGGTTGATGAATTTGCCAAGGGCTTTGGCGAGATGAAATCAGGTCGATCCGGCAAGGTTGTTCTGGATTGGACCTAACCCTCTGGCGTTAAACGGCTTCACCCCCTAAACAGGAGGGAACTCAGGTGTTTGGAGGCGCAGATGAGCGACAAGGACAACCGGTATCTTGAACGCGGGATCGAGGACACTCTGGTCACGGATTTCGCCGAAACCCACCGCAAGAGCTATGGCGACTTCCTGCAGCTCAAAACCCTACTGAATCTGCAAAAGACGTTTCAGGATCCCGCGCAACCAGATGAGATGCTGTTCATTATCATCCATCAGGTCAGCGAGCTGTGGCTGAAGCTGATGCATCACCAGCTGGTCGAAGTGCGCCGCTTTCTGCAAGAGGACGAATTTGGCCCGGCAATGAAGAATCTCGACCGGGTCAAAGCAATCCAGCGGCAGTTGATTTCCGCGTGGGAAACGCTTCTGACCATGACCCCCGCCGATTACATGACCTTTAGGCAAGCACTTGGCAGCTCCTCGGGATTTCAAAGCTATGGCTATCGTCAGATTGAATTCATTCTGGGCAACAAGGATGCCTCGACCCTGAAGGTTCACCAGCATGATCCCGAAGTCATGGAATTATTGGATGCCGCACTGACCAAGCCTTCGCTTTATGACGAAGTGCTGCACATGCTGGCCCGGCAAGGGTTTGACGTGCCTGATGACCTGCTGAACCGTGACTTTGCACAACCCTATTCCGGCGACCCGCGCGTGGTGAAAATCTGGGCTCAGGTGTTTCACAATACCGATCAGTATTGGGACCTCTATGCGCTGGCCGAAAAGCTGATGGACGTTGAATCCCTGTTCCAGCGCTGGCGGTTTGACCATGTCACCGCGGTCGAGCGAGTTATTGGCAACCAGCCAGGTACAGGCGGGTCTAGCGGTGTGTCGTTCCTGCGCAAAGCGCTGGACTTGCGGTTCTTTCACGATCTCTACGATGTGCGCACCGAATTGATGTATAGCGGGCAGGAGTAGGCGATGCTGTATCGTGGTTTCACTCAGACAGAGCTGGAGCAGGAGTATTCTCCCAGTTCGATGGTTGGCGGCGATCTGACACCCTATCTTGAGAGCTACGCCGCGCTGAGTGCGCAGAACCGCGCCCGGATGGAATGCCGGGAAAACCTGCCCTTCGGCGAAACATCTGAACAGGTGCTCGACTTCTTTCCTGCGTCGACGGCCAACGCTCCGCTGCATGTCTTTATTCACGGAGGTTACTGGCAGGCGCTCAGTCAGCGTGAGTCGGCGATGATGGCCCCTACACTGGTGGAAAACGGGCAAGCCTTTGCAACGCTGAACTATACGCTCGCACCTGAGGCCCGACTGGATCAGATGATCAAAGAGTGCCGCGATGCCCTGCTTTGGCTGGGATCACAGGCGACGGCCCTTGGGTTCGATCCGGCGCAAATCACCTTGTCGGGGCACAGCGCCGGGGCACATCTGGCGGCCATGATGATGGCGACTTCAGCCGATGCGCTAGCCCGCGCCGGCTTGCGGGTACGAGAGGTGATTCTGATCAGCGGCGTCTATGATCTTGAACCGATCAGCCTGACGCCGGTGAATGACCCGCTGCAACTGACCCCGGTCGAAATACACGATCTCTCACCCATCCTGCACCTGCCCGCCCCCGGTCCGCGTTACCATGTAACCGTCGCCGAGCGCGACACACCCGAATTCATTCGTCAAAGCCGGGACTATGCGGAATTGCTGCGTAAAGGCGGGCATTCTGTCAGTTTTGATCTGCAGAAAGGGATGCAGCATTTCGACATCATCATGCACGCAAGCACGTTCCTGCCGGCTCCTCGGTAATCATAGGTGTTGGGCGAAAGAATATTCTGACCTTTGCGTCATGCACTGAGCAAGTCGCCATATCCCTGCATTTGTGGCGGTACACGCAAGTGCCCGATTTGCGCCCAGAGTGACAGATGCTGTACTAGCTAGGAATGGCAGCGGTGCGCTAATGTCGACTCTGCAAAGTTGAACGAACGGAGTACACGGAACTTTTATCGCGCTCTCATCCATTCTGGTGCAGAATTCTCCAAACCGGTCGATGATCGAATTCGCAGCTGGTGAAAAAAATCACGCTTTGACTGTCATCTGAAGCATTAGTCACTCGCTCAAAAGAGCCGAAAGCTGCTTCGCTCCCTTCTGAAGTATGCCCAGAAACGACATCAGACTGTTGACGTCATGACGTTGTGTCGGCGCGTGAACCGAAAGCGTGCCTACCAATCGGCCTTGTCCATCCTGAACGGGTACTGCTAGGGCAGTCATTCCGGTCATGAACTCCTCGTCATCGGTGGAATAACTATTCTCGGAGATACGTTGGATCTCCGATCGCAATGCCTTGGGATCGGTCAGCGAGCGTTCGGTTTGTGGTTGTAGATGTCCTGCCGAAAGAAACCCATCCAGCTTTCCTTGCCGTAGTGTGGACAGGTACATCTTGCCGCTGGCCGTGCAATGGAAAGGCACCTGTGTCCCGACCGGCAGTTGAATTCGTAGGGGCCACTTCGTTTCCACCCGGTCGAGATAGATCATGCCCTCGCGGTCTGGAATGGCGAGATTACATGTCTCGCCAACAGTTTCAGCCACACTGCGCAAGATCGCCAGTCGCGCAGTGCGCAAATGCTCGGACGACATGGTGTTGACCGATAGCAGTCGCAGCCGGTGTCCCGGGCCATACGATCTGCCATCGAGATCCCGCTGCAGAAACCCTTCGGCTTCTGCGGTTTGCAGCAGACGGTGAATTGTTGGCTTGGCCAGACCTAATGCCTCAATCAGATCCGATGGTTTTACGGAAACGCCACGCCGCGCCACCTCCTCGAGGATCAGCAGGAGGCGGAGGTTGGTCGGTATTTGAGTTTCTTTTTCTTGTGTTTCCGTCTCGGCCATCCTGCAACAGTCTAGCTATTTGGCAGCAGTATCAAGGCCAGATCGGGCACAAGCGACACTAAAATCCAAACCGAAAGAAGCGCCACCAGATAGGGTACCGTATACCGAAGCAACCGGAAATAGGGTACTCCTGTTACTCCTGAAGCCACATAGAGGTTCAGCCCATAAGGTGGTGTGATGAATCCAATGGACGCCCCCACAAGGAAGATCACCGAGAAATGGATTGGATCAATCCCAACCGAGGCCGCGATTGGCGCAAGAATTGGAGCGAGAATTATGGTTACAGGTAGGCTTTCCAGAACCATACCCGAGAAGAAGACAATCACCATCGACGTGAATAGAACCGCATAGTACCCACCCATCGAGGTTACAAAATCTCCAATGGTTTGTTGCGCGCCGAGCAATGACAAGATCTGTTGCATCACAACTGATATCGCGATCAGCGGCGCAAGGATGCCGGTGATCTGGGCCGAGCGGATGACGATCGAGGGGATCTCGGGGATCGTAAAGCCTTCGACCACGAACATTTCGGTGTAACTCTTCTCGGTTGGCGATATGTCGTTTCTGGCCCCCATAATCCGGTTGATCGGATAGCTGACCAAACCAGCGAGCACACAGAAGCCAACCGTCACGCCCGCGGCTTCTGTCGGTGAAAATTTGCCTGTGTAGATGCCCCACAGCACCAGCCCAATGGCGAAAAATCCAAGCCAGGCGCCAAATGCCGTTTTCAGTACCCGGTTGAGCTGCAAAGGGATCAGATGGCCCCATCCGTTCATGCGGCAAATGATCCAGCACGCGAATTGCATACCAAAGACCATGAGCGCGCCCGGAAGAATGCCCGCCACGAACAACTCGGAAATAGGAAGGTTCATCAAGAAGCCATAGACGATGAAGATAATGGAAGGCGGGATAATGATCCCTACAGTACCCCCTGCCGCAGCGGTCGCCGCGCTGAACCGTTCGTCATAGCCACCTTTGACCATCTCGGGGTGCAGCATCGAACCAATTGTGGCTGTCGTCGCCGAGTTTGATCCCGAAATCGCCGCGAATAACCCGCAGGCACCAAGCGATGCCATCGCCAACCCACCACGTATCCAGCCCAGACAGGCATAGGCGAAATCGCTGAGCCTTCGGGCAATACCAGACTTGTTGATCAGGTCTCCGGTCAGGATAAAGAGCGGCATCGCGAGCAGGGCAAAGCCTTTGTTGAACACGTTCAACAGTTCGGCCCCCATATTGTCCAGCGTCAAGCCAAGGACGAATGAGCAGCCGATCACCCAATAGCCGATGACCAAAAACACCGGCACGCCCAGCATGAACAGAAAGGTAACCCCAAGTGAGATCAGTGTAACCAAAGTTCCGTCTGTCATCAGTCTGCTCCGATCACGGCCTGCTTGATCAGCGGCTCACCTGTTTTCCAGTTTTGCAGATCGTCGGTGAGGTTCTGAAACACACGCCCGATCATCAAAAAGAACGAAAGAGGCGCGGCCAGCAAAAACCACCACTGCATGATATTGTCCGTGCCGAGAACGATCTGAAAATTTGACGCCGATAACGCAACCAGTCGCGTGGTCGTCACGATGACGATCACGGCAAAGATGAACCACAACACCGCATCAAGGATCAAACAGGCCAACTGCCCGCCTCGGGGCATTGCGGTGCGGAACTCATTGAAACTCAGATGCGTCCGTAGGCGAACATTGTACGTGGCCCCGAACCACGCCATCACCATAAACAACAAGGGAGGGATAGTGGTGGACCACGGTTCTTGATCGTTGAACACGAATCGGTCGATCACGCCCCAGAAAATGATCAACGCAATGGCGAGGTAAGAATATACCATCACCGACCGCTCCAGATGGCGCTCGATAAACGGCACTGTCCGATAGATCAGCATGATCACGAATCCGCCCATGGCTGAAACAACCGCGCCCAACACCCATGCGGCGTCCGATTCCAGCGCTGATTGAATCTCGAACGAATCCTGGCTGAGAAAGGCACTGAAGATCGCGCCTGTGTCTGCCCAAAACGACATGTACCCCGTCCTCCCAGTCGGTGTGTATTAGAACCGGCCCGCTTGGGGCCGGTTCGTCTTTTGTATCAGGCTTCGCCTTTCCACCAACGGCGCGGTTCTACGTTTTCCGGCAGGGTGTCTGCCGGAAGCTCACGCGCGATGTCGTAGATTTCCTGATAGGTATCGATGCCACCGGCCCATTTGTTCAAACGCTCACGCCACTGCGCCCAAGGTTCGGGGTTGTAGTTCGGGGCGCACATCTCTTCGGCCAGTCTGATCTGATCATCTGGCAGGAATGCCGGACGTACTCCATTTTCGGCGAAGATAGTATCAGGCAGCTGCGGTTCCGAGAAACCGACGGTGTTCAGCAAAGCCGCTTCATTGGCACCTTGAATCAAAGCCTGCGTAAAGTAGGAAGACTCCATCACAGCATCCTGAAGCTCCCCGCCCAGACTGTCGAACACTTTGGCTGACATTGAGGTATGTTCAGTGCCGCAGAAGAATTTCAGGTTGACTGACTGCGACACCACTGGAGCCATGTTGGCATATGCGACGGCCGATGCCCACGTTTCAGCCCCGTCGATCAGACCAGTCTTCAACGCATCCAGAGTTTCTTCCCATGCAACCGGTACCGGATTCAGGTTCAACAGCTGCATCGCAATGCGTCCCAGCTGTGTACCCGTCACACGGTTCTTTGTGCCGAACAGCTCTTCCAGTTTGGTGACGGTCGGCTTGTCGGCAAAGGTCGAACCCATTTGCAGGCCGCGCAATTCACAGTGGGTAAACAGGAACTTCAGGCCGTGCCGTTTCTCAAGCGGATCACGCAGAATGCGCTGGCTCGCCGGGCTGTAGAAGAAGTGATACTGCGCTGCCCGGCTGGGGAACATGTAAGCATAGTCCAGCACGTTGAGATACGGCGCGCCTCCAGCCGAGTTCTGGGTCGAGGCCGCGTAAATATCAACAATGCCCTGCTGAGTTTTTTCAACGCAGCTCAGCTGCCCGCAGATCTGGTTGTCGCCAATGAACTCGATCCGAATTTCACCGTCCGTGCGCTCTTCCAGATCGCGTGCAAACTCGATCGCGCCGGCGCGTTCGATCAGCAGATTGCGGGTGTTAAAGCCCGATGCGCCGAATTTAAGCGTGTGCTTTGGCTCTTTCGAGAAGCGCTTTTCATAGGTTGATTCGGCTGCCTGCGCCAGATTCGCCAGGCTCATCGCGCCACCGAACCCACCTGCCGCCAGCAGTGTCGAACTCATGCCATAGCGCCCGGCCACACGAAAAAAATCTCGCCGGGAAATGCCACTTAGTTTCTTACCGATCTCCATTGCCTACCTCCCTGATCGCAATTAATGAGACGTTTTGTATCAAAAAAGGCTAGTATATTTCTCGCATCTTGCATAGAGTTTTTTTCAGTCGCGTCGGGAGGAGACAGTTATGGAAGTCGATTATGCGGTAGTCGGAGCAGGATCTTCGGGCTGTGTCATTGCCAACCGTTTGAGTGCTGATCCCAATACGACCGTCGCATTGCTGGAGGCTGGCGGTCGCGACACCAACCCGTGGATTCACATTCCGGTCGGATATTTCAAAACAATGCACAACCCGTCGGTTGACTGGTGCTATCGCACTGAACCCGATCCGGGGCTTAATGGACGATCCATAGACTGGCCACGAGGCAAGGTGCTGGGCGGCTCATCCTCGCTGAACGGGCTGCTTTATGTCCGCGGCCAGAAAGAAGACTACGATCGCTGGCGGCAAATGGGCAATGAGGGATGGGGGTGGGACGATGTCTTGCCCCTGTTTAAACGCTGCGAAGATCAAGAACGCGGTGAAGATGAGTTTCACGGCATTGGCGGGCCTTTGTCTGTTTCGAACATGCGCATTCAACGCCCCATCTGCGACGCCTGGGTTGCCGCGGCACAGGCCGCAGGCTACCCGTTCAACCCCGACTACAACGGTGCTGAACAAGAGGGCGTGGGGTATTTCCAACTGACCACCCGCAACGGTCGTCGCTGCAGCGCGGCTGTGGCTTATCTCAAACCCATTCGAAGTCGTCAGAATCTGAACATCATCACCAACGCATTTGTGACGCGCTTGGTTTTGGACGGGAAAAAGGCGACCGGGCTGGTTTACCGGGACAGGTCAGGGGTCGAGCAAACTCTGAAGGTTCGACGCGAAATTATCCTGTCTGGTGGCGCGATCAATTCGCCCCAGATCCTGATGTTGTCGGGGATTGGAGACCCGGACCACCTCAAAGAAAACGGAATCGAACCGCTTCACGCCCTGTCTGGCGTTGGTAAGGGCTTGCAGGATCATTTACAGGCGCGCCTGGTGTTCAAGTGCAATGAACCAACACTGAATGATGAAGTCCGCAGCCTCTTCAATCAGGCGCGCATCGCTCTGAAATATGCACTGTTCCGTGCCGGGCCTATGACAATGGCGGCCAGCCTTGCCACCGGCTTTATGAAAACGCGCCCGGATGTAGAGACACCCGATATACAGTTTCATGTCCAACCCTGGTCCGCTGACAGCCCGGGCGAGGGCGTACACCCGTTCTCGGCCTTTACAATGTCGGTCTGCCAGCTGCGCCCGGAAAGCAGGGGGGAGTTGCGCTTGAACGGCCCCGATCCGTCCAAACATGTCAAGATCATACCGAACTACTTGTCCACAGAAACAGATTGCAGAACCATCGTCGATGGCGTGAATATCGCGCGGCGAATTGCCAAGAAAAACCCTTTGGCCTCGAAGATTTCGGAAGAGTTTCGACCAACAGCAGATCTGAATTGCAACGACTATGACGCTACGCTGGATTGGGCCAGGTCGAATTCGACCTCAATCTACCACCCAACCGGCACCTGTGCGATGGGAAGCTCTGAGGCATCTGTTGTCGATCCTAAACTAAGGGTTCACGGACTAGAAAATCTGCGCGTGGCCGATTGTTCAATCATGCCCGAAATCGTCAGTGGCAACACCAACGCACCGGCAATAATGATCGGGGAAAAGGCGAGCGATTTGATAATCGCGGATGCCTGACAGGCCCTCCATCTTGCCTGTGTGCGATGCAGAATGCCCAAAACACTCGCAACCGATGGATCGGTGTGCCAGTCGCGCAAGCTCAAGCTGTTCTGTTGATTATGTCTGATCGCAACTCGCACTTTGCCAACTCTTGTCTCATGACTGACCGTGATCTGGGAGGGCGACTCTTGGTCAACGATCTGTGCTGCATCCAGCTCAGATTTTGACGTCAAACCAATCTCGCGAAACATGCATAAGCGGTCGCGGACACTACTTGCTTTTCCAATAGTTCAAATCGGAACGTCCACTTTCCTATTTTTGGCGTACAAGTACTTCACTTGCAGAGAGAGATATAAACAGCACTGGGTCGCGAGCCTGAATGCTTGGCTACTGACACTGCGTCGGTGAACGCTATTGGCCGCTAAATCCGCGTCACCGCCATCTGCGTGCAACTCAGAGAATGTCCGGTTTACGTAGTTCGCGACCTGCTGCATGAGCGAAAGACAGAGGTGTGATCAAGGTCTGTTAAGGGCTCAGAGCGGCCATCTGACAACTTCTGTCAGCCATCAAAGGCCTCCCAGCGCGCCAGAGGTCGGCAGTGCGGACTTTCCCGACATTCACCTGATTAGGTCGATAGCCGCTAAGGGCCCCATTGCTGACCTTGGTGCGGGTTGCGATGAAGGTTCGGTCTGATGGCAGGATTGATTGGAAATGCACTTCCACGCACTATCGGTTTCACGGTGTTGACCCATTTTAGTCACGGCCCTTTAAAGTTTTGAATGATAGACACAATTGTGTGAGCTGTTTGATTCTGTACCCGCTATCGATAGATGCTGAATTTGTGTCTCGTCTGTCGTACGGTGCAGCTGAAAGAAAATTGCGATTGACCAGGTAGGCAAACAGGAATTCACAATGGAGAATTTTGCTACTCATCAGATTTTTCGCACCGTTTTTCTTGGCTGCGTTCTTTCCCTCGCCCATCAAGCCATGTCCCAGGAATTGGGTGATCTGGGGTCTCAGCCGACTGAGAATATCGAGTACTCACCTTACATAAATGACGATTATCCAAATCAGGTTTTTTTTGGTGATACACATTTACATACAGCTTACTCGGCCGATGCCGGTCTGGTCGGGGCAATTCTGACCCCAGATGACGCCTACAGGTTTGCCAAGGGTGAAGAGATCACCTCGTCCAATGGAATTCCTGCGCGTTTGCAGCAGCCATTGGATTGGTTGGTGGTGACGGATCATGCAGAAAACCTCGGCCTACCAATCGCTCTGGAAGAAGATAGCCCCGCTCTTCAGGAGAATGAGTGGGGGCGCAAGATCAGCGAAATTTACGCACCACGTACAGATGAATCCAGGGCCTTGTCATATGATACTTGGATGCAAGACGCGCTTAACATTGTCACCGACCCGCTTGCTGGAACTGGTTTCAGCGAGGCCATGTGGCCGCGCGTAACGGCTGCTGCCGAACAACACAGTCAGCCGGGCGCATTTACTGCGTTGATCGGCTATGAATGGACGTCTGGACCAAACGGCAACAACTTGCATCGGAACGTTATTTTCCGGGATGGTAAAGCACTGGCAGATCAAATTATTCCGTTTAGCGCCTATGATTCCGAAGACCCTGAGGAGCTTTGGGACTGGCTTGAAAACTACGAAAGTTTGACCGGTGGGCAAGTGCTGGCAATCCCGCACAATGGTAACCTGTCAAACGGATTGATGTTTGATGACACGACCCTTTCCGGCGAGCCGATTGATCGCAACTATGCGTTGCGCCGTCAACGGTGGGAACCGGTCTATGAGATTACCCAGATCAAAGGTGATGGTGAGGCACATCCCTTGTTGTCACCACAGGATGATTTCGCGGATTATGGAACCTGGGACAAAGGCAGCTTTGGACCAGAGCCCAAGACAAACGATATGTTGCCTAAAGAATATGCCCGCAGCGCATGGAAGCGCGGCATGGCCTATGAAGATGATATTGGGGTGAACCCGTTCAAATTTGGCGTGGTTGGCTCAACGGATTCTCATACTGGCCTGTCCACAGCGCAGGAAAGCAATTTCTTCGGCAAGGTGTCGCTTGTTGAACCTTCGGCCAATCCTCATCGCTTTGAAGAGCGTATCACAGGGCGTTTTACTCCGGATGACCCATCTGATGACTTGACCCATGCAGACGGGCTTGCTGCGGGGCTTGCGGCAGTATGGGCGCGTGAAAACACACGCGAGGGGATTTGGGATGCGCTAAAGCGCAAGGAAGTCTTTGCAACAACTGGCACACGTATGCGCGTACGCGTTTTCGCGGGGTTCGGCTTTACTGAAGATGATCTTACCCGTTCCGACTTTGCCAAATTTGGCTATGCAAACGGAGTGCCGATGGGCGGTGATTTAATCGCTGACGACCAAGCGCCCCCGCCCAAACTTCTGGTTCGAGCGCTGCGTGACCCGAATGGAGCCAATCTTGATCGTGTTCAAATTGTTAAGGGGTGGCTCACAAAGTCTGGCGATCTGAACGAAAAGGTTTTCGACGTCGCATGGTCAGATGATCGTGTCGTCGGAGATGACAATAAACTGCTGCTGGTTGGCAATACCGTCGATGTCGAAACCGCAACTTACCGCAATTCAATTGGGTCCCCATTTCTCGAGGCATTTTGGAAAGATCTCGATTTTGATCCAAGCCAACGCGCATTTTACTATGTCCGTGTTCTGGAAATCCCGACGCCGCGTTGGACCACATTTGATGCTCTGATGTTTGGCGTGGATCGACCTATTCACCTTAAGCCGTGGCAACAAGAAAGAGCCTATTCATCGCCGATTTGGGTCACACCAGAGTAACACTCCAAATGACGCGCTAACACCTTTGCTCCTGTTTGTTGGGAGGGGCTGAAAACCCGCATTGCATACCTTCGTGCATCCCGCAGAAAATGGCTGCTTTCCGCCCGGGGTGCATCAATGCAATGGATGCGAAGGGCTGCAATCAGACCCATGCTTCCGCAACACTCAATTCGAGCGCCAAAGTCGGCTCAGGGCTCGCAGCCGACATTCGGTCATTTCACTCAGACAATTGACGGGAACCAAGGGGTCAAAGTCGGCAAAGTGCTGTAAGCAGCCTTGTGCACTCGCAGCTACCAGATCACTCGGCTTTGTTGGTAAGGGCTCTTACCGATATTTTATGCCAAGGCCGGTCAGTTGGAACTCAAGTCACACTGAAGCACCAAGATACATTCCCGTACGTCGTCTTTTCTCATTGATCTGGCATTGACTTCGACAGATAGAGAGGTGTGCGGTGGCTGTCTTCCTTCTCAAGTGGCGCGTGTCAAAGCGCTGCCGGAGGACCTCCGGTGGCCTTTTTTATGGCTTACGCACCTGCCACAGGCCCTATCAGAGGACGTCATGCCCCTTTCACCTGACGGTAAAGACCGCGCTACTCGCGCCATTGACCCATTGCCAATACGCCTTATCAAGCGCGCTATACTGGTTCTTATCGGCCTGTTTTATTTCCTCTTCGTGGCCTTTGCCCCTCTTCTTTGCGTTCGGCGCAGAGGGTTTCGGGGTTGGTATTGGCGCCTGGTGAAACGGTCATGTTCACGCCTGCTGTGGCTCCTCAGCATCCGCGTCGAGATGCGTCCTGAGGAAAAGAATGCCCTCGCCGCCGACACCAACAGCATCATCGTGGTCAACCACCGTAGCCATCTCGATGGCTTCAGTCTCATGCACGTGGTGCCCGACACCAAATGGTTCACTTTCGCGGCGAAGTCAGAGTTCTGGAACAGCAAACTCCTGCGCACAGGTTTTGATGGAGCGGGTCTCGTCCCTATCAACCGGGACTCCGGCTCAACGGCCATGGATACGCTGATAAAGGCTGTCAAGGAAATGCCCGCCCGCTGTTCCATCGTGCTATTCCCAGAAGGCACCCGAGCCAAAACAGAATCGCTAGGGGACTTTAAAGCGGGTGCAGTCTTAGTCGCCCGAGAAACCGGTCGCACGATCACCCCTATTGTCATCCACGACAGCGATAGTCTACTTCCACGCGGCAAACATTTACCGCGCAGCGGGACGATCCGTGTGGAGGCATTGCCAACATTCGCGTGCGATCCTACCGCTAGTGTGGATGAGGATCTGTCGCGATTGCGCAGGCAGATGATGGCTGTGTTTGAGCGGTGAAGTCTGTTTGACAGAAATATGCAGAAACCGAGTTTGTTGAGTTTCGGCTACTCGTAGCGGCAGATACCAGATTTGCGGAACAGTTTTACTTGTCGGTGGGGTTTCTCCAACGGGTATCGATATGCGAAGGCCTAGTTAGTACCCGTATTTCAGTATGCTCTTAGCCGGTCTTATCTATGGTTGGACTGCTTGGTATTGTCACTGAACCCTCAGAAGAGAATGGACATTTGAGTGCCCTGAACTCGCTATTCATGCCGGAGGTAGAAAAAGCAGGGGAGACACGAATTTGCCAGATGCTGTACGACGTATGAGTGACCAAAAGCTAACACTAAGCCGCCATCAGACCACCAGCTTCGCCTGCGATATCGACTATGCAGTCATCGCCGGTCTGAATGCGATTTGCCGGACTTTCCCCTCGGAGTTCTGATTTGGGTGAGGTTAACCAGAATGCGCATTGCCACGGCGTCATTTCTCGTGGCAGGGCTTTCAACACTTTTTCCATCAAAGGAAGCGGGGTTCCATCCTCAGCAAACTGGAAAGATGGATAGGCGTTGGCCCCTTTGTAAGGCAAAGAAAGTACCTTCCCGGTTCTTGTCCAGATATCGGCTATCCGCGTGATCTGCCTGGAGCCCTTTTGCCATTGTGCGTGCACGCCGGCATCGTCCAACAACGGATACTCAAGCGCAAAATCATCCATCCGGATGTCATTGACTGCGCTACAATGTCCCTCGAAACTATGCAAATACATCTACTTACTCACCGAACTCACTAACAACTCATGAAACGATACTGACAAGAAATCGTTCTAGCCAAAGTTAAGAAGTTCACATTGGGCGAATTAAACTTCAGCTAACCTCGTTTTTTAACCTAGCGCGCTGAAATTATTGTTGGTTTGCTTACAACGGCCCGCCGTACTGATGCTAATAAAACCAGTTCTGAATTCGAGGCTTTGTTACTCATTGGGGTGGTAATCCTCACAAGCTGAGGGCATTGGCCATGGATCTACCGAACCAATCTCTGGTTTGTGAGTGATCAACATCTACGTATTGGACAAAGCCGCCAGTCACTCTGTCCAGTGTTGGAAACGAGTACCGAGGGTGAACTTTCTTTTCTACGATCACGATCCTCTTCGTCTGACACTCCCGCAAAAAGACAAACAGTCCTGATCCTAAGATTAGCGTGACACCAAACACGGCGGGGAGGTTTTGCATTTCCACGGACCTAAATTCCTTTCTCTGGTCACAATACGGACTGACCATTCCAAAAATTCCCTACCGCCACCTTGAAATTCTGGATCAATCATTCCACATCTTGCTCATGAGCAAAGAAACTCTCGCAGTTGGCGACATCAAATCACCCGCAGGCCCGGGTAGGCCTCGCGCCTTTGACGAAGCTGAGGCTTTGGAAAAAGCCTTGTGCGTATTCTGGCACAAGGGCTACGAGACCGCATCTGTGGATGATCTGACCAAGGCCATGGGTTTGAGCCGGTCCAGCTTCTATGGAACGTTCGTCAACAAGCAGACTTTGTTTCACAAAGCCCTCAGGCACTATTCAAGGCGTGGTTTGAAAAATCTGCGTGACGTTGCAGATGCGGGCGGAAATGACCCCGTTGGTGCGATAATGGAAGCTTTGGCGAACCCGCAAGGCGGTCGTGACGGCTGCATGCTGATCAATTGCCTAACGGAACTTGCCCCGCATGACAATGAAGTGGCGGCTCTCGGGCGACAGCATTTGGAGAGTATTGACGAGATTATTGCAAGAACGCTTGAGCCTTCGGATCCGGGACAGGTACTCGACAAGGCACGCGCCTTTGCCTCCCTTGCAATTGGCACGCTAGCCTTGCGCAAGGCGGGTGTTCCCGCGGATCAGATATCACAAACCCTGAAACAAGCCCGGTTGGTGATTTCGCCATAAGGCCTCCCCCAAAAAATAAGGGCATGAAACGTAACACAAACTCAAACAAGAGACAGTGACCCTAATATTGGACTAATTGGTCCAATAATATCTGAACGAAGTTTACCAAAGAAGGAAGCAGCAATGGCTGATAAAAAACTGTTCTCCGGCATCAAAGCTGGTGCAATCGAGCTGAAAAACCGCGTTGTCATGGCACCACTGACCCGCAACCGGGCAAGAGCCGAAGATGACAGCGTCCATGAATTGCAGACCAAGTACTACGTGCAACGGGCGGGTGCTGGATTGATCATCACGGAAGCTTCGCAAATCTCGCCCCAAGGCAAAGGCTATGCCTGGACGCCTGGCATTTATTCCGAAGCACAGATCGACGGCTGGAGAAAAGTGACTGAGGCCGTCCATGCTGAGGGCGGCAAGATCGTGATCCAGCTTTGGCATGTGGGCCGGATTTCGCATACCAGCTTACAGCCGGATGGCGGTGCCCCTGTTGCGCCATCTGCGATCGGCGCTAAGGCCAAGACCTTTGATGGTGAGCAGTTCGTCGAAACATCTGAGCCGCGGGCTCTGGCCGTCGAAGAAATTGCTGGCATCGTTGCCGACTACCGGAGGGCCGCAGAAAACGCCAAGGAGGCCGGTTTCGACGGTGTCGAGGTCCATGCAGCCAACGGATACCTTATCGATCAGTTCCTGAGGGACGAGTCCAACAAGCGTGAAGACGAATACGGCGGTCCTGTCGAGAACAGAGCACGGTTTCTGAAAGAGGTCATGGACGCAGTTGTTGACGTGTGGGGCGCCGACCGCGTTGGTGTCCGCCTCAGCCCGTTCTCGGACGCCAACAACATCTCCGACAGCGACCCGCAGGCGACATTCACTCATGCGGTCAAATTGCTGAATGGGTATGGGCTGGCCTATCTCCATCTCGTGGAAGGACAGACCGGCGGCCCGCGCGATATTCCGGAAGGTGGCGATCTGAAGGCGCTCTATGAGTTGTTTGACGGTGCGAAAATGGGCAACAACGCTTATGACCGAGACATGGCGATTGAAGCGGTTGAAACCGGAGCCGTCGATCTAGTGGCCTTTGGCCGGCCGTTTATTTCCAATCCTGATCTTGTCAACCGGTTGGAGAAAGGCGCCGCTCTGAATGAGCTCGATCCAACCACGCTCTACGGCGGCAATGAAAAAGGGTACACCGACTACCCGGTACTGGAAGAGAAAGCTGTTGCCGCAGAGTGATACATCGCTCTTAACTCCGTAGTGACAAGCAATACCAAGCAAAGTGAGCGCGTCGGTTTGGACGCGCTCACTTGGCAATTACGGGAATATCCATTCTCGAAGCGAGGATCTATCACAAGCCCTCGAAAGAACTGCTTCCCTATGATCCGGGCCGAATATTTCCAGTAAGAATTTACTCTTGATTGAGAAACGCCCGGTTTTAGTTGAAGAGGATGTGTGGTGACTACCATCAATTGAGCGCGTTTCTCGAACCGCGCAATGTTATGGGCAAATCGCGCAAATTTATGCGCAAAAGTCTTCAATTTTCGTGAGTAAAATCAATGGCGGCGATGCAGCGTTATGAGAACACCTACAATTTTTATGGGTGCGCGCCAATTTGCAGTGTCAGAACCCCTGCGCCGCGTTTGCACGTGATACGTCACGGAACTGCGCGGTTTTGGCCCGCGACTGATCTCCATGTGTGTTGACCGGTTACTCTGACGCGGAGGTCTGCGCGACGTAGTCTGCTATCGCAGCGCGGCTGCCATGTCTCCAGATCTTGGTCAGCCAAAAAGAAAAGGCCTGACCAAAGCGGGTATCTCGGCCAATCTCGCCGTAATACTGATCCTGCTCGATCCACAGTTTCGGGTCATCTCTGGACGCCAGCGCGATGTGCTGAAGAGCGTCCCAATGGGGGTCGTTTGGCGCAATTTCAGACCCATCCTCGCGCCTGCCTGCACACATCCGGCACCAGAATGCCTCGGCCAGGGCCAGCCCGCTGGGGGCAGGGTCCGAGGCAACTGCGTCACGCAGCGAAGGCAGCAAGAACCCAGGATGCCGTGAGGATCCGTCAAACGCGACGCGGCGCGTGGTGTCATGGATGGCGGTGTTTGCAAATCGCTTTTCGACCAGATCAAGATATTCACTTGGTTTAGCGCCGGGGACAGCAGCGACATGCGGGAGGATTTCTTCTGCCTGAACTTTAGCGAAAAACGCGAGGATATCAGAGTCCTGCATGCATCGTGAAATCGTCGGGACGTTCAGGATTTCTCCGACATTCGCAAGCAGCTGATGACCGCCGTTCAAAGTACGCAGTTTCATCGTCTCATAGCTATGAACATCATGGGTCAGTGTGACACCGACTTGTTCGAGCGGTGGACGCCCTGCGCAAAATTTGTCCTCGATCACCCATTGGCGAAAGTTTTCATGTGAGACAGGGACGCGGTCATCGATCCCAAGTCCGTGGCATTGCGAAACCACCTGCTCTGTCGTAGCGGGTACAATGCAATCCACCATCGAATTGGGAAATGAGCTATATTGGTCGATCCAGGTGGCTAGTTTCGGGTCAGACATACGCGCCAAACCAACAATGCAGTTCCGCAGGATCACCCCGTTGCCCTGAAGGTTGTCGCAGCTGAGCGTGGTAAAGGGTTTCAAACCCTCCTTCTTGCGCTGTCGAAGAGCTGCAACAATGGCGCCAAACGCGGTTCGCGGCTGGTCTGGATGGGCGGCATCGTATCGAATGTCTTCGTGATCGGCGTTGAACGCGCCGGTATTGGCGTCCAGAAAATAGCCGCCCTCGGTCACTGTAAGCGACACAATCCGGATGGACGGATCGGCCATCTGCCGGATCAGCGTCGCATTGCCCTCTTCGATTGGCAGGTAGTCGATCATGGCTCCGACAATTTCGGCGGATATTCCCTTTGGGTCCAGCTCGATCAGTGTTGTCAGACAGTCCTGCGCCAGCAACCTCTCTCGCATTTCGGCATCATAGCTGCGGACACCGGCCCCGATGATCGCCCAGTCCAGTGCTTGGCTCTGTTGCATCAACTGGTGGATATACCAGGCCTGATGCGCGCGGTGAAAATTGCCCAGCCCGATATGGACGATGCCGGGTTTCAGGTCTGTGGGCAGGTAATTCGGTGTCCTGACAGCCTCAGGCAAGTTTGCAAGGTTGTCGCGCCGTAGCCGTATCGCGGGATTTGCGTTCGTCAGTGGGGTCATCAGCTCATCCAGTTCCCGCCGTCGACATTATAGGTTTGCGCGACGATATACTGCGCCTCGTCTGAGGCCAGAAACACGGCCATTCCGGTCAGGTCCTCGGCACGGCCCATCCGACCGTGCGGCACCGCTGCGGCTACTTCGCGTTTCTTCTGCCCGGGCTCTTTGCCCTCATGCTTTGCAAAAAAGGCGTCCACACCATCCCAGTGTTCGCCATCGACAACCCCCGGAGCAATGGCATTTACGTTGATGCCGTGTTGGATCAGGTTCAGCCCTGCAGATTGGGTAAGCGAAATGATAGCGGCTTTGCTTGCGCAATAGACGGCGACCAGAGGCTCGCCCCGTCGTCCGGCTTGCGATGCCATGTTGATGATCCGGCCTTTGGTCCCGTGTTCGATCATGTGGCGCGCGACGGCCTGCATCGTGAACAAGGCGCCCGAGACATTGATGTCAAAGACGCGGTTATAGTCGGTGCGCTCGATTTCGATGATGGGTGCTGCGGTAAAGATGGCAGCGTTATTGATCAGAATGTCGATGGGACCGAAATGTGAAGCCGTCTTTGCCACCGCGGCATCGATGCTCTGCTGGTTGGTCACATCCATCTCGATAGCCAAAGCGGCCTCACCGATTTCGGCGGCCGCGGCTTGCACGCGCGCGCCGTCAATGTCGGCCAACGCGACACGGGCCCCTTCGGCAACATAGGCTTTGGCAAAGGCCAGTCCGATGCCACGCGCGGCCCCGGTAATCAGGGCGGTTTTACCGACCAGACGTGTCATTCGATCCGCAGGCCCTTTGCGTCAAACCGATGGATCACATCCGCGCGTGGCGTCAGATAGATACGGTCGCCGTGGTTGAAGCCAACTTCACCCCCCGCTCGTACGGTGATCGTGTCCGCAAGGCCGGTTTCGTGAATGTGGAAGAACGTGTCCGAGCCCAGATGTTCGGAAACCCCAACCACCCCGGACCAGGTGCCGGAGCTGTCGGATACTTCCAGATGCTCGGGGCGGACCCCGATCGTATGGGCGTCATGTTTCGCGGCTTCTTCGCCCGCGATGAAGTTCATTTTGGGTGAGCCGATAAAGCCCGCGACAAACAAGTTTCGCGGAGTCTTATACAGCTCGAGCGGGCTGCCCACCTGTTCGATCACACCGGCCTGCAGCACGACGATCTTGTCGGCCATCGTCATCGCCTCGACCTGGTCGTGGGTCACATAGATCATCGTGGTTGCAAGACGCTTATGCAGCTCGCTGATTTCGAGCCGCATTCCAACGCGCAAGGCGGCGTCGAGGTTCGAGAGTGGCTCGTCAAACAGAAACGCCGCAGGCTCACGTACGATGGCGCGGCCAATGGCAACGCGCTGGCGTTGACCGCCGGACAGTTGGCCCGGTCTGCGATCCAGGTAATCGGTCAGGTTCAGAACATCAGCAGCGCCTTCTACGCGGCGGTCAATCTCGGCCTGGTCCAGCTTGGCCATGCGTAGCGGGAACGCGATGTTCTTGCGCACCGTCATATGCGGGTACAGCGCGTAGGACTGGAACACCATCGCCAGACCGCGCTTTGCGGGCGGCACATCGGTGGCATCCGCCCCGTCAATGTCGATATTGCCCGAGGTGATATCCTCCAGCCCGGCAATCAGCCGCAACAAGGTGGACTTGCCGCAGCCCGAGGGGCCGACGAAGACAGTGAACTCGCCATCTTGAATGGTCAGGTCCAGCGGCGGAATGACTTCAACGTCGCCAAATTTCTTGGTCACGGATTTGAGTTGAATGCGTCCCATGCGGAGTTTTCCTTATTTCACGGCGCCGAAGGTCAGGCCGCGGACAAGTTGTTTCTGGCTGAACCAGCCAAGGATCAGGATTGGTGCGATTGCCATGGTCGATGCCGCGCTGAGTTTGGCAAAGAACAGGCCCTCGGGGCTGGAATAGCTGGCGATGAAGGCCGTCAGCGGTGCCGCGTCGACTGCGGTCAGGTTGAGGGTCCAGAACGCCTCGTTCCAGGCGAGGATAAAGTTCAACAGGATGGTCGAGGCGATACCGGGCACCGCCATGGGCGTCAGCACATAGAGGATTTCCTCTTTCAGCGTTGCCCCGTCCATGCGGGCGGCTTCAAGGATCTCGCCGGGGATTTCGCGGAAATAGGTGTACAGCATCCAGACAATGATCGGCAGGTTGATCAGCATCAGAACCACAACCAGACCCGCGCGGCTGTCCAAAAGCCCAAGCCGGATGAACAGCAGGTAGATCGGGTATAGAACACCGACCGCAGGCAGCATCTTGGTGGACAGCATCCACAGCAGGATGTCCTTGGTGCGTTTTGACGGCACAAAGGCCATCGCCCAGGCGGCGGGCACCGCGATGATCACGCCCAATATGGTCGAACCACCCGCGATGATGACCGAATTCCACAGGAACCGCATATAGTCCGAGCGTTCCTGAACGATGGCATAGTTTTCCAGCGTCCAGTCAAAGTTCAGAAACAGCGGCGGGCTGGCGATGGCCTGTGCTTCGGTTTTGAAGCTGGTCAGGATGGTCCAGAGGATCGGGAAAAAGATCAGCAGCCCAACGGCCCATGCCAGGGCGGTGTTAAGCGACTTGCGACGGGGTGTAACTGAGCGGCTCATATCGTTACCTCCTCACGCGTCCAGGTTCTTGCCGACGATGCGCATCAGGAAGATCGCAACGATATTGGCAAGGATGATTGCATAGACACCTCCGGCTGATCCAAGGCCGACGTTCTGGCCCTCTAGCACGCGCTGGAAGATCAGGTAGGTGAGTGTACGGGTGCCGAAGGCGCCGCCGGTGGTTACGAAGATTTCGGCGAAGATTGACAGCAGGAAAATGGTCTGGATCAGGATCACGATGGTAATCGCGCGGCTTAGATGCGGCAGGATGATATGGTAAAAGCGCTTGAGCGGTGGCGCGCCGTCCATTTCTGCGGCCTCCAACTGTTCACTGTCCAGCGACTGGATCGCAGTCAGCAAGATCAGCGTCGCAAACGGCAGCCATTGCCACGATACGATCATGATGATTGACGTCATCGACGCCTCGGATAGCCAGGAAACTGGCTCAGCCCCGAAAAAGCGCCACAAATGGGCCAGCAGGCCATTGACCGGGTCCATGAACATGTTCTTCCAGACCAATGCGGAAACGGTCGGCATCACAAAGAACGGTGCGATCACTAGGATGCGGACAACGCCTTGGCCCCACATCGGCTGATCCAGCAGCATTGCCAGAAGGATGCCCAGAACGACCGTGATGGCAAGCACGCCGCCGACGATCATCAGCGTGGCCTGAACCGCGGGCCAGAAGGAACTGGAGGAGACGAACCGGACGTAGTTGTCCAAGCCGACCCATCCCAGATCACCGCCGCGCAGGGGCAGGTATTTCTTGAAGGAAAAATACAGCGTCATCGTCAGAGGCACGAGCATCCAGCCAAGAAGCAGGATCACTGCAGGTGCCATCATCAGGCGTGCAACTGATCGGGAATGTTGAGTAGCCATGACGCAAAACCTCTCTGTTCAGGCATAGCTCAGCCTGCGAGAAAAACGCGAGTTGTGGAAGGGTGAAGCGGGGGACAGACCTCTGTCCACCCGCTGGGAAGGAGGCCTTAGTAGCCTGCGGCTTCCATTTCTTCGGCAGTGAAGGCTTGCGCTTTGGCAAGAGCTTCTTCTACCGTTTGCTGCCCGGCATAAACTGCCGAGAACTCCTGGCTCACCTGCGTGGCGATCCCTGCGAATTCCGGGATCGCTGCAAACTGAATACCAACGTAAGGCACTGGCTTTACAGTCGGATTGTTCGGATCAGCCGACAGGATCGAGTCCAACGTCATCTTGGCGAACGGAACCGCCTGATAATCCGGATTCTCGTACAGTGACGTACGTGCGCCCGGAGGCACGTTGGCCCAACCTTCGTTTTCGGCTACGAGTTCGATGTAGTCTTTGGATGTCGCCCACTCGATGAACTGTTTGGCCGAGTCTGCCTGTTCCGTACCAGCCGGAATTGCCAGAGCCCACGCCCACAACCAATTCGAGCGCTTGCCAAGCCCAGTGTCGGGTGCAAGTGCAAAGCCAACGCTATCCGCGACTGTAGAGTCTGTCGGGTTGGTCACGAAAGAAGCCGCGACCGTTGCGTCGATCCACATGCCGCATTTGCCCTGCTGGAACAACGACAGGTTTTCGTTAAATCCGTTAGTGGCGTAACCTGCGGGGCCGGACTCGTTCATCATACCTACGTAGAAGTTCAACGTGTCAGCCCATTCAGGCTGATCGAACTGCGGCTTCCAATCTTCATCAAACCAGCGCGCACCAAAGGAATTGGACATCGCTGTGATGAAAGCACCGCCTTCGCCCCAACCGGCCTTGCCGCGCAGGCAGATTCCGTTGATATCAGCGTCGCGATCGGTCATCGCAGCAGCCGCTTCGCGGATGAACTCCCAAGTCGGAGCGTCCGGCATTTCCATACCCGCTTTTTCCATCAGGTCAGTGCGATACATGATCATCGAGCTTTCGCCGTAGAACGGAGCCGCGTAGAGCGTTCCATCATGGCTAAGGCCGCCTGACATGGCGGGCAGGATGTCACCTACGTCGTATTCATCCGACAGCCCGTCCAGGGGAACCAACCAGCCGTTCGCGCCCCAGATCGGCGTCTCGTACATACCGATGGTCATGATGTCGAATTGGCCACCTTTGGTGGTGATATCCGTTGTCACGCGCTGGCGCAGCACGTTTTCTTCCAACGTAACCCACTCGACATCGATGCCGGTCGCTTCGGTGAATTTATCGGTATAGCCCTGCATCCGGATCATGTCGCCGTTGTTCACGGTCGCTATTGTTAAGGTATCCGCTTGGGCTGCTGTCGTGGCGACGAAAGTCATTGCTGTCGCCGCACGAAGTGCGTTCTTGAGATACATCCCTGTCCTCCCTGAGCTTGGATGTCGTGCAGAGAGGGTAGTTTTAAAATTGTCGCGCCGTCAATAAAAACTTTACGCGCGTTAAAAATTTGAAGTCACGCGGAATCCCTTAAAACCAACCTTGCGGGGAAAAGAGTCTCGGTTCGAGTGTCAAATTTCCCCCCGTTTTCAATGAGTTCAAACAAAGTCTCCACACTGCGCCCGGCTACGTTGTCATAATCATGTGCTGCTGTAGTCAGGGATGGGCATGTGAATTTTGCAAAGGGATGGTCATCATTTGAGGCCAAGCGCAGCGTAGAATCGTCTTTGCGACCGACCCGAATCCCCTGTTCATAGCAAGCAGCAAGAAAGCCGATGGCCAAACGGTCGTTGCTGCACAAGACCGAGTCCGTCCTCAGCTCGCGATCTGACAGAACTTTCAGCGCCCCCCTGTGACCGATTTCCTCAAATGCCCAACCCTTGCCGTCGACTTTGATGATATGAGGATCGAACCCAAGGCGCTCCATCACTTCGATATAGGCCTTCCGTCGCTTGTTGGCGTTTGGGTTGGCGGGGGTGCGCATTTCGAAGAATGAAGGCGGTTCGCCGGTGCGGGTCATGTATTCGACTGTCTGCGAAACAAAACTGAAATTGTCCGATCCAATAAAGGCTGCACCCAAACCTTCAAGATTGCTGTCAAACAGGACTGTTGGAACATTGGCGCAGAATTTCTCGATCGCCGTCCGATCCGAGGTGCGCCCCAAAGGTGCCAACAGCACTCCGGCGGGCTTCATGGATTTCAGGCCGTCGAGAATTTCGTTTTCCAGCTTGGGATCGCCATGCGAGCTAAACAGGGACGGGCGATACCCCGCAGCAATACAGCTTTGTTCAAGATAGCGTGCGATTTCGGCAAAGAACGGATCGGCAAGATAGGGAACCACGATGCCGATATTCTTGGTCAGCTTTCGGTTCTGGTTCACCGCATAGATGTTGGGGCGATAGTCGAAGCGCTCAAGCGCCTCTTCGATGCGGAGCCGTGTTGTGGGTCGAACGCTGTCCGGATCCTGAAAATACTTCGATACGGTGGGCCGAGAGATGCCGCTGAGGGCCGCAAACTCTTCCATGTTCCTGATCTTCGTCATGCCAGTCTGTTCGTCCACCTTGATCTTATCATAGTTTTACATATTCTTTGCGCGCGCAAAAAAAATCAATAGCCTGGCCGGTGATATCGGAATTATGCAAGGCAAGGGGTGTGAATGTATCTTGGGATCGACATCGGAACGTCAGCGGTCAAACTTGTCTGCGCGGATGCCGGCCGACTTCTTGCGACCTCGTCAGTCAGCATCGGAACGTCGTCGCCACAGCCCGGCTGGTCCGAGCAGAACCCGGAGATTTGGTGGCAGGCGACGCGCGATGCGTTGGGCCTGCTTGCTGGCGAAATCTCCCTGTCGGATGTGAAAGCAGTCGGATTGTCGGGGCAGATGCACGGGGCTGTGCTGTTGGACCGCGACCAATGCCCTATCCGTCCGGCGATTCTGTGGAATGACAGCCGCGCGGTCCGCGAATGCGACGACATTCGCGCGGCACAGCCGCAGGTTGGTCACATCGCAGGCGTCTTGCCCTTGCCCGGCTTTACGGCGCCCAAGATTGCTTGGCTGAAACGGCATGAACCGCACAATTTTGCCCGACTCTCCCATATCCTGCTACCCAAGGATTATGTCGGCCTACGCCTGCATGGAGAGCTGGCAACCGATACTTCCGATGCCGCAGGAACAATGTGGCTCGACCAGGCTTCACGCCGCTGGCATACCGGAATGGCGGAAGCCACGGATGTCGCTGTTGACTGGCTGCCGCAGGTGTTCGACGGCCACAATGTCGTTGGCACGGTAACAACGCAGGCTGCAGTTGAGACCGGATTGAACTCCGGCGTGCCCGTCGTGGCCGGAGGTGGGGATGCGGCAACCGGTGCGGTGTCATTGGGCGCAACCGAACCTGGACGTGGGTTTATCTCGTTGGGGACATCCGGACAGTTGTTTGTTGCGGATCGTAAATACAAGCCCAACCCCGAACGCTATGTCCATGCGTTTGCGCATACATTGCCCGACCGCTGGTATCAAATGGCGGCGATGCTGAACGGGGCAAGGCCCATTTCGTGGATTGGTGATCAGCTGGGGCTGTCCGCTGCCGAGGTTGTCGGGCTTGCTGAAACCGTCAGCGGTGATCGCGTGCCCATTTTCCTGCCCTATCTGACAGGTGAGCGCAGCCCCCTGGGGGACCCGCATATTCGAGCCTGTTTCTTTGGCCTTGAGGACGCTACAACGCGTGCCGAGATCTGCCGCTCGGTGGTCGAGGCAATCGCCTTTTGTTTTGCTGATGCGGCACAGAGTTTTGGCGACACCATTGACAGTTTGCCAGAGCTTGCAGCGATTGGCGGGGGCAGTCGATCTGATCTGTTGCTGGGTCTGATTTCAGCTGTAACCGAGAAGCCCATAGTGCGTTCAGTGGGGGCGGAGTCCGGCCCGGCCTATGGCGCCGCCCGGCTGGCGGCCTGTGCTGACGGTGCGCTGACCATAGCTGATCTGGCCGAGCAACCTGCGACGACGGACAGGTTCGAGCCTGTAGAAATGCATGCGTTATTTGAACGCCTGGGGCGGTTTCGGCGGCTTTATACTGCCGTTAGCACCGTGGACTGATCGCCCTCTCAGCTAAGGTCTTTGAACATGAAGGTTGTTGGTTCCAGCCGATCATTTTCCGGGCTGCGGCAGTAGTTCGGAATCTCTCCGGCAATTTCAAACCCAAGGCTTTGATAGAGGAGGAGCGACGGGTCCGTGCTGCGCGTGTCCAGCACCAAAAGGGACCGCCCCAGTTCGCGTGCCCGCGCCTCAACCGCCGCCATAAGCGCCCGCCCAATGCCCCGCCGTCGCGCGCGGGGATGAACAAGCAGCTTGGACACGTCGGCGCGATGCGTTTGGTTGGGTATCGCGGCAGGCACCAGCTGTGCGGTGCCGACAATCCGTTCGCCATCACGATAGACGAATATCTCGGCCGCGCCGGACTGGATGTTTGGCCAGACATGGGACTGCCAATAGCGCAGCGCGTCACCCGACGGAAATGGCTGAATGAACCCGATACTCGCCCCGTCATGCACGCAGGCGTGCAGTATCTCTGTCAGATCGTTCAGGGCTTGGTTCAGATCATTGGCCGCCAGTCGTAAGATCATATCAGCACCATCAGGTACCGAGCACCTCGGTCGGCTTGGGTTTCGAACCGTGTCGGGCCAGACAGGTGATAGCGCAGGCAATCCCCGCTCGTCAGATGATGCGCGGTTCCATCCACGGTCAGGGTCAGGCCACCGTCCAGCATGATCAGGTGATGCTCCTGCCCGTGTTTTGGCGGCGTGTCATAGGTGATCACAACGCCTGGGGGCAGATGGCCTTCCATGACCTCTCCGCCAAGACCCGCGGCCGGAGGGGAGACGGATCGGCGGGTAAAGCCGGTTTCGGGGTCGCGCCATTCGGGTTGATTTTCGAAGGGAACGCGGGGGGCGAAACTGTCCTCGACCATCATCAATAGACGCGACATCGGCAGCCCATAGGCGGCACTTAACCGGCCCAGAGTTTCCGCGGTGGGGCTGACATCCCCCTTTTCCAAGCGCGACAGGGTGGCCCGGCTGACACCGCTGTGTTCCGCCAACTGATCCAGCGACCATCCCCGCGTTTGGCGAAGTTGATTCAGGTGGTTTGCAAGGCGGTCGGATAGGGTATCAGGCATGGCTCGTATATGGGAATCATTTCCGTATATGAGATTATTGACCAGAAAACATAAATTCACAATAGAAAAAGGGCGCAGAAAACTGCACCCTTCTGCTCGATAGAATGAAAGATTACTTCCAGCCGGCCTCGTTAAAGATCTTCTGTGCCTCGGGGATGTTTTTGGCGACCTCGGACAGGTTGATCTCGTCGGCTTTGAACTCACCCAGCGCTGCCACGTTATCCGCAAGGGCGACGCCTTCGACCGCCGGGAATTCGTCATTGCCGTTCGAGAAATAGACCTGCGCCTGATCGCTGGCGAGGTATTCCAGGAACTTGATCGCGTTGTCCTTGTTCGGGGCATTTGCGGCCACGCCGGCACCGGACAGGTTCATGTGCGCGCCTTCGGCTTCTTGCGCCGGGAACTGGACGCCGATCATGTCAATCTCAGCGCTCAGGCCTTTGACGTCTTTACGCATTGCACGGGCAAAGTAGTAGGAGTTCGAAACGGCGATCTCGCATTCACCCGAAACAATGCCGCGCAGCTGGTCAGTGTCACCGCCCTGTGGTTCACGCGCCATGTTCGCGACCATGCCTTCGGCCCAGGTCTTGGCGGTTTCCGCACCGTGGTTTGTGATGATCGAGGCCAGCAGGGTCTGGTTATAGGTGTTACTGGACGACCGGATGCAGACCAAACCTTTGTATTCGGGCTTGGCCAGATCCAGATAAGACGCGGGCGGGTTGGTCACATCGGCCTTGTCAAAGAAGATGATCCGCGCGCGCTGCGAAAAGCCATACCACTGGTTGTCTTCGTCCTGCAGGTTGGCGGGGATACGTTCTTCCAGAACTGCGCTTTCGACCGGCTGCAGGATACCCGCGTTCTTGGCACGCGCCAGACGCGAGGTATCAACGGTCAGCAAGATATCTGCGGGTGAGTTCGCGCCCTCGGCTTCCATCCGGGCAATCAGCTCGTCCGCTTTGCCTTCGATGCGGTTGATGGTTATACCAGTGGCCTCTTCGAAATCGGAATAGAGGCGTTCGTCGGTGTCGTAGTGGCGCGAAGAATAAAGGTTCAGTTCGCCCTCGGCAGCGGCAGAGGTCGCGATCAGGGCCGTCAGGGCGGCGGCAACGCAGGTAGAGGATTTCAGCATCATGTGTCCCAACATTGAAAATCGGCGCGGGTAATAACCCGACTGAAATGGTCAATTAAACGATTCTCAGGGGGATGCAAGAAATTCCGACAAAATTAGTTGGTCAAATCACCGCCAACATGTCGCTGGCCCCGACCAAGTGGTACTGCACAGCGGGGCCTGAGGGTCGGCAAAGCCGATCCTGGCTACGCCGTCATGGCTGACCTAGTCGTGTTGATTTAAGAACTGAAAAATCGAGAGATGCTGCTTAGCGCTTTCTCTGTCTTTTTTCAGGTTCAGGTGGAGACGGGTCCGGGACAGGTGCGGGGGCCGGCTCAGGGTCTGGGTCGTCGGTCAACACCGGTTCTTTTTTCAGCATGACCTGTGTGACAGCTTCCATATATTTCTGCAGCAAGACCGGAGGATCGGCCGGGGCCAGTTTGATGGTCAGCCTGCTTGCACCTTCTTGGCTGTAAGCATAGCGTGAGGAATAGCTGGCATTGACCTGCGCTGCGACAGGGCCCCAACCACCTTTGACCGAAGCGCTGCCCGCTTTTTCGGTTTGCTTGGTCATTGAGATCGCCATTTTGACCTCAATTTCGGCTTCTTGCACCGCGTAGAATGCGGGTAGAAAGCCCATGGAAACCAAACTGAATTCTTTGGGGGGGCCATTGGGGTTGGACAGGTCCGGAAGCTGGATCTTCTGATCGGCCATATATTTGGCGACATCTGTAGAATGTCGATCCAACTCGGTCTGCGACTCGGCAACGGAAAGCGCAAGCTTTTGAACCATTTCCGCAAACGGGACGTTTAGCAGTTCCTGCCCGATACTCATTTCCAATCTCCTCTGTTAATTCAGTCTTTCTCAATAATTTGCGTGGCGGTCCGCCTCCTGACGGAAAAAGTGACTTTGGATGCGTTCTGGCTGATCGCCTGCTTTCGGGCATTCGTCGCGATTTGGGCTTTGGTGCCGTCCTGACCCAACCCAACAACCGCTTCGACTTTGACGTTGTCGATGGTGAAATCACTGCTCCCATCAGACCCGGCGAGGATCTGTTCACCCAGGGCTTGCGAGAATTCCTGCGCGTTGACGACCTGTGTGTCAGGATCGTCCGCTCCCATTGCCGCGCGGCCCTCGGCCATCGGGTTCATCACCGGGTTACCCGCGCCCATCAACATGCCGCCGCTGCCTTCTTCCAGATCGTCGATCCGTTCTTGGAGGTCGTTGATCGTCTCGAGCAGCGCGACTTCGCGCGCCTCCATTGCCGTCATGCGGTTTTCAAGTGACTGAAGCAGAGTGGTGAATGCCTCGGGCATCTCGGTGACGCGGACATCTATGGGCGCTCTTTTGGGGGCTTTGACTTTCTTAGTTGCCATCATTGCCATCCAAAGATCTGCTCTCATCTACGGGACCGGGCGCGAAACGCATTCGCATCGTGGACGCGCTTTTGGAATCGAGCGTGTCTGTCTGAGTCAATTTCGGGCCAAAAATAAAGGTGCCAATCCTGCTGCGTTGGCCTTCTTCGGTGGAACTGCTCATCTCCATGACGACCTTCAGTTCCACATCGACATCCTGCATGTGATAAAAGACCGGCGGGATGCCAAGATCGCGCAGTTCCTGGGGATAGTTCTTCAGCGCTTTCAGCTGATCAATGCTAAGCTGTTCGGCCGCCTGGGCCACACTGCGGCCTATATCGGCTACCATGTCGGTCAGAGTTGTTCCGAATATCTTGTCCAGATCATCGTTGGCCAATCCGACCTCCCGTCATAAAATCACGGAAAGCGTAGCACGAGATCGCCCTATCACAACGTTGAATCTTAGAACCGAACTTTCTGAGCGAATTCCTGCAGTTCCGTCCGCATTACATCTGGTTGAAATGCCGGACAAAAAAAACCGCACCCGAAGGCGCGGTTCTTTGAATTCAGTATGTGCAGTTCTTAGCCCTGACGAGCTTTGAACCGACGCTGCGTCTTGTTGATCACGTAGACGCGGCCTTTGCGACGCACAACCCGGCAATCACGGTGCCGGTTCTTGAGCGAGCGGAGCGAGTTCTTGACCTTCATGGGTCTGTCTCCAATCTGCGGCGCCTTCATCAAGGACGTGGCCAGCGCCTGGGTTTGCGGGTGCCCCGGAAATCCGAAGCAGTGAGTTCATGGTGGGCGGTACAAGGATCGAACTTGTGACCCCTTCGATGTCAACGAAGTGCTCTACCGCTGAGCTAACCGCCCATGAAACCGTCGCGTGGCCAACCCCATAACGAAATGGGGCGCGGAACCCCGCGCCGGTAGCGGGGTCTATAAAAGGAGTCGCAAAAGGGTTCAAGGGGTTTGGTAGAACTATTTTCCGGTCTATGTTTGGTGCGAACAAGGAGTCGCCATGCAAAACGCTGCTTACCTACTGGATATGCCTGCCAAGCGCACGTCCTGTGTGGTTTTTTCCTCTCCGCATAGCGGTCGAAACTATCCAAATGGGCTGATGAAGCGGTCGGTTCTCAGCCAAGATGTGATTCGTTCTTCCGAGGATGCTTTTGTGGATCAGTTGTTTTCATCAGCGGCGGACCATGGTGCGCCACTGATTTCGGCGATGATGCCACGCGCCTATGTCGATCTGAACCGCAGCGCAGAAGAGCTGGATCCAGCCCTTATTCAGGGCGCGCGCCGCCAAGGCCATAACCCGCGGGTAGCGTCCGGGCTGGGGGTGATTCCGCGTGTGGTCGCCAATGGTCGAGAAATCTATCGCGGTAAGCTGACCATGGATGAGGCGCGTCTGCGAATCGATACCTGTTGGCGTCCCTATCATGCCCGGATCAAATCGTTGCTGGCAGAATCGCATCAGGAATTCGGGCAGGCGATTCTGATCGACTGTCATTCGATGCCGCACGAAGCCGTGGCCCTTGCGTCCACAGTCAATTCCAGACGTCCCGAGATCGTGCTGGGGGATCGGTTCGGTGCCTCTGCAGCGCCAGAGGTCGTCGAACAGATAGAGGCCGCTTTCGTCTCGGCGGGTCTGAGCGTGGCCCGAAATACGCCGTTTGCCGGGGCCTATGTGACCCAGACCTATGGACGCCCCAGCCGCCACCAGCATGCTGTACAGATCGAGATCGACAGATCCCTGTATATGGATGAAAGCAGGATCGAGCCGAATGACAATTTCGCTGCCTTCAAAGAGACCCTGGGCGAAATCATCATGGATATTACGCGGATCGGGGGTGAATCGCTGCAGCTTGCAGCCGAATAACCTCAGCGCAGGGCACGTCCTTTGACGATGGCATCCGTCCCAAAGCGGCGGCGAATCTCATCCGTGGCGCGTTCGGCCTGCGACCTGCGCGAGGCATCCGGATCCAGCAGATCCCCTGAAATATCCGCCTGATCCTCGGGGCACAGATCCGACAGGCCACACCCCAACAGCCGATAGGGGCCCTGATCACCAACCTGATCGAACAGCGCCCGTGCTGTGCGATGGATCCGATCGGCGATCTGCGTGGCATCGCGAAGAGAAACGCGTCGCGTAATGAGTTTGTGATTGGCCCGTTTCAGTTTGAGCGTCACAACCCGCCCGGCCAGCCCCTTGGCCTTGGCCCGATCCGAAACTTTTTCCGCCATCCGCCAAAGGTGCCCATCCAGAATGTCGGCATTGGCCGTATCTTCAAAAAAGGTCGTTTCGTTGCTGATGGACTTCATCGGTTCATGTGCCGAAACCCGGCGCTTGTCCTGACCGCGGGCCAGATGCCACAGCCGGTAGCCCATGGAGCCAAACCGCGCGGTCAGATCCTCTTGATCCCAGCGCAGTAGGTCCGAGAACAAGCGTATGCCTGCACGGTCCAGCGATTCCTGCGCCGCAGGGCCTATGCCCCAGATCAGGCGCACTGGCTTGTCGTTCAGAAACGCGGATGTCTCTTCCTTGCCGATCACCGAAAATCCGCGCGGCTTGTCCAGATCGGATGCGACCTTGGCCAGAAACTTGTTATGTGACAGCCCGATTGACCCGGTCAGCCCCAACTCGGCCTTCATCCGCTTGACCAATCGTGCAAGCATGACGGCGGGTGGAGCGCCGTGCAGACGTTGCGTGCCGGATAGGTCCATGAACGCTTCGTCTAGGGACAGCGGTTCAACAATCGGAGTCAGCTCGTCCATCATCGACCTGATTTGGCGCGAAGCCTCGGCATAGACCGACATGCGCGGTTTGATCACGACAGCGTCGGGGCATAGTTGCAACGCCTTGAACATCGGCATTGCAGAACGGACGCCGCGAATCCGGGCTACATAACAAGCCGTAGACACAACACCGCGCTTGCCGCCCCCGATAATGACGGGTTTGTCGGCCAGCTCCGGATTGTCCCGTTTTTCGACAGAGGCGTAGAAGGCATCGCAATCCATATGTGCGATGGACAGGTCAAACAATTCAGGATGCGTTTTGATGCGCGGGCTGCCGCAGTCCGGGCAGCGGCGTTCTTTCGTCAGTTCTGTCAGGCAATCTCGGCAGAGGCCGGGCATTTTCTTTTCCCGTCTTCCATGCGGTCCGTAAGGTTCGGTGACTATATCATTCGCATGCCACGGGCAAAACCCGCACAGTGAGGGTAGGAACCAGATCTGCCAAAAGAAGGCCCCCCGCAAAGTGGCGGGGGGAGGTGACGGACCTCAGGAAGAGATGGTCCGCGGGGAGTATCACCTACTTAGAATCTCTCAAAATCGAATTTTTCGATAGAACCCAGTTCACACAGTGGAAACTCGTGTTTTGCATGTGTGTTTTGGGGCACAGGGACGATTTGGCGCGGGTCGGGCGAAAAGTGACCTTAGGTCAACTGTTTGCGGGTTGTTCTTGCGAAAATTTTGCCTGATTTAGCCGGTTTGCCCTAGTGTCGGGATAAGGAATTTAACTCTGCAAGCACCGCTTCTGCGGCGGCTTTAGGGTCTTGCGCCTGATAGATTGGGCGCCCGACGACAATGTGATCGGCACCATCACCGATGGCATTTGCCGGGGTTGCGACCCGTTTCTGATCTCCCAACGCGGCACCGGCGGGCCGAACGCCGGGTGTCACGATCAAGCGGTTTTCGGCTTGGGGCAGGGCACGGATCAGCGCGGCCTCTTGCGGGCTGGCGATGACGCCATCGGCACCCGCCTCCAACGCTTTGGCAGCGCGTTCGACAACCAGGTCCTGGACATCGCCCGCTTTCAGCAGGCTCGCATCCAGATCATCCCGGTTCAACGAGGTCAGGACGGTCACGGCCAGGATCTTGAGGTCTTTGCCAGACGCACCCTCTTTGGCGGCCCGCACCACGTGCGGGTCACCATGTACGGTCAGGAAATCCAAATCGAACTGTGCCAGACCGCGCACCGCATTTTCCACCGTATTACCGATGTCGAACAGTTTCATGTCCAGAAAGATGCGCTTGCCCTGATCCTGCTTTAACTCGTTCGCCAGGGCTAGCCCGCCCCCTGTCAGCATTCCCAGGCCGATCTTGTAGAATGAGACACTGTCCCCCAGCCGCTCGGCCAAGGCCAGACCGTCGAGGGCGTTGGGGACATCAAGGGCTACAATCAGGCGGTCATCGGACATTGGGGGCTCCTTTTTGGCAAACGTCTGCGTCCTAACGGTTTCGTGCGCTTCTGTCCATGCGCGCCTTACGTGATTCAGATCACGGCAGAGGTTTCCGACTGTGCTATTATCGCGTTGTGCAACTGGGACGGAATTCGGAATGAGACAGTTTACGAAACCCACTATCGCAATCTGCGCGGGGCTGATGCTGGCCGGGTGTCAGGACATGGCGCTGGAAAAAGAGGCTGCTGATACAGTCCTGAGGTCTCCGACAAACGACAACCTCCGGCTGATTGGCGGTTATCGTTCGATGGATGATGACTGTCAGGTTACGGGGGAATCCGCCTTTACCGTGGATTTTCTGGATGACGCCGCCGATCTGGTTTCCTGCCCGACGGGCAGCGATGCGGCGCAATCGCTTGTCGATATGTACGGCGCGCGTTCTGTCGCGAAAACTGGGGGGTATACAGTTTATTCTGTGCCGCGTCGGTAGGTTGGATTCTGTTGGCAGACCCCTTGAACCGGGCAAGATATTTCCCAGATTGAATGTGAGGCCCAGACCGACGCGCGCTGCCAGGCGGGCGCGTCAAAACAGGGCGCTTAGAGAAGGAGCAAAATATGGACTTGAACAAGTTCACCGAGCGGGCACGAGGTTTCGTGCAGGCAGCGCAAACGATTGCGATGCGCGAGGGGCACCAGAGGTTGACCCCTGAACATATACTCAAAGCCTTGATGGACGATGATCAGGGGCTGGCCAGCAATCTGATCACCCGCGCAGGCGGAGCGCCCAGCCGTGTCGTTAACGCACTGGATGCGTCCATGGCCAAAATTCCAAAGGTCAGCGGCGATGCGGGCCAGGTTTATCTGGATGGTCAGACCGCCAAAGTTCTGGATGAAGCTGAAAAGATCGCCACCAAGGCAGGCGATAGTTTCGTGCCGGTTGAACGTATTCTGATGGCGCTGTGCATGGTGAAATCCAAAGCCAAGGATGCTTTGGAAGATGGCGCGGTGACGGCGCAGAAACTGAACGAAGCCATCAATGACATCCGCAAAGGGCGCACCGCTGACACCGCCTCGGCAGAAGAGGGCTATGATGCGCTCAAGAAATACGCGCGTGACCTGACCGAAGCGGCTGCTGAGGGCAAGATCGACCCGATTATCGGGCGGGATGAGGAAATCCGCCGCTCGATGCAGGTTCTGTCGCGCCGCACCAAGAACAACCCCGTTCTGATCGGCGAGCCCGGCGTGGGTAAAACCGCGATTGCCGAAGGTATGGCCCTGCGCATCATCAATGGGGATGTGCCGGAATCGCTAAAGGATAAAAAGCTGCTCGCGCTCGACATGGGTGCGCTGATCGCAGGTGCGAAATACCGTGGTGAATTCGAAGAACGCCTCAAGGCGGTTTTGACCGAAGTGACCGAAGCCGCCGGTGAAATCATCTTGTTCATTGATGAGATGCACACGCTGGTTGGCGCGGGCAAATCCGACGGCGCGATGGATGCTGCCAACCTGATCAAGCCTGCGCTTGCCCGGGGTGAGCTGCATTGTATCGGTGCCACCACGCTGGATGAGTATCGCAAATACGTGGAAAAAGACGCGGCTTTGGCGCGCCGGTTCCAGCCGGTTGTGGTTCAGGAACCGACTGTCGAGGACACGATCAGCATCCTGCGCGGTATCAAGGAAAAGTACGAGTTGCACCATGGTGTGCGTATCTCGGACTCGGCTTTGGTGTCGGCAGCGACCCTGTCGCATCGCTACATCACTGATCGCTTCCTGCCCGATAAAGCTATCGACCTTGTCGATGAAGCGTCGGCTCGCTTGCGGATGGAAGTGGACAGCAAGCCTGAGGAACTCGATCAGCTGGATCGTCAGATTCTGCAGATGCAGATCGAGGAGCAGGCGCTGAAGCTCGAAGATGATGCGGCATCGAAGGATCGTCTGGAAACCTTGCAAAAGGATCTGGCCGATCTGCAGGAGCAATCCGCCGAGATGACTGCACAGTGGCAAGCCGAACGTGACAAGCTGGCTGGTGCGCGCGATCTGAAGGAACAGCTCGACAAGGCACGGGCCGATCTGGAAATCGCCAAACGCGAAGGCAACCTCGCCAAGGCAGGTGAGCTGTCCTATGGCGTCATCCCCGAGCTTGAGAAGAAGCTGACCGAGGCCGAAAACGCCGAAAGCAGCCAGATGATGGCCGAGGAGACGGTGCGCCCCGAACAGATTGCAAGCGTTGTCGAACGCTGGACGGGAATCCCGACCTCGAAGATGCTGGAAGGCGAGCGCGAAAAGCTGCTGCGGATGGAAGACGATCTGCATTCACGCGTGATCGGTCAGGATGCAGCGGTGACCGCCGTGTCCAACGCTGTGCGCCGTGCTCGTGCAGGTTTGAACGACGAAGGCCGTCCGCTGGGTTCGTTCCTGTTCCTCGGACCAACCGGCGTGGGGAAAACCGAGCTGACCAAGGCGGTGGCGAACTTCCTGTTCGACGACGACAACGCGATGGTGCGCATCGACATGTCCGAGTTCATGGAGAAACACGCGGTTGCCCGTCTGATCGGCGCCCCTCCAGGCTATGTCGGCTATGACGAAGGCGGTGTGCTGACCGAAGCCGTGCGGCGCAGGCCCTATCAAGTCGTGCTGTTCGACGAGGTCGAAAAGGCGCATCCGGATGTGTTCAACGTGCTGTTGCAGGTACTGGATGATGGTGTGCTAACCGATGGTCAGGGCCGCACCGTGGACTTCAAGCAGACGCTGATCATCCTGACCTCGAACCTCGGCTCTCAGGCGCTCAGCCAGTTGCCCGACGGTGCCGACAGTGCACAGGCACGGCGGGATGTGATGGATGCGGTCCGGGCGCATTTCCGGCCCGAATTCCTGAACCGTCTGGACGAAACGATCATCTTCGACCGCCTGAAACGGGGTGATATGGATGGCATTGTCGATATCCAAATGGCACGCCTGCAAAAACGTCTGGCTGCGCGGAAGATCGAGCTGGTTCTGGACGACGGGGCTAAGGAATGGCTGGCCAACGAGGGCTATGACCCGGTCTTCGGTGCTCGCCCACTGAAACGCGTGATCCAACGCGCCTTGCAGAACCCGCTGGCCGAGGCGCTGCTGGCGGGTGAGATCAAGGATGGCGAGTCTATTCCGGTCACCGCCGGGGCCGAGGGCCTGATCATAGGCGATCGGCTGGGCACGTCTGAGCGACCACGACCGGATGATGCCGTGGTGCATTGAACCTAAACTGATTGTTGAATGGACCCGCTTGACTGGTGGGTCCATTCTTGAATTTACCCGCGTTTTTTTGCGACTAACCCCCGGCTTGTCCGAGAGGGTGGGCCAGATGGGAAAGAATAGACCGTTTCGCAATCAAAACCTGCTTCATCTAGCAGCTCTAAGATCTCCGCGCGCTGAAACGTTCTATGTCGCCATTGCAACCAGATGATGGCGTTACACCAATGTGGCTTTGATACCACCAAAAACAGGCGACCCCCCGGGCGCAGCAGTCTGTGAATGTCTTGCAAGGCTTGGGACGGATCTGCGCAATGTTCAATCACATGGGCCGCAAGAGCTACGCTCACGGGGTCTAGATTGACATTACCTAGCACCCCTTGGGCTAGTTCTGGTTCGACCCCCCGCGCCCGCAGAGCTTTTTGGCCTTGCCTGATCATCCCCGCGCTGGGTTCAAGTAAGGTTATCCTGGCCGGTTTTCCGTGGACCGCTACCCAGGCCTCGGCGAAGGACGCAGTGCCAGCCCCAATATCGACCACATGTGTCACGTCGTCAGCGACAGGCAATCCCGAGGTCAGGAATTCTAGGTAGCCATCATAGTACCCAAGCGCGCGCATCTTGTCCCGCCACCGGGGCGCGGCTGTATCGTAACGATGCGTGATTTCGGCAATGGGTTTGGGCATCGGTCCGTGCTTTGAAGGTATGCTGCATCACTAGTGCATCGTGGCTTTAGACCAACGCGAATATCCGTGCCGGACCTCCGGTGCCGCCAGCATGTTTCGGTGCGCCGATGACCAGCGTGGCCCCCGCGGCCGGAACCCGATCCAGGCCCGCAAGGCATTCGATGCCAAACCGACCCGAGGGCAGCCAGGCATAGTGGGTCGCGAAATCAGCAGACATGCCGTGATCCAGCGACAGGGTATCCACCGCAATCGACCGCGCGCCGGTGTCTTCCATTAACATCTGCGCCGCTTCGACGTGAAACCCGGGATAGTGCTGCGCCTCACCGTCGAAATTGCGGAACCCGTCCGTGGCGGTCTTGCCGGACCAACCGGAATGCATCGCCACGCAAGCGCCGTCGGGGATGTCTCCGTTGGCCGCAATCCACGCCTTCAGATCGTCCGGGGTAACGCGGGTGTCGGCGTCTTCGGCCGCGCGGGCGGCGATATTGACGACACAAAGCGGTGCAACCAGATCAGTCACCGGTATCTCATCGACCGACATACCATCCGCGGAAAAATGCAGGGGCGCATCTATATGCGTGCCGGTATGTTCGTTGATCGACAGATTGAACAGGTTAAAGCCGTGATCCGCGAAGTTGAACGCCTGTTCGGCGGAAATGCCGGGTTCGCCTCCCCAGGTCGGAAAGTCGGGGCTGAGCGTATGGGTCATGTCCTCGACCCCGCCATGACCTGCGGCCAGCGCTGCTGGTGCAATCGCTCCGGTGGTCGCAGCCGCAACGCTCGTGGCGGCCGCAGCTTTGAAGAAACTCCGCCGCGACAGCATTCGATCTTTGACGGCATTCATAACGCAGATGTCACACATTCTTCTTCTCCCACTGGTGGATTTCAATCGTTGGATGGGTCGTCCATCTTTTCCCTTGTTGGTAATACCTGCGGCCCAGCCTGCATTTTTGAGGCCTGCGTTGTAAAGGTGGTGACCACAGGTGGTGCCGCGACAACAGCCTCACCCCCCCTGATACGTTACAAACTGGTCGCTCAATCGTGAGGCCTGTTTCCTTGGCTCTGTGCTATCAGCGGACTACCTCACCTCAGAGGATGTATGAAGACGGAGACTTAGATGGCGCATCGCTGGACCAACACATTGACACATGCCGACGTCACCCCCCGGGCGGCGTTTCTGAACCGGCGCCAGATGATGGCCGGGATGGCGGGTGTCGGATTGGCAGGGCTGGCGCAGGGGGCAGCCGCGCAAGAGGCGCTGGAGCCGAATACCTGGGAAGAGATCACCGGTTATAACAATTATTACGAGTTTGGTACGCGGAAAGAAGATCCTGCAAAATACGCCTATACTCTTGTTACTGAGCCGTGGAGCATCAAGATTGACGGTCTGGTGGACAAGCCCGGCGATTACAATTTCAAGGACATCCTGTCCGAAATGACCGTCGAAGAACGGATATACCGGTTTCGCTGTGTCGAGGCTTGGTCGATGGTGATCCCCTGGAACGGGTTTGAACTGGCCGACCTGCTGAACATGGCCGGTATTCAGGATGGCGCCAAATACGTGGCCTTTGAAACCGCTTATCGTCCAGATGAAATGCCGGGTGTTCAGTATCCGGTTCTGGACTGGCCGTACCGTGAAGGTCTGCGGCTGGACGAAGCAATGCACCCGCTGACCCTGATGGCCACTGGTATTTATGGCCGGCCGATCCCGAACCAGAACGGCGCACCGTTGCGTCTGGTGGTTCCGTGGAAATACGGGTTCAAATCCATCAAGTCGATCGTTCGCATTACGGTGTCAGATGTTGAGCCACCGACAAGCTGGAACATGGCCGGTCCGCGCGAATATGGTTTCTATAGTAACGTGAACCCCAATGTGGATCACCCGCGCTGGTCGCAGGCCTCGGAGCGTCAAATCGGCGGTGGGCTGTTTGCCAAGCGCATCCCGACGCTCATGTTCAATGGCTACGAGGACGAGGTCGCCGGGCTTTACGAAGGCATGGATCTGTCCAAGCATTATTGAGAGTATGAGCGCGCTGAACCAGATATTCCGTCGGATCCCTGTTTGGGCCGTCTATTTGCTGGGGGTCCTGCCGGCACCCTGGCTGTTCTATCAAGGGCTGACCGGAGGTTTGGGTGCCGACCCGATTGAGGCTCTAGAGCATAAGTACGGCAAACTGGCATTGCAGTTTTTGATTGTTGTTCTGGCTATATCGCCCCTGCGCAGGTTTGTCGGCGTGAACCTGATCAAGTTCAGGCGGGCGCTGGGCGTTTTGACATTTATATATATCAGTCTGCATCTTTTGGTTTGGCTGGTATTGGATGTGCAGGCCCCCGGGCAGATCTGGGCGGACATCCTGAAGCGCCCCTATATAACTGTGGGTATGGCGGCATTTGTTCTGACGCTGCCACTGGCCGTGACGTCGAACAACTTTTCAGTACGGCAGCTTGGCCCGGGCTGGCGCGCGCTTCAGCGTTTGGTCTATCCGGCAGCAGTTCTGGGGGGCGTGCATTATGTAATGCAGGCCAAAGGATTTCAGATCGAACCCTTGATCTATTTGTCCGTGATTTTGGCTTTGCTTGCTTTGCGCCTACCGATCTCGACCCTGATGAGCCGATTCCGGGGTGCGATTCCGCCCGACTCGGCCTGAGTCTCTCGGTAAGCCTGTGCGAAACACAATTTTCCGTACGCATTTTGGCGGTTGGTCGCCGTATTTGGGCCTGGTAGTATTTGTAAGTATTTGTTTTATTTCATTAAATAATAGTTCTGAAGATTTTCGCGAGTTTCGGGAATTTTCCGCTTGCGGTGTATGTTTGTAATGCTTAGAACCCCCTTCACCGGCGCTGCTGAGGCGCTTGGGACACACTG
>NZ_JBXWQG010000006.1:0-189392 GCF_059612265.1 Ruegeria sp. CDSA077
ACAAATACTGGTCCCCCGTCAACCGCGTCGACAACGCATACGGAGACCGAAACCTCATCTGCACATGCCCACCAATGTCCGAATACGAAGACGCAGCTGAGTAAACAGACGACAACCAGATCAGCCCCCGCTCTGGCCAGGGGCTGATCTTATGGGATGAAATTGCCAGGAACCCCAAATGGCGGCGTCTTGATGCTGGTCCCGGTCAGACCATGCAGAAATTCCACAAGACTGGCGATTTCTGCATCTGTCAGGTCAATCTCTGGGATGTCGATCCGGCTGCGTTGGCGCGCCATTTCGAACTGATCGTCCCATACCGCGAAATCAATCTGTTCCAGCCACGGAATTTCGGGCAGGGCGGCCATGTCACGGGTCCAACGCGACAGGCTGCGTTCAGGGTTGAGGTGATGGCGGATCACGCTGTCGAGATCGGGAAAGGCCCCGTTATGGCCGTATGGTGCGGTTAGAGCGACATTGCGCAGCATCGGCGTTCGAAAGCGGTAGGCATCCTCAAGCCGGTCGCTTTCGCCCATGCGGCCAACATCGCGGACATTGGGATCCCATTGCCGGGTGCGACCGGGGCCAAAGGGCGGCAGGGCCAGCGCGTGGAACTTCTGATCCGACAATAGCGGGCCGGAGTGACAGGTGGCACAGCGCGCCTTGCCGTAGAACAGGGCCATCCCGGACTTTTGGGTTGGTGTCAGAGCATCGGTGTTCCCAGCCAGATATTGATCAAACGGGCTGTCGATGCTGCGCCATTCGATGGCCATGAAAGCGGCCAGAGCATTGGCGATCTGGGTGATCGTTATGTCTTCGGATGTCTTGACTTCAGGAAAGGCTGCGATCATGGCCGGACCGTAGGCGGGGTCGGTGCGCACACGCTTGGCAAGGATCGGCCAGCCCTTGTCTATCCGGTCATGTACCGCGCCGGTTACTTCGTTTTCAGCCACATTTCCTGCCATCTCAAACTGGGATGTCATTGGAAACAGCGCCTGCGCGGCCAGCAGAGAATTCAATCCCGCGGGCAACCATTCCTGCGCCGGAGAGTTGAAGCCGTTGCCATAGACATCCGAGATACTCAGTCGTCCGTCATGGAAAACAGTATGGATGTTCTTCGCCCCGAGGTTCCAAAGGCCGGGCGAATTTCGGGGAATACGCTTGCGGATTTTGTCGGACCCAGTGCCCGGCGTGCGATCGGGGCCTAACCCCTGACCGCCTTCGCCGATGCCCAGTGACAGCCCATCGGATGTGCCGAAATCCGGGTGGTGGCAATGGGCACAGGCGATGTTTTGATTGCCCGACAGGATCGGATCGTAAAACAGTTGATGACCAATGGCGGCCTGTTCCATATCAAAGGACAGGAAATCATCATCGGTCAGCGGGCGTGGCAGCTCTTGCGCTGCGGCCGCACCGGCGAAAAGGAAAGCAATCCCATGCGCCAGTTTGTATTTGCCCTTTGCCTGTTTGCGGCCCCGGCGCTGGCCGAGCTGGAACAGGCGCGCGATCTGATGGAAGCCGGGGAGTTTCAGGCTGCGCGCGAGGAACTGATGCCCGCCGCACGGTCGGGCAATGCCGAGGCTGAAGAGCTGATCGGGGTAATGTACGGGCTGGGTCTGGGGGTTGAGCAGGATTACGAGCGCGCGTTTGAGTGGTATCTGCGCGCCTCGATGAAGGGGCATCCGGGGGCACAATCGGGGATCGGCTGGTATTATGAGTTGGGTCTGGGAATGCCCGCGCCCGATCTGGTGCGGGCGTATATGTGGTACACGCTCAGCGCTATTGGTGGCGATCCCGATGCGGCAATCAGCCTTGAGGAAGTAGTCAAGAAAATGTCGCCGGAGCAGATCGAAAAAGCGCATGTTCTGGTCAACGACTACAAGGGGTGGATGTACCCGTTTCGGTAAGGGCCGGGCTCGAAAGCCCGGCACCATGGCTTAGTTCAGGTCCGCATCGCGGGATGCGTTCACATCCGCCTCAGCTGCGGCAACAGCCTCGGTCAGGGCGGTGAACACTTCGTCCCCGCGCGCCACGTTGGACTGGAACCAGGCATAAACCGGGGTCGCGGCCTCTTTGAACGCGGCTTTCTGATCGGGTGTCGGCACATAGAGGTCGCCGCCACCGGCGACGAAATCCTCATAGGCCTGGATCGACTTGCGCTTGGGCGACGCGAACGTGGCCTGCTGCAGCGCATAGAACCCGTCGACCACCACGCGGCGCATGTCTTCGGGCATCTCCTGGAACTTGGCGTTATTCATCCACCACAGAGCGCCCATATAGGCATGGCCGTCCAGGGTGACATATTGCAGGCCTGCATCGGGGAATTTCATGCCCATGATGTCGGTGATGCCGTTCTTGGACCCTTCAACCACACCGGTTTGAAAGCTGGTGAACAGTTCCGGCCACGGGATCGGGGTGGGCGATGCACCCAGTGCTTTAACCAGCTCTTGTGGCAGGTCAGCGACCACGGTGCGGATTTTCAACCCTTCCATATCAGCTGGTTCAGCCACGCGACGCTGGGTGTTGGCAAAGTTGCGCCAGCCACCAGTGTTGCCGATGGTCATCAGACGGATCGCGCCACCGGAATCCTCAAGCGCCATGTCGCGCATCTGGCGGGTGAAATCACCGGACAGAACATGCTCGGCAATCCGGTCATCCGCCATCAGGTAAGGCAGGTCGAGGACCTGAACATAGGGAAAGATGCCCGACGCCCCGCCTGAGGTCGAGATATAGATGTCGATGGTGCCATCAGCCACGCCCTGCAGGCATTCCGCGCCGTTCGAACACAGCTGCGTACCGATGAACAGCTCGACCTCGATCGCGCCGTTCGAAGCGGCTTCGACATAGTTTTTGAAAACGATCAGACCGTCATAATCCTCGTCATTTTCGTTCGAGTTGGCCGTGGCGCGCAGCGTATAATCTGCTGCCGTGGCCACGATGGCTGATGCGGCGACCAGCGACGTGGCCACCGCTGCGGTTTTGATAAAGGTTCTTAGCATGCGTTTCCTCCCTGTGGAACTCAGTTAGTTGGCAAATCCCGTTATCCTCGGGATCGTCATGGATAATGCGGGGATGTAAGTGATCAGAAAGATCACGATGATTTCAACGGCCAGAAACGGCAGGATCGCCTTGGCAATGGTTTCAACCTTTTCGCGCGACACGGCTGCGGCCACGAACAGCACCAGCCCCATGGGCGGTGTGGCCAGACCAACGGTCAAATTGACGCTCATGATGATGGCAAAGTGGATCGGGTCGACGCCGAGGCTGGTAAAGATCGGTCCCAGGATCGGCCCAAGAATGATGATCGCAGGCCCGGCATCCAGAAACATGCCGACAACGAACAAGAGCAGGTTGATCAGAAACAGCAGGATCAGCGGGTTTTCCGACAGGCTGAGGATCAGCGAGGCCAGCTGTTCTGGCGCATGGCTGAGGCTGACCACGGTTTTGAACGCCATCGCCGCCCCCACCAGCAGCAGAACGACGGCGGAGGTCAGGCCGGCATTGCTGAGGATCTCGGGCACTTCTTTGAGCGTCAGGGTGCGCAGGATGAAAAAGCCGATCAGAAAGGCATAGCCGACGGCCACCGCTGCGGCTTCGGTAGGTGTAAAGATACCGCCCAGAATACCACCCAGAATGATCACCGGAGTCAGCAGTGGAAAGAACGCCTTGAGGCTGGCCTGACCCCGTTCACTCCATGTGTATTTGCGGCTGGCAACGGGAAAATCATACTTGTCGGCCATGAATTTGATCATCAGCATCAGGCCAACGCCAACCATTACGCCCGGCACGATTCCGGCCAGAAACAGCGCCGCAACGCTTTCTCCCATCACATAAGCGTAGATGATCATGATGCCCGAAGGCGGGATGATCGGGCCTATGACGGAACTGGCCGCCGTGATTGCCGCGGCAAATTTGCGGGTATAGCCCTGCTTCTCCATCGCCGGGATCAGCATTGAACCCAGCGCTGATGTATCCGCCACGGCAGAGCCTGAAAGTCCCGCAAACAGGATCGAGCTGAGCACGTTCACATGCGCCAACCCGCCGCGAAAATGGCCCATCAAGGCTTGGCTGAATTCCACCAGACGGATGGTTATCCCGCCGCGGTTCATTAGCTCTCCGGCCAGCATGAAGAAAGGGATTGCCATCAGGGGAAAGCTGTCCATGCCGTTATAAACATTGCGGTACAGCAGGGTGATGTCATTGGATTGGCCATTCAGCCACAGCAGGATACCCGGGGCGGCCAAAAGGGCGAAAAAGACCGGCAGGCCGATCATCAGAAAGACAAGGAAGGTGGGCAGGAACCAAATCAACATCTATTCAGCCCCCACCGGTGCGTCGGCAATTTCAGGCAGCAGGTCTGCGCCCCCCAATAGCGAGACAATCGCGCGCAGGATCAGCTCGACATTTACTACGATCAGAAGGGCCACCCCCACCAGCAGCGAGGCCATCATCCAGCTACGCGGGACGCGGTACCATTCGTCAAAGCCAAATGAGGTAGGAATATACAAGGCGGCGGTTGCGAATTTGCCCCCGAACCCGGTCACTTCGGACCAGCCGATCTTAACCGCCACCAGCAGCACTGCCAGTGACACGAACAGCAGCGCGAGCATCAGTATCTGTCCCAATACGCGCGGAAGCATCAGGGGCACCATGTCGATGGCCACGAACCCGCCGCGGCGAAATGCGGTCGGGGCCATCAGACCCGTCATCCAGAGCATGCAGAACCGGGCGGCCTCATCCGGCCAGGGCAGTGCGTTGCCTAGCACATATCGGAAGAATACCTGAATCAGGATTGCGGTCACCATGAATGCAATCGCAACGACGCCAACCGCGCGGCCCAATCGCAGCACGGTTTCGTTCACGAATGCAATCGGCGCCAGCATCGTTGCCAGTCCGCCCATGCGTTTCCTCCCTATGTCAGCCGCGGGTTTGTCCCGCAGTCGTCAGAGCGCGCTTAGGACTGCGCGAATTGGCCGAGTTTTCCGGCATAGAAGGTCAGCGCGTCTCCATCGCTTATGCTGGCCTTCAGGACTTTGCCCACCACGATCACATGATCGCCTGCGTCGTGATAAGCGTGTTGTTCACATTCAAACCGTGCCAGACAATCCGGCAGCAGAGGGGTGCCATTCGAGCAATGCCCATGGGCGATGTCCCGCAGCGCAAAGGCGTTTTTCGAGCAGCCGAAACACAGCTCGGCCTGTTCAGAGGACAATACATGAACGCTGAAATGGCGCGCCTTGTGGAAATAGGGGAAGCGGCGCGAGTTGCGGTCGCCGGCCCACATGATCAGGGGCGGGTCCAGCGACAGGGACGAAAAACTGTTGGCGGTGATGCAGACCGGACCGTCCGTGCTGTTGCAGGTGACGATGGTAACTCCGGTGGCAAAGCGGCCAAACGCATCGCGCAGGGTTCGGGTGTCATCCTTGTGTGGGATGAAAGTATGGTTCATGTCCTGAGACATTGCATTCATCATGGTACCTCATGGCCCAGTGCGGCCTCATAAAGGCGGTACCAACTCTCGCGATCCAGATTGACTTTCAAGGCGTCCGAAATCTGTTTGATCCGGCCCAGATTGTTGGTGCCCAGCACCGGCAGGATGCCTGCAGGATGTGCCAGAAGGAAGGCCACGGCCACTGCGGCCCGGTCCACTCCGAATTCCGCCGCGATCTCATCCGCGACCACGCCGACCGGAGGGTTCCCGGCCATCAGCAGTCCGCCGCCCAACGGCGACCACGCCATCACCGGCTGCCCATGCTGTTGATGAAACGCCAGGTCGCCATTGGTGAAGGGGCGGATTTCGCCCAACGAGATCTCGATCTGGTTGGTGACCAGTTGGGTCTTCATCGCTGATTGCAGCAGGGTCCAGTCCCACGGGCGGAAATTCGATACGCCAACCGCGCCCACCTTGCCGCTGGCCACGACCTCGTCCAGCGCTGCGCCAGTCTCATGGTGGTCCATGAAGGGATCAGGGCGGTGGATCAGTAGCAGGTCGACATGGTCGATTGCCATCTCGGTCAGCGAGGTTTCAACCGATTTCAGGATATGCGCGCGCGATGTGTCATAATATTTGACCTTGGCGTCTGCGTATCGGCCCATCGGCGCAACGATGTCGCATTTGGTGACGATCTCCATCCGCGCGCGCAGCGCCGGGTTGGCGCGCAGGGCGTTGCCCAAAACCGCCTCGGCTGCGTAACCGCCATAGATGTCGGCCTGATCGAATGTGGTGATGCCCTGATCCAGGCAGGCTTGTATCTTGGCTTCGACATGATCCGCCGAGGTGTCACTGTCATCACCCAAGCGCCACATGCCGTATACCAGACGGCTCATTTCCAGCGTGTCTGAAAGCTTTACACGTTGCATTAGCGGCGAACTCCGTTGCCCAGCGGGGTGGCTGGGATGGTTTTGGGCACGCGTCCGTATTCCTCGGGAAGCGAGCAGGTTTTCAGGTTGGGCATCACGCGGGCACCGAAATGGCGGGCCTCGTCCAGATGTGGATAGCCCGAGAAGATGAAGGCGCGGATGCCCATCTTTTGATAGTCTTCAATCTTGGTCATGACCTGATCGGTGGAGCCCACAAGCGCTGCGCCGCAGCCAGACCGCGCCCGGCCCACGCCTGTCCAGAGACCAGGTTCGACATAGCCGTATTCATCCGCCAGATCGCGGTTTTTGGCCTGATGCGCCACACCTAGCGAGGTGGAATCCAGCGCCCGTTCGCGGATGGCGCGACCGTATTCGTCGTCCAGCTTGGATACGATGTAATCAGCGTATTCCTGCGCTTCGGCCTCGGTATCGCGAACGATCATGTGAACGCGCAAGCCGTAATCCAGTGTCCGGTTGTAATTCTCGGCTACCGCATGAACCGCCTGCATCCGCCCGGCCAGTTGATCCTTGGTTTCTGGCCACATCAGATAGACATCGCAATGCTCTCCGCACAGTTCGAGCGCAGATGGGGAATAGCCGCCGAAATACAACAGTGGTCCGCCGGTCTGATAGGGTTTGGCTGGATCGGTGGTCAGGCCCGAGAATTTATAGACCTCGCCCGCATGGTTGATCTCATCCCGCGTCCAAGCCTGTTTCAGGATTTCGACGACTTCGCGCGAGCGTTGATAACGGAACGCGCTGTCTGCCTTTTCACCAGGGAAATCGGACGAGATGATGTTGACCGTCAAGCGCCCCTGCAACATGTGATCCAGCGTCGCGATTGTGCGGGCCAGCATGATGGGCTGCATTTCACCGCAACGCACCGCGGCCAGCAGGTTGATCTTGTCGGTGATCGGTGCGCATCCAGCAACAAAGCTGAGCGTGTCCTGACCGACCTGATAGGATGACGGGCACAGGATGTTGCGAAACCCCTGTGCCTCGGCCTCTTTCACGATGGCGGAACAGTGGTCCCAGCTGGACCGCAGATCGCCATCGGGCATCCCCAGAAACTGATAGTCATCCGAACACAGAGCCGAAAACCACGAGACCTCGGCCGCGTTCAGATCGGGGGAGGTGATTGGTACGATCGTCATCTGAGTCGGTCTCCGCAATGGATTTGCTTTTTCTCTTGCGTAGCAATCACATTGATGTAGATCAATAGTGTATCAATTTTTCCTGTGACCAATCGAAGCGCCCCGACGTGCCCCCCACAAGCCGAAACCCCAATGCCCTTCCGATATATGTTCAGATTGCAGAACTGCTGATCCGCGATATTGCGGCCGGCCGTCTGATTGACGGTGAGCGCCTGCCGCCGGAACGGGACATGGCGGCGGACCTGAATGTCTCGGTCGGAACCCTGCGAAAATCGCTGTCCGAGCTTGAGAAAAAAGGGATGTTGGAACGCATTCAGGGCTCGGGCAATTACATCCGTGAGACCGGAACGCAGAACAGCGTCTATGCGATGTTCCGGCTTGAGCTGCCCGAAGGGGGCGGTTTGCCAAGCGCGGATATCCTGTCGGTCGATCATCTGGAAAAGCCTGCCAATCTGCCCGGGTTCGGAGCCGCGGCCACGGGGTCGCGCGTGCGCCGGATGCGCTATTTGAATGACACAATCATCGCGGTCGAAGAGATATGGCTCGACGAATCAGTGGGTTTGATCGACGGCGACCTGCTGTCTGACTCGCTGTATCGCTATTATCAGCAGCAGTTGGGGTTCTGGATCACGCGGGCCGAAGACAGGGTTTCAATCGCGGTGCTGCCCGATTGGACACCGACGGGCTTCACCAAGCCCGTCGGGCAGACAGTCGGGTATATCGAGCGGTTCAGCTGGTCAGAACAGGCCGAACCCGTCGAATTCTCTAAAACTTGGTTCGATCCGGATCGGGCTACCTATGTTCAACGCTTGAAGTAAAAGGAAACGCGCATGACCCGGACCATCAATTACGGGCTGATCGGATGCGGCATGATGGGGCAGGAGCACCTGCACAATATCGCTCTGCTGGATGGCACGCGCGTGGCGGCAATCTATGAGCCCGACCCGCAGATGGCCCACGCCGCGCAAGAGATCGCGCCCGAGGCTGTGATGGTGGGGTCGGTGGCTGACCTTCTCGCGGTAAAGGATCTGGATTGCCTCGTCATCGCCAGCCCGAACCACCTGCATGTGGATCAGATCTGCGACATCGCGGCGATGCGCCCACTGCCCCTGTTGGTGGAAAAGCCGCTTTTCACCGATCCGCAGGATGCGGCGCGGCTGGAAATGGTGCAGCGTGACTATCCCCATCCAATCTGGGTGGCGATGGAATATCGCTATATGCCTCCGATTGCCGCTTTGATCAAAGGGCTCCATTCCACCGGCGGGGTGAAGATGCTGACGATCCGGGAACATCGTTTTCCCTTTCTGGAAAAAGTCGGCAACTGGAACCGATTCAACCGCAATACCGGCGGTACATTTGTCGAGAAATGCTGCCATTTCTTCGACCTGATGCGGCTGATCCTTGGGTCCGATCCGGTGCGGATCACCGCCAGCGGTGGGCAGGCGGTAAACCATCTGGACGAAAGCTATGATGGGGAAACGCCGGATATTCTGGATCACGGTTATGTTCTGGTTGATTTCGCCAACGGCACGCGGGCGATGCTGGAACTGTGCATGTTCGCCGAAGGATCGCGGTACCAAGAGGAAATCTCGGCCACAGGACCGCAGGCCAAGATCGAGGCGCTGGTGCCGGGGCCGGGGCGGTTCTGGCCCGATCATCTGGGTGAGCCGCCGGTTCCACAGGTGATTGTCAGCCCGCGCGCCCCGAAAGGGCCGGTGTCGCAAGACATCCCCGTCGATCCGCGCCTGCTGGCTGCCGGGGATCATAACGGATCGACCTATTACCAGCATCAGGGGTTCCTGGCGCTTGTCCGCGGCGAAAGGGCCGCGCCGGATGTGACGCTGCAGGATGGGCTTTGGGCCGTGCGCATGGGGCTGGCAGCGCAACAGTCGCTGGCAACCGGAGAGGCCGTTCGACTGAACGGCTAAGCCACGGCCACCGGTGACGGAATTGCGCCTATCGGAAACCTGCTCCCCGGATTCGCACGTAAACCCGTGTCGTTTTTGATTTCTGATGAGTCTTTTTCGCTTGCTGATGCTGCGTCTGCACCCTAGCTCTGTCCGTGGGACACCCCTCCCCAACGAGGGGCGTGTATCTGGAAGGGTAATACACATGACTATCGAACAACCGGCGTCGCATGACGCCGTGCGCAAACCTGAAACGCGGCCGGCAAATCCGCGCTTTTCCTCGGGCCCCTGCGCCAAACCCCCCACATTTGACCTGACCAAACTGGCTGACGCCGCGCTTGGCCGTTCGCATCGCGCTGCTGTTGGCAAGGACAAGCTGAAAGCGGCCATCGAAGGTACGCGTGAAGTGCTGGGCATTCCAGCAGATTACAAGATCGGCATCGTTCCCGCGTCTGACACCGGCGCGGTTGAGATGGCGCTGTGGTCGCTGTTGGGTGAGCGCAAGGTCGAGATGCTGGCCTGGGAAAGTTTTGGCGCGGGATGGATCACGGATGTGGTCAAGCAGCTAAAAATCGACGCCGAAGTGAAAACAGCCGATTATGGGCAGATCATCGATCTGGCCTCGGTCGACTTCTTCCATGACGTGGTCTTTACATGGAACGGCACAACTTCGGGCGTGCGGGTGCCAAACGGTGACTGGATCGCGGATGACCGTCAGGGTTTGACGATCTGCGATGCGACTTCGGCGGCCTTCGCGATGGACCTGCCGTGGGACAAGTTGGATGTGACCACGTTTAGCTGGCAGAAAGTTCTGGGCGGAGAGGCGGCGCATGGGATGCTGATCCTTTCCCCGCGCGCTGTGGAGCGGCTTGAAAGCTATACCCCCGCATGGCCATTGCCCAAGATTTTCCGCCTGACCAAGGGCGGTAAGCTGATCGATGGTATCTTTACTGGCGCCACGATCAACACCCCGTCGATGCTGGCGGTTGAGGACTATCTGTTTGCATTGGACTGGGCGCGCTCGGTTGGTGGTCTGCAGGGATTGATTGGCCGGGCCGATGCGAATGCCGGTGCGGTGTATGCGTTCTGCGAGCAGAATGACTGGATCGCCAACCTGGCTGACGAGCCGGCGACGCAGTCGAATACGTCTGTCTGTCTGAAATTCACCGATGCGCGCATTCGGGACGGCGCAGCCTTCGCCAAGGCCGTTGCAAAGCGGTTGGAGGCCGAGAATATCGCGTTGGATATCGGGGCTTATCGCGACGCACCTGCGGGTCTGCGTATCTGGTGCGGCGGCACGGTCGAAACTTCGGATATCGAAGCGATGTTGCCCTGGCTAGCCTGGGCCTTCGAGGCTGAGCTCGCAGCACAAACCGAAGCCGCCTGATCTTTCCCAATCTTCACCGGGCCGCCTCAGGCCCGGACATCTCATTACATTCAAGGACCACAGACATGGCTCCCAAAGTACTCGTTTCTGACAAACTCAGTGAAACCGCTGTTCAGATTTTCCGCGACCGCGGCATCGACGTGGATTTCATGCCCGATCTGGGCAAGGACAAAGATAAACTGGCCGAAGTGATTGGCCAATATGACGGCCTTGCCATCCGCTCGGCCACCAAGGTCACGCCGACCTTGCTGGAACATGCGGACAAGCTGAAAGTCATAGGTCGCGCCGGCATCGGCACCGACAATGTCGACAAGGATGCCGCCAGCAAGAAGGGCGTCATCGTGATGAACACGCCGTTTGGCAACATGATCACCACAGCCGAGCACGCGATTGCGATGATGTTCGCCGTGGCGCGGCAAATCCCCGAGGCCAGCACTTCGACCCATGCGGGCAAATGGGAAAAGTCTAAGTTCATGGGGATCGAGCTGACCAACAAGACCTTGGGCGTCATTGGTGCGGGCAATATCGGCGGGATCGTCTGCGAACGCGCCCTGGGCCTGAAAATGAAGGTTGTCGCCTATGATCCCTATCTGGGCGAAGAGAAAGCCGCCAAGATGGGTGTTGAAAAGGTTGAACTGGATGAGCTGCTGTCGCGTGCCGATTTTATCACCTTGCATGTGCCGCTGACCGATCAGACTCGCAACATCCTCAGCCGCGAAAATCTGGCCAAGACCAAGCCCGGCGTGCGCATCGTCAACTGTGCCCGTGGTGGTCTGGTCGACGAAGAGGCGCTGGCCGAGATGTTGCAATCCGGCCATGTCGCCGGGGCCGCCTTTGACGTGTTCAGCGAGGAACCTGCCAAGGAAAACGCGCTGTTCAACCTGCCCAACGTCGTCTGCACGCCGCATCTGGGGGCCGCAACGACCGAGGCGCAGGAAAACGTGGCGCTGCAGGTGGCTGAGCAGATCTCGAACTACCTGCTGACCGGCGCGGTTGAGAACGCGCTGAACATGCCGTCCGTCACCGCCGAAGAGGCCAAGGTCATGGGCCCGTGGATCAAATTGGCCGGGCATCTGGGCGGATTCATTGGTCAGATGACGGATGAGCCGATCAAAGCGATCAACATCCTGTATGATGGTGTTGCGTCAGAGATGAATCTTGCCGCTTTGAACTGCTCGGCTGTTGCCGGGATCATGAAGAAGTTCAATCCCGAGGTGAACATGGTTTCGGCCCCGGTTGTGGCCAAGGAACGTGGTATTCAGATTTCGACCACCAATCAGGACAAGTCTGGCGCCTTCGAGGGCTATATCAAGGTGACTGTCGTGACCGAGAAACGCGAGCGTTCGATCGGCGGAACCGTGTTCAGTGATGGCAAGCCGCGCTTCATTCAGATCAAAGGCATCAATATCGACGCCGAGGTGGGCGCGCACATGCTTTATACCACAAACGAAGATGTGCCGGGTATCATCGGTGCGTTGGGCCAGGCCATGGGTGAGCACAGCGTCAATATCGCGAACTTCACCCTCGGACGCGCCGAGGCAGGGGGGGAGGCGATCGCCTTGCTTTATGTTGATGAACCCGTACCAGCCGAGGCGCGGGCAAAGCTGGCCGAAACCGGCCTGTTCACGCAAATCAAACCGCTGGAGTTCGACGTTGCCTGAGGCGGTGTTGAATATCTGAGACACTTCATACCCGCGTCTTCCAAGGCGTGGGTATTTTCTTTTCCCGGCCGCCAAGACGCGTCACAAGCAGGGTGTTCCTGTTGATTTAGGGTTTTCCATGTCCTCGCCAATTTATGCAATCGGTGACATCCACGGCCAGCTCGGCATGCTGCAGGTTGCGCTGTCGCGGATCGAGGCCGATGGCGGGCCAGATGCAAAGATCGTGTTTCTGGGTGACTATGTCGACCGGGGCCCGGACAGCCGCGCTGTGCTGGACCTGCTGATCGAAGGCCAAAAAGCGGGGCGCAACTGGGTCATGGTCAAGGGCAACCACGACCGCATGATGGCCCGCTTTGTGCAGGACCGAGAAATCGCGGACAAGCAGCTGCCCATCACGCTGAACTGGCTGAACCCTCGGCTGGGTGGCGGGGAAACGCTGGCCTCCTACGGGGTGGAAGTCACGGACAATGACCGCATCTATCAGGTCCATGAACGGGCCTGTGCCGCCGTACCGCCAGCACATCTGGATTTCATCAACGCTTTGCCAGTTTACCATCAAGAGGATGAGCTGCTGTTCGTCCACGCTGGCATCAGGCCCGGTCTTCCACTGTCGCAGCAATCCGAAGATGACCTGGTTTGGATACGGCAGGAATTTTTGGTTGAATCTGGCCCGCACCCCTGGCTGATCGTGCATGGTCACACCCCTGTGGATGCGGCGGAACATTGCGGCAATCGGATCAATTTGGATGCGGGCGCGGGCTATGGTCATCCGTTGGCCACTGCCGTGTTCGAGGGCCGTGATTGCTGGTTGCTGACCGCACAGGGGCGCGCGCCGCTGAGACCTAGTCTTCGGTAAACAGGTCTTTGTAAGCTTCGCGCAGCGCGTTTTTTTGTACTTTGCCCATCGTATTGCGCGGCAATTCGTTCAGCACGATCAGCTTGCGGGGATGTTTGAATCGCGCCAGTTGGGTCTGTGTGCTTGCCATGATGGCCTCGAGGTCGGGCGACTTGTTTGGTTCGGCTACCAACAGGCCCAACACGGTTTCGCCGAAATCCGGATGGGGCACGCCGATGACTGCGCTTTCCAGAACACCGAGCTGGTCGTCCAGCACCAGTTCGACCTCTTTGGGATAGATGTTGTACCCGCCCGAGATGATCAGGTCCTTGCCGCGTCCGACGATATGGACATAGCCGTCCGCGTCCACACGTCCAAGGTCGCCGGTGATAAAGAACCCGTCCTCGCGCAACTCTGCTGCGGTCTTCTCGGGCATTTCCCAATAGCCCTGAAAGACGTTGGGGCCACGCACCTCGATCATGCCGATTTCGCCCTGTGGCAAGGTTTCACCCGTCTCAGAGTCGGTCACTTTGAGCTCAACGCCCGGCAAGGGGAACCCCACGGATCCGGCGCGGCGTTCACCGTCATAGGGGTTCGAAGTGTTCATGTTGGTCTCGGTCATACCGTAGCGTTCAAGAATGCGGTGCCCGGTGCGGGCTTCAAACTGCTGATGCGTTTCGGCCAGCATTGGGGCCGAGCCCGAGATGAACAGCCGCATATGACGTGCCAGATCGCCGGTGAACCGGTCGTCATCCAACAGACGGGTGTAGAAGGTCGGAACCCCCATCATCGCGGTTGCATCAGGCAAATGCCGCAGTACCTCATCCTGATCGAATTTCGGCAGAAAGATCATCGACCCGCCCGAAGCCAGTACCACGTTGGTTGCCACGAACAGCCCATGAGTGTGAAAGATTGGCAGAGCATGCAGCAACACGTCATCGTCGGTAAACCGCCATTCCCGTACCAATGTTTCGGCATTCGACAGCAGATTGGCCTGTGACAACATCGCGCCCTTGGATCGGCCGGTCGTGCCGGACGTGTACAGGAAGGCGGCCAGATCATCCTCGGTGCGGTTGACCGGCTCGAAAGCAGGCAGCATACCCAGAGCACGCCGCATCAGGCTGCCGGATCCATCAGCGTTTAGCGTTTCAAGTCGTGCCTTCTGGGCGGCGGCGACGGGTGCCAGTCCAGCCTTATTTACATCATCGCAGACCACCAGCGCAGCGCCGCTGTTTTCGATGAAATAGCTCAGTTCGCTGACCGTATAGGCAGTGTTGAGTGGCAGAAAAACCAGACCGGTCTGCACACAAGCAGCAAACAGCGCAAGCGCTTCGGGCGACTTTTCCACCTGAACCGCAACGCGTTGTCCGGGTTCGAGCTCAAAGCCGATTAGGGTATTGGCCAACCGAGAGGCCATGTCCAAGAATTCAGAATGGGTCAGCACCTGACCGTTGGGCAGATGCAGGAAAGGCGTCTCTTTGCCCGCGTGTATGCCAAACAAGCGATCGTAAAGCGGGTTGCCCATCTACCAAGGTCCTTTCTGTCCAGTCCCGGCGAATCTGTCTTGGAATGGCGTGCTGGTAAAGCCCTGAATGGCGCAATCGGTCGCCGTTCTGTCCGCATGATGTGCCAGAGGTTGCTGCGGACAAACTGTCTTCTGGCGATCGGGGGCTATCTGCGTTAATCGCAGGTGAATTCGCCGGAGATAGACTATGTATGTTGCCACCCTGTTGACCAATCCCGAAACGCGCGCGCTGGATTTGGCGCTGGTCGAGTCGTTGCGGAATGCCTGGGGCGGGGCCGAGATCATCTGGCTCAGCCCGGATGAGGCGGCAGAGTTCGCGCTGCAGGACCTTCCGGGCAACCCGTGGGATGTCTGGGGTGATTTGCAGAAGCTTGGCGTTGACCTGATCGTGCAGCCTGCCGAGGGGCGGCGCAAAAAGATGCTGTTGGCGGATATGGACAGCACCATGATCCAGCAGGAATGCATCGACGAATTGGCGGATGAGGCCGGTGTCGGCGACCGCGTCAAGGACATCACGGCCCGCGCAATGAATGGCGAATTGGATTTCGAAGGCGCGCTGACCGAACGGGTCGGGTTGCTGAAAGGGTTGGATGAGGCTGTGATCGGCAAGGTTCTGGCCGAACGCATCACCTTGATGCCCGGCGGCAAGGAGCTGGTCGCGACGATGCGCGCCAATGGCGGCTATGCGGCGCTGGTCTCGGGCGGGTTCACGGCGTTTACTGCCAAGGTGGGCAGTGAATTGGGGTTTGACGAAAACCGTGCCAATACTCTGCTGGCCGAAAACGGCAAGCTGACCGGCGATGTGCAGCGACCGATTCTGGGACGACAGGCCAAAGTCGACGCGCTGGAACAGATTACCAAGCGTCTGGGCCTGTCCGAAAACGATGTGATCGCTGTGGGTGACGGGGCAAATGACCTGGGTATGTTGGGCCGGGCCGGAACCGGGGTTGCGCTGCATGCAAAGCCTTCGGTCGCGGAACAATGCGAAGTGCGCGTCAACCATGGCGATTTGACCGCGCTTTTGTATCTGCAGGGCTATGCGCGGCAGGAATTTTCCCAAGCCTGAAAGCCGGGGCTTCCCTTTATTTAACAAAAATGTTAAACAGTGGTCATGAATACGCTTCTGACCACATTCTTCGCCTTGTCCGACGCCACGCGTCTTTCGATCGTTGAACAGTTGATGCAGGACGGAGAGCAGCCCGCAGGCGATCTGATCGAAGGGCGCGGTATGTCAGGTGCTGCGGTCTCGCGTCACCTGAAGGTTTTGCGTGAGGCCGGGCTGGTTCGGCAACGGGTGCAGGGCACCCAGCGGATGTATTCGATCCGCCCCGAAGGTCTGCGCGCAATCGCGGAGTGGACCATTTCGAAACGACAATTCTGGGAAAGCAGTCTGGATCGTCTGGGCGATGCTATTGAAAGGGATACCTCATGGCCGATCTAAAGCTGGAGCGCACGTTCCCGATACCGCCAGAGGATCTGTTTGCGTGGATCAGTGTCGCAGAACGGCTGTTGCAATGGTGGGGTCCCGAAGGGGTGCACGTGCCCGAACATACTCTCGATTTTTCGCGCGTTGGTCCGTGGTATTCGGTCATGCAGAATGGCGAGGGCCAGCGGTTCAAGGTCTCGGGCCATGTGACCCATGTCGATCCGCCCAATTCGGTTGGCTTCACCTGGGGCTGGCATGACGATCAGGATCAGCGCGGGGCCGAAAGCCATGTAACGCTGCGGATCGAAGCCGCAGGCGGCGGCGCTCGGCTGGTGGTCGATCACCGCGACCTGGGCGATGACGAGATCGCCGCAAACCACGAGAAAGGCTGGACCTCGACGCTGAACAAGCTGGCCGGTCTGGTGCAATAAGTTTTCATCTGGGAGGAAAGAAATGCCACAGTTTCTGTTTGTCTATCACGGCGGGACCACGCCATCGGACCCGGCCGAAGTCGAAGCAACCATGGCCGCTTGGGGCGCATGGTTTCAGAATATGGGCCCGTCACTAGAAATACCCGGCAACCCGGTGGGCCAGTCCTATACCGTCAGTTCGGGCGGTGTGGTCGACAATGGCGGTGCCAACCCGGTCTCCGGCTTTACGGTGATCAAAGCCGACAGCATCGACGCCGCCAACGAGATGGCCAAGGGATGCCCCATGGTCGTGAACGGGTCAGGCTCGGTCGAGGTGGCCGAGATTCACGAGATTGAGATGTAGCCGCCCTAGCCGGGGAATCCCGGCGCGGGTCGGATCACGCCACATTCCAGCCCGCGACGGCTGTATTGCGTGGCGTTCATAAAGGTGCGGGTGGCCGGGTGATCGGCCTCCAGTACGCCGAGGCTGACCAGAATGGCAGCAATGGCGCATTCGCTGGCACGGGTGGCGCCATCGGTGATCTTCAGCGCGACGCCCATGCGTTTTTCAGGGATGATGGCGATGAATACGGCCTCGGCCCCGGTCTTGATCGCGGCGTGCCCGTTCATGGCGCGCATCAGCTCGGTACAGGCGCGCGTCTCTCCGGCCACGAGCTCGGGATGTTTGATCATCGCCGCGGTCAGGTGTTGTGCTGCATCGCTGGCCCGGTCCGACCGGTCCGCCGCCGAGGCAAACCACGCCATCGACCGTGCCATCCCTACCAGCGAGGTGGCAAAGTTCGGGGCGGAACAGCCATCGATGCCATAGCCGGGGCTGGTTTCGCCGGTGGTTTCTTCCAGCGCGGACAAACAGGCCTGTTGAACCGGGTGGTCGATTTCAAGATATTCCGGCCCGGCACCCATATGCTGGGCTACCGTCAAAAACCCGCTATGTTTGCCCGAGCAGTTGTTGTGGATCTGACAGGGCGTGTCGTCGGCAAGTATCAGCCCGTCGCGCGCCGCCATATCCTGAGGCTCTTGCGGCCCACAGCGCAAATCGGGTTCAGCCAGGCCCAGATGGTCCAGCCAGGACGTTACCCTGTCTGTGTGAATATGCGCGCCGTTATGCGAGGCACAGGCCAATGCCAGATGCTCGCTGTTCAGCCCGTATTTCGCGGCCGCCCCCGATGTAATCAACGGCAGAGCCTGTATCATCTTGGCCGAAGACCGGGGGTAGATTATCGCCTCCGGGTCGCCCCAGCTGCGCACGATTTGACCCGTGTCATCACAGATAACCGCATGTCCCAGATGCAGGCTTTCCAGTAAAGGCCCCCGCCATAGTTCGGTCATTGCTACAGGCTGCGTCATCGGGACCCTCCTAAACATGCGCAAAAAACTGCCAACCGCCCTTTCGCCTATGGCGAAACTTGCGATAGTGTGTGTATGTCGGCAATCACCGGAAGACGCAACTTACAGACGAACCGTCAGGGTTCGCGAGCCTTTCCGGTGGGTATGAGGTATTAGGTCGAGCTAGGAGGCTGGACAGATGGGATCAAAGCTCGTCCGCGTAATCGCGGGCCTGTGCGTGGCAGGGATGACAACGGCTGCAACCGCTCAGCAGGCAGACAGCACCAATAGAGTATCCGTAAACACCGACTGGAGTGTGTTTGTGGAAAAGGACCCAACCGAATGCTGGAGCGTTGCAACGCCGGATGAAACCGTCAACACGCGCGGCGGGCGCGTTGTTTCGGTAAGGCGCAGCGACATCCTGCTGTTTGTCGTGTTCAGACCTGATCCCGATGTGAAGGGGCGCGTCTCATTCACCGGGGGCTATCCGTTTGCCGCGGGATCGACCGTATCTGTATCCATCGACGGAAACAGCTTCGAATTCAGCACCGAAGGCGAATGGGCCTGGCCCGCGTCAGAGGGTGATGACCAAAAAGTAATCGCTGCCATGAAGAGCGGTACCGAAGCAGTGCTGACCGCCCGGTCCGAACGCGGTACTCAGACCAAAGATACTTTCTCATTGCTGGGCTTCACAGCCGCTTTAGACGACGCCGAGAAACGCTGTACCAACTGAGCGCGCCAGCGCTCGGGCAGTGGCCCGGCTTGCAAAGTGGTGCCAGTTTCGCAGGATAGGACCGCCCTCCTTCATAGCTTAACTTAACGTCATCTATAAATTTGATCTGCGTCAATGCTCCGTGCTCTGAAATACTGAACTAATCGGTTCAAGCAGAGAGAAAAGGAGAGCATCGATGCAGAAGAAAGTTTTGGGCCTGTTTGTGCTGACCGCCGTCGTATTGCTGAGCGCTTGTGATAAATCCGCTGAGACATACCCGGTTTCGGGAGAGCAATGTGGGCCAAACGATCCGGTCAAAACGCTGGACGCCGAGGATTGCTTTATTCCACCAGCAGGTGCGTGATCCAGTACGGCTGGCCTGGAAACGTCCGGGCGGCATAGGAGTTCGAATGACCGCGGGGTTGATCCCCCCGCGGTTTTTTGTAACCTCTGGCGTCGCTGTGCTAAGCTGAACGCGTTAGTCTAACGACCCTTCGAGGAGTATGTCATGCGTTTGGTGCTACTGGCTGTTTTAACCCCCACGTTGGCTGTGGCGGATCCTGCAATGGAATGCACGAACGCAAGTTCACAAGTCGAAATCGGATCTTGCGTTGCCAGTATGGAAGCGGGGGTTGAGGCCGCGCTGACCGATAGTTTTGGCTTTGCCATGGATGCAGCCAACGCGTTGGACGAGGTGACCGGACGGACAAGCGCGGCGCCTGCGATGGAGGCGGCGCAAAGCGCGTGGGTCGGGTATCGTGATGCGCAGTGCGAGGCGGTCGGCGCGTCTTTTGGTGGTGGGTCGGGAACCGGCATTGGTATCACCTCTTGCCGGATTGAATTGGGGCGCCTGCGGATTGACGAATTGCTGCGTTTTGCAAATTAGGCGCGACGAATTCTTTTGATCTTTGCGCGCAGTCCTATATAGAGGCGCATTCCAAGCCAGAATCTTCGAGACCCACCTATGTCGCCCAAAGCGCCGATCACTCAAGACGTCATGACCATCCCCCGCAAATTGCCGGAGGGGAAGGTGAACCTTGTCGGGTTGACCCGGGATCGCCTGCGCGAAACCCTGATCGAACACGGCACGCCTGAAAAACAGGCCAAGATGCGCACGGGCCAGATCTGGCAGTGGATTTACCAATGGGGTGTGCGCGACTTTGCCGAGATGACCAATCTGGCCAAAGCCTATCGCACCCAGCTGGTCGAGCATTTCGTGATCGAAATCCCCGAGGTTGTGACCCGACAGGTGTCCGAGGATGGCACACGCAAGTATCTGGTCCGTATTGCTGGCGGCCATGAGGTCGAGGTGGTCTATATTCCCGAGGACGATCGCGGCACGCTGTGTATCTCGTCTCAGGTCGGTTGCACGTTGACTTGTTCCTTCTGCCATACAGGCACGCAGAAACTGGTGCGCAACCTGACGGCGGCGGAAATTGTCGGTCAGGTGATGATGGCGCGGGATGATCTTGACGAGTGGCCGGTACCGGGTGCGCCCAAGGACGAAACCCGCCTGCTGTCGAACATCGTTCTGATGGGTATGGGCGAGCCTCTTTACAATTTCGAGAATGTCCGCGATGCGATGAAAATCGCGATGGACCCCGAAGGTATCTCGCTGTCTCGCCGCCGGATTACCCTGTCGACATCGGGAGTGGTGCCCGAGATCGCGCGTACCGCGCAGGAAATCGGCTGCCTGCTGGCAATTTCGTTCCACGCGACGACCAATGAAGTCCGCGATGTGCTGGTGCCGATCAACAAACGCTGGAATATCGAAGAGTTGCTGCAGGCTTTGGCCAGCTATCCCAAGGTTTCCAATTCGGAACGGATTACGTTTGAATACGTGATGCTTGATGGTGTGAATGACAGCGATGAGGATGCGCATCGTTTGATCGAACATATCAAGCGCCACCAAATCCCGGCCAAGATCAATCTGATCCCGTTCAACGAATGGCCCGGCGCGCCGTATAAGCGCAGCTCGAACAATCGTATTCGGGCTTTTGCCAATATCATCTATCAGGCCGGGTATGCCTCGCCCATCCGCAAGACGCGGGGCGAGGACATTATGGCGGCCTGCGGTCAGCTGAAATCGGCCACCGAACGCGCCCGTAAATCGCGCAAGCAGATTGAGGCCGAGGCCGGTCTCGACCGCGGATAAGCAGCAGAATAGAAGGGCGTCGCAAAATTAATTTTTGGGGCGCTGTCTATCGAATGCAAAATTTGATATGTTTCATTGGCTAGGTGTGGATGCACCAGGCTCACTTGCGCACAATAGGGTGAGTTCGGTGGCTGGCATGTGGCAAATTCGTTCACGGCGGCTACCTTGTATTTCAGCTCCGTGTGCCGATTGCGGCATAACAGGTTACGAGTTGGATTATCTCTATGATGTTTCGATTGAAAATCCCGTACTTTAATTTTGTTTTAGTTTTGGCTTGTGTGGCCGTCGCCGTAACTGATGCTGTTGCGCAGTCAAATGATGAGGATGCTCATCTGGCTATCGAAAATCCGGCTGATCTGACCAAGGACGATGCGCGTGAAATTTATGACTCGTTGCAGCGCCGGATGGCACGCGGCTATGCCGCAGCGCAGTTGGATCTGCTTCTGAATTACCAAAACTGGCCGCTGTACAACGATGCGCCCTATATATCTGAAACCCATGGTCGACGATTTGTGAACAGCTATGCAAACCGGATGGCGTATAATTATGCAACCCTGACAGAAGGCGAAAAGCTTCCGGTGGGGTCTGTGCTGGCCAAGGACAGCGTGACCGTTACGGATGAGGGGAAAAGCCATCCCGGCGCGATGTTCGTCATGCAGAAACTGGCCGAGGGCGCCAACCCTGCTACGGCTGACTGGCGCTATATCATGGTCATGCCGGACGGGTCATTGTTTGGGGACACGATGGGGGATCGCGCCAACGCAGTTGCGTATTGCCACGATTGCCACGAGGCTGTTGCCGACCGAGATTACACATTCTTTGTTCCCGAAGAATATCTGGTCGACAATTAGGCCGCTCTCACCCAAATCTCGCGGTGCCGATCACTTTGATCAGTTGCTGACGAACCGGATCTGGCTGCGCTGCGACGGCGTTCAGGACCTCTCGAAGTTCTGCGCGCAGCCCATGCATCTGGTCGATCAGGGAAATCATCATCGACACTGCGTCTGCCTCCATTTCGTATTGGTCGTGCAACTCGCAGGCCAACTCCAGCCGGGCAACGTCGAGGCTGTGATAGACCAATCCGCGATCTGTTTGTTCGGGGATCACGATTTCGGCGGCCAGATATTCTGTCAATCGGGTCGAAGTCAGCCGGGCTACGGCGGTGATCAGTTCCTCTTCGGTCAGGGTGCGGGTCATGACGGCATTCCTTTGCGTGGGTCATAGCGGTGGGTTTCTCGCCATGAATCCATAAATTGCCTCAACTCATCATCGATTTGATCGGGCATTGAAATGGTCAGCTCGATCAACTGGTCGCCCCGTTCGGCCGAACCGCGCTTCTTAACGCCCTTACCCCGCAGGCGCAGGGTTCTGCCGCTGCTGGTTCCGGCCGGAACGGTCACGTTTACGCCCCCATCGATCGTGGGCGCCGCCACTTTGCCGCCCAGCACCGCCTCATCAATCGTGATGGGCAGCGTGATGTGAATGTCATTTCCCTGACGGTCGAATACCGGATGATCCGCGACTGATACTGTCACCAGCGCATCGCCGCGCGGCCCCTCACCATAGCCAGCGGCACCCTTGCCCCGCAGGCGAATGGTCTGACCGCTTGTGATCCCTGCGGGTATCTTGACTTCGATCCGGTCCCCATCCGGCAGGGTCAGCTTCTGGCTGGCGCCGAATACCGCATCCAGAAAGCTGATCTGAAGCGTGAAGTTCAGATTGTGGCCGGGCGCGTGAAACTCGCGGCCGCCTTGCCCACCAAATCCGCCGCGACCCCGCATGAATTCGGCAAATATATCCGACATGTCGTCCGGGTCCGTCGCCTGCCCGCGATAGGGGTTGCCGGCGGCTTCGGCGTAATCGCGATAGTATTGCTGTTGCGGGCGTTCCTGTCCCGAGGCATCAATCTCACCATTGTCATAGCGTTTGCGCGTCTCAGGATCTTTCAACAGATCATAGGCCGCGGCGGCGGCCTTGAACTTGGCTTCGGCCTCGGCGTCCCCGGGTTTCAAGTCCGGATGGCATTCCTTGGCAATACGCCGATACGCTTTTTTGATTTCAGCGTCGCTGGCATCTTTGGCCACGCCAAGTGCGGCATAGGGATCGTCGCTCATCTCACCTCTCATGGATGGGGGAAGGGCTGATCATGATGAAGGTATTTTATCACGTGATTTCAACAGGTCAAAAAGAACCGGTGGCTAAATTGGTTCGCAAGTTTCGCAATCTCTGATACTATCAGGCTGTTTCATATTATTCATTGACGGAGATCAGCCGATGACGCGCAGACTTAAATCGGTTCTGGCCCTGCTGGCGGGCAATGCCATTGGGTTAATGTTGGCCGCTTTGCTACTGACCGGTTTTGCAATCAAGCCGATTTCATTCATCGTTGTGGTGATCGTCTTCACGCTGGTGCAGGTGGTGGCCGAGCCGCTGATCCTGAAGTTGGGTGAGAAAAGGGCGCCTTCGTTGAAAGGCGGGATCGCGTTGATCGTGACCTTTGTCGGCCTGCTTGTGACCGATCTGGTGACCAATGGGCTGACGGTTGGCGGAATTTCCAACCTGCTGGCTGCGACACTGCTGGTCTGGCTGGGCGCGCTGATCGCCAGCGTCGTGCTGCCGATCTACGTGTTCACCGAGCTGCGCACGCCCAAAAAGTAATTACAGTGCGTTCAGGCTGGCATCGATTGCCTGCCAAAGCTCAACCACCGGCTCGCATCCCACCGACAGACGGACAAAAGCGGGGTCAACGTCGTCGCCCCAACGGGCGCGGCGCTCGGCCGAGCTATGGACGCCGCCAAAAGACGTCGCAGGGCGCAGCATTGGACAGGTGTTGATGAAGGTTTCGGCCTTGGCCTGGGTTTCCAACGTGATCGAAAGAAGGAATCCGAACCGCGTGGTCTGAGCCTGTGCCAAGGTGTAGGATGGGTCACCTGGCAGGCCGGGATAGCGGATGTCTTTCACAGACGGATGCGCCGCCAACCGTTCTGCCAACACCTGGGCCGAGCTGCACATCCGGTCAAACCGAACATCCAGTGTTTCCAGCCCACGATGCAGCAACCAAGCCTCGTGCGGACCGGGGATCGCGCCAGAGACACGCCGCCATTCCTCGACCCGCTCCATGACATCTGTATTGCGGCTGGCCACATGGCCCATCAGCAGATCGGAATGCCCACCCATGGCCTTGGTGTCCGAGGACACGACGATATCTACGCCCATATCCAAAGGACGCTGGCCCAGTGGTGTCATGGTTGTGTTGTCAGCAATGGTGATCCCACCAGCTGCGCGCACGGACGACGCGATGGCTGGCAGGTCCATCATATCCAGACCAGGGTTCGAGGGGCTTTCGACAAAGACCACATCGATGCCGTCGAACCCGCCGTCGGAAAAGGCGGTTGTCGGGCGTTCTGTCACGATGACACCCAGACCTGACAGAAATCGGTCGGCCAGCACGCGGGTGACGTAATAGCCATCCGACGGGATTAGGATGCGCGACCCGGCTTTGACCGTGGCAAACAACGCGGCCGAGATCGCCGCCATGCCCGACGGGAAAGCCAGGCAGCGGGCGTCTTCAAGATGGGCGAGAACCTGTTCCAGATGTTCCCAGGTTGGGTTGTTGACGCGACCGTAGAAATCATGCCCGTCCGGTGCGCCGGGCAGGTGAAACATACTGCTTTGGGTCAGGGGCAGGGCCACGGGCTCGCCCTTGGTCAGTGCGTTGCCCCGCAGATGCAGCATCTCGCCGGTCTTGCGCCCCATCGTTTAGCGCCCCGGTATTTCGTCACGGGGCGGGGTGGGTTCCCATTTCTCGATTATGTCGACCGCCTCTTGCGCGGTATCGACGAACCGGAACAGGTCCAGATCCTCGTCCGAGATGGTGCCGGCATCGGCCAGCGCCTCCCAGTTGATGACCTTTTCCCAGAACGCGCGACCGAATAGCAGGAAAGGCACACGCTCCATACGGCCGGTTTGAATCAGGGTCAGGGACTCGAACAGCTCATCCATGGTGCCAAAGCCGCCGGGGAAGATGGTGATGGCGCGGGCGCGCATCAGGAAATGCATCTTGCGGATGGCGAAATAGTGGAAGTTAAAGCTGAGCTCGGGCGTAACGTACAGGTTCGGTGCCTGTTCATGCGGCAGCACAATGTTCAGGCCGATGGAACAGCCGTTCGCATCCTGCGCGCCGCGGTTACCAGCCTCCATCACGCCGGGGCCACCGCCGGTGACGATTACATTCTCTCGCCCGCCGGTTTCGTTCGATTTCTCGGTCATCAACCGGGCAAACTCGCGCGCTTCGTCGTAATATTCCGACAGCCCGGCCAGCGTTTCCGTCCGCGCGGTGTGTTTCTGTGATGGCTCAGGGATACGCGCGCCGCCGAACATGACGATGGTCGAGGTGATCTCACGCTCGGTCATGATCATCTCGGGCTTGAGCAGTTCCAGCTGCAGGCGCACCGGGCGCAACTCGTCCCGGCACAGGAAATCCTCATCGGCAAAGGCAAGGCGATAGGCGGGTGAGCGGGTTTGCGGGGTGTCGGGTACCTCGCTTGCGGTTGAACGGTCGGTCTGCGCGTCTCGAAACGGGCTGAGGCGGTCTTCTCTCATGGGGTAACGATCCCTGCTTGCGTGTTTTCCAAACAGCTATAGGGTTCGGGCGCAGAGTGCCAGTCACGGAAAGATGAGAATGAATTGGAAGAGCGAAATACTGGCGGCGCAACACCGCATAAGTGGCTATGCGCAGGTGACGCCAGTGGTGGAAAGCCGTGCCCTTGGGCTGGATTTTCCGGTGGAAATGAAGCTGGAGCATATGCAGCACACCGGCAGTTTCAAAGCGCGCGGGGCGTTTAACACTCTGATCAGTTCGGATGTGCCCGAGGCCGGGGTTGTGGCCGCATCGGGTGGCAATCACGGCGCAGCGGCCGCCTTTGCCGCGCAGGCGCTGGGCTATCCGGCCAAGATTTTCGTGCCCGAACTGGCGGGGCCATCCAAGATCGCGCTGATTGAACAGGCAGGCGCAAATCTGAGCGTGGTGCCGGGAGAATATGCCAACGCTCTTGCTGCGGCGCAGGCGTATGAGGATGCGTCGGGCGCGATGCAGATTCACGCCTATGACGCCCCCGCTACGGTCGCCGGGCAGGGAACCTGCTTTGCCGAATGGGAGGCACAGGGCCTGAAAGCGGATACCGTATTGATCGCGGTGGGCGGTGGCGGCCTGATCGCCGGGGCGCTGGCCTGGCTGCAAGGCACGCGCAAGGTCGTGGCGGTTGAGCCGGAAACCTCCTGCGCGCTGAATGCAGCCCTGCAGGCCGGAGAACCGGTGGATGTGTCCGTCTCGGGCATTGCGGCAAATGCGCTGGGCGCGCGGCGGATCGGCTCAATTTGTTTCGATCTGGCACAGGGCGTGCAATCGGTTCTGGTCAGTGATCAGGCCATTTCTCAAGCGCAGCAGGCCTTGTGGCGGGCGCATCGCGTTCTGGTGGAACCAGCGGGCGCAACAGCCTTGGCTGCGCTGCTATCGGGGGCTTACACGCCAGAGCCGGGCGAACGGGTGGCGGTGCTGATCTGTGGTGGAAACATCTCACCGGACCCTCTGAACGGCTGAAACCGCAACAAACAGCCGCAAAGCGCGCGCTCAGCGTCGCATTGCAGCCAGTCCGTCGCTTGCGTATAGGCAACACAAGCGTGAACAGAATCTGCAGGGAGCCGCCAAATGTCCAACGCGCAACTGGAAGCCGCCATCGAAGCCGCCTGGGAGGTGCGAGATGCCATCACCCCCGCCACCACCGGCGAGACACGCGAAGCGATCGAAGATACGCTGAACGCGCTGGACAGCGGGTCGCTGCGGGTCGCGGAAAAGCAAGACAGCGGCGACTGGCATGTGAACCAGTGGGCGAAAAAAGCGGTTCTGCTGGGCTTTCGCATCAAGGATATGGAAATCCAGACCGGCGGCGCTCAGGACGGCGGCTGGTGGGACAAGGTAGACAGCAAGTTCGCGGGTTGGGGTGAAAACCAATGGAGGGCCGCTGGCTTTCGCGCGGTGCCGAATTGCGTCGTTCGCAAATCCGCCTTTATTGCGCCCGGCGTGGTTCTGATGCCGTCCTTTGTGAACCTGGGTGCCTATGTGGACGAGGGCACAATGGTTGATACTTGGGCCACCGTCGGGTCATGCGCGCAGATCGGCAAGAACGTCCATCTGTCGGGCGGTGTTGGGATCGGCGGCGTTCTGGAACCGATGCAGGCGGGTCCGACCATCATCGAAGACAACTGCTTTATCGGCGCCCGGTCCGAAGTGGTCGAAGGCTGCATCGTGCGCGAAGGCTCGGTTCTGGGCATGGGCGTGTTCATCGGCAAATCGACCAAGATCGTCGACCGCGAAACCGGCGAGGTCATCTATGGTGAAGTTCCGCCCTATTCGGTGGTTGTTGCGGGCTCGATGCCGTCCAAGAACAACATCAACCTCTACTGCGCCGTGATCGTGAAACGGGTGGATGAAAAGACCCGCTCGAAAACCGGGATCAACGAGCTGCTGCGCGACTAATACTGGGCGCGGATCAAACAAGGGGGCTGCAGCGCGATCCGCTGCGGCCCTTTTTTTGTTATCGCTTACCCTTTGACCGGATAGCGGTCCGGTTCTTCGAACACATCAATGACGCGCGACCCGGCTTTGATCTTGCCGCCATGCTCCACTCCTGCGGGGATCGAATAGCTGTCACCGGGGCCATAGCTCTTGGTTTCATCGCCAATGGTCAGCTCAATCTCACCTTCGACCACAGTTCCCCATTGTGCCAGATGGGAATGAAGGGGCAGTTCGAAATCCTGAAGAAAGGTAAAAAACGCCACCAGCCCCGCGTCTGATCTGATCACGGCCGTTTGCACCACATCTTCGGGGAAGGGCACGTCGAGGCTTGGGAATCCTGTGATGAAATCCGGATAAGTCATGGCAACGTCCTTTTGTGATCGGTGTCAGGTTACTGCGGGCACTATGGCGGCACAGGCGATCCACTGCAATTCCCCGGCTGCTTGACCGCAGGCAGGTGCGCGGCTATGGCCCCTTGCATGGAAAAGCAAAAGAAACCTTCGCGTCAGCAGGTCTATACCCTGCTTGTACAGATCGGTCGCAAGGATGGCGATGGCCTGCCCGACGGCGCAACCGGGGCGGCATTGATGTGTTTTGCCAGCGGCGTCGACGAGGCCGAGGCCGTGCGCGAAACGGTGGCGATCCTGAAACAGGCAGATACCGCGCCTTTGGATGTCACAGGCTATGGCACTTTGGCCGAACGTGAGGCGCAAGGTCACGAGATCGACCCGGATGAACGGGCCCTAATGCAGCGCGCGCTGGATGAAAATGCAGTGATCGTGGCGCAGATGACCCCGTTTTTCGGGGATGAAGAGACGGCTTAGTTCCGCGCCCCAAACCACTTGCGATAAATCTCGTCATAGGTGCCGTCTTCGCGCAACGACAGCAGCGCCTGGTTGACGTCTTCGACCAGGGGGGACCCGGTGGGGAAGGCAATACCGTAATTCTCGCGCAGGAATATACCGCCTGTCATCGAGGCAATCCGGCGGCCTTCATGGGCGGCGAAATAGGACAGGATCGGCGCGTCGAACACGATGGCGTCCAGTTCCTCGTTGCGAAAGGCTTCAAGCATGGGGTCGAGCCCATCATAGTTGGTAAACTCGATCTCGCGGCGGTTCAGGAAGTTAGCAGCGGTTGAATTCGAGATTGTTCCGACCTCTTTGCCGTAAAGGTCATTTATCGAATTCACGCTGCCACTGATTGCATCCACTGTCATGACCGAGGTGATCCGCGCGGTGAAGACCGAGACGATAAACAGCGAAGATACAACCAGCACTACACCCAGAATTCGACCAAATGGCGTTCGCGGCATTCGTTCCTCAAACCCGCCATTGACCACCAGGTTCAAGGCCCACCAGAATGAGGGGAACCAGGCCTCGTCTAGCTTGCGGTCGAAATAGGGCTGCGAGCGGCGCTCGAACACCCACATCAGCATGCCGCCGCCAAGAAGGATGGCAAAGGCAAGCCCGATAGCAATGAACAATTCGCGCGACAGTAACGCATGTAGCAGTGACGGGCGGCGCACCGCGTCCGATGGCACCATGATCTGCAAACCAGCCTCGAAAATCGGCTGGCTGAAGTCCATCTGCGTTTCTCGCGAGGCAGTGATCGAGATATTGGCGATGGCCAGATCGGCGGATCTGTCCTGCACTGCGCCCAGCATGTCGCCAAAGGCGTCGGAACGTTGGATGGAATAGTCCCAATTCAGTGATTCAGCCAACGCCTCAAGCAGGTCCATCGAGAATCCGGTTTGGGCTCCATCTTCGACAAAAGAAAACGGAGGCCGTGTCACGGTCGAAACCGTCAGCGTCTGGGCCTGGCTTTGCTGGCCGAGAACGGCGAAAGTCAGGCAGATCAATGCGAAAAGAGCACGTGTCATCGTAAAATCACCTGTTTCGCGGCCCTCTAGCGCATATTCGAACCGGCAGACAAGGCAATCGCAGCGTAAGGCCCCATGTTTTCCGGGGGTGTCAGTTCGATACAAGGTGGAAAAAGCCCGCGGTTTCTGGCCTGTTGGGGTTGGCAATCGGGCCAATTCGTTGAATCTGTGCACGAACCTGAAAGAAATTTTATGGAAAGGGCCTACCATGACAGATCCGATTGCGTTGACGGCCGACCTGATCCGTTGCCCATCGGTCACACCTGAAGAAGGCGGTGCCCTTGTCCTGCTGCAGGATGTCCTGTCACAGGCGGGGTTTGATTGTACCCGTGTTGATCGCGCCGGCATCAGCAATCTGTTTGCGCGATGGGGTGCAAAAGGTCACGCCCGAAGCTTTGGTTTCAACGGTCACACCGATGTTGTTCCAGTGGGCGACGAGGCCGCTTGGACCACACCGCCTTTCGGGGCAGAAATCCGGGAAGGGTTCATGTATGGGCGCGGGACCACTGACATGAAATCGGGTGTGGCGGCCTTTGCAGCGGCGGCAGTGGATTTTGTACGCGACACGCCGCCCGACGGGGCCATCATCCTGACGATCACGGGTGACGAAGAGGCTGATGCGCTGCATGGCACCACCGCCCTGCTTGACCATATGGATCAATGCGGTGAGCGGATGAGCGTCTGCCTGGTCGGTGAACCCACCTGCCCGAACAGGATGGGTGAAATGATGAAGATTGGCCGTCGCGGCTCGATGACCGCCTGGTTTACCGTAACAGGTGTGCAGGGCCATTCGGCCTATCCGCACCGGGCAAAGAACCCACTACCCGCCATGGCCCGGCTGATGGACAGGCTGGCCAGTCACGAGTTGGACCAGGGCACCGACCATTTCGATGCCTCGACGCTGGCGGTTGTGGCGATCGACACCGGCAATTCCGCCACAAATGTCATCCCGGCACAGTGCAGCGGGGCGGTGAACATCCGGTTCAACGACCTGCATTCCGGCGCCAGCCTCAGTGATTGGCTGCAAGCGCAGGCGCGCGATGTGGCCACCGCGTTTGGTGTCGAAATTGACGTGCGTATCAAGATATCGGGCGAAAGCTTTCTGACCCCTCCTGGCCCTCTGTCGGAATTGGTGGCCAAAGCGGTTGCGGCTGAAACCGGGTTCACGCCCGAGATGTCGACAACCGGAGGTACTTCGGACGCACGTTTCGTCAAAGATCATTGTCCGGTTGTCGAATTTGGTTTGGTCGGCAAAACCATGCATCAGGTGGATGAATGCGTTGAGGTGGCGCAGATTGAACAGCTCAAGGCGGTCTATACCCGTATCCTGACCGACTATTTTTCCTGATTCATGCAGCGCACCCTGGTGATCATGGTGAAAGAACCGCGCCCGGGCCGTGTCAAAACCCGGTTGGGGCGCGATATCGGTATGGTCGGTGCGGCGTGGTGGTTTCGGCATCAGACCCGCTCTTTGATCCGGCGCCTGCGCGATCCGCGCTGGCAGATCGTGCTGGCGGTCTCGCCGGACCGCGAAGGGCTGAACAGCCGCATCTGGCCCGCTGATCTGCCACGTGCGCCACAGGGTCGAGGGGATCTGGGCGATCGTATGGGGCGGATGCTGCGGAAAATGCCAACAGGGCCAGTCTGTCTGATCGGTGCGGATATCCCGGGGGTTACACGGGGGCATATCGCGCGCGCGTTCCGGGCATTGGGGCGCAACCAGATGGTGTTTGGTCCGGCCCCGGATGGCGGATATTGGCTGGTCGGGGCGCAACGCATTGGTGCCCTGCCGCACGGCCTGTTCCAAAACGTGCGCTGGTCGACGGAACATGCGCTGGCCGACACGCTGGCCTCGATCCCCGGATGCCGGGTGGCGATGCTGGATCAGCTGCGCGATGTCGATACGGTTGCCGATCTGCGAGCCTGACCCTTTTTTGGTCATGACGCCGCCGCATCTCCGTGATAGGCCGAAATCATGACTCGCATCCCTACCAAGCAAGAGGTCCTCGATTGGATCTCGGCGAACCCCACCCTGACCTCGAAACGCGACATTGCTAAAGCCTTTGGCATCAAGGGCGCGGATCGGATCGACCTGAAACGCATCCTCAAGGAACTTGAGGCCGAAGGGCATCTGGAAAAGCGCAATCGCAGCTATCGTGACCCGGATCGTTTGCCGCCTGTCAGCGTGTTGCAGGTAAAGGCGCCGAATGCCGATGGTGATCTGTTCGCGCGCCCGCTGGAATGGCATGGCGAAGGGGTCGAGCCGGTTGTTCTGATGATCACCCGCGCCAGTGACCCGGCGCTGGGTGAAGGCGACCGCATTCTGGCCCGTCTGACCGTGGTGCAGGAGGGAGACCATAATTACGAGGCCCGTCTGATCCGCCGGATCGGAACCAACCCGCGCAAGATCGTCGGTATCTTCCGCAAAGGGACCGAGGGCGGACGGATCGTGCCTATCGACAAGGCCGGACAGAACGAGTGGCTGGTCAATGAAGGTGCCGTACTGGGTGCAAAAGACGGTGAGTTGGTCGAGGCCGAACAGGCCGGACCCAAAACCCGCATGGGCCTGCCACGTGCGCGCATTGTCGAACGACTGGGCGACCCGTCGGCCCCCAAGGCCGTGTCGCTGATCGCCATTCATCAGCATGGCATTCCCGATGACTTCCCCGACACAGTGATTGCAGAGGCCGACAAGGCCAAACCCGCTGGCCTGAAAGGGCGCGAAGATCTTCGGGATATGCCGCTGCTGACCATCGACCCCTCAGACGCGCGGGATCATGATGATGCCTGTTTCGCTCATGCTGACGATGATCCTAAGAACCCCGGGGGGCATGTTGTTTGGGTCGCCATTGCTGATGTCGCCGCCTATGTGCAGCCCGGTACGGCGCTGGATCGCGAGGCGCGCAAGCGGGGCAACTCCAGCTACTTCCCCGACCGCGTGGTTCCGATGCTGCCGGATCGGCTGTCCGGTGATTTGTGTTCGTTGCACGAAGGCGTCCCGCGCGCGTGTATCGCCGTGCGGATGCAGATCGACGCCGAGGGCTACAAGATCGGCCACCGATTCGTGCGAGGGCTTATGCGCTCCGCCGCCTCGCTGCATTATGCCGAGGTGCAGGAGGCCATCGATGGCGCCCCCAATGACCGCACCGGGCCGCTGTTAGAGACCGTACTGAAGCCGCTCTATGCTGCTTATGCTGCACTGAAAAAGGCGCGGGCTGTGCGGCAACCGCTGGAACTGGACCTGCCGGAACGCAAGATTATCCTGAGCGATACGGGCGACGTTCAAAGCGTGGCGTTCCGCGACCGTCTGGACGCGCATAAGCTGATCGAAGAGTTCATGATCCTCGCCAATGTCGCTGCGGCTGAAACCCTGATCGCTAAGCGCCGCCCGCTGCTGTTCCGTGTCCACGAAGAACCGGCACCTGAGAAGCTGGAAAGCCTGCGGGAAACGGCTCAGGCGGCGGGGTTGAATTTGGCCAAGGGGCAGGTGTTGCAGACCCGCCACCTGAACGCACTGCTGAATGCGGCTGCGGGCACCGAGGATGCAGAGTTGATCAACCTGACCACCCTGCGGTCGATGGCGCAGGCCTATTACAACGCTGAGAATTTCGGCCATTTCGGGCTGGCGCTGCGGAATTATGCACATTTCACCTCGCCCATCCGGCGCTATGCCGACCTGATCGTGCACCGCGCGCTGATCTCGGCCCATGGCTGGGGCACGGATGGCCTGACCGAGGATGAGATCGCCCGGCTGGACGAAACTGCCACTCATATCTCGGATACCGAACGCCGCTCGATGATGGCGGAACGAGATACGACCGACCGGTATCTGGCGGCTTATCTGAGCGAGCGTGTTGGGACTGAGTTCTCGGGTCGGATCAGTGGTATCGCCCGGTTTGGGGCTTTCGTGAAAATGGACGAGACCGGCGCGGACGGTCTGGTACCGGTGCGATCCTTGGGGCGCGAGTTCTTCCATTTCGACCGCGAGGCCGGAACCCTGATGGGGTCGGACACCGGGCTGATCATAGCCATCGGCCAACGCGTCACCGTGCGTCTGACCGAGGCGACACCTGTGACGGGCGGGCTGGAGTTGGAGCTGTTGTCGATCGACGATCAGGCCCTGCCGACGGGGCGCGGAGGGGCATCCAAGCGCCCAACGCGACGCAAGGCGGTCAGCACCAAGCGCAAGAAGGACAAGATCAAGCGCAAGGTGGAACGCAAACGCCGTCAGAAGTGAATTCGCATCTCGGGAACAAGGCGCATGTAAGTCAGCCTTTTGCGGGAAGGTGATAGGTCAACGCGCGGGCTATCAGCCAGCCATGGCGGGTGGCGTCGATCTGATCCGGATCATCAAACAGAACTGCCCGGTTGCCGTCTATCCGATCTTCGCCCGGAAAGGCCGAGGTGAAATCGCCCATCAACCGGCTTTGGCAATGCACGAACAGGGCAAAGCGGGCCGCTTTGTGCCCGCCCAATCGGATCGTGGATCCCTTGGGCGCCAGATAGGCGGGCTGCCCCCAGCGCAATGCCTCTTGCAACGGCTGCGCGCGGGGCAACGAAGTGGCGGTTTCCAGGATCAACTGACGCAGCGCAAGCGCCCCGGCACGTGTGCCTTCGGGCAGGGCATGATAGGCCGCTGCCACTGCGGGATCGTCAAATTGTGTCATGACAGCGGTATCGCCTGCTCCATCCGGTCTATGTAGTCGCTCAACAGCTTATCCTGTTTGATCCGCTGGGTCAGCGGTGTATTGGCTGGCGTCGCGCGCATCGCGGCAAGCATGGGGGCCACGCTCATATCCACTGAGGTCGGGGTTTCTCCCATCAAATAGGTCGACTGCCATAGATAGGCCGAGATCGCCTCAAGATCGCGTTCCAGCCTGTCCTCGCGTTCCTCATCTGAGAATCGAGAGACGCCCTGAAACCCCAATCCTTTAACAACGTTCTTGCGGATGGAATTGGCAACCGGTTTGCGGATCAGGGCGGGGATGCCTGTGAAAAAGGTCTTGTACAGGGTTGGCCAGACTTCGTCATTCGCCCAACGGTCCTGAACGATCTGAAAATACAAATGTTCCTCAGCCAGGCGGATCAGAGCACGCGATTGGGCTTTTTGCAGATCGCTCAGCCCGTGATCAAAATCGGTGCCTTGTGTCTCAAGCCAGCCGCGGATCAGGTCGCTGTCGGGGATCAGACGCTGGGGCGTGCGCAGAACCGGCAGCTTCTGATGCGGCATCTTGCGCGGATCAAGGAGGTCAGATCGCTGCCAGTGCTGGCCCGATGTTTGCAGCATTAGTGCCGTCTTCACGCAAAACGGGCTGGCGCTGAACAGGCCAAAGGCAGAGGGGTAGGTCAAAAGGGTCAGCATCTTGGGCTCCATCATGGGTATAGGTGATGGGTATGCCGAGCTAATGACAATTTCTGTCATTAGAGATAATGTAACCTGCATTATGACCCGCACCGCCCGTTTGTTCCAATTAATGCAATCCTTGCGCTCTGGCCCGTCGCCAAGAACGTCGATTGAGCTGGCTCAGGATCTGGGCGTTTCGCCGCGCACTATTCACCGAGACATCGATTCATTGCGCAGCCTCGGCGCCGTGATCGACGGAGAGGCGGGGTTCGGGTTCACCCTGATCGAGGACGCCACCCTGCCACCGCTTGGCTTCACCGATGATGAGCTTGAGGCCCTGGTGCTTGGCCTGCGCGAGGTACAATCCATCGGTGATCCCGGCCTCTCTGAGGCTGCCAGCGAAGTCCTGCGCAAGCTGCAGGGTCGTTTGCCACCGCGCCAGTCCCAACGCCTCAGCCATGCGGTGCTGACTGCCACACGGTTTGACCGGCCGGCGAAACCAACGGTGGATGTCGCTGAACTGCGGCGGGCCACCTGGGACGAACAGACGATCGAATTTTCCTATTGGGATGCCAGAGGCGACGAGACCCATCGCTGCGTAAATCCGTTGAGCATCGTTTACATGGACCGCGCCAGCGTGCTGATCAGCTGGTGCCTGTTGCGGCAGGATTTCCGCGTGTTTCGGTTGGATCGCATGCAAGAGATGCAGATTACCGGGGCCTCGTTCCGGCCCAACCGGGTTCCGCTGCTGCGCGAAGCCCTGGATCGGCTGCGGTCTGAGCGGGAGGCGAGAGACCGCGACTCGGAAAGCTGAGCGCTTTGTGATTTGCCATTTTTGCGCTATCCTGTGGTTGAGCAGTTATCAGGAAATTCGGAATGCGTAGATGCGTAAGCGGCGTTATGACCGCAGCATTATGGGCATCCATCGTACAGGCGGAGTCCATCAAAAGCCCGGAAGGGCCACAGCCGATACAATTGGCGTCGGCTGATCTTACAGTCTCAATCCGACCGGTCGTCCGACCATCGGAGGAGATGTATCGCGTGTCAGAAGAAAGAAGCGCCCGGTTTCAGGCGTGGCTTGGCGATTTTCGGACGCGGGCACAGACCCAGGGTATCTTGTCCGGCACTCTGGATCACGCGCTAGCAGGGCTGGCCTATGACAAGGATATCATCAAGCGCGATCGCAATCAGGCCGAGTTCACCAAGCCGATCTGGGACTATCTGGATGCGGCCGTTTCTGATCGGCGCGTCGCAGACGGACGCGCGGGGTTGGAACGCCATGCCGCGGTGCTGACCCGGATTGAGGCGCAATATGGCGTCGAAAAAGAGGTCGTGACCGCGATTTGGGGGCTCGAGACGTCTTTCGGCACATTTCGGGGGTCGGATCAGACGATCCGTTCGCTTGCGACGCTGGCCTTTGATGCCCGACGGGCTGAGTTCTTTGAAACGCAACTGATTGCCGCCCTGCGGATCATTCAGGCAGGCGATGTCAGCCCCGCAACGATGGTCGGAAGTTGGGCCGGAGCAATGGGGCATACGCAATTCATGCCGACCTCGTTTCTGGATCACGCCGTGGATTTCGACGGTGACGGGCGGCGGAATATATGGACGGATGACCCGACCGATGCGCTGGCCTCGGCAGCGGCCTATCTGGCGCGTCATGGGTGGACCAAGGGACAGCCATGGGGTGTTGAAGTGCGCCTGCCCGCCGGGTTCGATTTTGCAGCCGCGAGACGCGATTACACGCTGCTGCCGTCAGGTTGGGCGGCGCTGGGCGTGGTTGCGTGGGATGGACAGCCCGTTGCGGATCATGGTCAGGCAGCGATTTTGTTGCCAGCAGGCGGTGAAGGCGTCGCATTGATGATCTTCGACAATTTCCGCGTGATCGAGCAATACAACGGTGCAGATGCCTATGTGATCGGCATTGGGCATTTGTCCGACCGTCTGGCGGGCCGCGCGGCGTTTCAGGCCGAGTGGCCTCGGGGTGATCGGGCGTTGAGCTTTGCTGAGAAGAAGGAATTGCAGCTCCGGCTGACCGAGGCCGGGTTTGACACGCAGGGGATCGACGGGCGCACCGGCCCGAACACCACCGAGGCGGTTCGGGCCTATCAACTGGCGCAGGGGCTTTTGCCGGACGGCTATGCCTCCGCGCCGCTGTTAGAGCGGTTGAGGTAGGGGAGGGGGCTCTGCCCCCGTCGCCTGACGGCACCTCCCCCGAGGTATTTTCTGCCAGATGAAGCTGCGCGGGTCAGGAGGCCGCTTTCATCAGGCCCTGTGCGATGATCTCGGCCTGTGCCTCGTCCAGCGATTTGTGGATGCGTACGAGCATTTCATCAATTTCCGCGGGTGTTAGAACCAGCGGAGGAGAGATGATCATCCGGTCGCCTACATGGCGCATCACCAGGTTGTTGGCAAAGCACCGATCGCGACAGATATAGCCGACAGTGCCCGGATTGGACGCGAATTTGGCACGGCTGGCCTTGTCCGGTGTCAACGCGATTGACGCCATCATGCCGACAATCTTGGCTTCGCCCACTAGCGGGTGATCGGCCAGCGCCTCCCATTTTTTCTTCAGATAGGGGGCGGCTACGTCGCGGACATGCTCGACGATCTTTTCTTCTTCAAGGATGCGCAGGTTTTCCAGTGCCACGGCTGCAGCGACCGGATGGCCGGAATAGGTGTAGCCGTGATTGAACTCGGTTCCGCCAATGACCTCGGCAATCTCGTCACTCACGATGGACCCGCCAATAGGCGCATAGCCCGAGCTGAGCCCCTTTGCGATTGTCATGATATCGGGGCGAATGCCGACGGTTTGAGACCCAAACCAGTTGCCTGTGCGACCAAAACCGCAGATGACCTCATCCGCAATCAGCAGGATATCGTATTTGTCACAGATGCGCTGAATTTCAGGCCAGTAGGTATCCGGTGCAACAATCACGCCACCTGCGCCCTGTACGGGTTCGGCGATAAAGGCTGCGACGCGGTTTTCGCCAAGTTCCTCAATCGCCTCTTCCAACTCGCGCGCGCGGGCCAGGCCGAATTCTTCGGGAGACATGCTACCACCTTCAGCCCACCAGTTTGGTTGGTTGATATGGTGGATATTCGGGATCGGGATTCCACCCTGCGCGTGCATCCCTGCCATGCCGCCCAACGACGCCGAGCCGACCGAAGAGCCATGATAGGCGTTATGTCGGCTGATGATGATGTTCTTGTCGGGCTGGCCTTTTTCGGCCCAATAGGTCCGAACCAGACGGATGTTTGTGTCATTCGCCTCAGACCCGCCGGCTGCAAAGAACACATGGTTCAGATCGCCTGGCGCAAGTTCCGCGATCTTCGCGGCCAGCGCGATGGCAGGGACGTGGGTCGTTTTGAAAAAGGTATTGTAATACGGCAGTTCGCGCATCTGGCGGGCTGCGACCTCGGCCAGTTCATCGCGACCATAGCCGATATTGACACACCACAGGCCCGCCATTGCATCGAGTATTTCTTCACCCTCGCTGTCCGTAAGGTAGACGCCCTTCGCACGGGTGATCACACGCGCGCCTTCTTTCCCTAGGGCGCCATTGGCCGAAAAAGGGTGCATGTGGTGGGCGGCGTCCAAGGCCTGCAGCTGGGCCGTGGGCAAATGGTTTGTGATGGTCGACATCGGAAAATCTCCTGCAAGAGCGATTGGCAGCTACAATATGATCAAATTTTTTCCTGTCAATCGAATCGGACAGATCTAAGCGTTGACTAAGGCGTCTGCCATCAGCTCCATGCCCTGTTCGATATCTTGTGCGGTTGCTTTTGCTGCCATATCCGCGTCCTGATTGCGCAACGCCGAAATGATATCCTTGTGGCGGTCCGGCAGGCTCTGAGTGCCGAATCTACCGCATACAACGCGCAAAGACGGCCCGAATCTAAGCCACAGGCGCTCGGCCAGATCATTGAGAATCGGGGCATTTGCATGGCCGTAAAGCGTTTCGTGAAACCGGTGGTTGAGGCGCAGATAGCCGCTAACGTCTCCGTCGCTGATAGTGCGATCCAGACGTTGGTCGATCTGCTCAAGATGATCAATGTCCTGAGGTGTCACATTCGCAGTTGCACGCCTCGAAAGCTCTGATTCTATTTTGATTCTTGAATAAATCATCTGTTCGACGTCGCCGTCGGTCAGAAGAGGAACACTCACTCGGCGGTTGCCCTGAAACACCAGAGCACCATCGGATATCAGGCGTCTGATAGCCTCCCGCACAGGGGTCATTCCAACACCCAGCGAATCAGTGAGACCCTGGATCGTGACGGGTTGCCCCGGCACCAATTCGCCGTACATGATTTGTGATCTGAGGGTATTATAGACCTGTTCATGCGCAGGTCGTTTTTCACGCGCACCGTCAGTGCTGGATGCCTTATTTTTGATCAAATCCAAGTGGTTTGCCCTGTTTCCCGCTATGTTGACTTGTCAGGTTTCTGACCTCGTGAAACCATACGACGGATCGTGCGAAAACGCAAAACTTGATCAAATCCAAAAAAACGGGAAAATAGCGCGTACACTTGCAGGGAGAATAATATGACAATCAAAACGCTGACCATGACAGCGGTCATCGCATTGGGGACTTCGGCGGCCTTCGCTGAAGAGGTGCGTGTTTACAACTGGTCCGACTATATCGACGAAGAGCTTCTGACAAAGTTCGAGGAAGATACCGGTCTGACTCTGATTTATGATGTTTTTGACAGCAACGAGGTATTGGAGACCAAGATGCTGGCCGGTGGATCAGGCTATGACGTGGTGGTGCCTTCGGGTACTTTCCTTCAGCGTCAGATCCAGGCTGGAGCCTTTCAGGCGCTTGACGCTGCACAGCTGTCGAATTCAGGCAATCTGTGGGATGTGATTCAGGAACGTACTGCCGGGTATGACCCGGACAACGCCTATTCTATCAACTACATGTGGGGCACAACCGGGCTTGGTGTAAATGTTGGAAAAGTGCAGGAAGCGTTGGGCGAGGATGTTGCGCTGAACAGCATGGATCTGGTTCTGAAACCCGAGAATATGGAGAAACTTGCATCCTGCGGCGTTCATTTCCTGGATGCTCCGGCAGAAATCATTCCGATGGTTCTGCAATATCTGGGTGAAGACCCGGACAGCCACGACAAAGATGTTATTGGCAAGGCCGAGGCGGTTTTGACCAGCGTTCGACCACACATTCAGAAGTTCCACAGTTCGGAATATATCAACGCATTGGCCAATGGCGACATCTGTGTTGCCGTGGGATGGTCGGGTGATATCCTGCAGGCCCGCGATCGTGCGGCCGAAGCCGATAATGGTGTTGAAATTGAGTACCATCCCTTTGCTGAAGGGTCGTTGATGTGGTTCGACCAGATGGCGATTCCGGCTGATGCTCCGAACCCGGAGGGTGCGCATAAATTCCTGAATTTCATTCTGGATGCCAACAATATGGCTGCGGCCTCGAACTATGTTTACTACGCCAATGGCAACAAGGCTTCGCAAGAATTTCTTGAGGAAGACGTGATCGGTGATCCGGCCATCTATCCGGATGATGCGACCATGCAAAACCTCTATATCACGACGCCTTACCCGTCGAAGATACAGCGGGTCGTGACCCGTTTGTGGACCAAGATCAAATCGGGCACCTGATCCGGCTTGTTTCAGCAGGGCGGACCAACCGCCCTGCCATTCTTTTCAGATTGCCGAACGGGGGCCGTTTTGAATTCTACTGTTTTTGTGCCGTGGGAAGACCCACAGGCGAAACCTCTGATCCAGTTCCAGAATGTCACCAAACGGTTTGGTGAGTTCACGGCCATCGACAATCTGTCCTTGGATATATTTGAGAAAGAATTCTTTGCTCTGCTAGGGCCCTCGGGCTGCGGCAAGACCACGATGATGCGAATGTTGGCCGGGTTTGAAAAACCGACCGAAGGGCATATTCTGCTGGGCGGGCAGGATATAGATCCCATTCCGCCGAACAAACGGGCGGTGAACATGATGTTCCAATCCTACGCGCTGTTTCCGCATCTATCTATCTGGGAAAATATCGCCTTTGGTCTGCGTCGGGACAATATGCCAAAGCATGATCTTATGGATCGTGTCGAAGAGATGTTGCGCCTGACCCGGCTTGAACAATTCGCCCGTCGCAAACCGCACCAGATCTCGGGTGGTCAGCGTCAGCGCGTGGCGCTTGCGCGATCCCTGGCCAAAGCGCCGAAGCTGCTGTTGCTGGACGAACCTTTGGGGGCGCTGGATAAGAAACTGCGACAGGATACGCAGTTCGAGTTGATGGATATTCAGGAAAAGACCGGCACCACCTTTGTGATCGTGACCCATGATCAGGAAGAGGCGATGACCGTGGCCAGCCGGGTTGCGGTAATGGATCAGGGTAATCTGATACAAGTGGCGACACCCGACCGGATTTATGAGAATCCCAGTTCGGTCTATGTGGCCGATTTCATTGGCGACGTGAACATCATCCAGGGCCGAGCCGCGGCAAGCGCCGATGAGACCTATCAGATTGACTGGGCTGAAGGTCAGGCACCTTTGACTGCGTCCTCGACCACAGAGTTTTCGAACGGCCAGCTCTGTCATCTGGCGATCCGCCCCGAGAAGGTGACGATCTCGGTTGATCGTCCAGCGGATGCAATCAACGCAGTGCAGGGCAAGGTGCTTGACATTGCCTATCTGGGCAATCTGTCCACTTATCACGTCGAACTGAATAACGGCACGATTATCAAGGCGCAGACGGCAAATACCCGTCGCATTTCGCGTCGTTCCTTTACATGGGAAGACCCGGTCTGGCTGTCCTGGACAGCCACCGCCGCGGTTCTGTTGGCGGATTGATGCGCCGCGCCCTTCTGATCGCCGTCCCGTATGTCTGGCTATTGGCGCTGTTTCTGGTGCCATTTTTCATCGTTCTGAAAATCTCGCTTTCGGACACGGAGCTGGCCATCCCGCCTTACACGCCGACACTGGATCTATCTCAGGGCTGGGCCGGGCTCAGGGATTTCTTCAGCCAGCTGGATTTTGAGAATTTCGTCTGGCTAACCGAAGATGACCTGTATTGGAAAGCTTACCTGTCCAGTGTCAAAATCGCGTTGATTTCAACCATACTGACTTTGCTGGTGGGGTATCCTATCGCGTATGGCATGGCCCGCGCACCGGCTGAGTGGCGCCCGACGTTGATGATGCTGGTTATCCTGCCGTTCTGGACATCGTTCCTGATCCGGGTCTATGCTTGGATGGGTATTCTCAGCAACGAAGGTTACCTGAACCAACTGCTGCTGTGGACGGGCATCATCTCGACCCCGCTGACCATTCTAAACACCAACACAGCTGTCTATATCGGTATCGTCTATACCTATCTGCCCTTCATGATTCTGCCGATCTATTCCGCGCTTGAACGAATGGACGAGTCGCTGATCGAGGCCGCAGAGGATTTGGGCTGTTCGCGTATTCAGGCCTTCTGGCTGATAACGATCCCCTTGTCACGCCCGGGTATCATCGCGGGTTGTTTCCTGGTGATGATTCCGGTGATCGGCGAATTTGTGATCCCATCACTGCTTGGAGGATCCGGGACATTGATGATCGGCAAAGTGTTGTGGGAGGAGTTCTTCTCGAACCGCGACTGGCCGGTGGCCGGTGCCGTGGCAGTTGTGCTGTTGCTGATCCTTGTGATTCCCATCGTGCTGTTCCAGCGCAACCAGCAGAAACAGACGGAGGCTGAGCAATGAACAGGTTAAGCTGGTTCAACGTCGTCTCGTTGACGCTTGGTTTCGCGTTTCTCTATATCCCGATGCTCATTTTGATCATCTTCTCTTTTAACGAAAGCAAACTGGTCACGGTTTGGGCTGGATTTTCGACCAAATGGTATGGTGAGTTGGTCCAGAACGAAGCGTTTCTTGATGCTGCCTGGGTCACCTTGCGGGTTGCAGTATTCTCGTCGACCCTGGCTACCATTCTGGGTACGGCGGCGGCTTATGTGCTGGTACGCGGTGGGCGGTTCTTTGGCCGGACTCTGTTTTCGGGCATGATCTATGCGCCTCTTGTGATGCCCGAAGTGATCACTGGCCTGTCGCTTTTGCTGCTGTTCATCGGAATTGGACTGGACCGGGGTATTTTGACCATCGTGCTGGCACATACGACCTTTTCAATGTGCTTCGTGTCGGTTGTTGTATCCTCACGTCTGGTCACGTTTGACCAGTCTCTGGAAGAGGCAGCGTTGGATCTTGGGTGCTCACCCGCACAAGCCTTCCGTCTTGTCACCCTGCCGATCATCGCCCCGGCGGTGATTTCAGGCTGGCTATTGGCTTTTACGCTGTCGCTGGATGATCTGGTGATCGCATCATTCACATCGGGCCCGTCAGCCACGACTCTGCCGATCAAGATTTTCTCAGCTGTGCGGTTGGGCGTCAGCCCTGAAATCAATGCGCTATCCACGATCATGATTGCGGTCGTGACGGTCGGTGTCATAGCAGCATCTTTGGTCACCAAGCGCGCGATGGTCCGGCAGAAACAGGATGAGATGGCGGCAGTGCGTGCGGAATGAAACGCCTGTTCCCTGAGTATACCTATGGATCTGGACCGCGATCAGGGTGCTGGTGGGATGAAACTATCGCAGCACCGGACTGGCCGGTGTTGCAGGATGATCTGAGCGTGGATGTCGCCATCATCGGCGGCGGGTTCACAGGTGTTACAGCCGCGCTTTTCCTGGGGCAGGCAGGCCTATCCGTCGCAGTTCTCGAGGCGGAGACGCCGGGGTGGGGTGCCTCGGGTCGCAATGGTGGGTTTTGCTGCCGAGGTGGGTCAAAGCTGAGCGATCGTGGCATGGCTCGGCGATATGGGGTCGAGGGGGCCGAAAGCTTTGCCCGGGCCGAAGTGGATGCGGTCAATCTTGTCGCCGACCTGCTTGAGGCGCATCAGATCGAAGCGGACGTTCATTCCAAGGGCGAGACCGCCCTGGCCCACACCGCCCGCGCCATGGAGAAATTGCGACGCTCGGCGGATGACGGGGGCTGCTTGCATGAGGCGGCCGACCTGCCCGGGCTCGGGTTGGGAGGGGATTTTTTCGGGGGCTATAGCGTGCCGGTCGGATTTGGTCTGAACCCCCGGAAATACCTGTTCGGCATTGCAAATGCGGCCGCTTCCGTTGGGGTCCGATTTTTTCAGAAAACCATGGCCAGAGACATCACCAAAACCAGCGCGAGCTTTGATGTTCGAACCGGGTCAGGGCGGATCAAAGCGTCGAATGTACTGATCTGCACCAACGGATATTCCAGTGAAAATATGCCTGAATGGCTGTCTGGGCGCTATATGCCAGCGCAATCAACCGTTCTGGTGACCCGCCCATTGACCGAGGCTGAGGTGTCGGCGCAGGGCTGGACCTCGGATCAGATGTCTTACGATACACGAAATCTTCTGCACTATTTTCGTCTTATGCCGGATCGACGGTTTCTGTTTGGGATGCGCGGTGGCCTGCGCTCATCACCTAAGGCCGAGGCTGCGATCCGCCAAAAGGTGCAGCGTGATTTCAAGGCCATGTTTCCGGCATGGGCCGATGTGGACGTGACCAATATGTGGTCAGGGATGGTGTGCCTTACCCAGGACCTGACGCCGTTCGCAGGGCCCGTTCCGGGTCAGAATGGGATGTTTGCCGGGCTGGCCTATCATGGAAACGGTGTCGCGATGGGTACCTATTGTGGGCGGGCGCTTAGTCGCATGGTGCTTGGACAGGATGCGGAATTGCCTGAGCCAATGGCCCGACCCCCGCGGCGTTTTCCACTTGGGTCCTGGCGGCGGGCGCTGATGCCGCCAGCCTATGCGTTAATGGCACTGGCCGACCTCTGACATTCACAAAGCGGCCAGTTCCAGCTCGAGCCCTTGTTCATAATCTGGTGCCCCATGTTCTGCGCGCCATAGGCAGTAGGCCGCCATCCTCCACCCGTACCAGCGGCGTAAAGACCGGTAGCGGTTTACGGTTTCCTGCCGGTCATACGCCGAAAGAAAGGACTTTTGCTCTTCAGCGGTCAAAACCGCACCTCTGTAAAGATATTGCATGGCGGGTGACATGAACAGCGCAAGGTCCTCGCAAGGATCACCAACGGCTGGGCATTGCCAGTCAATCAGCGTCAGACCAGAGGATGCGACGAGGATGTTTCCCGCCACCGGGTCGCCGTGAATCAGGCAAGTATGATCCGACCGCAAAATATGATGCTGTGGTTGCATCTTTTCCAGCTGAGCCCGTCGATCCGATGTGCACATCGCCAGAATGCTTTGACCATGTTCGGCCAGATCTGCGCTACCGTTTTTACCGGTGGGTGCGTTCTCTATGTTTGGGTTGAGCGAATGCAGGCGGTGCAGCAACCGAGCCACTGGGGCCGGGTCAGACCGCCAGGGGGTGCCCTGTGCGTGGTCGTAGAACACCCAATATCCGTTGTCATGTTGTCCCGTTGCCCGCAATCGCGGCACAACCCCAGAAGAAGCCAGTGCCCGCAGACAGGCGGCCTCCAATGCGGGATCGTTGCGAAACAATGGGTTTTCCAGGTCCGAGCGGTACAGTTTCAATACTTGATCATTGTCGTCGCCCAGCACCTTCCACACCCGGTTTGTCCTGCCACCATACAGAGTTTCGAACTGTGCCCCAGCGCTGGCAAATCCGAGCCTGACAAGTTGAGCAACAAGGTCGCGCGGTGGGGACGGTATTTGAGGCAGGGAGATCACCAATCAGTCAACGAGTCGGGCATTGCCTTGGTTTCGCCTGTCGTTAACCGTAGATCAAGCTCCTGTTCGCACCGCAGTGACTATTCCTGCTGGCACCACCTCTCCGCCAGCGAGCGTCAGCAACACTGCATCAGTGCCCACCTGCGCCTCGAGCACCTGATTATAAGCTGCGGCGATGCGTTCAGACAGCAGTTCATCGCCGTCATAACTTTCCATTGTTGCGGTATAATTTCCTGTCGGTAACGGGGTGCCGTCGTCATCGGTTCCGGCCCAGACAAACTCAGATTCCGTTGTAGCAACGGCGATGCGCTCAACGATTTCGTCGGACTCGTTGCGGATCACCATATAGGCGCTGTCCGCCCCGGGGTCGGCTTGCGCATACAGCGTTTCTGGTGAACCGTCGAAATGAAAGGCCGAGGCGGTTCGCACATCCATCCCGACCCAGCTGGCAAGCTCTTCAAGGTTGACGCTACCAAGTGAATAGGCAAGCGCAGTAAGCAGATCGTTGGTTTGAACCTGCTGTTCGACCATCGAGAATTGAGCAAGCTGTGAGGCGTATTCCGATGAGTCCAGCGGCTCCAGCGGGTCTTGGTTGCGGGCCTGGGCGGTCAGCATCAGAAGGAAGGTTTCAAAATCCGAGGCCAGGCCGGATGTTCCAGATTGCGCCGAAGATTGGGTCTGTGTGGCGGTAGCGCCTGTATTCTGTGTGGGCGTGATCATGCTCAAAGCCTCATATCAACGCGGCCACTATGGCCGATCCGGGTTAAGACCGGCTCGCTGGCCTGATCCATTTCGGTCTGGGTTGTATTCAGACCGGAATCTGCGTGTCTATCCGCGCTTTCGGACTGGCCGTCTGACGAACCACCCAGATTGAAAGACAGATCGCCAAGCCCGAGGTTTTTGAACTCAGCCTCAAGAACCGAAAGATGTCGCCTCATCATTTCCAGAGTTTCCGGCCGCTCGGCTGCGATCGTCATCTGCAACCCGTCGTCCCGGCCATTCATGACGATTGAGATCTTGCCCAGCTCTTCCGGGTTCAAGGTCAGTTCAATCGTGCCGGATTGTGGTCTTGCATGTATCGCAGCGGCCATCTGCCCCGCGATTGCCCGCGCCGTTTCTGCCCGTGCTGAGGTTAAAAAGTGCTGATGGCTTGCCGACGTATCCCGTGCCGTTGAAAATGGCTGGCTTTCGCGCGCGGGCAGAATCCCCTCGGCGTCCGGGTCTGATACCAAATCAACGTCCTGCACCTTGGCAGACGCCATCAGTTGCATTTGAACAAATGTCGGAACGGATTGTGTTGTTGGCGGTGAACCGATGGCTATGGGAGCCTGAGCCGCATCGGGTGTATCTCGCGAAACCAGCTTTAGTTCTGGCACTTCGGGTTTTCCGGGCGCAGAATCCGAGGGTATCGACGCCTTGGTCCGATAGCCCTTTGCAATAGTGGTTTGCGGCAGATTGTGTTCCGGTTTTTGCTGTGCGGTTTTCGCCTGCAACAAAGCCGAAACCTCAGATCGGGCGTGCTGCGCCGCGTTTCCAAGCGCATCCCCCCGAGGATCGGGGGTCGCATTGTTTGGCGCTGCGAGTATTACGGCCTTGTCAGGTTCGGGCAGCGATGCCGGCGTTTCCTCAGGTGCCATCTCTTCGTCCTGCGCCGGCGCGCGGGTGGGCGGGTCAGTTACAGGTTTTTCCGACAGGTTGGTCGTAAGATCAACAGAGTCTTCTTCGACCACATCCTCTTCAACCCGCACCTCGGCATTAATGGTCAGTTCGGGCACGTCCTCATTCAAGCTGTCACCTTCGGAACGCTGCAATTCTTGCTCCATTACCTCAGCAAAGGTGTCAGCCCCTTCCGAGATTGGGTGCCCCTTGGCGGCAGTTTCAGATTTTGCGGCGCTCGCGGTCGAGGATGTGGACAATATAAGAGGGTTGGGCATTTTGCTCCGGCTCCGGTTTGCGTAACCAGGAATTTGCCCGCAGGAAGTTACGTTTATTTTAACCGCTTTCATCTTTGATCCAGAAAGTTCGATGCAATTTTTGGAGAAAGCTATGAAGCTATCTGGTATTCCAGCGCCGCAGCCCTTGTCTGTTGAGCAAAAGCTGAAAGATGCTGCGGTAGAGCTTGAGGCGGCGTTCCTGTCTGAAATGCTTAAGTCCGCAGGTCTGGGCGAATCCCGAGATTCGTTCGGCGGCGGTGCGGGTGAAGACCAGTTTTCATCGTTTCTTGTTCAGCAGCAGGCACTGCAGCTTGCCAGGTCCGGCGGTGTTGGCCTGTCCGAAATCCTGTTTCAGTCCATGATGGAGAATACCAATGCCTAACAAGTCTGAACATGACCTGATCAAATCTCTTGAAGAAATTCTGGACCTTGAACGCAACGCATTGGTGAACGGGGATCTGGATCGGTTGAATCACATGGCCCCGGAAAAGGAAAATCTGATCGGTGCGATCAATGATCTTGAGGTGATTGATAGTGATGAACTGATTGGGGTTCAAAAGAAAGTCGACCGGAATCAGGCTCTGCTGAACAGCGCGGCCGAAGGGATTCGGGCGGTTGCCGGGCGCATGGCTGAACTGCGCCGAGTGCGTCAGGAATTCAGTACTTATAGAGCGGATGGGCAACGCAGCGATTTTGCCGTTCGCAGTCACGCAAAGCTGGAAAAGCGGGCCTAGCACGAGGATTGAATCAAATCCGAACTTTCAGATTTTCGAGTCTTAGCACTCCGTTAGGAGATCGGCGCCAAAGGTGATCCTGCATCTGGAAAACTCAGGTGGCGCGAACAGCCCGTCGGCGGGTCGCAGTGATCAGAAAGACGTCAAAGCCCGCACATGTTGCGGGGTAAGCAAGGGCGAAAAAGCCCGAACGGAAAAGGAAGAAAGCTATGTCTAGCATTCTGACCAACAATGGCGCCATGGTTGCGCTGCAAACCCTGAAATCGGTCAACAAGAACCTGGCGCAGACCCAGAACGCGATTTCAACTGGTAAGGACGTCGCCACAGCCAAGGACAATTCAGCCGTCTGGGCGATTTCCAAAGTCATGGAGTCGGACGTTAAGGGGTTCAACGCCATCAAAGACAGTTTGGCACTGGGTGAATCGACCGTTGCGGTGGCCCGGAATGCGTCCGAGACAGTCACTGACCTGCTGTCCCAGATGAAAGAGAAGATCGTTGCGGCACAGGAAGACAACGTTGACCGCGGCAAAATCAATGACGACGTGACTGCTCTTAAAGATCAGATCGCATCGGTGGTTGGAGCGGCGCAGTTTAACGGGCTTAACCTGGTTGACGGTTCGGCGGGTACAGCCTCGATCCTGTCGTCTCTGGATCGTGACTCCAGTGGCAACGTAACCGCATCTTCGATTTCGGTGGCCTCGCAGAACCTGTCCACAGGTGGGTATGCCAGCAAAGGTGTTCTGGCCGGCTCGGACAACGTCACAACCGACAATGACGCCGCGGGCTTCACGATGGACAAAGCTGGTGGAACCGGCGACATCGTGGTGGACAGTTCAACGGACAACTTTGCTGCTGGTGACAAGATCTCGATCACTATTGGTGACAAGGTTGCGTCCTACACGGTGCAAGCTGCTGATCTGGACCCATCTGGAACATATGATGCCGCTTATACGGATGCCATTGTTGCCGTTGGCCTGAAAAATCAGATCGATTCCCTGGGGATCACGGGCGTCGCAATCGACTATGACTCGGCCAACCCGGGCACTTTGACATTTGTAACCGGTGCTGCGACGGCTGGCGCCGACGCTGATCGGGACGTTACTGTCTCGGCGCAGTTCACCAATGCCAATGCAGGTGGCCTGGGGGCGTTGGCTTCGATTGATGTATCGACAGATGCTGGTGCTCAGGCGGCGCTGGGTACTATCGAGACCTTGATCGACACGTCCATTGATGCATCTGCGGCGTTCGGTTCGTCTCAGGGCCGGATCGAAACGCAGAAAGAATTCATCTCGAATCTTTCCGACTCGTTCAAGTCCGGTATCGGAGCGCTGGTTGACGCCGATATGGAAGAAACCTCAGCCCGTCTGCAGGCCCTGCAGGTACAGCAGCAACTGGCAACGCAGTCGTTGTCGATTGCCAACCAGGCGCCGCAGTCGATCCTGTCGCTGTTCCGCTAAGTTCAGGACCCTGGCCGGGGCGTGGAAACGCGCCCCGGCTTTGACCGCCGTAAGACGGCCTTTTGGAAGGATTTCAAGTGACACCGCAAACTCTTGCACAACGCGCCTATGCGCAGACCGCTGCTCCGACGCGCACACCGCGTGATACGGAATATGAGGCGATTTCCAAGATCACGCATCGGTTGAAGGCTGCGGCCGCGCGGCACAAAACCGACTTTGGAGCGTTTGTTCAGGCTTTGCATGAAAACCGGAGGCTTTGGTCTGTGTTGGCAAACGGGGTAGCCGATTCCGATAACGCCTTGCCGAATGACCTTCGCGCCCGGATTTTCTATCTAGCTGAGTTCACCGAACAGCACAGCAGCCAGATACTCAGCAATAAGGCTTCGGTAGAGCCCCTTCTGGAAATAAACATGGCCGTTCTTAAAGGCCTTCGGCAAATGGGTGCGAACTGATGGCGGGTTTGGTATTGAAGCTTGCCCCAAAAGAACGGGTGCTGATTAATGGTGTAGTTGTGGAAAACGGCGATCGTAGAAGTCGGTTTTCAATCATGACACCACAGGCAAATGTCCTGCGTTTGCGCGATGCGATACATCCTGACGAGGTGAACACACCCGTTCGCAGAGTGTGCTATGCGACGCAACTGGTTCTATCTGGAGACATGGAAGCTGAAAGCGCCCGCCAACAACTGCTACGTCGGGTGGAAGAGTTGAGCCAAGTGTTTACGGATGCGGACAGCCGCAGAGTTTTGGCCGAGGCAACAGAAGCCTTGTTGGCCGAGCAGTATTACAAATGCCTTAAATCCCTGCGTGCTCTGCTACCGCGAGAAGAGCGCCTCATGGCCTACCAGCAATGACCTTTCAGCCGGTCATACCCTCAGGTGGCATTGTTGGCTGGCGGTTCCTTCAGCGCACCTACGAAGGCCAGTTGAACAGCTTTTCCTCTTCGTCGGTCAATGAGCGTGAGGCGACGTATTTCCGGGAAAACATCGGCAAGGTTCAGACGGCTGAAGATCTGGTTTCTGACCGCCGGCTGCTACAGGTTGCCTTGGGCGCATTTGGTCTGGAGGGCGACATCGACAACCGCTATTTCATCCAGAAAATCCTGTCAGATGGAACGAGCGCAGATGATGCTTTGTCCAATCGCCTATCTGACAAAAGATACCGTGAATTCTCTGAGGCATTTGGACTGGGCCCTGGCGAAATTCGAAGAACCATTCTTTCGACATTTATGGAGGATATTGCCCGGGACAACGTGACCTCGCACTTTGAGGTCGCCGTGGGTGAACAGGACGAGACAATGCGCATATCCCTCTATGCAAAACATGCGCTGGCTGAGTTGGCATCGCAAGACAGCAGTGGTGACACGAAATGGTTCGACTTGATGGGCCTTCCGCCGTTGCGAAAGATGATGGAGACGGCGCTTGGGTTGCCCTCAAGCTTTGGTCAGTTGGACATCGACAAGCAGCTTGAGGTGTTCAAGGATAGGTTGTCGAACCTGACTGGATCTGACGATTTAGCGCAGTTCGCGGATGAAGAGGCGATCGGGGATTTGACCGACAGATACCTTGCGCGCAGTCAGATCGCGCAGCTTCAAAGCACAATTTCCCCGGCCCAAACCGCGTTGCTTCTGCTGGGCGGATAGTCCTACGTCAATCGCAAGATGTCTCTATATCAAACGCTGGCGCTCTAAGTTTCTACCACAACTAGCCGTTCAGAATCGCGTCCGCCGAGGTTTTGAGCGCGTATGAGCACACGGGTTGTGACACGTTGTGCAGCTTGACCTCTCCAAGTGGCAAAGCGTCTGTACAGGCCGGCACGATGTCTTTGGTAACAACGATCCTGTGATTCACGATCTTGCTGTATTCCCCAAGCCGTGCGGCGACGTTTGCCGCTTGTCCGATGACGGTGAAGTCTAACCGTTCGCGCGACCCGATATTGCCGTAAGTTACGCGCCCATAAGCGACACCAATCGAACAGTCGCAATGCATGTCCGACCCGGACTTGCGCAGCTCTCCAAGCCTTTCAACGATTCCAACTGCTGATCGCTGCGCGTTTTCGCGGGCTAAGGTAGAATCTTCGCCTGCCGGGAATACTGCAAGAACAGCGTCCCCGATGAATTTTAGAACTTCACCACCGTTTTCGTCGACGATGTCCGAGACCGTTTCAAAGAAGTCATTCAGCAGATTGATATAGGCGGCGCGGCCCAACTTTTCTTCCAACAGGGTAGAATTGCGCAAGTCGCAGAACATGATGGCTGCATCAATCTCATCCCCGTCGCCACGACGGATTTCTCCGCCCAGGACACGCGCGCCGGTCCGCTTTCCGACATAGGTTTCCAGCAATACCTGGGCGTTTTCGCGCTGCATGAAGACTTCGTAGAACCGGGCAATCACCGAGGAGCATTCGAACACCAGCCCAAGATTGGCCGTTGTGAACCCGTCGGGGTGATCGCAAGTCAGCGTCAAGACATTGGTGCGCCCGTCGGAAAATGGCAGGGGCATCGCGACATAGTCAGTCGCCCCTTTGGCGCGCAGGTCTTCCATGATTGGAAAGCTGTGCTGAGGGTTCTCGTCATTCAGCCTTTGGCGCACGCCGCCCATACCGTTGGACACGTGGCGCAGAGGGCTGTTGATATAGGCGGGGTGGTCGTGGATTTCATAGGTGGGCACATTGGTCGAAATCTCGGCTTCACCCTTTTCCCAAATATAGTGTTTGCCCGCGATCAACGGATGTAGGGACCAGGCAAGGATACTGAGGCGCTGAATGGCAATTCCATGTTCCAGCATCTTCTCGGCCAGCGCTTTGGTGAATGCTTCGGGCGTGCTGAGATCACTGGCCCCCCGCATCAGCCAATCAATCAACGGCCCGCTGATATTGCCGTCTTCCGGGTTGCGCAGGTTGTTTTCACCCAGCTCAATCCGCGTATATGCGGTGGGCATAAAGCCGATATGGCCCTGGATCGCGGCGCTTTCGGGCAGGGCATTCTCGTAAGCCCAGACGGAGTTGGTCAATCGTTGATCCGCCATAACGACATCGTGGTAAGTGGCGGTGCCCTTGAACGGGCAGAATGTCTGAAGTTCGGTCTCATCGCTGAGATCGACATGTACATCCTGACGGGGGATGTAGATCATCGGCGGCAACCGAGTTTCGTACATTACCTTGGCATCAAAGCTTTCAGCCAGAAGGATCTCATCCCGGTAGATTGCGATACGGCCGACAAGTGGTTCGACCGAGATCCCATAGCCTTTGATATTTGGAGTCACGTGAACGTTCATAATCATCCTCCCTGGCACGGGTCTTTATAGGATGGGCGTTTGATCCGTGTTTTCCAAGGGGCAGAGCAGGATTTTCCCAATATCAAATCATCTGAATGACGTCTTTTTCTATCGACAACATATAGCCTTTTTTAGCGATGTTCTTGACCAGCAACTCGCTGACCATCTGATTGCCCAAAGCATCGCGCAGGCGCTTGATCCGCGTCGCGCCAGCAGCCTCGTCACAATCAGCTGTGCTTTTGCCGGAAATCATCGCCTCGATCTGAATGCCGGATAGAACCTCGTCATCCAACCGGGATTCGGCAAGAACTGACAGGGTTTCCATCGCCGACGCAGTCAGTTTGAAATCCATGTTATTGAGATAGACGGTATTCTCTTCCCGGCTGATCAAAAGTGAAGTGACCTGAATCCCAGTGCGCTCAATCTGTGCCATGCGTCGGTTCAACAGCACCAGCATGACCAGAAACACCAGCGCAGCAATCAGCATTGCAGTGGCGAAAACCAGCAAAACAAAGATAACCATGCGGTAACTGGACAATGTATCGGCAAAGGCAGTGCCGGACTGGGCCAGAATCTCGAGTAGGCGAATCTCGGTCTGCGAGGTCAGATCACTCTCGACGAACAGACGTTCGACGCGGGCATTGAACGCGTTTGCATCTGGCAATGTCCACAACAGAAAGGCGGCAGAGGCCACAAGTATGACAACGATTACCGTGATGCCCGCGCCAACCAACCTGACGCCCGAGCGCCGTGCCTCAGTAACGGAGATAGAATTTTCCGGCATTGGCCTTCCTTTTATCCAACCCTTCCGGTCCAAAAACGGACATGACGTTCAGCAGGGTCCAGCCCGAGCCGCGCAGCCGTTGCGCGACCTCTTTTTTGGCTTTTCCTTTTCCGCAGGACGAAACCTGCATGACGCCATAATGCAGGCGCAACGGATTGTCCTGCTTGGCCTTGTAATCGGCATAGCAGTCCGCTGCTGACGCCATGGAGCCAAGCGATATCAGGGCCCCGATGGCCAGAGAAGAGAGGATCTGTTTCATAGGCTGCATCCTGCGCATGGCTTTGGTTGATATTCAATAACGCAAAGGGGTTTCGCGGTCTGATATCGGATAACAAAACGGCGTTATTGCTTGTCTGAAAGGGACGCCGCCAATGTCAGGTCATCGAATTTACGGACTGTCATCACGTCCACCGAGTACCCGAAAGGACAGCACCATGCATAAGAAATTCATCGCTCTGATCATCGCCTCTGCAGTCGCAATCACCGGCGTTTCTGCATCCCAGGCCCGTGCCGCTGATGCAGAAGATATTCTTGGCGGGCTGGCGGCGATTGCCTTGATTGGCGCTGCCATCCATCATTTTGACAAGCAAGGCGACAGCAAAAAGGTTACCCGCAACTACAACCACGTGTATCAAGCCCCCAAACAGCACATCCAGAGGACCCCCAGGCATCGGCCGAACCATGTCCGTCCCTTGCCCGAGCGCGTTGCGCGCTATAGTCTGCCGCAACGGTGCCTGGAAACCTTCAAGGGCTATGGCAAAAAGCGCCCGCTTCTGGGGACGCGCTGCTTGGATAAGCACTACAAATACGCCAATAGCCTGCCCAAAAAGTGCAAGGTCGGTTTCTGGAATGGCAATAAAGTCAAGCGGGCCTATGAACCCGCCTGCCTGCGCCAACAGGGATACCGCGTCGTTTACAAGTAATACGGTTCGAGCAGGAGTGGTGCCTTAGAAGCATCACGTCGGAGAGGGCAGCGATTGCTGTCCTCTCTTTTTTCTTGCGCAATGGGGGAAAACAGGATTTTCCCAAAACATGACTACACCAGATTATGAGATTGAAAAAGCCGCTCTTGCGCAGGGATATCTGCGGATTGCCGGTGTCGATGAGGTTGGCCGAGGTCCACTGGCCGGTCCTGTTGTGGCGGCGGCGGTGGTCCTGAACCCCGCGGAAATTCCCCAAGGTCTGAACGATTCAAAGAAACTCTCGGCCAAGCGCCGGGCCGCATTGGATACTGCCCTGCGTGGCTGCGCCGAATTCGCGGTGGCCGAGGCTTCGGTGGTCGAGATAGATGAACACAACATCTTGCGTGCCTCGCATCTGGCGATGGAGCGCGCGGTGGCGGCGCTGGATCCCCCCCCGGATTATCTGTTGATCGACGGAAATATGATTCCGCGCGGACTGGCCATTCCGGCGCAGGCAGTGGTCAAAGGCGATGCCCATTCCGTGTCGATCGCCGCAGCTTCGATCCTTGCCAAAAACTGGCGCGATCAACTGATGGTGGATTTGGCGCAACAGCATCCGGGATACGGCTGGGAGACAAATGCCGGTTATCCGTCAAAACAACACAAGGATGCGCTGCGAAATCTTGGTGTGACCCCTCACCATAGAGTTTCGTTCAAGCCCGTCCACAATATGTTGTATCAAGAGTAAATCGTAAGCCGCTGATTCAAAAAAGAAATTGACGGCGAATCGTCTTTGACTCATCCTTGTCTCAACCAAATGAGCGCATAAGCGCCGTGGAACTTGAGGCAGCGATATGACAACGACCACCAAAAAGGGCGCGACAGCGCTCCCTGTAAACACGATTCTATCCGGGGACTGCATCGAAGTGATGAACAGTCTGCCCGAGGCATCGGTTGACCTGATTTTTGCCGATCCCCCATATAACCTGCAGTTGAAAGGGCAACTGCACCGCCCCGATAACAGCCAAGTGGATGCAGTCGATGATCACTGGGACCAGTTTTCCAGCTTTGGCGTCTACGACCAGTTCACGCGGGAATGGCTGAAGGCGGCCCATCGCCTGCTGAAGCCCAATGGCGCGATCTGGGTGATTGGATCGTATCACAACATTTTCCGCGTTGGGTCTGCGTTGCAGGATGCTGGGTATTGGATCCTCAACGATGTAGTTTGGCGCAAATCGAACCCGATGCCGAATTTCCGTGGCAAGCGGTTCACCAATGCGCATGAGACAATGATCTGGGCCTCCAAGCGTGAAGGGGCGAAATACACCTTCAACTATGAGGCACTGAAAGCGTTGAACGAAGGCGTCCAGATGCGCAGCGACTGGGTGCTGCCGATCTGCACTGGCCATGAACGGCTCAAGGATGAAAACGGCGACAAGGCGCATCCGACGCAGAAACCGGAATCATTGCTGCACCGCGTGCTGGTTGGATCAACCAATCCGGGTGACGTTATTCTGGACCCGTTCTTTGGCACCGGGACTACGGGGGCCGTGGCCAAGATGCTGGGTCGCGAATTCATCGGGATCGAGCGCGAAGAAAGTTATCGCAAAGTGGCTGAAAAGCGCATCGCGAAAGTGCGTAAATTCGACCGCGAGGCGCTGGAGGTCAGCGCCAGCAAACGCGCCGAGCCACGCGTGCCCTTTGGCCAGTTGGTCGAGCGAGGCATGCTACGCCCGGGCGAGGAACTCTATTCCATGAACCAGCGTCACAAGGCCAAGGTCCGCGCCGATGGGACACTGGTGGGGCAAAATATCAAGGGTTCGATCCATCAGGTTGGCGCCCATCTCGAGAATGCGCCCTCCTGCAACGGCTGGACCTACTGGTGCTTCAAGCGCGACGGCAAAACCGTGCCGATCGACGTCTTGCGTCAGCAGATCCGGTCCGAGATGCACAACTGATAGACCAATACCGCCGGTGCCTGTGGCCTGACACAAGGCACTAAGCCTTGCCCCGCCGATCAACGGCGGGGTCTTTTGTTTCTTTCCCTGATGAGTTCCGATATGAGCCTAATGAAGCAATCGGCGCAGTGTAGGAGCTTTCGCAATGTCGGACACAGCAGCCAGCGAACCTCGGGCTAGGCGGTTCTTTTTCACCCGTCCGAACGAAGTAGAAATCGAGAATAAATACACCGAAGCTGCGCTGGAACGGCACAAGCGCGAGGGGCTGGAGCTTGCTGTCCGGGCCCGCTGGATCGCAATGGGTCTGACTGGCCTTTTGCTGATATACCTGAACCCGCATTGGGAGGTCCTTTGGTATCATTTCATCCTTTTGCTGATTTGCGCAAATGGTTGGATGATCCGACGGGCAGGCCGTGTGGGGCAATCTCGGACAGAGCTGCTACTAATCTTTGTTGACCTTTTGATTATGACTTTGGGAATGATCATTCCCAACCCGTTCAGCGATGATGTGCGCCCATTGGCAATGCAATTCCGGTTTGACAACTTTCAGTATTTCTTCGTCATTCTTGCAGCAGGAACCATGGCCTATTCCTGGCGCACGGTGATTGCCATAGGCACATGGACTGCAATAATCTGGACTACCGGATGGGTGATCGCCTGGTGGGTTGCGTTTCCGATTCCCGGCATAAGTGAGAAAGTGGCCGAGGCCTTGCAGGGGTATCCGGATGTAGCCGAGATGTTGGATCCAAATAGTTTCAGATCTTCGATCCGAATCCAGCAAGTGATTGTGTTCTTGATGGTGGCGGTGACGCTGGGCGTGTCGATGCGGCGGCTCAATCATTTGCTGATGACCAATGCTGGGTTGGAACGGGAACGAGCGAACCTGTCGCGATATTTCTCACCAAATGTGGTGGAGGAACTGAGCCAAAATGATGATCCGCTCAAACAGGTGCGAAAAGAGAATGTCGCAGTGCTCTTCATCGATATTGTGGGGTTCACCAAATATGCGGCGGGTCGTGATCCTTATGACGTGATCGAGGTGCTGCGTGGATTTCACGCCAGGATGGAGGCCGAAGTGTTCCGCCATCATGGGACATTGGACAAGTACTTGGGCGATGGTCTTATGGCAACTTTCGGGACCCCGGTGACGACACCGTTGGATGCGACCAACGCGGTATCCTGCGCGCGCGGCATGGTGACTGTGATTGACCGGTGGAACATAGAACGTAGACGTGCCGGAGAGCCCGAGATTCATGTTGGCATCGGTGTCCATTATGGCTCGGTTGTTCTGGGGGATATTGGCGCCAACCGTCTGGAATTTGCTGTGATCGGTGATGCGGTAAATGTCGCTGCGAAACTTGAGGCAATGACTCGCGAGCTGCAGGCCCGGATCGTGCTGAGTGATGCGGTGCGCCTGCAGCTTGAGCAGGAAGGGAGCAGTGCCTCCGAACTGACAGCCGAATTTACCGAAAACAAGAGCCACCCTGTGCGCGGTGTTGAATACCCTATGGATATCTGGGTGATGTAGCTTAAGGCTCTCTCGTCGATGGACCATGCATCAAAGACGCAGGGCCAGTCGTTGGGCCGGGCAGCGCGCCGAGGCACGCTGCGGTCAGGACCCTGGCATCGGGTTTTGTGACTTGTTGTAGGGTTGCCAGTCTGTGACTTCGGGGTAGTACCGGCGGCGCCAATCCCGCACACGGGGGTTCATGACACGCCGCCAGAGCGGTGGGATCATCGCGGCGATCGTCATCACTGGGTATCCGTAGGGCAGTTGCGGTGCGGTGTTCTGATCGTGATGTTGAAGCAGTGGAAATCGACGGTTGGGTTTGTAGTGATGGTCCGAGTGGCGCTGTAGATTGATCAGCAGCCAGTTCGACGCTTTTTGCGACGCGTTCCACGAATGACAGGGCAGGACGTGTTCGTACTTCCCCTGGCCCAGATATTTTCGGGTCAGCCCGTAATGTTCGACATAGTTCACCAGTTCAAGCTGCCAGATGGCGACGCCGGCCTGAATCAGAAACAGGACAAGGCCGGACCATCCGCCAATCAAACCTGCCAACGCCAGCAAGCCGCCCTGTAATATCCAATACCGCCAGAACGGGTTTGTGCGGTCCGTCCAGGGGCGGTCCTTGCGCGCCAGTTTCTCGCGCTCGGCATGAAAGGCGGAGGCCAGACATTGCCACAGAACACGCGGATAGAAGCGATGAAAGCCTTCGTTGTACCGTGCTGTTACCGGATCGCGCGGGGTTCCGACATAGCGGTGGTGAACCAGCAAATGTTCGGACCGGAAGTGCGAGTACAAGACCATGGCCAGCAGGATGTCGCCAAGCCCGCGCTCCAGCCGGCCCTTCTGGTGCATCAGTTCGTGGCTGTAGTTGATCCCAATCGTCCCCGACACCACACCCATGCCAAAGAACAGGCCGATCTTTTCTGGTGAAGACAGGTGAGAGCTGTGCGTCACATACCAAAGCAGCCCGTAAAGGGTCAGGAACTGTACCGGAACCCAGGCTTTGGTCAGCAGGATATACCAGCGCAACATGCTGTCCGGCGTCTCTGGGTCCGCATTTTCGAGGTCGAGCCCGGTGAGCTGATCCAGCGCGGCAAATATCCACCATGTTGAAAGCGGCACCAGCAAGACCCACCAGCCACCCACAAAGGCCGTGGCCCAAATCAATGGAATCAGCAAAAACGAGACCCAGAATGGAAGGGTGGATTGCCAGCGAGTCAATGTTTCAGATGCGATCATCAAAAGCTCCGGTCGACGCGGGACAGACTATCCGCAGGTCGTGTTTCAGCATAATGTGTTACTGGTTGCGCCAGAGGTCAAATGCCTTGCGCATGACCGTCGGCAGATCGCTAGGCCGAAAGGCATGTTTATCAAGCAAGATCACGTCCTCCGGTGCCGCAACGGGCGGTAAAGAGGTTGCCCAAACCTGCAGGATCAGGTGGAAATGCGTGAACGTGTGGCGCACTTCGCCCGGTAGAACGCGCCAGTCCGCCGCAAATGGCGCGGTGTCAGACGGCGCATCGGACCATTCGGATCCCGGCCATCCCAGCATACCGCCCAAAAGCCCTTTGTCTGGGCGGCGTTCAAGCAACATCGCCCCGTCCGCTGTCTGGGTGATGTAGACATGGCCATAACGTGTGGGTTTTGGCTTTTTCGGTGTTTTGCGGGGCAGATCGGCCTGGGTACCCGCAGCGCGGGAGCGGCAACGCGTGCGCATTGGACATATCCCGCATGCCGGGGATCTTGGGGTGCAGACAGTCGCACCCAGATCCATCACGGCCTGCGCATAGTCGCCCGGACGCACCGCTGGGGTCAATGCAGCTGCCCGTTGCTTGAGTTGTGGTTTTGACCCCGGCAGCGGATCGTGAATGTCGTATAGGCGGGCCATGACACGTTCGACATTGCCGTCCAACACGGTTTCCGGACGATCAAAGGCAATGGCTGCAATCGCGGCGGCTGTATACGGGCCTATGCCCGGCAGGTTCAGCAGCTCATCGTGTGAGTCGGGAAAACAGCCATCATGACTTTCAGCCACAACGCGCGCGCATTTCAGCAGATTGCGGGCGCGGGCATAATATCCCAGACCGGCCCATTCCCCCATGACCTGCTCGTCAGGCGCTGCGGCCAGTGATTCAACTGTCGGCCACCGGGATGTGAACCGCAGGAAATAGTCGCGCACCGCTGCCACAGTTGTCTGCTGTAGCATGACTTCGGACAGCCAAACCCGATAGGGGTCAGGACGCATTCCGGAAGACCTATCGGCAGGACCAATGCGCCATGGCATTTCACGAGCATTGCGGTCGTACCAGGCCAGCAACTCATCGCTGAAGTCAATTTCGTGGGTGTCACGCAAGTTTTACATATCTCCTTGTCGGGTTTCGCTGGCGCCCGGTGTTCTGCCCTTTACAATAGAGAGACAGGAGTTGGAAACCAGATGCAGCCCAGACGTTCTTCGACACGCGGATTTAAACGTACTGCGACATTGCTGAACGGCCAGATCAGGCGCGCCGGGGAAAGCCGGGGATTCGCCGTTTCACGCCTGTTGACCCATTGGGCCGAGATCGTGGGGCAGGATGTGGCCTCGATCGCGCGGCCGGTTAACGTGGGCTATGGCAAGGGCGGTATGGGGGCCACGCTGACGGTGCTGACCACCGGCCCGCAGGCGCCGATGCTGGAAATGCAGAAGGAACAGCTGCGCGGTAAGGTGAATGCGGTCTATGGCTATAATGCGATTAGTCGGGTGCGCATCACCCAGACGGCTCCTACAGGATTTGCCGAGGGGCAGGCCAGCTTCGACCACAAGCCGAAACAGGTGAAACCCACAATCGAACCAGAAATTGCAGCCGAGGCAGATCGGGCTGCGCAGGGCGTCCATGATGGCGATCTGCGTACAGCCCTTGAACGTCTGGGCCGTAACGTTTTATCCAAGCAAAAACGCTGAGAAAGGGCTGATTCATGAGCCGTATTGCAATCGGAATCTGCGCGGCTGTCGCCATAGCCGCAGGTGGCTGTTGGCTGTCGCTGTCAAATTCCTCTCCGTCCAACCCGCTGGTCAGCAGCGCCGAGGCACAACAGGCCGATCTGGACACTTCGACCATCATCGAAATGGTGCAAGGGTCCGCGGACGCGCCCGTCGAGATCATCGAATATGCGTCCTATACCTGTCCGCATTGCGCGAGTTTTCATCAGGGGCCGCTGAAGAAAATCAAAAAGGACTACATCGACACCGGCAAGGTCAAGTTTACCTACCGCGAAGTGTATTTTGACAAATACGGACTTTGGGCCTCGATGGTCGCGCGCTGCGGCGGCCCCGAGAAGTTCTTCGGCATCTCCGACTTGATCTACAAGGATCAGGCTGAATGGACCCGTGCCGGTGGACCTGCGGAGATCGTGGATGAACTGCGCAAGATCGGACGTTTAGCTGGGATCAGCAATGACCAGCTTGATGCTTGCCTGCAGGACGGAAATCGTGCGCAGACCTTGGTGGCCTGGTATCAGGAGAACGCAGAACGCGACGACATCAGAGCAACCCCATCCTTTATTGTGAACGGCAAGAAGGTCGACAATCAGTCTTACGAAGAATTCAAAAAGCTGATCGACGCTGAACTGGGCAGCTAAATCCAAACACGACCGGCCTGTCAGGGCCGGTCGTCTTCAGGGCGCGGGCGCGACCTGCAGTAGCAACTGTTTGACCCGGTCGCCCTCGTCCATATTCAGCCGGACGGGCAGGGTGATGACCTTGCTGCGAAACGCGGCTGGCAGACGAACCGCATCTTTTTCCGTTGTGACCATCTGAGCGCCCAGCAGGCGCGCTTCATTCTCTAGCCGTGTCATCAGGGCCGGTGTCAGGGGCTGGTGATCGTCCAGCGCCTCGGCCCGCAGCAGGGTGGCGCCCTGTTGGCGCAGGGTGGCAAAGAACTTCTCCGGATGGCCGATACCGGCAAAGGCCAGAACTGGCGTGTCGGTCCATTCCATTCCGGTCTGCAGCGGCTCGACCGCGCCGGTGGCATGCGGAACCGTCAGCATGTCGCCCCAGCGGGCGGCGAACCTTGTCTGCGCGTCTGTGCCGCCCAGCGACAGCACCAGATCGGCCCGTTGCTGCCCCACATCGACCGGTTCCCGCAGTGGACCCGCAGGCAGGCACAATCCGTTGCCGAACCCCCGCTCGGCATCCACTACGATGACCGAGAAATCCTTGGCGACCGAGGGGTTCTGAAACCCGTCATCCAACAGGATTACCGTTGCCCCGGCCTGGGCAGCGGCTTTTGCGCCAGCGGCGCGGTCCTTGGCCACCCAGACATCCGCAAATGCGGCCAGCAGCAGCGGTTCATCCCCGACTTCTGCCGCCGTATGTTTGCCAGGATCGACGCGCACAGGTCCTGTCAGTGCGCCGCCGTGGCCTCGGGTGACAACATGGGTCTGATGCCACGCGTCCCGCAGCTGTTCGATCATCCAGATCACGGTTGGTGTTTTGCCGGTCCCGCCTGCATTCAGGTTTCCAATGCAGATAACGGGGAGGCCTGGGTTGAAACCTGTTTCCGAGGCCAGCCTGCGGGCTGTCGCCGCCGCATAAACCCGTCCCAACGGGGACAGCAGCCGGGCCCTGAGGTCCAACTGATCCGGAGCGGTGTTCCAAAAGTCAGGTGCCCGCATCGTCGGTGCTCCGTTCGTCCAGATAGTCCTGTACCAGTTCGATCAGCTGATCTGATTGCGGCGCGCCGTCGGTCACGATCTGCCAGCCTGCTAAAGCCATATCCGCCGCGCGGTCAGGCGCAAGTAACTCTACCACGGCATCCCCAAGTTCGGTTGCGGTTCTGACCGTCAAAGCGGCGCCTGCCTGGTCCAACTGATCGTAGGCTGTCTGATGCTGGTCAACATGTGGGCCGTGTATGACAGCCGATCCCAGGGCGGTCGCACCAAACGGATCCTGTCCCCCGTCGCCCCGTTCGAGCGAGTTGCCGATAAAGGACACTGCCGAAACACGGTACCACAAGCCCAAATCCTCTGGGTCCGAGGACAAGACGACCTGTGTGGTATCTTCAATCATGCCGCCATCGTCCCAGTTGATGCAGCGCAAGTCCATGGCTTCGAGCCGCCGGTGCAGTGGGGCGGCTTCCTGTATGTCGGCGACATGCAGGATTAAGGTCAACCGGGGCAGCATCCGCATGGCCTGACGGTGGGCGCTGAGGACCGAGATGAACTCTTTATCCTTCACCCAGGCCGCAAGCCAGATGGGTCTGCTTGAAAAGGCGTGATTGGTTTCGATCAGTTCGTCTTCGGGCCACGGAGAAGGGTTCGGACTTATCAGCAGAGGAGGCGCCTCGCTGACCTTGGTGAAGGCGATTCCCAGTTTGCGGATCTGCCGGGCCGTTTCGTTGCTGGTAGCCAGAATTCGTTGAAAGCAATCGAGAGTGTACCGGCTGATATCGGGCAGCCACCGGGTCCCACGCGCGGTGTTCAGGTCGATTTCAGCTTCGATCAGGATCAACGGCACTTCGCGCTCGTGGGCACGGGTAATCACATTGGGCATCAGCCCGCCGCCAACCCAAATGCCAATATTCGGACGCCAATAGTCCAGAAACACCCGCGCGGCGCCGGTTTGTTCCGAAGGTAGGTTCACAAGAATGTATTTCGCGCAGTCCCACTGACTCAGGTCCGCTTCGGGTGGGGCCGACAGGACAACCGACAGGCCCGGGCGCGACTGCAGCAGCCTGTGGCAGAAATCCATCATCGCGCGAAGGCGACCCGGATTGGCGATGTGAATCCAGATCAGATCTCCTGATGGTCGGGGCACATAGGGTTGGTCCCCGTTGCCGGGTACGCCCCACGAAAGCACGCGATAGGCCGCCAGACTAAGGGATCGCGGTTTGCTCATGGCGCAATGCCCGCACTGTCTGGGTCAATCTGATCCGCCAGTTGCCGGTGCAATGGCGGGTTTGCCGCGATGACACCATTCAGGCGCGGATGTGGGTTGTTAAAGCGCAGTGGGGCGCCAAGCCGGTCCGTACATATGCCACCTGCCTCTTGGACGATCAAATCCCCTGCGGCGATGTCCCATTCCCAGCTGGGGCGCAGTGTCAACATTCCGTCAAAGCGACCCTGCCCGACCAATGCCAACCGATAGGCAAGCGACGGGCGATAGTTTCGACGGAATTGAGGAACCCGGCCCTCACACCAGTGCCGGCTGTCCAGATTGGGTTTTGCGGCCAGGATCTCGGCCGTCGTGATGTCTTGGGTGTCTGATACGACAATCGGCGCGCCGTTTAGTGTGGCCCCTTGGCCCTTGGCCGCCGCATACAACAGGTCACGCAAGGGCAGGTAAATGACCGCCGCCGTCACCTGACCATGTTCCGCCACAGCCAGGGAATGCGCCCAGGTCGAGGAACCTTCGGTGAAGCTGCGGGTGCCGTCGATCGGGTCAATGATAAAAACCCGGTCCCGGGACAGGCGATGCTGGGTGTCCTCGGTCTCTTCGCTGAGCCAGCCGTAACCCGGTCGCGCAGAGGGCAATCGCTGTTCGAGCATCGCGTTCACGGCCAGATCAGCCTCGGTTACCGGGCCTGCACCATCGGGCTTATCCCAGCGTTGTGCTTTTGCCCCGGAATACCGTGTTGCGATCTTTCCAGACTCGCGCGCGGCGTCAATCAGCAGGGGCAGGTCAGTTGCCGGCAAGTGTCATTCCCTCGATCAGCAACGATGGGACCACACGCGACAAATAGGGGCGGGCGTCATTCGCCGGAATAATCCGCAGAAGCATATCGAGCAGATTTCCGGCGATGGTGCATTCGTTGACCGGATGGGTGATCTCTCCGTTTTCGACCCAAAAGCCCGAAGCCCCACGAGAGTAATCCCCTGTATTGGGGTTGATGGTCGATCCGATCATCGACGTTACCAACAATCCTGTTCCCATATCGCGCAGCAGCTCTGCGCGGCTGTGCTCGCCCTGTGTCAGGCTCAGGTTCCAGTTGCTGGGCGACGGAGGCCCGGACACGCCGCGTGTCGCGTTCCCGGTCGAGGCCATCTCAAGCTTGCGCGCGCTGGACAGGTCCAATGTCCAGCCGGTCAGTACACCGTTTTCGATGATCGCGCGGCGTTGCGTGGGCAGGCCTTCGGCATCAAAGGGGCGCGACCCGGACATGCGCGGGCGATAGGGGTCTTCGATCAGCGAGAGATGTTCGGGCAGAACCTGTTGTCCTAGGCTATCCGACAACCAGGACGAGCCGCGCGCGATGGATGTGCCGTTGCTGGCGCCCAGAAGATGCCCGATCAGCGACGAGGAAATCCGTTCATCGAACAGAACCGGATAGACGCCTGTTGCAGGCTGGCGCGCGCCGACCTGTGCCACTGCACGTTCGCCTGCGGTCCGGCCAATCTCGTCCGGGCTGCGCAAATCGCTTTGGAAGGTGCGGCTGTCGCCGTCGTAATCCCGCTCCATCCCGGTGCCCCGGCCCGAGATTGCCACGCAGGAGGTCGACCGGCTGCTGCGCTCATACCCGCCGGAAAAGCCGTTGGTGGCGGCCAGATGCACGCGGTGGGTGCCATAGGCGGCTGCGGCATCCGACACTTGTGTGACACCGTCGACCGTAAGCGCCGCGGATTCCGCCGCCAGAGCGTCCTGCAAAAGGTCTTCGGCCGTGGGTTCCGGTGCGGGATCGCGCAGTTCCAGCGCCTGAATATCCCAATCCCGGATCAGCTGGTCCTCATTCGCCAGACCGGTAAACGGGTCTTCGGGCGCTTCGCGGGCCATGGCAACGGCGCGTTCGGCCATGGCTGTCAGAGTTTCGGACCGGCTGTCGGAACTGGAGACGATGGCCTGACGCTTGCCCAGAAACACCCGCAGCCCCAGATCGGTGCCCTCGGACCGCTCGGCGGCCTCAAGCGCGCCAGAGCGTACCTCTACCGAGACCGAAGACTCGTCCAGCACAATGGCATCCGCGGCCTCGGCCCCGGCCTTACGAGCCGCATCCAGCAGGTGTTGGCTGATCTCTTCGGGTGTGCGCATCATGTGGCCTCCGGTCTTGCTTCTTTGGACCTATCGTCCGCCCGTCCGTCCCGCAAGACCTGCGGTCATTTTCGGGGGTTTGCAGAAAGGCCAGAAAGGCGAATTTCGCATGTGGCTGCAATAATTCCTCTGTTTTGTCCGTAGCCGTAGGTTAGTAGTTGATCCAAGTGGATGAGAATGAGACGACTGGGCAGGAAGAACGGGCAGGCGACAACATGCAGAACAATCTATCGCTGCGCGGGGTTACAATCCCCGATGATCCGCAGATCATTACGCCTAAGGTCAAGCGTTCAATCCTGGCCGAGCGTTACGAAAAAGACGAAGTGACCGGTCTGCCGAAATTTATCGACCCGAAGGATCGCGTGGTAGAGCTGGGCGCTGGGATCGGCTTCATCTCGTCCTATCTGGTGACGCAACTTGGTGTACGCCACGCAATGTGCATCGAGGCCAACCCGACGCTGTGTGAATTCATCGGCCGTGTCCACAAGGCAAATGACATTGCGAATGTCGAGGTGATTAACGCGGTTGCTCTCGGCGATACACGGGTTCCCGGAACGGCCCGATTTTACATACGCGAACCGTTCTGGTCCTCATCTCTGGACCCTGATTCGGACTATGTCAGAGAGGTCAGCGTGCCGGAACGTCCTCTGTCAGAAATTCTGCGGGACTTTGAAGCCAACGTGCTGATCGTCGATATCGAAGGGGGCGAGAAGTTTCTGTTCGACGGGGTCGATCTTGTGAATGTCCAGAAAGTCTATCTTGAGGTCCACACCCGTAAGATCGGATTGCATGGGATCAAGGCTTGTTTCGATCATCTTTCGGCACTTGGGTTTGCCTACGATCAACGTGTCAGCAGCGGTGGGTCGGTGCTGTTCCGGCGTGTTCGCCGGCGCTCGTCGTAAAAGGGAAGGCAGCCGGGCCGCCTTCCCTGTTTCTTTTATTTGATGCGCTGTCCATTGGCCAGAATTTGACCATCTTCCTTGAACTCGATTGTCGAATTCAGCGTGTCGGGCTCTTCCCCTGGCACTGCCATGAGACCCATCATCATTCGCGCGCCCATTGCGTCTTGTTCGGCAATCAGACCCATACCGATCAGAGTGTCGATCAGGGCATTCGCACCAACCAGTTGTAGGTTCGCAACGCCAGCGGGGGTCGGCAGACCGCCCAGTTCCTCAGTGTTGGAATTGTCGAAGGTGAAGTCACCATCGCCGGACAGTTCCGCACCGACCATAGAGACCAGCAACTCGTTGATCGTCAGAGAGTGCAATTCACCCGGCGCTTCGTCCGCAAACTCAAGCGCCTCTACGGCCTCGGGGTCAAAGAAGTTGGTCAGCACTTTGGCCGTACCGGAAAGGTCCAGCGCAATCGTGGCCGGATCGCGTGGCAGGGCGGCTGCAGGGTCAAAAATGCTCCACAGCACGTCTGACATAGTGAAGTCCGTCAAGTTTATCGCCAGCCCAAAGGGTTGAATCTCTTCGGATTCCTGTACCGGGAATTCGAACTTGAAACCGCCACTTTCCATGGCAATTTCGATTGGAAAGGGCAGTTCCGCCGTTGTTACAGCAATTTTGGCGCTGTTTTGTTCGACGTCATAAGCAATTCGGTTGGCGTCGATGCTGCCGGAAAGCCGTCCGCCTTCGGATTCGCTGGCCATCGAAAAGTCTTCGCCTTCGCTGCTGCCCGCCATCGAAGACTGGCCCGATCCGTAAGTAAAGAGACCCGAGAAGGCAAAGCCAGCGTCATAGAATGCCTGCGGGTCAGAGAAATTGAAATCTGAAGGGATAATGCTGGTGCCGTCGAAGGCCAGATCGCCAAGCGTGCCGTCGAATTTTCCAGCGTCGTCGCTTTCGGGATCCTGAAATGCCAAGCTGTAGGTCATCTCTGATGCCGTAAAGCTTTGGTCGACATCGCGGTTTTCGCCGATCTTCATTTGCGAGGTGCCGCTCACATCCGCCATTTCAAGGTAGCCACCGACCACTTCGGGCGCCAACGTTTCACCGTCGACTTCGATGTTACCCAGCTTGATTCCAAGGCTGTCTGCAGAGTAATCGTAAGTCACATCATCAGGATCGCCAGAGACGGTCATAACAAGCCCGCTGTGGACGTATTCGATATCGACTGTAAATGACTCGTCCTGACCATCGACATTGCCGGTGACGGTCATGGGGAAACTTTCCGGGACACCAATATTGACGCTCCCGTCGCCATTGTCGGTGAGGGTCATTTCAGGCATGGCCATGCTGAACGATCCCTCTTCTTCCGGGAGGTCCATCGACATTGTCAGGTTTTCGATGGTGATACCATTGCCGGTATCTGTCTGGTCACCTGATACAGTATAGCCCATCTGCGCCAGATAGGACTGCCAGTCATCCCAGACTTCCTGTGGAGTAACGTCGGCAAGCGCCCCCTGCGAAATGACAGTGTAGGCCAGAACTGCGCCGCAGGTGCGGCGGAGAAAAACGGACATCATAGAACCCTTCTTGATCAAATTTGCGCGCATGGTGATGCCGGTGGCGGCGGGCGTCAAGGGGGAAGGGCTGGACCCATTCCCCGTTCGCAGGATAGAGGTTCATAAATTCTCAGGACAATGGAGGTACTGGAACCTTATGCAGGGGAAAACCGTACTGATCACTGGGGCCAGTCGCGGCATCGGGGCCGAGGCAGGGCGCGTATTAGCCGCAGCAGGGGCTAATGTCGTGCTAGTGGCGCGTAATCGGGATCAAATTCAGATATTGGCGTCGTTGCTTGGTGAAAACGCTATTGCACTGGCCTGCGACGTCAGTGACTTCGCCCAGGTCGAGCTGGCCGTGGCAGAGTGTGTAAACAAGTTTGGCGGGCTGGATGTTCTGATAGGCAATGCTGGTGTCATTGACCCGATTTTCCATTTATCCAGCGCCGATGTCACGTCCTGGGGTAAAGCGATCGACATCAACCTCAAGGGCGTATTTCACGGAATGCGCGCCGCGCTGCCGGTTATGCGCGCTGCGGGTGGGGGGACTGTCCTGACGGTCTCTTCCGGTGCGGCGTCGAACCCAGTCGAGGCCTGGAGCCATTATTGCGCCTCGAAGGCCGGTGCCAAGATGCTGACGGAATGTCTGCATCTTGAGGAATCCTCAAATGGGATCCGCGCCATGGGCCTGTCGCCCGGCACGGTTGCAACCGATATGCAGCGGGTCATCAAGGCCAGCGGGATCAACGCCGTCAGCCAGTTGGATTGGACCGATCATATCCCCGCCGATTGGCCGGCGCGGGCGCTGTTGTGGATGTGTTCGTCAGACGCGGATGAGTTTCTAGGCACCGAAATTTCGCTACGGCGCGAAGATATTCGGCAATGGGTTGGATTGACGTGATTGAATTGAACAAAGCGGACGGGCTGTGGACAGTCACGCTCAACAACCCCGACAAGGCAAATGCGCTGACCGGTGCGATGCTGACCGAGCTGTGCGAGATTGCCGAGGCCGCTACCGACGCAAGTGCGCTGATCCTGACCGGGGCTGGCAAAGTGTTCAGCGCCGGCGCCGATCTGGAAGAGGCGCGCGCCGGCCTGGCGACCTCGGATCTGTGGGAGCGGTTGTCGGCTGCCATCGCCGCGTTACCCTGCCTGACGGTTGCCGCACTGAACGGAACGCTGGCTGGTGGGGCCAATGGCATGGTTCTGGCCTGCGATATCCGCATCGCCGTACCGGAAGCCAAGTTCTTTTATCCGGTTATGAAGCTGGGTTTTCTGCCACAACCCTCTGATCCCGCACGCATGGCGGCCCTGATCGGTCCGGCTCGGACAAAGATGATCTTGATGGCCGGGCAAAAGATCACTGCGGATGAGGCTTATGCCTTTGGGCTGGTCGATCGCGTGGTTGCACCTGAAGACCTGATGCAGACCTCCCTTGATCTAGTGGCTGACAGCGTCGCCGCCAATCCTGAAATTGCGACCGGTATTGCGCGGTTATGTTCATGAGGTTGTCTGCCCTGCGTCTGCGCGTGGCTGACACGGATCGTCTTGCCGAGTTTTACAGGGATGCAATGGGTATGACTGCACGCCGGCAGGGCGCAAGCCTGCGATTGGGATATGTCGGGCAGGATGCCGATCTGCTTTTGATGCCCGGCGGGGGCGGGTACACACATGATCGGGGCCAGAGATATTGGAAGATCGGCATCACCCTGCCGGATGTTGATCTGGCTGCCGCTTTTTTGTGCGAAAAAGGCATCGAGGTTTCAGAGCCGGACCAGTTTCTGGATATCGGCTATATGTGCCACCTGACTGATCCCGAGGGTTTCGTGATCGAACTGCTGCAACACGATTTCCGTGGCAATCGCCCGGACAATGCCGCCGATCCCAAGGCCCCTTTCGCCGATGCGCGGATTGGACAGATCACCTTGCGCACCGGGGATATCGCGGCCGAGGATGCGTTTTGCCGTGCACAGGGGATGCGGCTGTTGTCTGTGCAGGATGTGGCGCAATATGGGTTTGACCTACACTTTTATGCCTTCACCGACGAGGTTCCCCCAAATGCGGACCTATGGTCCGTTGAGAACCGCGAATGGCTTTGGAAACGCCCCTATACCACGCTCGAGTTTCAGCACAGCGCAGGTGCTACGTTTGCTCGGGCCCCCGATTTTCGGGGGCTTGAGATGCAGGGCTTGGCCCAGCCCGGCCATGATGCTTTTGGCGACCCTGTCCTGCCGGGCTGATTACCGACAACGCCGTTTTCCCGGCACTCTGGATCGAAAATCAGGGGGCCGTTTGCGAATCCAGCTTAGAAATCTTTCTAGGCGAGGGTGGGCGCGCAAAGCTTCGATCGTATTGAAATCCCGTGCCAGCTCCGCTTCGGTCAGGGTGGCGTGGATCTCTTTGTGGCAGATCACATGCAGAAAAACCGTGGGGCCGCCCTTGCCCCCTTTCAGTTTTGGGATCAGATGGTGCAGGCTGCCGTTCCCATCGGGGATCGGCCGGTCGCAGAGGGGGCAGATCGGGTCGCGGTCGGTCATATCAGCGTAACGTCGCTCCGCAGGGCGCGAAAGGCAAGAGGACAGCAATGGCACAAGCCGTCGTGATCGGAGGCGGGCCAGCGGGCCTGATGGCGGCGGGTGAACTTGCCGCCGCAGGTCATGATGTGCTGGTGGCCGAGGCCAAACCCTCGGTTGCCCGAAAACTCTTGATGGCGGGGAAGTCTGGCCTGAACCTAACCAAGAATGAACCGCTCGAAACACTTTTGTTGTCTTATGGCCCCGGTGCTGAGTGGCTGCGCCCTATGGTGGCGGAATTTGATGCCGCCGCCGTTCAGGACTGGGCGCGTGATCTGGGACAAGAGGTATTTACAGGCTCAACGGGGCGGGTGTTTCCAAGCGCAATGAAGGCCTCACCTCTGTTGCGGGCTTGGCTGGGGCGTCTTGATGCGGCTGGTGTGCAAATCAAAACCCGATGGCGGTGGACCGGATGGAACGGCGATGCTCTGGAATTCGATACTCCGAAAGGTCACCGGCAGATTGAGGCTGACACGACGATTCTGGCCATGGGCGGCGCAAGCTGGGCGCGGTTGGGATCGGATGGCGCCTGGGCCCGGCTGCTGCAAGAGGCGGGTGTCGACCTGTCGCCATTTGCCCCGGCGAACTCGGCCCTGTCAGTGGATTGGAGCGCACATATGCAGCCGCATTTCGGCGCTGCGATCAAATCCGTTGGGTGGACTGCCGGGGGTGTGATCAGTCGCGGCGAGGCGACGATTTCATCCAAAGGCCTTGAAGGCGGAGGGCTCTATTCCCTGACGCCCGCTTTGCGAGAAGGTGCGCCATTGAGTGTTGATCTGGTTCCCGATCTGGATGTAACTACCTTGCAGCAGAAAATTGCAGCCAAGAAATCCAAGACGACGCAGTCGCAATGGATGAAGAAATCTCTGCATCTGTCTCCGCAAAAGATCGCTCTGTATCACGAGATGAACAGGGGAAGCGGTCTGAGTGTCGAAACGTTGAAATCTCTGCCCCTCAGCCACGCGGGGTTGCGGCCAATGGATGAGGCAATCTCAACCGTTGGAGGTGTTCGGCAAGGCGCTTTGGACGAAGGGTTGATGCTGAAATCCAGGCCCGGAATGTTTTGTGCCGGCGAGATGCTGGATTGGGAAGCTCCGACTGGTGGGTATCTGCTAACTGCCTGTCTGGCGACAGGGCGATGGGCCGGGAGATCAGCTGCAAACTGGCTGGCGCGGACCGCTTAACGCGACTTTGCCAGCATCGCCAGACGGATCATGGCACGTTCGACCAAAGCCATGGCTGGGGCCGTTTGCCCAGCTGACCGCAATGACAGATCCGTATCAGTCAGAACGGTCAAAGCGGTCTGCAGTTTGGGTGCCCCCCATCCCTGTGCTTGCCGCAGAATACGATCACGCCGCTTTCCATAGACGGGTGGGCGCAGCTTGCCGACGCCCTGTGCCGCACCACCGGGATCGGCGGCACAGGCGTAAAGCGTTCGAAAGTGTCGGGTTGCTCCGATACACAGGCTGACCGCATTTGTACCTTGCGATTGCAGCCGTCGTATCAGCGGGCTAATCTCTCCGGCTCTGCCTTCGGCGACCACGTTCAGGACATCGTCCAGGGCGGCCTCGGTCGAGCTGGGTGCACAGGCCTCGATATCTTCGAGAGCCAATTCAGTATCGTCTCCGCGCTTGTAAAGAGACAATTTTTCAATGGTTTGCGTAAAGTCCCCGGGGCTGATGGCCGTGGCAAGTTCGGTGATGGCCGACATTGCATCCGGTGGAATGTTTTTGACTCCGGCCTGTGCCAGAACCCGTTCAACCTCGGCCCTAGAGGGCGGATCGTCATAGACCCCAACGGCATAGGCTGCGGGATGCGACTCGAATGCCTTACGGATCTTTGAGCTGGGTTTGAGCTGCCCAGCAGTCACGATGATCTGAGCGTCGCCCGTTGCCCAATCCTCGAATGCGGTAATGATGGAAGGGGCGGCGACATCAGTTGCATCTTCGACGAAAACTGCACGTGGGCCGGGGAAGAACCCGACAGCCTTGACCGCGTCCAGCAACAGTGCCGGTTCCCCGCGTAGATCACCACCTGGCATTCGGGTCAGGCGCATTTCCTCTTCGGCGCCTTCTCCCAGCAGGGCTGACAAGACCTGTTGCCGTTTCAAGGCCACACGCATCGCATCGGATCCGTAAATCAACAACCCTGCCTTGCCCGCGTCTGGTTTGGCGAAATACCCCTCAGCCTCGCGCGGGCTGAGCTTCATTGGGTCAGGCCCGGTGCTGCATAGAGGCGGTTCACGATCTGATCGGACAGGATGACCATCAGCCGTTCGGTCGCGTCACGCTCATCCGCAAGCGTCGAAACGGTTGAGCCCGCGGCGGAATAACCCACGAAATCATGGACATTTCCCGAAGCCACAATCCGCCCGGTTTCGGTGGATCTGAGGGCAAATTCCGCGCGCCCTTCGATGGTGTAGCGGTTGGTCTCGTTCGTTGTGGTGATCGCGGCAGATCGTGTGGCCGTCGAAACCGAGACATCCAGATCATAAAGCTTTTGTGCGCTCGCATCCCGGCCCAGCCGCTGCTCCAGATTCTGGACAAGCAGATAGCTTTCCACGGAATTCGGCTCGGATACGGCAACTTTGCCATACAGGGCCGACCCGGTTCCGCCCGGCGCATAGACGGGTTGGAACCCGCAGGCGGTCGCCAGCAAGCAAGCTGCCAGCGGCATCATCAAAAGGCTTCTGCGATTAAACAACGACATTCACGATCCGACCCGGGACAACGATCACTTTCTTCGGTACGGCACCGTCCAGCGCCTTTTGCACAGCTTCGGTGCTGAGCGCGATTTTTTCAACCTCTGCCTTGTCCATATCTTTTGGAACGCTGATTTCCGCGCGGCGTTTGCCGTTGATCTGGATCGGCAGGGTTACAGTGTCATCGACCAGCATAGCTTCGTCCGCGACGGGCCAGGGGGCTGTTGCGATCAAACCTTCGCCGCCCTGATGCGCCCAGATATCTTCGGCCAGATGTGGTGTCATCGGCGACATCAACTGTGCCAGCGTCTTTATCGCCTGCTTTTGGGCCGCTGCACCCGCTTTGGATTTTGCCAGCGTATTGGTAAACGCATAGAGCTTTGCAATGGCGGCATTAAAGCCGAAGCTATCAACACCAAGCGTCACGTCATGGATGGCTTTGTGCATCTCGCGCAGCAGGTCTTGATCCCCGTCGCCTTTTGCCTCGGGGTCCATCGCGCCGATTTTGTCGCAGAGGTTCCAGACACGGTTCAGGTGCTTGAATGCAGCCTCTGCGCCTGATGCTGTCCACTCCACATCCCGCTCGGGCGGTGAATCGGATAACACGAACCAGCGCGCGGTATCCGCGCCGAAGGCCGAGATGATGCTGACCGGGTCGACCACGTTTTTCTTGGATTTCGACATCTTGGCGGAGGGGATGATTTCGACCTCAGTGCCATCGGCGAGTTTGCCGTCGGTCACATCCTCGGGCAGGTGATAGACCGGACGGCCATTGGCGTCGCGGGTTTGATAAATCTCGTGCGTGACCATGCCTTGGGTGAACAAGGCATCAAAGGGCTCGATGGCCTTTTTCGGCAAATGGCCAGTGATCTGCATTGCCCGCGCAAAGAAGCGGGAATAGAGCAAGTGCAGGATAGCGTGTTCGATGCCGCCGATATACTGATCGACATTCATCCAGTATTCAGCCTCGGCCAGATCGGTCGGCGTTTCCGCGTGCGGAGCCGTAAAGCGGGCGAAATACCACGACGAATCGACGAACGTATCCATCGTGTCGGTTTCTCGCTTGGATGGCGCACCGCAAGACGGGCAGGCGCAGTCGCGCCAGGTCGGGTGGCGGTCCAGAGGATTGCCCGGTTTGTCAAAAGTGACATCGTCGGGCAGGCGGATCGGCAAGTTTTCTTTCTTTTCGGGCACCACGCCGCAAGAGTCGCAATGCACCACGGGAATCGGGCAGCCCCAATAGCGCTGACGGGACAGACCCCAATCGCGCAGGCGATATTTGGTGACACCTTCACCCCAGCCCGCCTTTTCCGCGAAATCGACGGTGGTGTTGATTGCGTCATCACCCGTGGCCTCGGTCAGGCCGGCGAAGTGGTTTACCCAGCGGACTTTCTCGGTTTTCGGCGGCACGAATGCGGTTTTGTCGACCGGCGTGTCATTATCAAGCGCAAAGAACGTGTCGACGACGGGCAAACCGTACTTACGGCAGAAATCCAGGTCGCGCTGGTCGTGGGCCGGGCAGGCAAAGATGGCACCGGTGCCGTAATCCATCAGGATGAAATTGGCGATCCAGACCGGCAGCTCCCAATTCGGATCCAGCGGGTGTTTGACCTTGATACCAGTGTCATAGCCCAGCTTTTCGGCGGTCTCTATGGCCTCTTCCGTTGTGCCGCCCTTGCGGCATTCGGCAACGAACTCAGCCACTTCGGGGTTTTCGGCCTCAAGTTGCTTGGCAATCGGATGGTCCGGCGAGATGCCGACGAAAGACGCACCCATCAGTGTATCGGGGCGCGTTGTATAGACGGCGATTGGCTCACCACCATCGATGCGTTCAAAGCCAAACTGCAGCCCGCGCGACTTGCCGATCCAGTTTTCCTGCATCAGGCGCACTTTTGCAGGCCAGTTCTCCAGCGTGTCCAGCGCATCCAGCAATTCCTCAGAGTAATCGCTGATCTTGAAGAACCATTGCGTCAGCTCGCGCCGTTCAACCAATGCGCCCGAGCGCCAGCCGCGCCCGCCTTCGACTTGTTCATTGGCCAGTACGGTCATATCGACCGGGTCCCAGTTCACCACTGCGTTCTTGCGGTAAACCAGACCGGCCTGCAGCATATCCAGGAACAGCGCCTGTTGCTGGCCGTAATATTCTGGGTCACAGGTGGCGAATTCGCGGGACCAGTCGATGGACAGGCCAAGAGGCTTCATCTGGCTGCGCATGTCGGCGATGTTGCCATAGGTCCAGTCTTTCGGGTGACCGCCAATAGCCATCGCAGCGTTTTCTGCAGGCATTCCGAACGCGTCCCATCCCATCGGGTGAAGCACGTTATGGCCGGTCGCAAGCTTGTGGCGCGCGATCACGTCGCCCATCGTATAGTTGCGCACATGTCCCATATGGATGCGGCCAGACGGGTAGGGGAACATTTCAAGCACGTAGTATTTCGGCTTGTCCGCCTTGTGGTTGGCGGTGAAGATTCCGGCCTTGTCCCAGGCCTCTTGCCATTTTGCTTCGATTTCGGTGGCCGAATAGCGCGACATCGTGCGGTCCTTCGTAATGAAAACGCCGGGCATGAACCCGGCGTGGTAATATTGTGATTTGAAGCGGGTTGCTAGAGCTTGTTGTCCGCAATGCGCAGCTGACGGGCGCGGGACAGGATTGCATCTTCGATTGCGCGTGTGGTTGCCGCGCTGACCGGGGCACCCCCGCTGGTCTGCAGCGCAACCGACAAGGATCGTGCCGCCAGGGCGGGATCGCTGATGTGAACCGTGGCCCTGTATTGCCGTCCGCCACCCGGAGGCGTGCCGTAACCTGTTACGATTACACCGGTAAAGGGATCGACTTCCTGCACAGGCAGAAAGTTAAGGACATCCAGCGAGGCAGCCCACAGATAGCGGTTCACATTGGTAACCTGCTCGGCGTCTGCGGTGTTGAATACATCCCAGATCGTTGAGCGATTCGGATCGTTCAGCTCACGCTCGTCCGAGCGACCGCCATCCACATTGAGTGGCGTTGCACTGGGTTCTGCGTTGCGATTCTGTCCGCAAGCCGACACCGCGGCTGTCACTATGATCAAACCGAAAATTGTCTGCAGGCGCATGTTGGACAGGTTCCGTTTCGTTGGTTTTAGGTTATTCACGTTACTCCTAGACAAGGTCTGGTTCGTCAACAAGCTTAATCTTGTCACATCCAGAGCAGGCTTCGGGGTTGATTCAGCGGGCAAATCAGACTGTGGCATCCTTGCACCAATTCTAGGCCAATGCGCGTCAGTTTTTATGCCAAGCTTGCGTGACAGGGGCAAAAAGGGCGAAACGGTTCCCGTGCTGAGACATGTGCCTAAGCACGTGTCGAGTTAAAAAACTTTTGAAACCGAGGGAAACAAGATGAAAAAAGTTCTCTTCGCATCGACCGCACTGATTGCAACCGCAAGTGTTGCAGCGGCCGAAGTTAAGTTCAGCGGCTACGGCCGTTTTGGTATTGGTTATCAGGAGGACCGCACAGCGGCCACCACCACCACCACTACCACCACCACTACTGCAAGTAGTGCAACTGTTCAGAACGTTAACGTGTTCGCGAACGACACTGACGACGCAATCCTGGTCTCGCGCTTCCGCTTGAACATCGACGGCACAGCCGAAACCGATGGCGGCGTTGAGTTCTCGGCTCGTGTACGTCTGCAGGCTGACGAAGACTCGTCCACCGGCGAAGCCAACTCGGCTGGCCTGAACGGCGCGCGCTTCTCGGTCATCTACGGTGGTCTGCGTGTTGACGCCGGCAACGTTGCTGGTTCTTTCGACAACTTGGCAAACTACTACGGTAACGAGCCTGGCCTGGAAAACTTCATCGGTCAGTATTCTGCCGTTGACTATAGCTTCCTAGGTTACTCGTCGACCGGTTCGGGTTCGAACGCTGTGTTCTTCCAGTACGCAGTTGGTGATTTCGCCTTTGGTGCGTCGTACGACCAAGCAACTATCTTTAACGGTGGTGGCAGCACAACCGACGCGGATCGTTGGGACGTAAGCGCGACTTACACCTTCAACAACATCACTGCAGCGCTGGCCTATGGTCAAACTGACGCGGGCACTGGTGGCGACGATCCAAGCCTGCTGGTCTTCACCCTGGGTGCAGAATTCGGCGACTTCTCGGGTACGCTGTTTGTTGCTGACGATAAAACCGAAGTTGACGCCACCGACGGCACTGCTTGGGGTGTATCGGGTGCCTACAATGTTGGCGCCGCGACCACTCTGACCTTCGCCTACGGTGACGGTAACGCTGATGCGGACACGCAGCAGTACGGCATCGGCGCCATCTACGACCTGGGTGGCGGTGTATCGCTGCGCGGTGGTGTAGGTGTCAGCGACTGTGACGTCTGCGACGACTCGACCACACGTGCCGACTTTGGTGCACAGTTCAACTTCTAAGTTGATCTGAGCCGCAAGGTTTAAGGGCAGGTCTTCGGACCTGCCCTTTTCTTTTTGTCCGACATAGTGTTTTTCTTCGCCCATAACTGATCGAGGACCCAAATGTCGCTGCAAGAAATATCTGCCCGGATAACCAATGCCGAAACTGCCTCGGGGCGGGACGTCGGGGCCGTGAAGCTGATCGCCGTGTCAAAGGTTCAGCCGAATGAGCGTGTAGCGGAAGTGCTTGCTTTAGGGCATCGCTGTTTCGGTGAAAACAGGGTTCAAGAAGCCGTCGGAAAATGGCCGGAATTCAAATTGCAGTACCCGGATGTCGATTTACATCTGATTGGGCCGTTGCAAACGAACAAAGCCCGTCAGGCGTTGGATCTGTTCAGCACGATCCATTCTGTTGACCGCCCCAAACTGGCCAATACTCTGGCCCGGCTCGCGCAAGAGGTCGGCACTTGCCCGGACCTGTTCATTCAGGTCAATACCGGTGAAGAGGATCAAAAGGCAGGAATTCTGCCCACTGAGGCAGACGCATTTATTGCCGATTGCCGCGGGCTCGACCTTCCGATTCAGGGCCTGATGTGCATTCCGCCTGTCGAGGAAGAGCCATCTCTGCATTTCGCCTTGCTTGCCAAGATAGCTGAACGCAATGGTCTGAAAGGGCTATCCATGGGGATGAGCAGCGATTTCGAGCAGGCCATTGCACTTGGCGCGACCCATGTGCGCATCGGCTCGGCCATTTTCGGCGAACGAGTTAAGCCTGAGGGATAATCAGCCGCGTGCCTGGCTCGATTCGACGTGCGATCCACCGCAGATGGTCGCGCCGAAAGGCAACGCAGCCTTCTGTAGGAAAACCGGGCCGTCGCCATTGATGCAGGAAAATTGCTGAACCGCGCCCGGCCACCGCATTGGGCCAGTTCCAGTCAGTGATCAGAACCAGATCGTAAAGCGGGTCCGCGCGGCGCAGTTTTTCGTGGCTGAAAGGATAAGGTGTGCTGACCATATGATTGTACTGCGTGTCTTGCACATCATCTGACCAGAGGTCCTGAGGACCGATTGGGATGGCCCAAGGCGACGGTCTTGCGAGCCGGTCGGGCCGGTACAGCATACCAACGATGTAGAGGCAGCCGGTCGGCGTGGCGCCGTCCCCCTCACGCTTGCTGTTGCTTAACCCACCTTTCCCGATAGTACAGGGAAAATACCCGCCGCGAAAACGAACGCCGCGGCGGGTTAGAACCAGATCTGCGGGTGTCACAGCAAATGTCCCGACTTGGCTGCTTTGGTGGCCAGATAGTCGCGGTTATGGGCAGTTTCGCCGACTTTCAGCGGGACGCGCTCGGTGACGGCGATGCCGGTCTTCTCCATCATCGCGATCTTGGCGGGGTTGTTGGTCAACAGCCTTACGGAACTGAAGCCGAGCAATTTCAGGATGTCCGAGCCCAGACGGAAATCGCGCTCGTCATCCTCGAACCCGAGACGGTGATTGGCCTCGACTGTATCGAACCCTTGATCCTGCAGGAAATAGGCGCGCATCTTGTTGGCCAAGCCAATCCCGCGGCCTTCCTGATTCAGATACAGAAGTACTCCTGCCCCTTCAGACCCCATCTGGGCCAGGGCCCCACGCAGTTGTGGGCCGCAATCACATTTCAGGCTGCCCATCAGATCACCGGTGAAGCAGGCCGAATGCAGCCGAGCCAATACCGGTTTGCTGCGGTCGGGGCGGCCGATCTCGATTGCGTAATGTTCCTCGCCGCCATCTTCAGGGCGAAAAACGTGCAGGCGCCCGGCTTCGGATACCTCCATCGGCAGTCGGGCGGCGACGACCTCATTCAAAATGCTTCGATCCGACAGATGTGGCGCGGCGCGGGTATGGTCAATACATGTCAGGCCATGTGCAGTAGCGAAGGTTCGGCCGTCGTGGACAGGAACAACGATTGCCGCCGGCAGAAGGTGGGCTGACTTGGTCAAAGCAATGGCAATGCGATGCAGATTGGCGTTGCCCTGACGCTCTGTCATCAGTGGGCCTTTCATAGGCGCGTTCAGATCGTCCGAGGGATCGGCCACCGCCTGTACCCAGGCAACATCGGCATCTGCCGGAACGATCACACGTGCCAGGTCACCGTCATAGGCCCGTGCCTTTAATGTCTCGGCCCGTCGGACAGTCACTGCGACAACAGGATCGCCACCCAGACCTTGCAAGTCGGCAAGCCGCTGTGCGCTCAGCGTTTCCGACGCAATGGCCAGTACGCTAAAGCCGGTGTCATCCGTCAGGGCGACCGGCAAGCCCATGCGCAGGTCAGCCCGTGCCCGAGCAAGCAGTTCCGAGATATCCGGGATAAGACTCATCTGTTGTTACCCTGTAACGATCAGCCCTTCATGTAGCCTGATCAAAAGGAAATGTGAAACAATTCCTCATCCTGAGACACGAGGGCGTGAAACGGTTGCAGCAAACCTTGTTGATTGCATCTTTCGCGCGCAAGTGGTGGAAAAGGGCTTAGGAGGACCGGATATGGCACAGCTAAAGAAAATCCTGCTAGTGGATGATGATGAGGATCTGCGCGAAGCGTTGAGCGAACAGCTCGTGATGACCGAGGATTTTGATGTATTCGAAGCGTCGGACGGGGCATCAGCCATGGAGCGGGCTCGCGAGGCGATTTACGATCTGGTCATTCTGGATGTTGGCTTGCCCGACACGGATGGGCGCGAGCTGTGCCGCCTGATGCGCAAGCAAGGTGTGAAAAGCCCGATCCTGATGCTGACCGGTCATGACAGTGACGCGGACACCATCCTGGGTCTGGATGCTGGTGCCAATGACTATGTTCCCAAGCCGTTCAAGTTTCCGGTCCTTCTGGCTCGTATCCGTGCGCAGCTTCGCCAGCATGAACAATCAGAAGACGCGGTATTTGTGCTCGGGCCTTATACGTTCAAGCCGGCGATGAAGATGCTGATCACCGACGAAGACCGCAAGATTCGACTGACCGAGAAGGAAACCAATATCCTCAAGTTCCTGTACCGGTCCGCCGACGGTGTCGTCGCCCGTGACATTCTGCTGCATGAGGTCTGGGGCTATAATGCCGGTGTCACCACACATACGCTGGAAACTCATATCTATCGCCTGCGTCAGAAGATCGAGCCCGATCCATCCAACGCGCGCCTTTTGGTCACAGAATCGGGTGGATATCGCTTGGTATCGTAACTTGATGTGGATTGACTTGGATCAAAGTGATACCCTGTAGACATCTTTAAGTTACTCCCAACCCGTACATGTCCGGGTAATGACATGTACCTCCCTGTTGGACTGCCGGGCCTGATGGCCCGGCCTTTTTTGTTTGTGCTGCAAAGTGTTTTGCGGCTCCTAGCGGATTGCGACAAAGTGTATGTTCATGTAATGTTCTATTTCTGGAGTGCAAAATTGGAGGCGAAAGTGATTCATGGAAGTTGCCTGTGTGGCGCCGTAAAATTCCAACTTACCAGTGAACCTTCGGTTATGGGAACATGCCATTGTTCGCGTTGTCGGAAGGCAGGTGCAAGCACTGTTGTCTTCGTCAAGAAACATGATGTTGTTTGGCTGGACGGTAAGGACCGAGTTGTCACTTACCAGCCTGAACCGCCCTATAAATATGGCAGGTGTTTCTGCGGCACCTGTGGGACGTCGCTTGGTGAAATCCTGGCTGATGCCGACAGTTTTCCAATCGCGGCCAATGCGCTGGATACCCCGTTTGAGCTGACAGTCCAGTTTCACGAGAATGTTTCCGAAAAACCGCATTGGTACGAGATTTGCGATGATGCACCCCAATCGTCCGGGCATCCGTCCTGATATTTTCTTTTACGATGGCACCTGAGAATGCGCCGCGTTAGGGTGCGCCAACCGCGACAGAGGAATTCCCTATGCCTTTTACTCTTGCCACATGGAACATCAACTCGGTCCGCCTGCGCGAGCCTATCGTGCTGAAATTGCTGCGCGAAGAGGCTCCGGATGTTTTGTGCCTGCAGGAATGCAAGTCGCCGGTGGACAAGATCCCCACCGAAGGATTTGCCAAACTGGGGTACACCCACATGGTTGCGCGGGGGCAAAAGGGCTACAACGGCGTTGCGATCCTGTCTCGTTTGCCGATGGTCGAGGCGGGCGACAAGGATTTCGCAGATCTCGGCCATGCGCGCCATATCGCGGGGCGGCTGGAAAACGGCGTGACGATTCACAATTTCTATGTGCCTGCGGGCGGGGATGTGCCGGATCGTGAGGTGAATGAGAAATTTGGCCAGAAGCTGGATTACCTGACCGATATGCGTGACTGGTTCCACGCGGAAAAGCCGGAAAAATCCATTCTGGTTGGTGATCTGAACATCGCTCCGCGTGAGGATGATGTCTGGTCGCACAAACAGTTGCTCAAGGTCGTTTCGCATACACCGGTCGAGGTCGAGGCTTTGGCCGAAACACAGGACTCAGGCGGTTGGGTCGATGTCACCCGGCAGGACATCCCCGAAGGGCAGCTTTATAGCTGGTGGTCCTATCGCGCGCGGGATTGGGACGTGGCCGACAAGGGGCGGCGGCTGGATCACGTCTGGGCGACCCCGGATATCTCGAATGCAGGCCATTCCAGCCGCGTTCTGCGCAACGCGCGCGGGTGGGAAAAGCCCAGTGATCACGCCCCGGTCTTTGCGACCTTTGACGTCTGACGTGAAACTCTGCCCTTGGTTTCCGGGTCAAGCGACTGCATATAGAGCGCAAGTTTAATCGAAAGAGTGACAGCCATGGACCTTCTGAACGGCGCAGACACCCCCGCCACCGATCTGATCAAGGACGGGACCGAAGCCACTTTTATGGCGGATGTGGTCGAAGCCTCGCAGGACGTGCCGGTAATCGTTGATTTCTGGGCACCGTGGTGCGGCCCGTGCAAAACGTTGGGCCCGCTGTTGGAAGAGGCTGTGACCGCCGCCAAGGGTGCGGTCAAGATGGTCAAAGTCAATGTGGACGAAGCACAGATGATCGCCTCACAGATGCGCGTTCAGTCTATCCCGACCGTGTATGCCTTTCACAAAGGCCAACCGATCGACGGATTTCAGGGCGCAGTGCCCGGATCCGAGATCAAAGCATTTGTAGATCGCGTGATCGAGGCGACAGGTGGCGAAAGCCCGGGTGGTCAACTGGACGATGCTGTCGAGGCTGCCGAGGAAATGCTGACCGAAGGTGCCGCAGCGGATGCCGCTCAGACCTTTGCTGCCATTTTGGGTGAGGATCCGAACCACGCCACCGCTTATGGTGGGCTGGTACGCGCGCATATCGCCACTGGCGATTTGGAGCAGGCCGAGGCAATTCTGAACGGTGCCCCGGCGGAGATTTCCACATCGCCAGAGCTTGAAGCGGCAAACGCACAGTTGGAACTGGCCAAGCAAGCGGCAGATGCCGGCCCGGTGGCCGAATTGACCGCAGCGGTTGAGGCCGATCCTGACAACCATCAGGCACGGTTCGATCTGGCGCAGGCCCTGCATGCCAATGGCGAGGTTGAAGAGGCGGTGGCGCAGCTGCTGGAAATGTTCCGCCGTGACCGTGAATGGAACGAAGGCGCGGCCAAGTCTCAGCTGTTCACGATATTTGATGCGCTTAAACCTAATGATCCGATTGTTCTGAACGGGCGGCGCAAGCTCAGCTCGATGATATTTGCCTAATTCTGGATCAGAGCTACACTCGGGTACATGATGCATCCCGCTGATCTGCCGGATACGGTATCCGTTTTCCCTTTGCCCGGGGCGCTGTTGCTGCCCCGATCGCGTTTGCCGCTGCATATATTTGAGCCGCGCTATCTGCAGATGTTGGACGACGCTTTGAAAACCCAGGAACGGTTGATCGGGTTGGTTCAACCGAACCCCTGTCAAAGCAACGAAAGCAAGCTGCACCAAATTGGCTGCGCGGGACGGGTGACGCAGTTTTCCGAAACTGAAGACGGCCGCTATCTGATCACTCTGACCGGCATCTCCCGGTTCCGTATTCAGGCCGAGTTGGATGCATTTACCCCATACCGCCGTTGTAACGTGGCCTGGCGCGGGTTTGACCGTGATCTTGGCAAGGTCGAGCACGACGAGGGTTTTGATCGGGTGGGGCTTTTGAAGCTGTTGGAAAAGTTCTTTTCGTCGCGAAAGTTGTCGGCTGATTGGGATATGTTGAAAGACGCGAATGATGAACTGCTTGTGAATTCGCTGTCGATGTTGCTGGATTTTGATCCGGAAGAAAAACAAGCCTTGCTAGAGGCTCCCTGTTTGCGCACCCGGCGCGAGACTTTGGTGACACTGATTGAATTCGCCATGCGCGGCGGAGCGAATGAGGAAACACTACAATGACCACCGTTGAACACGCTTTTGACCGCCACATGCTTGAGGCGCTAATTTGTCCGAAGACGCATACAACGCTGCATTATGACGCTGAAAAGCAGGAACTGGTGTCAAAAGCGGCGAGTTTGGCCTTTCCTATCCGCAATGGCATTCCTGTCATGTTGGTGGATGAGGCGCGCGCGCTGGACTAGATCGCCCGCCCCTGCAGCAGCTTCGGCAGGTCTCCGGTCAACCCGGCTGCCTCGCGCACGAAACCACGGCGCAAGCCGGGCAGCGAACCGACGATACCCATCCCGATATCCCGACCGATCCGCAGCAGTGGATTATCGTTGGAAAACAGCTTGTTGAACACATCCGTCGCCATCGCCAAAGACGCGGTGTCGAACCGCCGCCATTCCTGAAAACGTTCCAGTACCAGTGGTGATCCGATATCTTCGCCGCGTCGTCCAGCCAGGGTCAGCACCTCGGCCAGGGCGCCCACGTCGCGCAGGCCCGCATTCAGGCCCTGGCCTGCAATCGGGTGCATTCCATGGGCTGCGTCTCCGACCAGCGCCATCCGTTCTCCGATGAAAGAGTTGGCGATGGTCAGGTTCAGCGGATAGGTAAACCGATCTCCGGCCAGACGGATTTCGCCCAGGAAATCGCCGAATCTGGGGCGCAGGACCTGCAGATAGTCCTCCTCGGGCAGGGCGTTGATGCGCTTGGCCATTTCTGTTCGCTCGCTCCAGACGATAGAGCTGCGATTGCCGGTCAGAGGCAGAATAGCCAAAGGGCCGGGTGGCATGAAGAACTGATGCGCGATGCCGTGATGCGGCAAGTCATGTTCGATGGCGCAGACCAGCGCGGTCTGCCCGTAATCCCATCCTGTGCGTTTGATCCCGGCACGTTCCGCTGTGCCGCTGCGACGCCCATCGCATCCGATCAGCAGCGCACCCTTGACGACCGCGCCATCATCCAATGTCAGGCTGACGCCTGTTCCCGAGGTCTGCTGTGACACTACCGTCTTGCCGCTGATCTGGGTAATGGCCTTTTCCGCGGCCATCGCGTCCAGAAAGGCACGGCGCAGGTGGCGGTCTTCGACCATAAAGCCCATCGGACCTTCTTCGATCTCGGCATGGTCGAAATGCATGAAAAACGGCGACGGGCCAGCGCCTGCATGGCCATCGGTGACCTTGATTTCGAGCATTGGCTGCGCGTGTTTGGCAACCCGTGTCCAAACCCCAATCGCCTCTAGCAGGCGCTGCGAGGCCAGGGCCAACGCATAGGCTCTGCCGTCAAAAGCCGCATTTTTGCGAACCTTTTCGGCCAGCGCGTCAATGACGGTAACTCTGTGCCCTGTTTGTGCCAGTGCCAAAGCCAAAGCGGGGCCATTCAAGCCGCCGCCGACGATCAGGATATCCGAGCTCTGTTCCATGCTGCGCACTATGCGCGCCCATTCGGGATTGTCCATGTGCGGTCCTGTCGCTACCGTCGCTGGGAATGCAGAAATTGAAGGGGGCAGTGATGCAGGATTGGTTGTCGATGACGGCTTGTGATCTGGGTCGGGGCATTGGCATGGGCCAGATTGACCCGGTTGAACTGACAGAGACCTTTCTGACTGCGATAGCAGCCCACCCGCATCGCGACCGTATCTATGCTCGCGTGACCGAAACGCGCGCCCGAGCCGAGGCTGAGGCGGCGCAGGAGCGGGCCAAGCTGGGATTGCGCCGATCATTGTTGGATGGGGTGCCGATCAGTTGGAAAGACCTGTTCGATACTGCCGGGACTGCCACCGAGGCAGGAACGGTACTGCTGAAAGACCGGGTTCCCAAAACTGATGCAATCGTGCTGCGAAATGCCAGTGCCATGGGCGCTGTATGCCTTGGCAAAACCCATATGAGCGAGCTGGCCTTTTCCGGCCTGGGTTTGAATCCAATCACCGGAACGCCGCCCTGCATAGATGATGAGGATGCGGTTCCCGGAGGATCATCTTCGGGGGCTGCGGCATCCGTGGCTTGGGGATTGGCGGCTTGCGCGATCGGCTCGGATACTGGTGGGTCAGTGCGGATACCGTCAGCCTGGAACAATTTGGTTGGGCTGAAAACCACCGCCGGGCGGGTCAGCCTGGAGGGTACAGTCCCGTTGTGCCTGCGGTTTGATACCGTTGGACCGCTGGCCCGCTCGGTCGAAGATGCGGCCCATATGCTGGCCATGCTGGAGGGCGGTACGCCAGCTGATTTGCGCGGAGCCAATCTAAAGGGGCGTCGTTTCGCGGATTTACAGACTGTCGCCAAGGATGATTTGCGCGCAGAGCCGCGTGTCGCTTACGAGGATGCCCTGGATCGGTTGCGTGAGGCCGGTGCAGATATCCTGCCTCTCGAGGTCCCTGAACTGACCGACGCGATGGGGCTGTCGGGGGTTCTTTACACCACCGAAGCCTATGGCCTGTGGCGCGATGTGATCGAGGCCAACCCAGATGTGATGTATCCCGAAATACTCGAACGGTTCCGTGCCGGACGAAATGCTTCGGGCCCCGATTATGTTGCAGCCTGGTCAAGGCTGAAGGCGTGTCGCGGTGCATGGGACGTAGCCACTGCCGGGTTTGACGCCGTTTTGGCCCCAACTGCACCGATCCTGCCGCCCAATCTTGAACGGCTGATGAGCGATCATGACTATTACGTTACCGAAAACCTGCTGGCTTTGCGGAACACCCGGATCGGCAACCTCATGGGGCTGGCAGCGCTGACCTTGCCGACCGGAAAACCGGGCTGCGGGCTGATGATGATGGGTTATCCGGGGTCCGAAGAGGCGCTTTTGCGGCTTGGTTCCGCGGCCGAGGCCGCATTGGCCTGAATGCCACAATCCCCTGATTCGGCACCTCTTTGTCTGGACGAAGCCCCGCCCGGCCTGTAACCTGCTTGAAAACGGGGCGAAATGATCCCGATATTGAGGCAGTAGTTATGAATTTCCCCGAGCGGTTTTCGAACCTTCCGGAATACGCATTCCCGCGCCTGCGCACCCTGTTGGATCATCACCAACCGGGCGGTGAAGTGATTCACATGACCATTGGTGAGCCGATGCACGCATTTCCTGCCTGGGTCAGCGATGTTATCGCGGAAAACGCTGCCGGGTTTCAGGGATACCCGCCGAATGAGGGCTCGGCCGAGCTGCGCGGCGCGATCACTGACTGGATTGCACGCCGCTATGGCGTCACGATGGACCCGGACACGCAGGTTATGGCCCTGAACGGGACGCGCGAAGGGCTGTATAACGCCGCCATGGCGCTGTGCCCCGAACAGAAATACGGACAAAAACCGGTCGTTCTGTGCCCGAACCCGTTCTATCAGGTCTATATGGTTGCCTCGATCTCGGTCGGGGCTGATCCGGTTTTTGTCCCGGCCACGGCGGCCACAGATCATCTGCCGGACTATGCGGGATTGCCCACGGATGTGCTGAACCGCACTGTCGCCGCTTATATCTGCTCACCAGCCAACCCGCAGGGCGCAGTTGCCACGCGCGAATATTGGGCCGAGTTGATCCGGCTGGCTGAGACATATGATTTCCGTATCTTCGCCGATGAATGCTATTCCGAGATCTACCGTGACACAGCGCCTACAGGTGTTCTGACGGTCGCAAAGGAACTGGGCGCTGATCCCGAACGGGTCACGCTGTTCAACTCGCTGTCAAAGCGGTCGAACGTGGCCGGGCTGCGGTCTGGCCTGATTGCAGGCGGGCCGGAAACGATCAAGCGGGTCAAGCAGTTACGCAATTATGCAGGCGCGCCATTGCCGCTGCCGTTGCAGGCCGCCGCCGCAAGGCTCTGGGCCGATGAGGCGCATGTGGACGAGAATCGCGCGCTCTATCAGGAAAAATACGCCATCGCAGACCAGGTGTTTGCAGGCATCCAGGGCTATATGCCGCCCGAGGCAGGGTTCTTTCTGTGGCTGCCGGTCGAGAATGGCGAGGAAACCGCATTGAAACTGTGGCAGCAGACCGGAGTTCGGGTGCTGCCGGGGGCATATCTTTCTCAAGGTGATCCGGGGCAAAACCCGGGCGAGCAATTTATCCGGGTCGCTATGGTGGCCCCAAAAACAGAGATGCGGCAGGGGCTGATCACGCTCCGCGACTGCATCTATTCGTGAGGTACGAGGGCAAAATGGCATCATATAACGCGCGCAACCGCGATCCATTGCTGGACAGCACGACTCAGGCCGCCATCGAAAGGCGCAGCAAAGAGTTGATCGGCATCGCCCTGATCCTACTTGGGTTGGCTTCGGCGGCAATGATCTGGTCCTACACACCGGATGACCCGAACTGGATGGTGTCGACGGATGCACCAGTGCAGAACTGGATGGGGCGTGTTGGTGCCTCGATCGCGGCGCCATTGTTCATGATTGTCGGTTGGGGCAGTTGGAGCATCGCGTTGGTGTTGATCGGCTGGGGTGTGCGTTTTGCCGGACATTTCGGTGAAGATCGTGCCGTCGCCCGCCTGATATTTGCACCGATCTGGATCGCCATTGTCTCGGTCTATGCGGCGACATTGGTGCCGGGTGAGGCTTGGCGCGTAACGCATAGTTTTGGGCTGGGTGGATTGTTTGGGGATACGGTCATGGGTGCCTTCCTGACCTTGTTGCCCATATCCTCGCATTTTATTGTCAAGCTGATGTCTCTGGCGATGGCTATTGGGATGCTGACGCTGGGCGTGTTTGTTCTTGGTTTCACCAAGGACGACGTGCGCAAGGGGTTCCGCGCCTTCCTGCTGGGATTGGTCATGTCCTATGACATACTGATGAATCTGCTGGGTCGTGGGGCTGCCGCAACAGCGGAGGCTGCGCGCGAACGTCGTGCCCAATGGGACGAACGCAAGACGGCCCGCGCCGAAGGGGCCGTGTTCGACGACGAGATTGCCTTTACGGACCCTGTTTTCAACGAGCCACTTCTGGAAGCGCCCGAACCGATAAAGACCGGCCTTCTGTCGCGCATTCCTGATCTGATCCGTCGCCCGGACCCCATGCCCGAACCCGAGCTGATCGACCGTGAACCTGTCGCGGGTTACGAGGAAATGCCGGGCGAGGATCGTATCCGTTCAAAGATTTCTGCCGCCGTGCGCAACCGTAAAGTTGCAGTCGGAGAGATGGCTCCTGAGCCCGATCCCGACCTGCCGCTGACCAAAGGGCGGGGCCGTGGACCCGACCCGTTGATCCTGAACGCAGGGCCTGCGGACGATCTGCCGCCCGAGCCGCCAGTGACATCAACCGGGCTGCCGCCCGAGCCGATGCTGTCAGCGCAGCCTGAAACAGAATGGCAGGAACCGCTGCATCAGGATTTTGCGCCCGAGCCGGATTTCGATGACGAGGCCGTTTTCGAGGATGACGCCGATGAGATGCCGCAAGCCCGCCCGGCGATGAAAATCCCCGTGGCCGAGCCGCGCAAGCCGGTGGTTGCGCAACCCGTGCGCCGCACCCCGCCGCCCTCGCGCCGGGCCCAGGCCGAGGCCCAGCCCGCGTTGTCGTTCGAGGAAAAGCACTCCGATTTCGAACTGCCTCCGCTGGGCCTGCTGTCCAACCCCTCCAGCATTCAGCGCCATCACCTGAGCGATGAGGCCCTGGAAGAGAATGCGCGGATGTTGGAAAATGTGCTGGATGACTATGGCGTCAAAGGTGAGATCGTCAGCGTCCGCCCCGGTCCGGTTGTCACCATGTACGAACTTGAGCCGGCTCCGGGTTTGAAAGCCAGCCGCGTTATTGGTCTGTCGGATGACATTGCCCGCTCGATGTCGGCCCTCTCGGCGCGGGTTTCGACCCTGCCGGGCCGCTCGGTCATCGGGATCGAACTGCCCAATGAAAACCGTGAAATGGTGGTGCTGCGCGAAATCCTTTCGAGCCGTGACTTCGGAGACGGCAATCAGGCGCTGCCTTTGGCGCTGGGCAAGGATATCGGCGGTGAATCCGTTGTGGCCAATCTGGCCAAGATGCCCCACCTGCTGATCGCGGGGACCACCGGTTCCGGTAAATCGGTGGCGATCAACACGATGATCCTGTCGTTGCTGTATAAGCTGACGCCGGATGAATGCCGCCTGATCATGATCGACCCCAAGATGCTGGAATTGTCGGTCTATGACGGCATCCCGCATCTGCTTTCTCCGGTCGTGACAGACCCGAAGAAGGCGGTTGTCGCCTTGAAATGGGTCGTGGGCGAGATGGAGGATCGCTATCGCAAAATGTCCAAGATGGGTGTGCGTAACATCGCGGGCTATAACGGCCGGGTGAAAGACGCGCTGTCCAAGGGCGAGATGTTCAGCCGCACGGTCCAGACCGGTTTTGACGACGAAACGGGTGAACCGATGTTCGAGACCGAGGAATTCGCACCCGAGTCGATGCCCTATATCGTTGTTATTGTCGACGAGATGGCCGACCTGATGATGGTCGCGGGCAAAGAGATCGAGGCCTGCATCCAACGTCTGGCGCAGATGGCGCGGGCCTCAGGTATCCACCTGATCATGGCCACGCAGCGCCCCTCGGTCGATGTGATTACCGGCACGATCAAGGCGAACTTTCCGACTCGGATTTCCTTCCAGGTGACGTCAAAGATCGATAGCCGCACCATTCTTGGTGAAATGGGCGCCGAACAACTGCTGGGTCAGGGTGACATGCTGTATATGGCGGGTGGCGCGAAGATCACCCGTTGCCACGGTCCGTTTGTCTCGGATGAAGAGGTCGAGGAAATCGTCAACCATCTGAAGCAATTCGGCCCGCCGGATTATATGAGCGGTGTGGTCGATGGACCGACCGAGGAAAAGGCTGATAATATCGACGCTGTTCTGGGTTTGAACACCGGGGGCAACACCAATGGCGAAGACGCCCTTTACGATCAGGCCGTGGCGATTGTGATCAAGGATCGCAAATGCTCGACCTCGTATATCCAGCGGAAACTTGCCATTGGCTATAACAAAGCTGCGCGTCTGGTTGAGCAGATGGAGGACGAAGGCATTGTTTCATCGGCAAATCACGTCGGAAAACGCGAAATCCTGGTGCCAGAGCAATAGGATATTTAATAACTAGGGCAGAGCGCTTATCTGGGTCTTATGAAACAGATTGCTTTTGCCCTTGCACTGACACTTGCCACACCCGCCGCCTGGGCTGCGGACAAGTTGCCGCTGTCGCAGATATCGAATTACCTGAATGGTCTGAAAACTGTCGAGACGACATTTACACAGGTCAATGATGATGGCTCACTGAGCACAGGAAAGCTGTGGATCGCGCGGCCTGGAAAGATGCGGTTCGAATATGACCCGCCAGACAGCGCCGTTGTGTTGGCACGCGCCGGCACTGTTCAGATCTTTGATCCGAAATCCAACCAACCGCCCGAGCAATACCCGCTAAAGCGAACACCTCTGTCCCTGGTTCTGGCACGGAATGTCGATCTGGGTCAGGCCAATATGGTGGTCGGGCATGACTTTGACGGAACCGCCACTGTCGTGACAGCACAGGACCCGAAAAACCCCGAATCCGGTCGGATTGAGCTAATGTTCACTGGCGATCCGGTTGAGCTGCGAAAATGGGTGATCCACGATAATGCAGGCGGGCAGACAACCGTTCTGCTGGGTCAGCTTGATACCGAAAAAAATCTAAGCAGCAGCTTGTTTTCGAACAAGAACAGAAGCGGGTCAGGCAATCGCTGACCCGCGAATTGTTCAGTAACGACAGCCTGACAGTTGCGCCTGGTACATCTGGGCGCGCGCATCCACATCATTGGCCACGTTCAGCAACCACGTCTTGCTGTAATGGCTGCCGCGGGCGTAGCCAGTATGGCCTTCGTGATAGGCCAGATACTGGTTGCGCGTGTCGCTTGGCTGGATGCCATTGCGCTCATAGCTTTTGTTCATATACCAGCCGATGAAATCCGACGCGTCGCGAATGCGATCCCGCTTGGCCCGGCGCTTGCCAGTTTCGCGCTGATACTCATCCCATGTCCCGTCCAGCGCCTGGCTAAAGCCATAGGCGCTGCTCTGGCGGCCCATCGGGATCACGCCCAGAACATATTGATGCGGTGTGCGCGCATCGTGGCGATACCGGCTTTCCTGATAGATCGTTGCCATCTGAACGTGAACGGGGATTCCCCATTTCCGCTCGGTGCTTTTGAACGCCTTGATATATTCAGGCCGTTCACGCGCAATGCTGCATGCATCATTCAGCTTGCTGGGTGGCTGGTTGGAACCACCCCCGCAGGATGCCAAAAGCAGCACCCCGAAGAGTACGATAAGAAATCTGCTCATGTGCCTCGTGCCTTTTTTCTTCATTCTAGCGCAGATTGAGCGATTAGGAAATCACAATCGCTACAGAACAATAGCTAGAATTATAGGCAAAGCGCCGACGGACATCAGGGTTGAGACCATAACCAGCCCCGCAACCGCGTCAGAATCCGCCTCGAACCGTTCGGCCAGCAGGTATGAGGTTACGGCAACCGGCGTACACATCTGCACCACCAGAACGCCGAACGCGACGTTATCCAGATCAAACCCTTTTGCGATTGCCCATGCCAGGGCAAAACACACGACCAGTTTCAACGCCGATAGCCAGACCGCTTGCCCTAGCTTTCTGGTGGTCAGCCGCGCAATCGCAACACCAAGCGTGATCAGCATCATCGGAATCGCCATCTGTCCCAGCAGGTCCAGCGTATTGGTCACGAAGACAGGTGTTTGCCAGCCCTGCCACAGAAACAGCGCCCCCAGCAGAGTAGCCCAAACCATGGGTTCACGTGCTACCTTGCCGAAAGCGCCTTTTCCCGCCACCAGGTAGATCCCGTAAGTAAAGGAAAACAGGGCGGTAACGGCCAGAAATATCACCGCGAAACCCAAGCCTGCCTGCCCAAATGCGAAAATGGCCAGAGGCAGGCCCAGATTCCCCGTGTTGCCGAATATCAGCGGCGCCAGATAGGTGCGCCTTTCCAGCTTGCTGGCCCGGACAAATACGCCAAATGCGACCGCCAGCCCGACATGGCCTGTGATGGCGGCCAAAGTGAACCGGGTCAGCTCTCCGGGTGGGATCTGGGTTTGCATCAGGGCCACGAAAATCAGGCTGGGCACGGCGAGCGTCACCGCAAGGCGGGTCACAAATTGCAGCCTGTATTCAAAGCCAAGTTTGACCCAGGCAAACCCGATCCCCGCCAAGAGGAAGACCGGGGCCACGATTTCGAGTACTGTCAGTAAGAGGTTCACAGACTGTTTCCCATTATTTTAGATCAATGATTGGCATTCCTATGAGGAAACGGGTAGTAAGACCTTTGGGGGCAAACGTGATGCTAAAGACACAAGCAAAGTACCGGCTGGGCCAAGTCGTCCGCCACAAAAAACATCCCTTCCGAGGGGTGATTTTTGACGTGGACCCAGAGTTTTCAAATACCGAAGAATGGTATCAGGCCATTCCCGAAGACAGCAGGCCGATCAAAGATCAGCCGTTTTATCATCTGTTGGCGGAAAATGACCAATCCTTCTATGTTGCTTATGTTTCTGAACAAAATCTGATTGCTGACCAGTCCGGAGAACCGGTCGAGCATCCGGATATCCCCGATATGTTTGGTCCTTTTGAAAACGGCGCATATCCGTTGCATTTCCATTTGAACTAAAAATGGAAGCGCGGGTGAAACCGGGCCCATACAGTCAATAACCAAGCGCGCACCCATCTTTTCGTGGATCGCTTGCGCCTTGCAAAACGCCGCTCTTCTGGATTCGGATCGCTTGAGCCCCACCAAGAGGTGTTTCTGAAATCAAAACTTTGTGGCCGATTTCAGATAATTGTTGCGCAACATTACGCGGAATTCCGCGTTCCAGTTTCAAGACAGGTCCGTCTGCAAAGGCGCGCGGTGTGTCTATCGCCTGCTGCAGCGCAAACTCATCGTCGGTTAGCAGCGAGACCAGCTTTGCATGTCCTGTGGGCTGAAAGGCACCACCCATCACGCCGAAGGGCATCAGGATTTTGCCTTTCTGTTTCAACATGCCGGGAATGATCGTGTGCATCGGACGTTTACCGCCGCCAAACTCATTCGGATGGCCTGATTGCAACGTAAATCCAGACCCACGGTTTTGCAGCAGAATGCCGAATTTCTCAGAAGCGATACCCGATCCAAAGCTATGAAAGATCGAATAGATCAGCGATACCGCCATCCTGTCCCTGTCGACCACCGTGATATAAACCGTGTCCTTGTGGATGGCTTCGGTCAGTGGGGCAGCAGCGGGCATCGCTTGGTTTGGGTTGATAAGCTCTGCCAACCGATCAGCTGTTGTCTGGTCCCAAAACCTGTCTGCGCGTGTCGTATGATCCGGATCGGCGATGAATCTGTTGCGGGCATCGTAGGCGAGTTTTGAGGCTTCGGCCTCGATATGCAGACGCTCTGCGGATAGCGGATCCATGGATCCGAGGTCAAAGTTCTTGAGGATATTCAGCAGCAAAAGGGCGGTTGCACCTTGGCCATTGGGCGGATGTTCCAGCAGGTCCAAGCCACGATAGTGCCCTGCGACCGGAACTGTAGGTGTGGCAGCGGTCGCGTCCAGATCTTCGGCTGTGTGTACCCCGCCCATGGCCGTCAGGGTCGAGATAATATCTTCAGCGACCTCGCCCGCGTAAAACGCCTCTCGTCCGTATTTGGCGATTCTGCGCAGCACTTCTGCCTGCCCGGCGGACCGGAACATGTCTCCGGTCTTTGGAACGTCTCCTTTCAGCAGATAGTGGTTCCTGGCTGCCCCCTGCAACGTGTTAGCACCCGGGCCCCAATCAAAAGCCACACGTGGGGCGACCGGCACGCCCTGGTCTGCATAGCGGATGGCGGGTTGCAGGATGGCGTCCAGCCCTAGTTTGCCCTCGGTTTCGGCCAGCTGGCAGAACGCCTCGACTGCGCCGGGAATGGTGACCGCATCCGGTGTATTGAGCGGAACTGCAGTCAGTCCCTTATCGCGCAAGCTGCCAGCGTTGGCTGCTGCCGGTGCCCGGCCAGAGCCGTTGAGGGCCCGAACCTCATCTTCTCCGGCGCGGTTGTACAAAACAAAGCAATCTCCGCCCAGGCCGGTCATTTGTGGTTCGCAAAATCCCAAAAGCACCGCCCCGGCGATGGCTGCGTCCATCGCGTTGCCACCTTGCTGTAGGATGCCAAGGGCCGCTTGGGCTGCCAGCGGGTGAGATGTGGCGCACATCCCTTCGGTCGAAAAAACTTCGGATCTGCCTGGTGCCTGAAAATCCCGCATTGCGCTGCCTTCCCGTGTGATCGCGCAGAAGGTATCGCGCGTCCGGGTATTGTCCAGTCAAATCAAAGGGGAAGTTCCTCGGCATCGTTCACTGGGTGGGGGCTGTGACATACGATGCCGAGGGAAGCTATCTGAGCTACAGTTAAGACTTTGATCTTTGTTTGCGGCGCTACAATGGTTCGAAAAGGGCCTTATTGTGACGTTTTATAGCCCTAATCCGCGTCGAGAAAACTGAATCGCAGTGACAACCGGTTGCAGCCTTCGCTACGGTCATAGCGGATTTCACTGGTCAATTGGTGGATCAGAAACCATCCAAATCCCCCCTCGGGTAGGTCTTCACGTCTTTCCCCCAGAGGTGCAGGTGCACCTTCTGGTACGCGAAAGCCGGGAAGGGGATTGCCGGTATCCGAGATGAGGATTTCCAACCAGTTCTGATGCAGGCGGCAGTGTACCTTGACGCTGGCGGGCGTGGTTCCGGCATAGGCGTGTTCAACGACATTGTTAATGGCTTCGGCCAGGGCAATTCTGACATCAGCCGCTTTGTGTGAAGGCAGCCCTTTAGACGACAGTGCCTGGCTCAACTTGGCAATGCCAGAACTTGCTTCGACCTCGGTCGCAGCGAAGCTCAAATCGAAACTGATGCCGTTACACATTAGCCTTACGCCTGTTCAGTTTCTCCTTGTGTTCAATCCGGCGCACCGGACAGTGCGTCATCCATCGTTGGGTAAAGCTTGAACACTGTGTCCATGCGCGTAAGACGAAACACCTTTTCCACAAAAGGCTGAAGACCTGCCAGATCCAGGCGTCGTTCAGCCCCGAGTTGTTTCATGGCGGCGACAATGGCGCCCAAACCGCTGGAATCGATGAATTCGACGCCGCTGAGGTCCAGAACCACACGCACAGCCCCACCTTCGGTTTCCGTGCGCATGTTTTCTTTGAACTGAATGGCCATTGCCGCATCAATCCGGTTGGATTGTACAGTAATTATTTGAATATTGTTGGTCGTAGTACTGGACAGGCCCATACGTGACGGTCCTTTAACTGAAATCGCTCGTAGAAATACGCTAGACGGGAATTCTTACCATTCGGTATCCATCGAATGACAAGAATTTAGGAGCGCCCAGATGAAGCAAGTTGTAATCGCCGGAGCAGCACGTACCCCGATGGGTGGATTTCAAGGAATGTTCGATGGTGTTTCTGCCGCCGATCTGGGCGGAGCCGCGATCCGGGCTGCGCTGCAGGGTGCCGGTGCTGATACGGTTGACGAAGTGCTGATGGGCTGCGTTCTGCCAGCCGGGCAGGGTCAGGCCCCTGCACGTCAGGCTGGGTTTGCAGCCGGTTTGGGCCAAGAGGTCCCGGCCACGACGCTCAACAAGATGTGCGGATCGGGGATGAAGGCTGCGATGATGGCCTTCGATCAGATCGCATTGGGCCATGCCAACACAATGATCGCAGGCGGGATGGAGAGTATGACGAACGCGCCCTACCTGTTGCCCAAAATGCGTGACGGTGCGCGCTTGGGGCACGCTCAGGTCGTCGACCACATGTTTCTGGACGGGCTGGAGGACGCCTACGACAAAGGTCGTCTGATGGGCACTTTCGCAGAAGACTGTGCCGAGGCGTTCCAGTTCACCCGCGAAGCGCAGGACGAGTACGCCCTGCAGTCCCTATCCAACGCGCTGGCCGCGCAGGACAGCGGCGCGTTCGACGGTGAAATCACTCCGGTAACCGTCCGCACAAGGAAAGGCGAGGTCACGCAGTCCGCGGACGAGCAGCCGAAAACCGCCCGCCCGGAAAAGATACCTTCGCTGAAACCGGCTTTTCGCAAGGGTGGAACGGTGACGGCGGCCAACGCGTCGTCGATCTCTGATGGGGCGGCAGCTCTGGTTCTGGCGTCAGCTGAAGCCGCCGAAGCGCAAGGTCTCTCGGTTCGGGCGCGCATTCTGGGTCATTCCAGCCATGCGCAGGCTCCGGGATTGTTCACGACTGCGCCAGTTCCCGCTGCGCAAAAGCTTTTGGCCAAAATCGGCTGGTCCAATGATGATGTGGATCTGTGGGAGGTAAACGAAGCCTTTGCCGTGGTGCCGATGGCATTCATGCATGAGATGGGTCTGACGCGTGACAAGGTAAATGTGAATGGTGGTGCATGCGCCCTGGGTCATCCTATCGGCGCCTCGGGGGCGCGTATCATGGTCACCCTGCTGAACGCGTTGGAAAAGCGGGATCTGAAACGCGGCGTGGCGGCGATCTGCATCGGTGGTGGAGAGGGCACTGCAATCGCGATTGAGCGCGTTTGACGCGGGGCCGATTCCACCATAGGTCCGGTGCTGTAGAACCTGTTTACAAGATCACTGACCGGACCCGCCCCCCATGACCGTTGATTACGATACGCTGACCAAGACAATCGTCGCCCTAACCGCAGGCGAGACAGATCAAGTTGCTCTGATGGCGACAATCGCCTGTGAAGTTCATCACGCCGATGATCGGTTTGACTGGACGGGGTTCTATCGCGTAACAGATCCGGGCATTTTGAAAATAGGCCCCTATCAGGGTGGTCACGGGTGTCTGGTTATTCCCTTCGGGCGCGGTGTCTGTGGTGCCGCGGCGCGGACCGGAAGGGTACAGTTGGTGGCGGATGTGCATGCGTTTCCAGGTCACATCGCCTGCGCCTCGTCTACGCAGTCCGAACTGGTGCTTCCGGTGCGCAATGCCTCGGGCGAGGTCATCGCGGTTTTTGACATCGACAGTGACCAGCCGGATGCGTTCACGGATGAGGACGCAGAAAAGCTGTCTGCCATATTGTCAAAGGCGTTTTCGGGCGAGTAAAGAGGGGCCTGACGCAAAATCGGCCCGTCTGTTAGACTGGAATGGACACTAATTGCGACTGGCCAAGGCATGATCCCGGACCAATTCACCACAGAGCGGCTTGCCGTCTGCCACTGGCAAGTGGAAGTCTCTGAAGCTGGTCGCCTTTCAGCGTTGACGGCCGAGTTGGCAGCCGTCCTGACACCAGCGGTTCTTGAGCCCCTGCCGCCTTCGATGCAGGTCGAAGAAACGCCCAGCGGGATGACCGACTGGATCGCGGCACGCAAGACCGAAAGCGATGTTCTTCTTGTTCGGCTAAGGCAAAATAATCAGCTGATCGGACTGCTGATACTGGCCTCAGAACCCGAAGATCAGGCCGCACCAACCATCCACCTTGGATATCTGTTTGCCGAACGAGCCTGGGGCTGTGGCTATGCAACCGAACTTGTGTCCGGCTTTATCGCGGCCTGCGGCACGAGCCGCGCCATTCGGGTTTTGGCCGGGGTCGAGCACAGCAATCCCGCCTCTGCCCGTGTGCTACAGAAATCGGGGTTCACGCGATCCTCAGCGCACTCCACCGACGATACCGATATGTATGTCTGCGACATTTCCTAGATCCCATCGGGATCTTACGTGGCTTGCGGATCAAGCCAACTACAGAATGTCAGGCAGAATTTCCGTGATTAGGAAATATGCCAGCCCGACCTGAGTCGCAAAGATCGCAAATAGCGACAGGGAAAACCGACCTTTTCGGGACTTGTGATTGAAAATCCAACGCCCGACCAGGGCACCGGGACTGCCGCCCAGTGCAGCCAGCCACAATAGCCTGCGTTCCGGAACCCGGCTTTTTCTGCGTCTGGCGCGCAGCTTGTCCCAGCCAAAGGCCAGCAAAGTCAGGCCGTTGATGACCCACAGGTATATAACCGCAATCCACATAGCTGACGGATAGCTAAATGCGTCGATTTTCCCAAGTGAAAAAATGCTTGGAATTTTCACCGATTCGCGGCATCGTGAAAAACACGAGGAAAATTTCACCAGATATCGGAGAGTTCGGTGAACAGCCAAGCCCCCCACAGTGCAACGCTCGGAGCCGACATTCGCGCATTGCGTAAGGCGCGTGGGTTGACGCTGACCGAGATCGCAGAGCGGTTGAACCGGTCGGTCGGATGGCTCAGCCAGGTTGAACGCGACAAGTCCGAACCGTCAATTTCAGACCTGCGTCAGATCGCGGAATGTCTGGGTGTGCCGATGTCCATGCTGTTCGCCCATTCTGCCGCCCCCGCCAATGAACAAGGCTATGTCGTGCGCGCCGGGTCGCGCCGCCCTATGGGGTCGGGCGAAGAAGGTCTGATCGAGGAACTGCTGTCACCCGATCTGACTGACGATTTTGAGATGGTGCATTCCACCTTTGAGCCGCATTCCAAGATGCAGAATCCGGCGGACCGCCCCACGCAAGAGGTTGGCTATGTGATTTCCGGTCAGTTGAATCTGACCATCGGCGCGCAAAGCTTTTCGGTTGGGCCCGGTGACAGTTTTCGGATCAAGAACGAACCCTATATTTGGGCGAACCCTCATGATGAGCCCGCTGTGGTCATCTGGGTCATCGCACCTCCGGTGTACTGATGAGTTTCGAGGCCTGGACCATATTCGCGCTGTTCTGGGTGGTGTTTGTAACTACACCGGGGCCTAACGCGGTGAACTGTATCTCGAACGGGATGAGCCTGCCCTTCGCAAAAGCGATGCTGGGTGTCTTGGCGATCCTGACCCAAGCCAGCGCCTTTTTGGTTTTGTCGGCACTTGGGGTGACGGCCTTGATCGCGGCCTCACCCACTGGATTCTTCATCGCCAAGCTGGTGGGCGCAGGGTTTCTGATCTGGCTGGGTGTCCGAGGCTGGAAGGCTGCAGCAAATCCCGCCCCTATTTCCGAACGCCCTGCACGGCATGTCTATCTGCACGCGCTGGCCGTCGCGACAATCAACCCCAAAAGCGTCGCGGGTTATCTTGCTGCATTCTCGCAATTCGTGCAGCCGGATGTGCCGATCTGGGAGCAAATGTTGGTCATCATGCCAACGGCGCTGATCATCACAACGCTCAGCTACATCGGGTTCACTCTTCTAGGTGCGCTTATGGGGCGGGCCGCGCTGGGGGCCGTGTTCAACATCTGGGTGCGCCGGGTCATGGCCACCTGTTTCATCATTTATGGCGTGTTGCTGGGCACCACCAGCGCGCCAGCAGCAAGGGGATAAGCGAAATGCATACAGGTTCCTGTCTGTGCGGCTCGGTTGCGTTCAAGATCGAAGGCGATCTTCCTGCCGCCTCGGCCTGCCATTGCGGTCAATGCCGCAAACAGTCGGGTCATGTCTGGGCCTCGACCTCGGCCCATCAAGACGACATCACCTTCACCGCCAGCGATACGCTGAGCTGGTTTCGTGCTTCCGACATCGCCCGACGGGGATTTTGCAACGCCTGCGGCTCTTACCTGTTCTGGCAGCATAAGGACGAAGACCGGATTGCCATTGCTATGGGGGCGCTGGATGCACCCACCGGACTGACCCTCGCCCGCCATATCTTTGTGGCCGACAAGGGCGACTATTACAACATCACGGACGATCTGCCTCAAGAGGCACAGTAACAGGGACTGAAAGACATGAGTGATTTTCCGACAAAAGCCCGCGTGGTTATTATCGGTGGCGGAGTGGTGGGGACATCGTCCCTGTATCATCTGGCCAAAAAGGGCTGGACCGATTGTGTTCTGCTGGAGAAAAACGAGCTGACCGCCGGGTCGACCTGGCATGCAGCTGGCAACGTGCCGACCTTTTCGACCTCTTGGGCGATCATGAACATGCAGCGCTATTCGACCGAGCTTTATGCGCGGCTGGGTGAAGAGGTCGACTATCCGATGAACTATCACCAGTCCGGCTCAATCCGGTTGGCCCATTCGAAAGAGCGGGTGCAGGAGTTCGAGCGGGCAATGGCGATGGGCCGTTATCAGGGCATCGAGATGGAGATGTGGTCACCCGAACAGGCCAAAGAGCATTACCCGTTCCTGGAAACTCATGACCTTGAAGGTGTTCTGTTCGACCCGACCGATGGCGATATCGACCCGGCGCAGCTGACCCAGGCACTGGCCAAGGGTGCGCGCGACATGGGGGCGAAGATCCTGCGTTTCTGCCCGGCCACGGGTGTGACCCAGAAGGAAGACAAGACCTGGATCGTGCATACTGACAAGGGCGATATCGAAGCGGACCACGTGGTCAATGCCGCCGGGTATTACGCCCAGCGTGTGGGTGAATGGTTCAAACCCTTCGGCGGTCGCACCGTTCCGGCCATGGTGATGAGCCACCAGTACCTGCTGACCGACGAAGTGCCCGAGATCGAGGAATGGTCTAAGGCCAATGGCGGTAAAAAGCTGCCGCTGCTGCGCGACGTGGATATCTCGTATTACCTTCGGCAGGAGAAGAACGGATTCAACCTCGGCCCCTATGAGCCCAACTGCAAGGGCCACTGGATGACCGAGGATGATCCGATGCCCGAGGATTTCAGTTTCCAGCTATGGAATGATGATCTGGACCGGATCGAAGACATCGTCACCGACGCGATGGAGCGGGTGCCGCTGATGGGGACCTCGGGAGTGGGCCGGGTGATCAACGGGCCCATCCCCTACGCGCCGGACGGGCTGCCGCTGGTTGGCCCGATGCCGGGCGTGGCCAACGCGTTTGAGGCGCATACTTTTACCTTCGGCATCGCGCAGGGCGGTGGTGCCGGCAAGGTGCTGGCCGAATGGATCGTCGATGGTGCAACTGAGTGGGATATGTGGGCCGTCGATCCGCGCCGTTACACCGATTACACCGATCAGGATTACTGCAACCAGAAGGGGCTTGAGGTCTATGGCAACGAATACGCCATGCATTTCCCGCACCATGAATGGCCCGCCGCGCGCGACAAAAAGCTGTCGCCTGTCCACACCAAGGTCAAGGAATTGGGTGGCGTGATGGGGCCCTATAACGGCTGGGAACGCGCCAACTGGTTTGCGCAACCGGGCGACGATACCTCTGAAGAAGCGACCCATACCTGGGGCCGTTCGGGGCCATGGGAGAAGCGGATCAAGGAAGAGTGCGAGGCTGTCCGTGATCATTGCGGCGTATTGGACTTGCCCGGATTTTCGCGTTTCATCGTAAAAGGTGAGGGTGCCGCCGAGGCGCTGCGGTCGCTGGTCACCGGCGGTTTGCCCAAGGTGGGTCGCATCAACCTGGTCTATATCTCAGATGGTCGCGGCCGGATCCTGACCGAAATGTCCTGTATCCGCCTCGGCGATGACGAGTTCGTCATGATCACGGCCGCTACAGCGCAATGGCATGACCGCGATATCCTGACCGAGGCAATGCCCACTGGCGTCACCGTCGAGGATGTCACCACCACTCGTGACACGCTGATCGTGACAGGTCCAAAATCGCGCGACATTCTGGCGGGGCTGAGCGATGCGGACCTGTCCAGTGGCTGGCTGACCCATCAATCGGCCACGGTTGCAGGTCAGCCCGCATTCCTGATCCGCGTCTCGTTTGCAGGAGAACTTGGCTGGGAGGTTCACGCGCTGAACGACCATATGCCCGCGATCTATGGCGCGATCCTTGACGCTGGTGCCAAACCGTTCGGGATGTACGCCCTGAACTCTCTGCGCATTGAAAAGGGTTATCGGGCTTGGAAAGGCGATCTGTCCACTGATTACTCTCTGTTGGAAGGCGGGTTGGAACGGTTCGTCAAACTTGACAAACCGCAGGACTTCCCCGGCAAGGCCGCGATCCTGAACGAAAAGCAGCAGGGCGTGAAAAAGGCGTTTGCCACCATGCTGGTCGATGCTGGTGACGCGGACGCGCCCTATATGTCCTGTATCTGGCACAACGGCGAGATCGTTGGCGAAACCACCTCGGGCGCGTGGGGGTACCGCGTTGGTCAATCCGTTGCCCTGGGCATGATCCGTCCTGAACTGGCGGTGACAGGCACCGAGCTTGAGGTTGAAATCTTCGGTGAAAAGCGGCGCGCCGTGGTACAGGACGATAAACCGCTCTGGGATCCAGAAAACGAGCGGCTGCGCGCCTGATCGCCCGAAGGAGACCTGCATGAGCACGTGTTATTCAAAACTGGGGCCCGGAGAGGGCCTCAATTACGACTGGGAAAATGACCACACGTTTGTGAAGGTTTCGACCCGGGATACTGATGGCGCCTATACGCTCATGGAAGACAATCTGAAGGCCAGCTTTGCACTTGGCCTTCATCGCCATGAAACCCATGCCGAAAGCTTCTATTTTCTGGAAGGCGAAGTGGACTTCTACGTTGATGGCGACTGGCATCGCTGTGGGCCGGGCAGCACGATGCATGTGCCGCCCGGTATGCCGCATGCCTGCCGCGTTGCTGGTAAAGCACCAGCCAAGATGCTGATGATTTTCCAGCCTGCCGGTTTTGACGGCTTCCTTGCTGAGCTGGCCAAGATGACCGAGGCGGACTTCGCCGATGAGGTGAAAATGGCCGAATTGAACGCGCGGTATGACATTGTCCCGATGGGCTCTGTGCCGCCTCATCCCGATGACGAGGTTTGATCATGACACTGCCTAAAACGATGTCCGGTGTATTCCTGACCTGTCACGGCGGGCCCGAGGCGCTGGAATGGCGTGACGATATACCCGTCCTAACCCCTGCGCCGGGGCAGGTTCTGGTCCGTGTGGCCGCAGCCGGGGTGAACAACACCGATATCAACACCCGTATCGGCTGGTATTCCTCGGACGTGACCGGCGCCACAGATGCCGTGGATCAAGAGGTCGAAGCCGGAGGCTGGGGCGGCGCGTTGAACTTCCCGCGCATTCAGGGCGGCGACATTTGCGGCATCGTCGAAATCGCGGGGCCCGAGACTGGGTTCACCCCGGGCCAGCGCGTGACCTGTCCGATCAACCTGCCACGTCCGCGACCGGGCAACCCGACAGGCTTCATCGTGCTTGGGTCCGAGATTGACGGCGCCTTTGCGCAATATTGTTTGGTGCAGGCCGATGACCTTTATGATGTCAGCGCCTCACCCCTGTCCGACATTGAAATCGCTGCCATCCCCTGCGCCTTTGGAACCGCCGAGGCTATGCTGGTGCGGGCCGGTGTGACTGCCGGACAAAAGGTGCTGATCACCGGGGCGTCGGGCGGTGTAGGCCTTGCCGCCGTGCAACTGGCGGCGCTGCGCGGTGCCTCGGTCTGGGGCGTGACCGGTGCGGCCAAGGCCGAAGCGGTGAAAAGCCAGGGCGCGACCGCCACGTTCGACCGGGATGCGTCGCTGCCCACCGACATGTTCGACGTGGTCATTGACGTGGTGGGCGGGCCTGCATGGGCTGATCTGATCCTGGCGCTGAAACCCGGCGGTCACTATGCCGTTGCGGGTGCGATTGCTGGCCCGATTGTTCAAGCCGATCTGCGGGATATCTATCTGCGCGACATTACCATTCACGGTAGCACCCATCAGCCGTTCGAGGTCTTCGGTCGCCTGGTCGAACTGATGAATGCGGGGCGGATCAAGCCGCTGATTTCAAAAACCTATCCGCTGAAAGACATTGCGACGGCGCAAGAGGATTTTCAGTCAAAGATGTTTCCGGGAAAACTGGTTCTGGTTCCCTGAGGAGGTTCATCAATGGCAGACATAACCCTTCTGGATGGGTCTATCGGACAGGAACTGGTCAAACGCAGCGGTGATGCGCCGACGCCTTTGTGGTCGACCCGGGTGATGATGGACCATCCCGAGTTGGTCGGGGATGTGCATGCGGATTATTTCTCACGCGGTGCGACTGTGGCCACGACAAATACCTATGCTGTTCACAGGTCGCGTCTGGACCGTGTCGGCTTGGGTGATCAGCTGCCAGATCTGATCGAGGCGGCCCTGTCGCAGGCCGAGCGTGCGCGCCCCGCGGGTAGGCGCATCGCTGGGGCTTTGGGTCCGCTTCTCGCCTCTTACCGGCCGGACCTGAATCCAGAGGTCGAAGAGGCGGCAGAGAAATTCGCCGAACTGGTGACGATGATGACAGATCGCGTTGACCTGTTCCTGATCGAAACCGTGTCGTCGCTGCAAGAGGCCGAAGGCGCGTTGCGCGGGATGGAGCAGACAGACAAACCGGTCTGGCTGGCGCTGTCCGTGATGGATGATGATGGGACGCGGCTGCGGTCGGGTGAGCCATTGTCGGGAATAGCATCTTTGGTTGATCGCTTTACGCCCGAGGCCGTGCTGATCAACTGCTCACGCCCGGAGGCGGTGCCTGCTGCGCTGAATATTATCGCTACCTTCGGGCGTCCGTTTGGAGCATATGCCAATGGCTTCACCGGGATTACCCAGGAATTTCTGCAAGACGCCCCAACCGTTGATGCGCTGCAACAGCGCCACGACCTTGGGCCGGATGAATATGCTGATCAGGCGATGGGGTGGGTGGCGCAGGGTGCAACTATCATCGGCGGATGCTGCGAAGTCGGTCCCGATCACATTCAGCGACTGGCAGATCGGCTATGCGCTGCTGGCCACAGCATCGTCTGAAGGGGGGTAAAGATGCGGCAACGACCAGATAGCTTGACCGACAAGTCGCAGACACATTTCGATGTTCTGGTCGCGCCAGGCTATGTGCTGTTGGAACTTGCCGCATTGATTGAGGTTCTGAGGCTGGCCAACCGCGTCTGCCCCAACCCGCCCTTCAGCTTTACCTATCGGTCTCTGAAAGGTGGGCCCGTTGCCAGCAGCAGCGATGCGACGGTCCAAACGGAACCTGTATCAACCCATCCGAAGGCGGATTATCTGTTTGTGATCGGAAATTCCGACCCTGACCACCCCGATCTGTCCATCGGACGGGTTGTATCGGACTATACGTTCCGAGGCGCTCAGGTCTTTTTGCTGGCCGAAGCTGCCAGCCGCTATATCGACGAATTCGGCTCCGCAGACATGGCGACCCATTGGGAAAACGCCTCTTTCCTGAGTGAACGCGGGGCCCGGTTCGAGGCGAAGCTGTCGATAGCCACAGAACAGGGCCAGGTCGTGACCTGCGCAGGGATGGAGGCGACAACCGATGTTGCTTTGTCCGTGATCGGACGCCACATCTCGGGGCCTGCCAAGATGACGGTGGCCAATATCATGCTGCACGAAAATATCCGCGACTTTTCATCGATGCAGCCTTTCTCGGGGGCGCAACTGACAGCAACTGGGGACGCCAAGCTGGATCAATGTATCAAGCTGATGCAGGCCAATATCGAAGACCCCTTACCCATCCAGCAAATTGTCGAGGCGTTAAATCTTTCGAACCGATCGCTTGAGCGAAAATTCAAAGCTTTCTTTGGCACCAGTCCAAACGGTTTCTATCGCGAGATGCGGCTGGCGAAGGCTAACAACCTGCTGCTGAACACCACGATGAGCGTTCGGGAAATAGGTCTGGCCTGCGGCTTTCCGAACGGTTTCTCCTCGGTTTACAAAAGCTTTTTCGGGGTCACGCCCTTTGTTCTGAGACGCGAAAGACGGGCTGCGTCACATAGGTGAAAATCGCCCATAACATGACGCTTTTGGTGCATTTATTGTCGATCTTCCATGGCAACGTGCCCAAAACCTGATTCAGCGGAGACCTCAGGATGGTTGATCTTCCAAACAAAGCCCGAGTTGTCATCATCGGCGGCGGCGTCATCGGATGCTCGGTCGCCTATCATCTGACCAAGAAAGGTTGGAGTGATGTTGTGCTGCTTGAACGCAAGCAGTTGACCAGCGGCACCACATGGCATGCGGCGGGTCTGATCGCTCAGCTGCGGGCCTCGTCCAACATGACCAAACTGGCGAAATACACGCAGGAGCTTTACGGCGCGCTGGAAGAGGAAACCGGTGTGTCCACTGGGCTTAGGCGCTGTGGATCGATCACCGTGGCGCTGACCGAGGAACGCCGTGAAGAGATCTATCGCCTGGCCGCCATGGCCCGCGCCTTTGGCGTTGAGGTCGAAGAGATTTCCAATGAGCGCGTCAAGGAAATGTATCCGCATCTGAATGTCGAAGACGTCAAGGGCGCGGTCTATCTTCCGCTGGACGGGCAGGGTGACCCGGCCAATATCGCGCTGGCCCTGGCCAAGGGCGCACGGCAACGCGGTGCCATTACCAAGGAACGGGTGAAGGTCACCGACATCACCAAACAGGGCCGTACCGTGACGGGCGTGGACTGGGTTGCCGATGACGGCAGCGCCTCGGGCCATATCGAATGTGATATGGTGGTGAACTGCGCCGGCATGTGGGGGCATGAGGTCGGCCGGATGGCCGGTGTGAACGTCCCGCTGCACGCCTGCGAACATTTCTACATCGTCACCGAAGGCATTGACGGACTTTCGCAACTGCCGGTTCTGCGGGTGCCGGATGAATGCGCCTATTACAAGGAAGATGCGGGCAAAATCCTGCTGGGTGCTTTTGAGCCCAATGCCAAGCCCTGGGGGATGAACGGCATCCCAGAGAGCTTTGAGTTTGACCAGCTGCCTGAGGATTTCGACCATTTCGAGCCTATTCTAGAAGCTGCGTGTAACCGGATGCCGATGTTGGCCGAGGCGGGCATTCATACCTTTTTCAACGGCCCTGAATCCTTTACTCCGGATGACGCTTATCATCTGGGTCTCGCGCCCGAGATGGACAATGTCTGGGTCGCGGCGGGCTTCAACTCGATCGGCATTCAATCTGCGGGCGGTGCGGGCATGGCGCTGGCGGAATGGATGGATAGCGGCGAGAAACCGTTTGATCTGGGCGATGTGGATATCAGCCGGATGCAGCCGTTTCAGGGCAATAAGCAATATCTGTTTGAGCGTTCGAAAGAGACGCTGGGCCTGCTGTACGCCGACCACTACCCCTATCGCCAGAAAGCCACTGCGCGCGGTGTTCGGCGCACCCCGTTCCATCACCAACTGAAAGAGCAGGGCGCGGTGTTTGGTGAACTGGCGGGCTGGGAGCGTGCAAACTGGTACGCAAATCCGGGGCAGGAGCGCGAATACCAGTACAGTTGGAAACGTCAGAATTGGTTCGAGAACTCAGCTGCTGAACACCGCGCGGTGCGCGAGAATGTGGGCATGTACGACATGTCTTCTTTTGGCAAGATTCGCGTTGAAGGACCGGATGCCGAGGCGTTCATGAACTATATCGGGGGCGGCGATTATTCGGTGCCGAACGGCAAGATCGTCTATACCCAGTTCCTGAACCGCACCGGCGGGATCGAGGCGGATGTGACGGTGACCCGTCTGACCGAGACCGCCTATCTGGTCGTGACCCCGGCGGCGACGCGGCTGGCGGATCAGACCTGGATGATGCGCCATTTGGGTAGCTTCAACGTGGTCATAACCGATGTCACCGCTGGCGAAGGCGTTTTGGCCGTGATGGGCCCCAATGCGCGCGCTTTGCTGGAAAAGGTCTCGCCGGCGGATTTCTCGAACGCGACCAACCCCTTTGGCACCGCACAAGAGATTGAGATTGGCATGGGCCTGGCCCGCGCTCATCGGGTGACCTATGTGGGCGAACTGGGATGGGAGATCTACATGTCCGCCGATATGGCGGGCCATGTGTTCGAGACGCTGCATGAGGCCGGTCAGGACATGGACCTGAAACTCTGTGGCATGCACATGATGGACAGTTGCCGGATCGAAAAGGGCTTTCGCCATTTTGGTCATGACATCACGTGCGAGGACAACGTCGTGGATGCCGGGCTTGGTTTTGCGGTCAAGGTGGACAAAGGCTGTGACTTTATCGGGCGCGAGGCAGTGATTGCCCGCAAGGAAAGCGGGCCGAAAAGCCGCCTGGTTCAGTTCCGCCTGACCGACCCGGAACCGCTGTTGTTCCATAATGAACCGATCGTGCGGGACGGGGAATATGTCGGCTATCTCAGCTCGGGCAATTATGGTCATACTTTGGGTGGCGCTATCGGTATGGGCTATGTGCCCTGCGAGGGTGAGAAGGCGGCGGATGTTCTGGGGTCAACCTATGAGATCGACGTGTGCGGCGTGAAGGTAATGGCCGAGGCGTCGTTGAAACCGATGTACGATCCGAAATCCGAACGCGTCAAAGTGTAATCAAATTGTCGGAGCGCTGCGGCGCTCCGGCTTTGTTCTGGTCTCACATATCAAATATCCTGATGGGTTGCTTCACAGTTTTCGCGGTTCCCAAGCATGTCTGGATTACCGTAAAGACGACCGGTACCCCCGGAGACCCGCAATGGCCAACGCAACACCCACACAGAATGCCGATACGCCAAAAGGCCTTGTTCTGGCGGTTACGGCCTATGTTTTGTGGGGCTTCTTGCCCATATACATGAAGGCGATGGCCCATATCGCGCCGGTTGAGGTTGTGGCGCATCGTATCATCTGGTCTGTACCCGTTGCCGGACTATTGCTGATCGCACTGGGGCGGACGCGGGATCTGAAGTCAGCTTTGCGCGATCCCAAGATGCTGGGCATGGCCTGTCTGACGGCTGCATTGATATCGGTGAACTGGGCGATCTATGTCTGGGCCATAGCCAGTGGGCATGCGCTGGACGCAGCGCTGGGCTATTACATAAATCCGCTGTTCAGTATCGCGCTGGGCGCGGTGCTGCTGCGCGAACCTTTGAACCGGACGCAGCTGATTGCTGTTGGGTTGGCCGCAGCCGGGGTGGTGGTTCTTGTTGTAGAGGCCGGAAGCCTGCCTTGGGCGGCGCTGGGGCTTATGTTCAGCTGGGGGTTCTACGCCTTCTTCAAACGCTCACTCCCGATCGGGCCAAATCAGGGGTTCTTGCTGGAAGTGCTGATCCTGCTGATCCCCGCATTGGTTTATGTGACTTGGCTGGGGGTCAACGGGACGGGGCATTTCGGGCTGGTCGCAACCGACACCATGCTGCTGGCCGGGGCAGGGGTGGTGACCGCAGTGCCGTTGCTGATCTATGCCAATGGTGCCAAACTGGTGCGCCTGTCGACGATGGGTATCCTGCAATACATCGCGCCGACCATGATTTTTGTGACTGCCATCGCGGTTTTTGGAGAGCAGATTGACCGTGGCCGCATGATTGCGTTTCCGCTGATCTGGGCCGCACTTGTGGTCTATTCGATCCCGATGATCCGGCAGATACGCGCTCAGGCCTGACGCAACAATTCGGCGGCCTCATGCGCCCAGATCGCATAGGCTTTGGGGCTGGGATGATAGCCGTCCGGTGCGGCCAACGCCGGGTCATCGGGTAAATCAATGGACAGATGGCGGATTTGCGGGAAGCCGGTCGCAATCTGTTGCAGGCCTTGGTCCAGGCGGGCTGCCTGACGCCCCAGCACCCAGGCAAGCGGTTGCGGCAAGGCGGGAAACCGACCCATCTGGGGAACGGCCGTTACAATGACACGCCGGGCTCCAAGCTGGTCGGTGATCAGGTGCATCAGACGGGATTGGTGTTCGACAAACCGCTTTTTAGTGACGCCACGGGTGACGTCATTGACGCCAAGCGCCGTAATGACGGCATCAAATTGATCTGTCAGACCCTCAAGGCGTTTCAGTGTATCCAGCGTTGTATGCCCTGTCGTAGCCTCGAGCCGCCATTCGACACTGTGGCTTTTTGCTAGTTGTGCGACCAACTGCCCGGACAAAGCCTGCGCCTGGGTGCCAGCGCCAACACCTGCTGCCGAGCTGTCGCCTGCGATTAGCAACCGCAAACGCGGGCCGCGCCCTTCACGGCCTTCGCGCGGCCCGGTCGGTTCGGGCAGGAACCGCGCCTTTCGTCGAACTGAAATCCCCTGTGCCGCCAATAGTGGCAACAGCGGTAATCTCAGAAACTGATCAGCTCCGATCCGGGCAGGCTTGGTCAACCCAAAGCGTCCTTGAAATTGATAAAGCGAGGGTCTTTTGCCACGCGTGCCATCATCTCGGTGCGCAGGGCTGCAATGGTTTTAAGTGGGCGCATGACCACTTCGAACTTTTCGATCAAGCCTTCATCATTCAGCCGGATCAAGTCCACACCAACCGCATCCAGATCACCAACCTTGCACTGAAATTCCAGCGCCCAGTCTTTGCCTTCACCCATGATCCGACGATAGCTGAAGTCCGAGAATACCTGCCCCACATGCCCCAGCAGAGCCGCCACGGGTTCGCGCCCGGCCCAAGTGCTGTAGTAGGTCGGTGGCAGAAAACGCACGTCTTCGGCCAGAAACTCGTGAATCAGACTTTCATCGCCTTTTGTGATGACATCTTTTAGTTGTTCGATTGTCGGGTGCATGGTTTCTCCTCCGAGTTGTCGCATGATTTGCTGAACTATTCAGTTCAGGCAAGCACGACGTTGCGGGAGGTTGTCGCTTGCGATAGGCAGACCCGCATGAGCGAGACCTACGATCCCCCGAAAACACCGCTGGATGTGCTGCACGAAGATGCGCATCTGATTGTGGTGAACAAGCCTTCGGGGCTTTTGTCCGTACCGGGTCGCGGAGAGCATCTGGCCGATTGTCTGTTGACCCGTGTGCAGGCGGCGTTCCCGCAGGCCCTGCTTGTGCACCGGTTGGACCGCGACACTTCGGGCGTGATGGTTTTTGCCCAAACCCCTCATGCGCAGCGCAATCTGAGCATGCAGTTCGAACAGCGTCAAACTCGCAAGACTTATATTGCCCGCGTCTGGGGCATAGTAGAGTCAAAGACCGGAACTGTTGATCTGCCGTTGATTGTGGATTGGCCCAACAGGCCGCTGCAAATGGTGTGCCATGAGACCGGCAAACCTGCGGTGACGGATTGGCGCGTGGTCAAATATGAAGGTAACACTACCCGCATACGCCTGTTCCCGAAAAGCGGGCGCTCGCACCAGCTGCGGGTTCACATGCTGGCGCTAGGGCATCCGATTTTGGGTGATCCGTTCTATGCAAAAGGTGAGGCACGGGCCTTCCCGCGCCTCATGCTGCATTCCGAGGAATTGCGGCTGAAAAGCCCCGATAGCGGGACGTCGATGAAGTTTCGCGCCAAGGCCGGGTTCTAGGCTCAGGCGGGATTGGTCCAAAGCAGTTTGAGATTGCCCAGCGAAAACCGTCTGGTGCGTTTCTTTGGGGCGCAAGGCTGGCGGTTGGCCATGATCTCGCGTTCGATTTCAAAGGCGCGCAGGGTATGGTCCTGGGACCAGCGTCCCAGTTGCAGTGTCATCATTACGTGATTGTCGAGGCTGGGCATCAGTAATCTCCTGTGAATTGTTGAACCAGCATCCCACATCACTCCTGACAGCGCGTTGTCAGGGGGGTGTGCTAAGGTGTCAGCAGAGAAACCGGAGTTTGCCATGCGCCGTTCGTCCCGCCTGTTTGAAATCATCCAGATTCTGCGTGCCGCCGACGCTCCGGTTACTGCTGAGATGCTGGCGCAAAAGCTCGAAGTCTCGGTGCGCACGGTGTATCGCGACATCGCGGCACTGCAGGCCCAACGCACACCGATCGAGGGCGAAGCCGGCGTCGGGTATCTGATGCGGCGGGGCTATGACTTGCCACCACTGAACTTCGACGCTGAAGAGGTCGAGGCGCTTTGGGTCGGTCTGTCAATGCTGGCACGGACCGGCGACAGTACCCTGCAGGAAGCCGCCAAACGCATTTGCCGGAAAATAGAAGGCCTGCGCGCAAGTCCCGACTGGTTGCAGGTCGCGCCTTGGGGGGCTCCGGTTGATGATCCGGCCAAGGGCTGTATCCCGGTCGTGAATTACCGCGAAGCCATCCGGGACGAGCGCAAGCTTCGCCTCACATATGTCAGCTCGCAAGACGTTCGCTCCGAACGGGTCGTCCGTCCGGTTGCCCTGATCTATCACATCGAGTGCACGATGCTGGTTGCGTGGTGCGAATTGCGCAACGGTTTTCGCCATTTTCGGACCGATCGCGTCTGGGCCTGCGAAATGGTTGACGATCATTTCTGCGGCCAAGGGCAGCCGCTGCGGGAGATCTGGCAGGAGCAGAACCAATGGGGTTCCCCTGCCGAGGCCCATTGAGCGGCGGGTATTCGCCGATATCACCTGATTGTTGCTTGAGCCTGCGGGGGGGCAGCGCGATATACTGTGCCAAATAATGGGACCCGGCAAACGGGCCTCTGAGCAGAAGGTGATATCATGACGATTTCCAAGCTTGTTGTTTCTGCTGGGCTTTGCTCGGCCTTGTTCTTGGCGGGCTGCACCGACCCCGGAACGCTGAACTTGCCCTCGGACCCCAACCAAAATACCAAACAGGGTGCGCTTTTGGGTGGGTTGGTTGGTGCCGGTGTCGGGGCCATTGCGAACGACTCGGATCCGCTTCTGGGTGCGCTGGCTGGTGGTGCAATCGGTGCAGCAGGTGGCGGCCTTATCGGCAATCAACTGGACCGCCAGGCGGCTGAGTTGCGCCAGCAGCTGGCAAATGACGGCATCACAATCGTCAACGCGGGCGACCGCCTGATTGTTACCGTCCCCAACGACATCACCTTTGACACCGACAGCTCGACCGTGCGGCCTGCATTGCGTTCTGATTTGGTCCGGGTGGGTCAGAATTTGGTGAGATATCCCAACTCGGCCGTTCAGGTCATTGGCCATACGGACAGTGATGGCGAAGCCTCTTATAATCAGGCCCTATCTGAGCGTCGGGCTAGGTCCGTGGCGGATGTTCTGCAAGCCAATGGTGTGAACGGGGCCCGTATCAGCACCATCGGATTGGGTGAGAACCGACCTGCGGCCTCGAATCTCACACCCGAAGGGAAGGCGCGGAATCGTCGGGTTGATATCGAAATCATCCCCAACGGCAACACCTGATGTGACCGGGCACCGTCTAGGTGCCCGTTATTGCACATTGACTGCGCGTCAACTGGGCTTTGGCTGGCGGTGATCAGGGGCTACCTTCTGGAAAACGCCTGAACGGAGTGCTTTTATGTCCGAACCGATCCTTCTGAGCCTGTCAGGTTCACTGCGCCAAAATGCTACCAACCGAAAACTGCTTCGCGAGGCGGCGCGGCTGTTTGAGCCGGGCACTCATATCGAGGCCGATCTGAACTTGCCATTATATGACGGTGATCTTGAAGAAGGCGAAGGGGTTCCCGAGACCGTCCAGATTTTGGCGGATCAGATTGCCCGTGCGGATGCGGTCATCATTTCGACGCCGGAATATAATAAAGCGCCGTCAGGTGTGTTGAAGAATGCGCTGGACTGGGTCAGCCGCACCAAGGACAAGCCTTGGGCGAACAAGCCGGTTGCGGTGATGTCTGCCGCTGCGGGTCGTGCCGGCGGTGAACGTGCACAGATGATACTGCGCAGCTATATGGTTCCGTTCCAGACGCGCATCTTGCAAGGGCCGGAAATTCATCTGGCCGACAGTTCGAACGAATTCGACGCGCAGGGCAAGCTGGTTAACGAACGCTATGAAAACGCCCTTCGGACCTTGATGAAGAACTTGCGGTCAGAGGCCGGTTTCTGAAACTGCCGGTTTGCTTGCCCGTAGGGGGCAGGCCGCCTAATCTTGCGCTATGTCGATGGAAATTCAGACAGATGTGATGGACGCAGCCCGTGCTGGCGCGTTGCAGGTGGCGCTTGGGAAACAGGCAACTGTGAGGGGCGGCACTGCGTTGCCGCCGTTCTTTCATCACCTGTATTTCTGGACTCCGCAGCCACCCGGCCAACTTGGGCGCGACGGACATCCCAAAGTCGGGGGCCTGATCCCCGATATGGGCCTACCCCGCAGAATGTGGGCAGGCGGGCGCTTGGAGTTTTTCGCGCCTCTGATAGCAGGTCAGTTAGCCGAACGGCGATCGCTATGTGAAAGTTCGAGTTCGAAATCGGGACGCACCGGCCCCTTGGGCTTTGTCACGTTGCGCCACGAGGTTTGGCAGGGCGGTGCGCTGCGCCTGACCGAATGGCAGGATCTGGTTTACCGCCAAGACCCCTCGGCCGATACGGCCACCCCTCCGGCACCACTGGCCAGGCAAGATGAAACCGAACATCGCGAGCTGTCCTTCGACAGCACAATGCTGTTTCGCTACTCGGCCCTGACATTTAACGGACACCGCATTCACTATGACATCGACTATGCCCGTGATGTCGAAGGATATGCCGGGCTGGTCGTGCATGGCCCGCTTTTGGCGCAGCACCTGATGTTGTTTGCGGAAGATGTGATGGGCCCATTGGCGCAGTTTTCTTTCCGCGCAACCTCGGCATTGATGCATTTCGAAACTGCGAGCCTGTGCCGGAAGGGCAATACCCTGTGGGTGCGTGCGGCAGACGGGCGCCAATGTATGATTGCCGAAGCCTCAGCCTAAATGTTTCTGCATGGTAATCGAGGTCGCCCGGGTGAACCCGGGATGCTCCGTTTCCGCCGTTTTGACAAAGCCCATCCGGGCAAAGGAGGCATGGTTTTCGAACAATTCGACCCGTGTCTTCAGTTCCAGCGTCGCAAAACCTATTTCAACCGCCCGCGCGGATGCCAGATCGACCAGACGCTGTGCCAGCCCCTGACCACGTCGGGTTTCGTCCACAGCCAGTTTGCTCAGATACAGACTGTCCTGTTTGGGTGTCAGAAAGACGACCGCATCCGGGCGATTGCCTATGATCCAAACCTCGTGGTCGCGGGCCTGTTGCCGAAGCGTTTCCTCGGTCAGGCGATGCATTGACGAGGGCGGGTCTATACGCCCCTCCATGAATGCAAAGCTGTGGCGGATCAGGAGTAACACCTGTGGCAATATCGGATCGTCTGGTTGCAGGCGAACTGGGGTGTCGTCGAGGGAGGTCACAAAGAAGCCTCGGGTTGAAAATCTGCGGGGATTTCATCGCGCCCTTCAAGCACCAGTTCGGCCATGACTTCTGCCACTTTGGGCGCCATGCCAAAGCCGATCTTGAACCCTCCATTGGCGATGAATTCTCCGGCGTGCAGCGGATGTGCACCCAGCATCGGCGCACGGCTTTTGCTGCGGGCTCGGATCCCGGCCCAGCGTTCGATCACTTCGGCACCGTGCAGGACCGGAACCGCCCGCGTGGCCCGATCCAGGACATCATCCAGCGCCGCATCGGTGCTGGTTGGGTCGTCATAGTCCCGTTCCGAGGTCGATCCGATGGCCAATGTGCCATCCGCATGCGGGACAATGTGAACGGCATCTGCAAACAGCTGGGAAACGTCCCCGGCATCGAACCGCAGCAAAGCCGCCTGTCCCTTGACGCCATTGCCGACCGTTTTGCCAAAGGCGTCGTTCAGTTCTAGCAGGCCAGAAAGCCCAGTGGCGTGAATGATCTGCCCTTGATTGGCCGCATCGGTTTTGACCTCAACCCCCATCACCGCCAGCGCCGAAACCAGTGCAGAACATGCCCGCCTTGGGTGCATCCGGGCGCTAAGCGTGTCGTGGATCACAAAGCCAGTGGGGCTGGGAGGGCACCACGACCCGACCTCATCCATTGCAAAAACGCGCCATTCGGCCCGCCCCTGCCAAAGCTCTGCGGCGGTGACCGTACGTGCATGGGCCAGATCCAGCGTGCGGCTATCTGCGATGGGCTGCAGCCTACCCAACCGGGCATATCCGGCTGAGACGCCTCCGGTCACCTCAACCTGTTTCCAGAAGGGTTCGGCCATGATCAGGCTTTCGAATTGAAAAGCTTTCTTGGCATTCCAATTCTCGGGCACATGTGGTGCCAAAGCCCCGACCAAACCGCCGCTGGACCCTGCACCGGGCCCAAAAGGGTCAATGATCTGAACTTTTGCGCCGCGTCTTGCGCAGGCCCAGGCGATCGAAAGGCCAAAAATGCCCGCGCCTCGCACCGTCACATCGACCATTGCCATTCCCCTTTTCCTTGTTCAGTGTCGCGCCGCTTAGCTACAGGATTCCCCGATGGCAGACCAGCGCGCCGAACTGACTTGGAAAGACGGGCAGATACCCGTCTCGGACCGTTTCGACGACCCCTATTTCTCGTTGCAGAACGGGCGGGAGGAGACGCGGCATGTGTTTTTGGCGGGCAATGACCTGCCCGCGCGGTTTGCGCCGGGGTTTCACATTGCCGAGCTTGGGTTTGGCACCGGTCTGAACATGCTGACCGTCTGGTCCGAATGGGAAAAGGCTGGCCAAACGACCCCGCTGACATTCACCAGTTTCGAAGCCTATCCAATGGCACCGGACGACATGGCGCGCGCTCTGGCCGCCTTTCCCGAGCTGTCCCCTTGGGCCGACCGGTTCCTGTCCCAATGGCAGGGCGGTACCTGCGATCTGGGCACCCTGCGGCTTGAGGTTATCGAGGGCGACGCGCGGTCCACCCTGTCCGCATGGTCGGGGCAGGCCGATGCCTGGTTTCTGGACGGGTTCTCTCCGGCCAAGAACCCCGAACTTTGGGGTGCGGACCTGATGCAACAGGTATCCGACCACACGGCGCCCAATGGAACCGCCGCCACCTATACCGCCGCTGGGTTCGTCCGGCGCGGGCTCCAAGACGCGGGGTTCAACGTCACCCGCGCGCCGGGCTATGGGCGCAAGCGTCACATGACGCGGGCGGTCAAGCCATGACCCAACAGAACAACACTCGCGCCGGTATCGCGCTGATGATCGCGGCGACTGTGGTTTTTGCGCTGCAGGACGGTATCTCGCGCCATCTGGCCGGGACTTATAACACCTATATGGTCGTGATGATCCGCTATTGGTTCTTCGCAGCATTTGTCGTCGCTCTGGCGCTGCGTGCACCCGGCGGTATCGCGGCCACGGCCCGCACCAGTCAGCTTGGCCTGCAGATCCTGCGCGGGGTGCTTCTGGCCGGAGAGATTTGCGTCGCGGTCTATGCCTTTACCATCCTGGGCCTGATTGAAAGCCAGGCCGTGTTCATCTGCTACCCGCTGCTGGTGGCGGCACTCAGCGGCCCGGTTTTGGGCGAGAAAGTCGGTTGGCGCCGTTGGTCCGCCATCGGCGTGGGCTGCATCGGCGTGCTGATCATCCTGCAGCCGGGAGTGGGCGTCTTTAACCCTTGGGCGGTGATCCCGCTGATCTCGGCCCTGATGTTTGCCGTCTATGGCCTGCTGACCCGCTATGCGGCGCGGCGCGACACTACCGCCACCAGTTTTTTCTGGACCGGGATCGCCGGGGCGGTTGCCATGACGGCCGTGGGCGTGTGGTTTTGGGAACCTATGCAGGGCGGTGACTGGGTTTGGATGGGCCTACTCTGCCTGACCGGAGTTCTGGGACATTGGTTGTTGATTAAGTGCTACGAAATGGCCGAGGCCAGCGCCGTGCAGCCCTTTGCCTATTTTCACCTGATGTGGAGCGCCATTCTGGGAATCTCGGTCTTTGGTGAAAGCTTGCGACCCGCGGTTGTTGCAGGGGCCACATTGGTTATTGCCGCCGGACTGTTCACTTTATGGCGCGAACGACGCCAGAGTTGACCCGATCAGTTCCTCGGAAAATGGCACCGGCAACGCCTGCTGCCCCAACCGTGCGCGATACACAGGCAGGCTTTCGGCGACGCGCATGACATAGTTGCGGGTCTCGCTGAAGGGTATGAATTCGATCCAGTCGACGATATCGGCCTCACCCCGGCGCGGGTCACCATTGCGTTTCATCCACGAGATCGGCCTGCCCGGCCCGGCATTATACCCCGCAGCCATCATCACCACATTGCCGTTGAATTCTGCTGCCAGCTCGGACAGGTAATTCGCCCCCAGCTTGGCGTTATATCGCCAGTCCGAGGTCAGTTTTCCGGTTTGGTGGCTGCTTAGGATGCCCATATTCCGAGCCACAACTTTCGCCGTTGCGGGCATCACCTGCATAAGCCCGCGCGCGCCCGCGCCGCTGATGACAACCGGGTCAAACTCGCTTTCGCGCCGGGCGATTGCTAGCGTCATTTCCTTTGCCATAGGCAGGCCTAGATCTGCCACCGGATGAACCGGGTAATACGCGGCGGGCAGGACAACGCCGGTGGTCGCGGCGCGCTTGGCGATCATCACCGCCAGATGTGGTTCGTTCAGTTCGATGACCAAATCGCCCAGTTGACTTGCCTGAACGGGGTCGAGCCCCTCAACCAGATGGGTCAGGAACCGCTCGGATAGGTTTGCCTCACCTGCGCGCAACAGCAATAGCCCCGCTTCCAGAACGCTGGAATCGGCAAACTCCGCTTGTTTCCAGTGCGGTGCCCTTCGCGGGTTTGCCAGATCGCTGTCGAAGGGGCGCCCTATCCGTTCGGCGGCAAGAAGCCCGTAGAACGAGGTCTGGTGATCAGCACCCATGGCATAGGCCTCATAAGCCTTTTCCGCATCCCCCTGCGCGGCATAGGCCCGACCTAGCCAATACCCGCCGCGTCCCTTGGAAATCGGTGACTGCACCGCGCCCGAGAAGTTCTGGAAATGCCGCACAGCCGTTGCCGGATCATTCAACCGACGCAGGGCAAGGAATCCGGAAAGCCATTCAAGATCGGCATAAGCATAGCCCATGTCCGGCGTCATATGGTGTCTAGAGGCAATCTTGTATGCGCGGCTCACATCACCGTTGCGCATCTCAAGCCGTGCCAGTCGGCGACGGCCCTCGGCCCATTTGCCTGGCTCGCCCAGAGCATCCGGGCTGGATGACCGCGCCAGCATCAGATCAATCGCACTGTCATCTAGTTCCTTTTTATCTCGCCAGACAAAGCGGTCAAAGGCAAGCCCTGCCGATCCGGCCACGGATTCGGGAACCGCCCCTACTTTGGCATCAACACCCGGCGCACGTTTTTGCAATGCAATCCGTGCCTCGGCCAGCTTGCGCTGATCGTCATTCACCAATGGCAGCATTTGTCCTGCGCTGATCAGATGACCGTCCCACAGCATCCGGTCTAACCGCGCCGCGTGGTGGGGTTTCAGCAATGTCGCGAAGTTCTCGATATAGTCTTTCTGCAGGCCCGATCCCATCGGCATCGTACGCCAGGCGGTGACGATATCCGCCTGCGCATCGCCCTGTCGCCCTTTAGCCTTCAGCGCTACGGCGAAATTCAGCGCCCCTTCCGCTGTTTGCGGGGCAGTGCCGGCGTAGAATTTCAACACCCGGTCCGGGTCAGCTCCGGTAAAGGCGGGTTCGCTTTCGCGCCGTAACCATGCCAGCCCCGGCCAATCCGGCCTGCGGTTCAGAAATACCAGCACATCGCCCGAGCTTCCGAACCCCTCGCGCAGCCAATGCCATACGATGATGTCACGTGACACAGATCCGCGCGGACCTGCCTCTTGCAGCGCGGCGTTCCAATCGCCCTTGCGCATTTCATACATGCCAGCGCGCAGATCGCCCACCGAGTCGGCTTGGGCCGGCCCGAAGGATGCCAGAATCACCGCTGTCAAAAGCGCCAGAACGCGTGTCATGCCTTGCATTTCCCAACCAACCAAGGATAGAGCCATTTAGGATAAACCTTGCGCCGGCGGGATCAACACACATTGCTAGGAATGTGATTGCCCAAGGCGCAAAAATTGCTAACCGCACAGCAAGGAGCGTGTCATGTTCAAAGGCTCGATGCCAGCCCTCGTTACCCCGTTTTCGAATGGCGAGTTGGATCTGGGCACGCTCAAACGTTTGGTGGAATGGCAAATTCAGGAAGGCTCGACCGGTTTGGTGCCGGTGGGGACCACCGGTGAAAGCCCCACCCTCAGCCATGAAGAACACGAAACGGTGGTGGCAGAAGTTGTCAGTGCCGCAGCCGGTCGTGTCCCGGTGATCGCTGGTGCGGGTTCGAACAACACGGTCGAGGCGATCCGATTCGTTCAATTTGCGCAGCAAGTCGGCGCGAATGCCGCTCTAGTGGTGACCCCGTATTACAACAAGCCGACCCAGAAGGGCCTAATTCAGCATTTCCGCACCCTACATGATTGTGCCGATATTCCGATCATCATCTACAACATTCCGGGCCGTTCCGTCATCGACATGACGCCCCAGACGATGGGTGAGCTGGCCGAGTTGCCAAGGATCGTTGGGGTTAAAGACGCAACCGGAGATTTGGGGCGTGTCAGCCAACAGCGCGCCTCCTGCGGGCCTGAGTTCTGCCAACTGTCGGGCGAAGACGCCACGGCGCTGGGTTTCAATGCGCATGGTGGTGTGGGCTGTATCTCGGTCACGGCGAATGTTGCGCCCAAGCTATGTGCCGAATTTCAGCAGGCCACCCTGCAGGGGGATTATGCCAAAGCGCTGACTTATCAGGACCGCCTGATGCCTCTGCATGAGGCGATCTTTATCGAACCCGGTCTGGTCGGGGCCAAATACGCCCTCAGCAAGCTGGGCCTGTGCAGCGAAGAAGTTCGCTCGCCCCTGACCACGCTGGACGACAGCACCAAAACAGCCATCGACGCAGCCATGAACCACGCAGGTCTGCTGTAACCAGGGGTGTTCTTGGCCTCATCCGATCTTCATCTGGCCAAAAATACCTCGGGGGATGAATTGGCCTGTTAGGGCCAAGAAGGGGGCTGTCCCCCTTCTTTACCGTTTGCCGTAATACAGACCCACGACATGCTCGGCCTGCGCAAAGAACAGCCAGCGCGAAACTGCAACGCCTGCCATATGCGACAGCGCAGCCAGAAGAGCGAAGAAGTGGTTGAACGGCAGGATCAGCAGGATGACCGGCAATAGGAAGGCCAGCACAAACGAGATGACCCGCAATTTGTCCGCATGTTTCCTGCCAACCACGTGGACAAATTCGCGCAGAAGATAGTTTGTACCTGTATGTGGAGGCTCAAACGCACGCACTGCCCCGCGCTGCCCCAAACCCGTAGCGGTGCCAAGGTTTGTTCCTGAGTTCGCAAATGCCTTATCCCCTTGCCACCAGTAAAATGTCTGCGCAACGGCAGCGACCACCAACAGAGGAACGGCAAGGCTGACCTGACCGGCCAGAAGCGAGCCACCGGCAAGGCTGAAGCTTAGAAACATGATTGGTGTCAGTTTCATGTTCCAGCGTGGGATTGTCTTGAGCTGGGTGTAGATCATTGAGGTGGTGAAAACTGTTGCCAGCGAAAACAACGCGCCAAGGACGCCCAAAACACCCCAACGCTGACCAAAGATGACAGCGCCCAGCGCGTAGAAGCCCATAAGAATCAAGGCGATCACTGCGCACCAACCCTCACGGCTGAGCCAGCTTGACCGCCATTGGGTGAATGCTTTCCACGCACGTTCAGGATGGCCCAAGTGAAAGGTCGAGGCCATCAGCCCACCCACCGACAGGCCAAAGGCCATGGCATAGAATACGAAGGCCACCCACCCGGTGACATCCGGCATCCCAAGGCCCAGAAAAAACAGTAGCCCAAAGCCCAGACCGGACAAGGTGGTGAAGATAATGACGGATGGGGCCGGATGCATCAGAGCTTCTCCAGTGTCTTGTCGAGCCAACCCAGAAAGCCCTTGGGCTCTTCGGCTACCGGGGCCAGAAGGGGCGCGAGAATGTCGATCTGGTCCTCGATCTGATCTTTAGGGCGAGGTGGCAGGTATTTGTTGACGGGCTTGGTGCCCATTTCAGGCATCAGATCCATGCCACCACGTTCGGCGACCAATTTGCTGACATCGCTATCTGCGTCGCCCAGATCACCGAAATGGCGGGCTCCGGCGGGGCAGGTCCGCACACAGGATGGCACGCGGTCCACTTCGGGTATGTTCTCGTTATAGATGCGATCCACGCAGAGGGTGCATTTCTTCATCACGCCCTCGGCCATATCCATCTCACGCGCGCCGTAAGGGCAGGACCAGGCGCAAAGCCCGCAGCCGATACAGTCGCTTTCATTGACCAATACGATACCGTCCTCGACCCGCTTATAGCTGGCCCCAGTGGGGCAGACGGTGACGCAGGGCGCGTCCTCGCAATGGAGGCAGGATTTGGGGAAGTGGATCAGCTGGGCGTGACCCTGTTCGGGTTGGACCTCGTAGGAATGTACCCGGTTCAGGAAGGTGCCGGACGGGTTGCCGCCATAAGCGTCCTGATCCGACAGGGGCGCCCCGTAGTTTTCGGTGTTCCAGCCTTTGCAGGATATCACACAGGCATGGCAGCCGACACAGGTGTCCAGGTCGATGACCAGACCCATTTTCTTGTCTGTGGATTGGGGGAGCTGGGTCATTTTCCTACCTTCCACGCCAGATCTTTTGGTCCGGTGCCGACCGGTGATTTGATCGGTTTGAATTCGGGCTGGCTTTCTGCATCCGAAGGTGGCGTTGCCTTTTCGATCCTGACCTTCAGGTCGAACCAAGCCGCTTGGCCTGTAATCGGATCAGAATTGGCCCAACGCATTCCATCGCCTTTTGACGGCAGCAGTTCGTGGATCAGGTGGTTCAGCAAAAAGCCTTTGGTGGCCTCTGGTGCGTCTTCCTGCAGGGCCCAAGCACCTTTGCGTTTGCCTATGGCATTCCAAGTCCAGACAGTATTTTCATTCAGCGCGGCCATCTCCATGACCGGAACAGTAATTTCCCCGTGCGGAGACGTGACTTTGGCCCAGTCGCCGTCCTGCATCCCGTGTTCGCGCATCAGTTTGGTTGGCACATAAAGCGGGTTGCGCCCGTGTAGCTGGCGCAGCCAGGCGTTTTGGGTGCCCCATGAGTGATACATCGCCATCGGGCGCTGAGTCAGGGCATTGATGGTGAAACCTTCATTGCCCTGCTGATCGGTTTCGTACCAGATCGGCAGCGGATCCATGGTGTCCTTGAGGCGCTGGCGCAGATTTTCCGGCGGTTGCCGGTCCCCGTGGCCTTCGGCGGCCAGCTGGAACTTGCGCATCGGTTCTGAATAGAGCTGAAACAGATAGGGTTGCGGGCTGTCGTAGATTCCCATGCCCACGGCCCAATCCTGATAGGCAGCGTTCCAGGGTTTGTAGTAATCCGCCCCTTCGGGGATATGCGCGACGTAGAAGCCGCCATTTTCGATGTAGCGATTCAGCTGGTCGGGGTTGACCTCGCCACGACCTTCTTTGTCGCCATTTTCGCCTCGAAACCCGGCCAGCGGGCCGATACCGGGCTTTCGCTGATGGTTAACGATATAGTCAGCGTAGTCTTTCCACTTCGGCGTACCGTCTTCGTTGGTAAAGCCTGGCAAGCTCATGCGGTTGGCCAGTTCCACCAGCACCGACTGAAAGCCTCGCACGTCGCGGTCGGGCTCGATCACCGGCCAGCGGATTGCGTCGGCGGCGGCGTCTGCCTCGCAGATCGGGCGGTCGAGCAGCGAGATACAGTCGTGCCGTTCAAGATAGGTGGTGTCGGGCAGGATCAAGTCGGCATAGGCCACCATTTCCGAGGAATAGGCATCGGAATAAATGATATTGGGGATGACGTATTTGCCGTCTTCGGTCTTTGCGGTCAGCATCTCCATCACACCTTTGGTGTTCATGGAGGAGTTCCACGACATATTCGCCATATACATGAACAGCGTGTCGATCTTGTAGGGATCACCGGCGGCGGCGTTTGAGATTACCATATGCATCAGCCCATGGGCTGACATCGGGTTTTCCCATGTGAATGCTTTGTCGATCCGTTGGGGAGTGCCGCAGTCGTCCAGCAACAGGTCTTCGGGCCCGCGGGGGAAGCCTAGATGCGGGCCTTCCAGGGGTCTGCCGGGGCGGCGGTCGCCATGCGGGGTTGGGTGCGCCTCGACTGGTTTGGGATAGGGCGGTTTGAAGCGGAAACCGCCCGGAACTTCGACCGTGCCGAGGATGATCTGCAGCACGTGCAGCGCGCGGCAGGTCTGGAACCCGTTAGCATGGGCCGAGATGCCACGCATGGCGTGGAAGCTGACCGGGCGACCGATCATCTTAGCATGGGTTTCGCCGCGGAAATCGGTCCATTCCTGATCCAGCTCGATCGCCTCGTCAAAGGCGACGCGGGCGATTTCCGCCGCGATGGCGCGAATGCGACTGGCTGGGATGCCACAGCGGTCAGCCACGGCCTCAGGGGCGTGCTTGTCGCTTAGGTATTTCTCGGCCATCAGGTGGAAAACCGGGCGATGGGTGACGCCGTCCTTTTCGTAAGTAGCCGACAAGTCCGGGCGCACGCCCGGCTTGTCAAACGCAGTGAGTTCGCCTGTGGCCCGGTCGATCACCAGCGGTTTGCCGTCACTATCGCGCAAGAACAGACCCTTCTCGGGGCCTTCGGATGCGTTCACCAGAACAGGCGCGTTAGTATAGCGGCTGAGGTAATCCAGGTCGATCTTGCCGGCCTTCATCAACACATGGATCAGCGATAGAATGAATAACCCATCGGTGCCGGGGGTGATCCCGACCCAGTCATCGGCCACAGCGTTATAGCCTGATCGGATCGGGTTCACACCGATCACCCGTGCGCCGCGTGCCTTGATCTTGCCGATGCCCATCTTGATCGGGTTGCTGTCGTGGTCTTCGGCCACGCCGAACAGCATGAACAACTTGGTGTGGTCCCAGTCGGGCTGGCCAAACTCCCAAAACGCACCGCCCATCGTATAGATGCCGCCTGCTGCCATGTTGACGGAACAGAACCCGCCATGGGCGGCATAGTTTGGGGTTCCAAAATTCTGTGCCCAGAAGCTGGTGAAGCTTTGGCTTTGGTCGCGTCCGGTAAAGAAGGCCAGCTTGTGCGGTGCGGTTTCGTGCAGCTCGTTCATCCAGCCGACGGCGGTGCTGATTGCCTCGTCCCATTCGATCTCGCGGAACTCGCCCGATCCGCGCGGGCCGACACGGCGCAGCGGTTTGCGTAGGCGCGACGGCGCGTTGACCTGCATAATGCCTGCGCTGCCCTTGGCGCACAGAACGCCTTTGTTCACCGGGTGGTCTCGGTTGCCCTCGATATAGGCGACCTTGCCGTCTTTCATGTGAACGTTGATGCCACAGCGACAGGCGCACATGTAACAGGTGGTCTGCCGGATCTCGTCCGAGACTTTGGGCGAGGTGTCAATCACTGGCTGGTTCATAGGCGCCCCTGTAGTTTGCAGACCGGTATTCCCCCGAGCATTGCCGGGAACCGGAATAAAATTTGTTTTTCACGGACTTGTCGAGACTTATATTCCGTTTTCGCCATGTTGCGCTTGAACAGCAGTCACGGCGATCATGTGAAGGATGTCCTCTGCCGTACAGCCGCGCGATAGATCATTTGCCGGCTTGGCCAGGCCTTGTAGGACTGGCCCGATTGCCTCAACCCCTCCGATGCGCTGTGCGATCTTATAGCCCAGATTGCCCGCATTCAGGCTGGGGAAGACAAAGACATTCGCTTCGCCCTTCAGTGGCGAATCCGTCGCCTTTTGTGCCGCAACCTCGGGGACAAAGGCGGCATCGAACTGCAGCTCTCCGTCGATCAGAAGGTTCGGATCTTTTTCGCGTGCGATCCGGGTTGCCTCGACGACCTTGGATACTTTTGGGTGTTCGGCGCTTCCCGAGGTGGAAAAAGACAGCATTGCCACACGCGCCGTGTTTCCAGTCAAAGCTGAATAGGATGCGGCCGATGCGCGGGCAATTTCCGCCATTTCTTCGGCGTTTGGATCCACCACCAGGCCACAATCGGCAAAGATGCGCGCGCCTTTGACCTCGTGATGATCCTGGCAGAACAGCATGAGAAAAAAACTGGATACCATTGTTGTACCCGGCGCTGTTCCGATGATCTGCAACGCCGCGCGAACTGTCTCAGAGGTGGTTTCAACCGCTCCGCCCACGGTGCCATCAGCGATACCCTGATGCACCAGCATGGCGGCAAAGGTCAGCCTGTTGGTGATCTGTTGCCCTGCCTCTTCAAGGGTCATGCCCTTGTGCTTGCGGCGATTAAAGAGCGCTTCAGCCAGTTCCGAGGAGATTGAGGAATGCGCCGGGTCAAGAATGTCTATCCGAGTGGGATCAAATCCTTCATGCGCATCCAGAAGGGCCGAAATTTTGGCCCCGTCGCCGATCAGGATGATCCGTGCAACGTCCTCTTTTACGGCCCTGACCGCACCTTCCACAACGCGGGGATCATCGCCCTCTGACAGGGCGATGATCTTGTCCGACGCGCTGGCCGTCCCGAGAATGGCGCGCAGCGGTTTCACGCGGATTATACCCCGGCCTGCGGTTCCATGTCGTCATTGCTGATGCCTGCCACCGCGACCGGTTTCTTCATTGCGTCCCGACGGAAGGGCTCGCCCAGTTCCTGGTTGATCATGGCTTCGATCAGCGTGGTGATCCCATTCTTCTGATCCTCAATGGCCTGATTCAGGGCTGCAGTCAGCTCATCCTGTGTGCGGGCCACGACACCTTTCAGGCCACAGGCCTGAGCGATACCGGCATAGGACACTTTGGTGTCCAGTTCGGTTCCGACAAAGTTGTCGTCGAACCACAGGGTCGAGTTGCGCTTTTCAGCACCCCACTGATAGTTGCGGAAAACGATCTGGGTGACTGCGGGCCATTCATCGCGGCCGATTGCGGTCAGTTCGGTTACAGCAATACCAAAGGCGCCGTCACCCGAGAATCCAACGACAGGCACATCCGGGCAACCGATCTTGGCACCCATGACAGATGGCAATCCGTATCCACAGGGGCCGAACAGCCCGGGGGCCAGATATTTGCGGCCCGCTTCAAAGGATGGGTAGGCGTTGCCGATGGCACAGTTATTGCCGATGTCGGACGAGATGATCGCCTCTTTCGGCAGGGCTGCCTGAATGGCGCGCCACGCCATGCGCGGGCTCATCCAGTCGGGCTTGGCTGCACGGGCGCGTTCGTTCCAGGTTGTGCCCGGATCGTCCTGCTCGTGGTCCATCGAAGTCAATTCCTGCGCCCAGCGTGACTTGGTTTCCGCGATTTTCGCTTTGCGTGCATCGCGTCCTTCGTCACCTGCGGTGTCTGACAGCTGTGCCAGGATATTGGTTGCAACGGTGGCTGCGTCGCCAACAATACCGACAGATACCTTCTTGGTCAGGCCAATGCGGTCGGGGTTAATGTCAACCTGAATGATCTTTGCATTCGCCGGCCAGTATTCCATACCATAGCCAGGAAGAGTCGAGAACGGGTTCAGGCGAGTGCCGAGACACAGAACCACGTCTGCTTCTTTTATCAGCTCCATACCGGCTTTCGAGCCATTGTAACCCAACGGGCCAGCAAACAGCGGGTGCGAGCCCGGGAAGGCGTCATTGTGCTGGTAGCCAACACAAACCGGGGCGTCCAGACGCTCGGCCAGTGCTTTCGAGGCTTCGATGCCGCCCGCAGACAGAACCGTGCCCGCTCCGTTCAGGATGACAGGGTTCTTGGCATCCGACAGCAGCGCGGCGGCTTCGGTAACGGCTGATGCGCCGCCAGAAGGCAGTTCAAATTCAACTACGGCAGGCAGTTCGATATCCACAACCTGAGTGAAGAAATCACGTGGAACATTGATCTGTGCCGGTGCCGAGGCGCGCTTGGCTTTGGTGATAACGCGACTCAGAACTTCGGCCATCCGCGAAGGGTCGCGTACTTCTTCCTGGTAGCAGACGCAGTCTGCAAACATGCGCATCTGTTCCATCTCCTGGAAACCGCCCTGACCCATGGTCTTGTTTGCGGCCTGCGGGGTCACAAGCAGCAGCGGGGTGTGGTTCCAGTAGGCGGTTTTGACGGCAGTAACAAAGTTGGTGATCCCGGGTCCGTTCTGCGCGATCATCATCGACATTTTACCGGTGGCGCGTGTGTACCCGTCAGCCATCATCCCGCCCGAGCCTTCATGTGCGCAATCCCAGAACGTAATGCCAGCTTTTCCAAAAATATCCGAGATCGGCATCATCGCCGAACCGATGATCCCAAACGCATGCTCGATCCCGTGCATCTGCAGAACTTTAACAAAGGCCTCTTCGGTGGTCATTTTCATCTGATTTGTCTCCGCGGATTTGTGGATGAAGCCGGACGATCAGCCCAGCCTTTGGGTACGGTTGTGGCCCAAGGGACGGAATGGCGTTAGGTCCAAAACGAAATGCGGATTAGGTCCAGACGCGGGCTACTGCGTTTGGATGGCATCCGCGATCAGCTTCACGCCCGGAGCGATGCGGTCGGGCGCGATGGATGAGTATCCGAGCCGGTAGAAGTTCTGTGGCCTATCCGGCCCTGCGAAAAACGGTGCACCAGGCTCGATGTGAACGCTTTGGTTTTGCAGGCTGCGCGCCAGCTGGGACATGTCGACATGTTCGGGAGCGGACATCCACATCGAAGATCCGCCCATCACACCGCGCCCCGCCACCGACAGCCCGTATTCGTCGATAGCCTTGTCCATTGCATCCCGCCGCTTGGACAGCTCTTTGGACATGCGCCTGATCTGAGCATCGTAATGACCCAGAGACAGAAAATACGCTGCAGTGCGCTGAATGTGGCCCGGCGGGTGGCGCAGCACCAAAGAGCGCAGCGCGCGCGCCTCGCGGATAAATGGCTCGGATCCAACCATGTAACCAAGGCGCAATCCAGGGAACAGCGATTTTGAGAAGCTGCCCACATAGATGACACGTCCATCCCGGTCCATGGACTTCAGCGCGGGTGAGGGCGCCCCCAGAAACGCCATTTCGAATTCATAGTCATCCTCGACCACCATTGCGTCCAGATCCCGGGCACGATCCAAAAGTTGGCGGCGACGGGTGATCGGCATGGTTGCGGTTGTCGGACTCTGATGGCTGGGTGTGGTGAAAATGACATCCGTTTTATCGGGCAGCGCCTCGGGTGGCAGGCCATCCTTGTCCACGCCAATGGGTACGACCGCGCAGTCCCAATGGTTCAACAGGCTGCGCAGCGCATAGTAACAGGGGTCTTCGATGACGGCGGTGTGATTGTGAGTCAGCAGAATGCGCGACGCCAGCCAAAGTGCGTTCTGCGCCCCCAGTGTGATCAATATTTCTTCGGGGCGGGCCGAGATTCCACGGCGGGGCAGAGTGTGGCGGGCGATGAACTCGATCAGCAACGGATCGTCCTGATCGACATAGTCGCGGGTCAGCGATTCGAAATCCTTGTGCCCCAATGCCCGCACTGCACATAGCCGCCAGTTGGCATGATCGAACAGGGTTCGGTCCGCCTGACCATAGATAAAAGGATAGGTATAGTCCCGCCAATTCCAGGGCTTGGGCAACACATCTGAATCTACAAACCGGCGGGCCAGCGCCTTGTCCCAATCCACGGTCTCAGTGCCCCGTTGGATGGGCGTGTATTTAGGCGGTACTGGCGCATTTTCCGACACATAGTACCCAGATCGGCCCCGGGCGGTCAGGTAGTCATTGGCCAACAGCTCGGTATAAGCCAATGTCACGGTGATCCGGCTGACACCCAGATGCGTGGCCAGTTTACGCGACGAGGGCAGTTTTTCTCCGACATGGAACCGGCCTGACAGGATGCCTTCTGCAATCATCTGCTGAATCTGGGCCTGCAAGGTGCCTTGCCCATTCAGCTCTAGAAAGAAGGTATCTACTGAAATCCCCATAAGACCTTATAGAGTGGCCTTATTGATTGAGCAATCTGGACTCACGATCTTTTCACGAATTCTGACCAGAAATTGTTGACGGCAGCTTTCGATATATCTATATAACTAGAAATCTAGTTTATTGGAGTTGTGGATATGTGGGAAACCGCTGCAGCAGGATTCTCGGCGATGGGGTCAGAGGCGCGACTGAAAGTCCTCAAGACACTCGTTCGCGCCGGAGAGGCCGGGCTCACCGTAGGTGAAATCCAGGAGAGAACCGGCATTGCCCCGTCGACGCTGGCCCATCACCTCCGGTTTCTTGCGGCCGGTGATGTTGTCGAACAGGAAAAGATCGGGCGCACCACGATCAACCGTGCCCGGTATGACCATCTCAGAAACCTCGCGCAGTTCATTCTGTCGGAATGTTGTGCGGACGAAACTGGAAAGGCGGCAAACGATGGCTGACCTTACTCAGAGCCCTCGGGCCCCGTTCAAAACCGTCTTCGACCTGATCAAAACCCCATGGGCGGTGATTGTCGCCATTCTGATCGCGGTGGCGATACTCGACCCAGGCAATCTAACGGAGGTGATAACATTTGCCGGTAAGGCACTGGCCCATACCGGCCAATATATTCTGTTTGCTGTGCTGCTGTTGTCATACCTCAAGGCCACCGGTGCCGAAGTCATGGTGGCCCGAGCCTTTGAAGGCCGCGAGACGCGGATGATCCTTTTGGCTGCCCTGTTTGGCGGGTTGGCCCCATTCTGTTCCTGCGAGGTCATCCCGTTCATTGCTGGTTTACTGGCGCTTGGGGCGCCACTGTCTGCGGTTATGGCGTTCTGGCTCAGCTCTCCGCTGATCGACCCGCCGACGCTATTGATTACGGCTGGCGCATTGGGATGGCCCTTTGCTATCGGAAAAGCCGTAGCCGCAGTGGCACTTGGCCTGTTTGGCGGATTCGTCGTGCGCACCATGACGCGCAGCGGTGTGTTGACCCAACCTTTGCGGAACTACCAACCAACTGGATGCGGCAGTTGTGGACCTAAGCAAGAGGACAAACCGGTCTGGAAATTCTGGCATGACCCTGCGCGCCGGAATAGATTTCGTAGCGAGTTCTTTCGAAACGGCCTGTTCTTGTTGAAATGGCTGGCGCTTGCCTATGTTCTCGAGGCGTTGCTGATCAATTATGTACCCGCTGATCTGATCGCACGCGCGGTCGGAGGAGACGGCGTGTTGCCCATAATCATCGCAGCACTTGTTGGGATGCCGGCCTATCTGAACTCATACGTCGCGCCGCCGCTATTGGCAGGTCTGATGGAGCAGGGGATGAGCGCCGGGGCAGCAATGTCCTTTATGATCGCGGGTGCGGTCAGCTCGATCCCGGCCATGGCTGCGGTATGGTCGCTGGTCAGGCCGAAAGTGTTTGCGACCTATCTGGGTCTGGGAATAATCGGCGCAGTGATCGCAGGGATCATCTTTCAGATGATCTGAAGGAAAAACCGCCCGGTGTGGACACCGGGCGGTTTTGCTTTGTCAGCTTGCTTCGCAATAACGCGGAAGTTTGAAGCGATACCTTGGTTCGCCACTTTCCACATAGACCCGCTTTTCGACACAGGCGCTTTGGCCGACGGTCTGGGAAATCGGGGCCTCGGTCGAAGTGATCGACGTCGCGGACCCGTCGGGTAAACGTACCGAGGCAATCACCCCGTTCTTGAGGTCGCCGTTGATAGCGGTGGCGGACAGAACCGGGACGGTCATGAAGGCTTCGTGTTCATGCGTGCCGTCGTCGTTCAGCAACAGCAGGGCTGCGGCAACCGCGATAACGCCTAGGACACCGAACACGAGCAGGCCCCAGGTTCTTAGGAAGGCATAGATTGTCACGGCGCGGTGTGGGCCAAAAATGGCAGACAGTATGTTCAGCATCAGAGTCTCGTCAAAAAAGCCCCGGCCAGTCTGACCGGGGCTGTCTGCGTATCAGAAACGCGGATCGCTTTCGTCTTCATCCTCGGCCTCGCCTTTGGGCAAGTTGAAGAAACTGTCGGCGTCGATGATCGGCTCTTCTTTCTCCTCGGGGGAGTCATCAGACAACGAGAAGGTCTCGAGACCCTCGATCGCCGTTGGAATTTTGGGCGCTGCGTCCATTTCCAGCGACTGCTCGGTCGAAACCAGCTTGCGGCGCTCATCATCGCTCATGACGCCACCTTCAGCGGCTTTCTTGGCGGCGGCTTTTTGCACGATTGCGTCCAGCTCGGACTGTTTACACAAGCCCAGAGCGACGGGGTCAATCGGTTGCATGTTCGAGATGTTCCAGTGCGTCCGCTCGCGGATCGACTGGATGGTCGGCTTGGTGGTGCCGACCAGCTTGGCAATCTGACCGTCGCTGAGTTCGGGGTGGAACTTGACCAGCCACAGAATCGAGTTCGGACGGTCCTGACGCTTGGACAGCGGGGTATAGCGCGGGCCACGACGTTTTTCCTCGCCACTGGCAGCGGGGTTGAACTTGAGCTTCAGCTTGTGCAGTGGGTTGCCCTGCGCCACGTCAATCTCTTCCTGCGTAAGCTGGTTGTTGGCGATCGGGTCGAACCCTTTGACGCCAGCGGCCACATCGCCATCGGCGATGCCCTGCACTTCCAACTCGTGCATTCCTACGAAATCCGCGATCTGCTTGAAGCTGATCGTTGTGTTGTCTACTAGCCATACGGCTGTTGCCTTGGCCATAAGCGGTTTTGCCATCAGCCCGTCTCCTATGCATACATCTTTCCCGTCGCCGGAATTCGGCGGCCCCGTGATCTTGGGGCAGGTTTCCGTTGTCGGGGAACTTGGGCTGTATATAGTCGCGGCAGGGCAAGAAGGGAAGAGGCGAATGCGCTGGCTGGTTCTATGGGTTTTCAGTGCAATGACGGCGCTTGCCGAGGGTGAAAAGTCGGGCGCGTTCGACTACTATGTCCTGGCACTTAGCTGGTCGCCGAACTGGTGCGCGCGCGAAGGCGACGCGCGTGGGTCCGATCAATGCGATGTACGGCATGATCACGGCTGGATTCTACACGGGCTTTGGCCGCAATTCCATCAGGGCTGGCCATCTTATTGCCGTACGGCGGAGGCCCCGCCGACGCGGACCATGACCCGTGAAATGGAAGATATTCAGGGCAGTTCCGGCCTTGCCTGGCATCAGTGGAAGAAGCACGGCACCTGCTCGGGCCTCAGCGCTTCGGACTATTACATCTTGTCGCGGCAGGCCTATGGGTCGGTCGAGCGTCCAAAGGTGTTCCGCCAGTTGGACACATCTGTAAAACTGCCCGCATCTGTCGTGGAAGAAGCGTTTCTAAAGGTCAATCCGGGGCTGGAGCGCGACATGATCACCGTCACCTGCAAACAAGGCTATATCGAAGAGGTGCGCCTGTGCCTGTCCCGCGATCTTGAACCGGTGCCTTGTGGCCGGGATGTGATCAAGGACTGCGCGGCCAAAGACGCGCTTTTTGATCCGATTCGTTAGGGTTTGCGGTAAAGGCGAGATGGTGGGTAATCGCAACTTCTACGTTGTTGCCACCGCATCCTGTTCAATAGCCAGATCGTGCCGAGGCTAAGGCCTACCTTGCTATTCCAAAGTCCTCAGGGCCACTGCGATACCATAAAGCTAGTCGGAATTGCGTTTCGGTTTTACTTCGGAATGGAACGCGCGCATGTTTCCCTTTTGGCGTGCGGCTGCCCGCCAGAGTTTCTTTCGCGCATCGCCCGGCTCTAGATGCGCGTATTCACCGCCGGAAAACTTGGGCCAGTCCAGAGCCAGTCCAAGTTTAACCAATTCTGCGGCGACATCAGTACCATCTGGAAGCGTGCACTTGGCGACGATCCGATCGTAGGAAACCTCTTCTTTGATTTCGGCTGTGATCACCATGCCTTTGCACATCTTGATCAGCGCAAACTTGGATTTCTTGCCCCAGGGATGCTCAAGCTCGGGCGCATCGATTCCGGCAACCCTGATCTTGGTGCCGCTTATCACGATCGTGTCGCCGTCGATTACGTGGCACTTGCCTTTGAGAGTCCGTGTGGTTGGATAAGCCGAGGGCGGCTGCTTTGACGGAACCGGTCGTGCTCTGGTGATCGCCGGTCTTTTAGTTGGCTGGAAGGGCACCACCCTGGATCGTTTGCGCGATGATCCGAACAGGGTCCTCAATATATAACTCAACATATGAAAAACGCATTCTAAATCTGCTTAATCGATGCGTAGAATGTTAGGCTGGATACAGTATTTGTGTAAACTTGATATTTGAATTCGACCAAGTGTCGAAGCTCAACTACAACTCCTTCCGCGCCCTCAGCGCCGCCGTAATCGTCCCGTCATCCAGGTAGTCCAACTCGCCGCCAATCGGCACGCCCTGCGCCAGCGAGGTCAGGCGCACCTGCCCGTCCAGTTGATCGGCTATATAGTGCGCGGTGGTCTGGCCATCGACAGTGGCGTTCAGCGCCAGAATGACTTCGGTGATCCCCTCGGCTGTGACCCGATCCTTGAGGCGAGGAATGCGCAGCTCATCCGGGCCGACTCCATCTAATGCCGACAAGGTGCCACCCAGAACATGATAGCGGCCTTTGAAAACTGCGGCGCGTTCCATCGCCCAAAGGTCGGCGACGTCTTCGACGACGCACAGCTCTCCGGTCGCGCGGACTTCGCTATCGCAGATGTCGCAGATATCCGAGGTGCCTACATTGCCGCAATTCAGGCACTCACGGGCAGTGATGGCAACCTGTTGCATTGCGTCCGCAAGCGGTGTCAGCAGAAGGGCGCGTTTGCGGATCAAATGCAGCACTGCGCGACGGGCCGAACGTGGGCCGAGGCCTGGCAGTTTGGCCATCAGGTCGATCAGATTGTCGATATCGCTGTTCGAACTCACTGCGCTTGCTCCTGCATAAGGGCCGGGCAGTTGGGCCCGGCCGGTATTTCGTCAGGAGTGCCTATCAGAACGGCAGCTTGATGTCTGCGGGCAGGCCCATACCTTCGGTCAGCTTAGCCATCTCAGCCTGCGACCGTTCTGCGGCCTTGGCCTGAGCATCTTTGACGGCGGCCAGGATCAGATCTTCGACCACTTCCTTGTCGTCGCCGTTAAAGATTGACGGGTCGATATCGAGACCTTTCAGCTCTCCCTTGGCCGTGGCTGTTGCCTTGACCAGCCCTGCACCGGATTCGCCGACAACCATGATGGTATTCAGCTCTTCCTGCATATCCGTCATCTTGGTCTGTAGATCCTGTGCGGATTTCATCATCTTGGCCATGTCACCCAGGCCGCCGAGTCCTTTGAGCATCGGTATTCTCCTAATATCCGGTTTGACGCCTAAATACGGGCGCGCTCGGCGCGGCACAAGGGCCGAGCTGGCTCCCGCCCGTCGTCAAGGCCTTTGGCAAGACCTTTCCTCTCGTTGGGCCCGGCAGCGCGGGCAAGCCCGCGCTGCCGGGCCCAAGGCCGCTCAGGGGTATCGGCGTCAGCCGATGGCCCGTGGCGGGCGCGGGAGGTTTCCAGTTGGGTAAGATGGGACGATTTCAGTCTTCCTCGAACGGGTCCCATTCGTCTTCGACCTCGGGCAGCGCCTCGGTTTCCACCTTGGCGGCACGTTCTTCCGGTGTTTCAATCCGCTTGATGCGAGCCTTCGGAAATTGCATGAGCACCGCCTGAACCAACGGGTGTTTCTCAGCCTCTGCTTTCAACGCCAGCTCGGCGGCGTCTCGAATCTCGGCGATGGTCGCAACCTCACCATCGGCCACAATCGACACAGCCCAGCGGTTGCCAGTCCATCGTTGCAGCGACGAACCCAGTCTCGCTGCCAGATCTGTGGGTGCGTTCTGTGTCGGGGTGAACTCGATCCGCCCCGGTTGGTAAGAAACCAGCCGCACCCCGTTTTCGACCTCGACCAGGAGTTTCACATCCCGATTGGTGCGGATCAATTCAACCACGTGGTCAAAACTCGGATACCGTGCCAGCGCCGATTGGATATCATGGGCCAGAGCGGCCGAAGGTGCGCCGGCGGGGCTGCTAGTTGCGGACACGTAAGAAGATGATGCCGCTTGTACCGGAGCCTGAGAGGGCACGGCCATACCACCGCCAGGACCGCCATTCGGAGGCGGTGGCGGGTTGTCCTGCAGGCGCTTGATCAGCTCTTCGGGGCTGGGCAAGTCGGCAACATGGGTCAGGCGGATAACGGCCATTTCAGCAGCCATCATGGCATTTGGCGCGGCCGATACCTCTTCCAGCGCTTTCAGCAACATCTGCCACATCCGGGTCAAAACGCGCATTGGCAGGGCCTCGGCCATTTGCTGACCACGAGCACGTTCATCAGGGGAAACCGTCGGGTCCTCGGCTGCGTCTGGCGTGATCTTCACAACCGAAACCCAGTGCGTGATTTCGGCCAGATCGCGCAGCACGGATAGCGGATCGGCCCCTTCGGCATATTGCCCGCCCAATTCAGTCAGCGCGTTTGCTGCATCCCCTCGCAGGATCATTTCCATCAAGTCCAATACCCGGCCCCGGTCGGCCAGACCCAGCATCGCGCGCACCTGATCGGCGCTGGTTTCACCGGCCCCATGGCTGATTGCCTGATCCAGCAGCGAAGTTGCGTCGCGCGCCGACCCTTCGGCCGCGCGGGTGATCAGCGCCAGGGCATCATCCGCGATCTGTGCCTTCTCAGCCGCTGCGATCTTATTGAGCAGGCCAATCATGTCCTCGGGTTCGATCCGGCGCAGGTCAAATCGTTGGCACCGCGACAGAACAGTCACCGGGACTTTGCGGATTTCGGTCGTGGCAAAGATGAACTTCACATGCGCAGGAGGTTCTTCCAACGTCTTGAGCAGCGCGTTGAACGCGCTGGTCGAAAGCATGTGAACCTCGTCGATGATGTAGATCTTATAGCGCGCACTGGCGGCGCGGTATCGGACCGAGTCGATGATTTCGCGGATATCATTCACGCCGGTTCGGCTGGCGGCGTCCATTTCCATCACGTCGACATGGCGACCTTCCATGATGGCGACGCAATGTTCGCACTGGCCGCAAGGCTCGGTCGTGGGCTTGCCTTGCCCATCAGGACCGATGCAGTTCATGCCCTTGGCGATGATCCGTGCCGTGGTCGTCTTACCGGTGCCGCGGATGCCAGTCATGATGAAGGCTTGTGCAATCCGGTCGGCCTCGAACGCGTTTTTCAGCGTGCGCACCATTGCGTTCTGACCGACGAGGTCAGCAAAAGTTTCCGGGCGGTATTTCCGCGCGAGAACCTGATAGGCGGGGCTGGGCGTGTCGGTCATGTCTGCTCTGTTGGATTCGTGTCAGGTTTGCAGCGTAGAGACCCCCGCCGTCCGCGTCCACCGCGCGCGAAAAGGAATTTCGTTTTGGCAAGTTGCATCAGAGCCGGTAAATCATGGGGGGCTTTAGCCCCATGTGGTGATGCAGGTAAAGGAGCTGTGTTGGAGAGTTTTGCAATTCACCCTCTTGGATTGGGCAAAGGGCAGATCGCTCTGTGCCCACTGCCGGGTGTCACGGGCGATTATGCTGGGGATTTCGCAGTAATCCGGGATTGGGCGCCGGACCTGGTCATCTCGATGACGACCTCGGATGAGTTCCAGCACTCCGGCGCGCGTTCAATCGAGGAGGACCTGCAGCGCGAACGGATTGCCTGGGTCCACCTTCCGGTCTCCGATTTCGGCGCCCCCACGCCTGAGGTTGAGGCGCTTTGGCCGCAAGCCAGCGCCGCCGCCCAACATGTCCTTGCCAGTGGCGGCAAGGTGCTGGTGCATTGCCGCGGTGGGTGCGGACGCTCGGGGATGGTTGTGATGCGGCTAATGGTGGAATGCGGCGAAGCGCCTGGCCAAGCGCTTCGGCGGTTGCGTGCGGTGCGGCCCTGCGCGGTGGAAACCGACGCGCAAAAGGACTGGGCGGGGTTGCCGGCCCGAACCCTTCCCTGAATCAGGCAGACACTTGATACGGAATACTGTCGCTGCGCGGCGGCAGGGTCGATACGTCGAGCATCGCACAGGGTGGTTCTGACAGAAAACCAGCGGATTTCTGGATGAACTCCGGCCCGAACATCATGTCGCCATAGGCGTCCAGCTTTTCTGTCGGCGTGTCCGTGCTGGTGCCGCAATAGACCCTGATCTGTTCTGACTGGGCCCGAAAGCGGGCCGTGCAGCCTTCGGTGCAATGGGTCAGATCGCTGGTGCCTTCGACCTCGAATGTTTTGGATGTCGCAGGCCTTGCCGTCGCCATCGCCTCGGCCATGGCGCGTGCCATTCGGGCAAGGGCGGGGCAGGGTTTCCCGGTCCTCTGACAGATGGTTGCGGTGAATTCGTGTGTTTTTGTCTTCCAGATCATAATGCGCCCTCCGCGCGCAGGACGAAGGGTGAGGATCAGGTGTGACAGCGCGCTGACGACCTGCCCGGACACCCCGCCCGAGTTTCGGTTTCGATACGATGGCAGGTCTCCTGACTTGCGGGTCGTCGCTTTGCCGACCTTCCCAGCCCTGGGGCCAGTGGTATTTCGGCATTGCTCACCGCTTACAGTTGCGGGGGCAGTCGCGGAGTTGGCCCTTTCCGGCATCGCCGGGGCAGACCGCACCGTGTTCCCTTTTCATCCCGCCCCAATTCCGGGGCAAGAACCATCACCACATCGCTAGCGGCTATGCAGACCCCGAGTCAAGCCACCTGTTGGGGTGCAAACCGGACGTTTGGTCATCTTGATGAAATCTTGACTCTGGTGGCCGAAATCGGGCCGATTGTTGAGTGAACCGAGTAGTTCAGAATTTGTCGGAAGCGCCATGCTTGATACCACGCCCTGCGTCCAGACTAAGGACTTTGATTTTGCCTCAGGCTCTGCCAGCCTGTCGGCGCGGTTGTATCTGCCTGAAACCGAGCCGAAGGTCGCCGTGGTGATTCACAGCGCAACTGCAGTGCCGCGCGAATATTACCAGCATTTTGCCCGTTGGCTGGCCGCCGAACAGGGTATTGCCTGTCTGACCTATGACTACAGCGATTTCGGGCATTCACTGCGCGACAAACTCAAAACCTCCGAGGTGACCATGGCGGATTGGGCCTTGGTCGACATGCCCGCCGCACGGGCTGAGATGCGCAGGCGGTTCCCGGACGCTTTGCAGTGGAGCATCGGTCATTCCCTTGGCGGCTTGCTGGGGCCGGTGCAGCCAGACATTGATCAGATCGACCGGATGATCTGTGTATGTTCGGGGCTGGTTACTCTGTCCGACCATCCCTGGCCCTATCGCGGGCTGGCGTGGTTGTTCTGGCACGGCCACGGGCGTCTGGCAGTGAATGCACTGGGGTATCTGCCGGGCAAAGCTGTGGGGATCGGTGCCGATTTGCCGGGCCCGGTCTATTGGCAATGGCGCAGCTGGTGCACGGCGCCGCAGAATTATGTGCCGCAGATCGGTGACGCTCTGCCCGAAGCGAGATGGGCGCAATCGAATACGCCGGTGGACCTGTTCGCCTTCGAGGACGACCAGATGGTGCCGCCAGACGCAGTCTGGCGGCTTGCCGATCTGTATGGGCCGAAGGCGCGGCGACATCTGTTGTCTCCGAATGAATTCGGAGCGCCTGAGATCGGTCATATTGGCGCTTTTGCCCGCAGAAACCGGGCGGTTTGGCCCCGGTTGATTGCCTGAAAACGAGGCGCCTTTTTGTCACGCTTAGTGTCTGCTGCGGGACTTTTTGTCGTGCATGACGGATCGCACCATTTTGCCAAAGGCTTTGTCACGTGCCCGTGACTGCGCGAGGGTCTCGGAATTCCTCTGATCTTCGCGCCGAAGCTTGTGCCAGCGCGCCAGCCGGTCGGGCTCAATCACGCCATTGGCAATCGCCTCCTGCACAGCACAACCGGGTTCGGCCTGGTGCTGGCAATCTGAGAACCGGCACGTTGCAGCCAATTCCAGAAGGTCGGAGAAAACCTCATCCACGCCGTCTTGGGCATCCATCAAACGCAGGGCGCGCATTCCTGGCGTATCAATCAGCCACCCCCCGTTTCGCATCGGGTGAAGCGCACGATGGGTCGTGGTGTGGCGACCCCGTGCGTCATCCTCGCGGATCCCCGCCGTTGTCCCGGCCTGACCAGTCATGGCGTTCGCCAATGTGGTTTTGCCGACACCGGATGAGCCGACCAAAGCAGCAGTTTGCCCGGCAGGGCACCAGGACAGGATCGGATCAATCTCTGACGCCTCCAGCGCGTTGACGGTTAGAACGGTCAGAAACCGAGCCAGCGAACTGGCCTGACTGGCATAGCTCTCTGGGTCAGGGCAGCTGTCGGCCTTGGTCAAGACAACAACCGGATAGCACCCGGCCTGATGCGCCAGCGCCAGATAACGCTCAAGCCGTGCCAGATTGAAATCGGCATTGCAGGAACTGACGATATACAGCACATCCACATTCGCCGCGATCAGCTGAACCTGCGCACCGGTGCCTGCGGCCCGGCGTTGCAAGAGGCTTTTGCGCTCCAAAAGATGCCGAATGCGGCTTTGATCATCCGCAAGGACCCAATCGCCAACCGCAAATTCGCCGGTTGATCGGTCAGGGGTCAGATCAGATGTGCCGCCAAGCGCATTCAGGCCGATCAGGCGATCACGATGGACGGCGTTGATGCGATGCGGTGTGCAGGTAGGGTTCACAGCATGTTGGGCTGCAAAATGAGAGGACCATCCCAGGTCCGAAAGTGTTTTGGACATTGTTCTGCCTGTGTTCAGATACAGGAAACCATCAGGGTGGCAGGCGCGCACCCATCGGTAACGTGTTCAGGCAAGAGCGGGGGTTAGTCCCGGAAACGCTCTGCCCGAAGGGTCATTGCTACAATCATAAAGTCCCTCCTGCGGCAGTCGTTGCGCGTAAGTGAGAGGTTGGACATCGACCCAAGCGGGGCTCGTTGTGGCTGCTTCCTTCCGGATCTGACCAGGTTGGCGAGGCGCTCGCCCGCGCCAACCTCTCGAGGGTGGATATAGGCAGTTGGCCGGAAAAACACAACCCGTCAGAAGGTCAGAAGAATCCGTAAAAAGCCATTTTCGTCGGTTCCAAGGACTTGTGGATCAAATTCCTGAATGTCCTGCAGATGTCGGTGGGCATTTGGACCGGTGCGTAAAATCGCCTGCGTACCCGTGTTACTGGTGATTCTGAAGGGTTCCTGGGCCTCTTCCAGCGGATCGCTGACCAAGGTGCCTGACAGATAATCCAACAGGGCATGCTGGACCGGCAGGATGGGCAAGTCGATACGTTGCGCATTACCCGCAAATGGGAAATGCCCGCCCCCGCTGGCGCGATAATTGTTAAGCGCGACGGCAAATTGCTGATCCGGTGCAATGGGGGTGGCACCGACCAGAACTTCTGAAACGCGCCGGTTTTCGGCGTTGATCAAGGTGCCCATATCGTCGAAACGCGGAGGTTGTGTCAGATCAATTCTGCAGGACAGCCCGTATAGCACATCAAAGTTGTGACCCACCCGATTTTCGCAAATAAGTTCGGATGCAGATCCGGTCGAAATCTGGTTGAAAACAGCTGCGGACATCTCAAGCCAGTCCACGATTTGGTCACCGGATACAATGACACCCTGCAATTCGTTTGGAAAAACATGCAGGTCAACCACGTTACGCAGGAATATCTCGCCAGGCTTAACATCCGTATAGAATCGCGGCCCGGCCCGACCGCCGAATTTCGAAGGTGAAACCGCCGATAAAATCGGAATGTCTACCAGGTCGGTTTCGGACATACACAGACGTAACGCGGCAGCCTGGGCGGCGGCGACCAGCCTCAGCCCACGGTCCTCGGTGCAAAAGCTGAAATAGCTGTGCAGATGGTGCGGGGTGCGGCCGACCGGCTGGCCCGCTCGCCTGCGGGTTTCGGCGTGACCAGAGGAAAACAGATGCAACAATTCCGGATCTTCGGGCGCCAGTGATACCATTTCGTCGGGACGCCCCGCAGATATCGGTCGTAGCGCCGCCCGGGCTTCGCCAACGGTCCAGCCGCCGCGCTCTGCCGAGTGAAGTTTCAGGTCGACCACCCCCAGATGTGATCCGGCCGTTCCGGGTAAGACAACTGGTTTGCCATGCACCAGAGTGTTTTCAGAGCCGGCCTTGGCAGGATAGGTCAAATGGGAATGACCAGCAATTATTGCGTCGATACCTTCGATTTCGGCCAGCGGAATAATCGCGTTTTCCATATTCCGTTGTGACGTGTCCGGTCCGAAACCGGTATGGGCCAACGCGATGATCAGGTCGCAATTTTCGTCTTGGAGCTTTCTGACTTTGTTTGCCGCACAAGTCAGGATGTCCTGAGTGGTAAGGGTGTCGTGCAGCTTGTGCGCCTCCCATTGCGCTGTCTGAGGGGGGAGGACCGAAAAAACACCAATTTTCAAGGCCATAGGTGTCGGCGAGCCAGGGATCTCTTTGTGCAAAATGACATGATCTTGCCAGATCTGTGGCCCATTCGTGCGCAAGGCATTGCTGCTGAGCACAGGGCAGGGGGCGTCAGAGATAACGTGCTGTAAGAATTGAAGCCCGAATCCGAAGTCGTGGTTTCCCAGGCCAATCGCATCATATCCCAGGCTGCCGAAGGCCTGCATCAGGATGTGCGGCGCATTGGCGGGATCGGCAGCCCAATCCCCCAACGGTGTACCCTGCAGAGCGTCTCCGTTGTCGAAGAGCAAGACGATATCTCCGTCTGCCTCAGCCTCGTTCCGCGCCTGCCGGATCAGGCTGGCCGTTCGGGTCAATCCGATCGTAGGTTCGTCTTGATCCGCGTAATAATCAAAACTGCACAGGTTCATGTGCAGATCGGTGGTCGCCAAAATCCGGATACCTACAGACTGATCAGACAAATGCGAAATTGTTTTCAATACTCTACTTTTGGCAGTTTTATGAATAACAACTTCAACAAAAAGCATAGTAAGTGCAAATTTTTTTATGCACTTGCGGTAATTTGACGGGATCGCCTCGGTTTTTGGTCGTGGAATTGTCGTTGCAACACCGAAGCTGTCATGGCAGCCCTGTGCAGGCGAACCAGAGGAACTTAAATGAAGAACGCGGAACAGGTAACGTTTGGTGGATCAGGGCTGGATCGTGCCGCACATCTTCGTGGAGACGTCGACGCGATGGCAGCAGCGCGAGCACATCCGAAAGCGAAATGCCTGTTGCTGTGGCGCGGAAAGCTGCTGGTTCAAGGAGAGGCCCTTGATCAACTCTGCTTGTTACCTGTCTTGCACGAGCTGATCGCAAATGGTCCCGGTGGGATCGTCCCAGCGCCAGTATTGCTTGGTCTCTCGGATGAGGTTCCGGTTTTTGCCTTTGATATATCCGATTGGATGCCCGAGGGCGTTGATCTGTCCGAGCTTGGGGCATTCTTTGACCGATCAGAGCAACAGCACCCGGATTTGCCTGAAGGTCAGGTTTTTGTCGAATTGCGCCGCATCATGGCGCGCCTTTCCCCACGTGATGCCGAACTTTCGGCTTCCGCCAAGGCGGTCATCGCCTGGCATGAAACCCATAGATTTTGCGCCCGTTGCGGCGCCGCCAGCGAGATGTCGCAAGCAGGATGGCAACGCAGTTGCCCGTCGTGTGGGGGGCAGCATTTCCCACGCACCGACCCGGTCGTCATCATGTTGATTACATATGGGAATTCGGTGCTGATGGGGCGATCCCCGGGATGGCCTGAAGGCATGTATTCGCTACTGGCCGGATTTGTCGAACCCGGAGAAACGCTGGAAGCGGCGGTGCGCAGAGAGGTGATGGAAGAGGCCGGTGTCCCCGTCGGGCAAGTAACCTATCTTTCCAGCCAGCCCTGGCCCTTTCCGGCGTCACTGATGTTTGGCTGTGCAGGCGAGGCATTGTCGCAAGAAATCACTATAGATCCGGTTGAAATCGAAGATGCGATATGGGTGAATAAGGCTGAAATGATGCAGGTCTTTGCTGGGGAACATCCCAGCCTTCTGCCAGCGCGCAAAGGCGCGATTGCGCATTTTCTGCTGCAAAACTGGCTTGCAGATACGCTCGACTGACAAAATACTGGTCGAATAGGCAAGAGAACGATAACCCACCATGCAATTCTCCGCACGTGAAGATATTCAGGCCCCTGTCAACGCAGTGTTCGAAATGTTTGCGGATTTCGAACGGTTCGAGCGGATGGCAATGCGCCGCGGGATCGAGGTCCGGCGTTTGTCAGGGCATATGGGCGTTGTGCCCGGTACATCCTGGGAGACCGAGTTCCGTATGCGCGGAAAGCCTCGGCGCGTGGAAATCAATATGGCCGAATGTGATCCGCCGACCCATATGCGGTTCGAGGCGGCAAGCAAGGGAATGAATGGCTCAACCAGGGTCGAGTTTCTGGCCCTGTCGCAACGTAGAACCCGGCTGACCGTGGATATGTCGCTATCGGCCAAATCCCTGCCTGCACGGCTGTTGCTGCAATCGCTCAGATTGGGTCAGTCGCGGTTCCGGCGACAGTTTCAGGCCCGCCTCAGCGAATTCGCGCGGGAAATGGAAGAACGTCATCTGCACGGTTCTTGAGAATTCCGAGACAAGAGGCCCTGAATGTCTGATGTGATATTGCGCAGCGCTGTTGTGGATGACGCCAAAGGTATTTCCGAGGTCCTGCAAGAGATCGTGACCGCCGGTAAGCGCACCAAACCCAGCGATGAGGGTTTTGCCAAAGAGCATTACATCAGCCACCACGGCAGCATCCAATGCACCGTGGCGGTGCAGGGTTCACAGGTATTGGGCTTTCAGGCGCTGAAACTGGCCGTCGACGGAAACCCTTATGGCGTAACAGCCGGTTGGGGCATCATCGGAACACATATACGTCCATCAGCCGCGCGCATGGGGGTCGGGCGGGCCCTATTTCAGGAAACGCTGCTGGCGGCCCGCGCCGCAGGTCTGCCTGCAATAGACGCGACCATTGGCGCGCAAAATGCCGAAAGCCTTGCCTATTACGCGGCCATGGGATTTGTCGATTACCGCTCACATGAAGGAGCGGTGTGCAAGAAATACCTGCTGGGTTGAGCTAGCCGCGCGGCTGGACTGCCGGATAGACGCCCAGAATCTCGACATTGGTGGTAAAATGTTCCAGCTCTTCCAGGGCCAGTTGTACATTGCGGTCATCGGGGTGTCCGACAATATCCGCATAGAACTGGGTGGCCGTAAATGACCCGTCGACCATATAGCTTTCCAGCTTGGTCATGTTGACTCCGTTGGTGGCGAACCCGCCCATCGCCTTATACAGCGCTGCTGGGATGTTACGGACCTGAAACACAAAGCTGGTGATCATCCCGTGCGCCCCGCGCCGCGACAGGTCCGCATCGCGTGACATGATCAAAAAACGCGTGGTGTTGTCGTCGCTGTCCTCGATATGGCGGGCCAGGACGTTCAGGTTATAGATCTCTCCGGCCAACTCGCTGGCCAGCGCGGCAGAATGCAGTTCGGCAGCCTCGGAAACCTCGCGCGCGGCGCGGGCATTGTCCGGGCTGACGCGTCCGTGAATGCCGTGCTGCTTCAGGAACCCAGCGCATTGTGGCAGCAGTACCAGATGCGAATGCGCTTCGGTGATGTCGCTCAGCTTGGCACCGGGGACGGCCAACAAATTGATGTGTACGCGAACAAAAGCTTCATCGATGATATGCAATCCGCTATGGGGCAGCAGGCGGTGAATATCGGCCACCCGCCCATAGGTCGTATTTTCGACCGGAAGCATCGCCAGGTCTGCTTTGCCGGACCGAACTGATTCGATCACATCCTCAAATGTGCGGCAGGGCAGGGCCTCCATATCGGGACGAGCGTTTCGGCATGCCTCGTGGCTATAGGCACCGGGTTCTCCCTGAAATGCGATACGTTTTGTCATTTGGTCGATTCCGTGCAACAAGTTCCAGAATTGGGCGTTTAGTCGCGGTGTCTATACCTTGCCTCTTGTAAGGGGAAGCCTTAGACACCCCGCAGACAGCTGAAATGGACTCGCGATCAATGTTCGACACGATGACAGTTACCAAGGCCGCAGCAGGCCTGTTTGGCACCTTCCTGGTGCTGCTTCTGGCCAAATGGGCCGCAGAAGAGCTTTACCACGCCGATGCCCATGGCGAGACGGCTTCGTACATCATCGAATCCGAAAGCGCAGGCGAAAGCGCCAACGGTGAAGAGGTAGTATTTGAAGAGCTGCTGGCCGCCGCCGACGTTGAGAAAGGTGCCAAAGTTTTCCGCAAGTGTACCGCGTGTCACAAGCTGGAAGACGGTGCAAACGGCACAGGCCCTTATCTGTATGGTGTCGTTGACCGCCCTGTTGCAACGGCCAACGGTTTTACCGGCTACTCGGCGCCGATGCAGGCCCATGGCGGCAACTGGACACCCGAAGCCCTGGATGCCTTCCTGACCCGGCCAGCCAGCTATATCTCGGGCACATCCATGAGCTTTGCTGGCCTGAAAAAACCGCAGGACCGTGCCGATCTGATTGCCTATCTGCAGACAATCGGCAACTGATGCCAGACCGGCACATCTGAAATTCAAAGCCGCTGCCCCGTGCAGCGGCTTTTTTTGTATGAAGAAACCTTCACAATGCGCTCACGCATTCTAAACTTGAATCAGTCAACGCTGGACCTTTAGCTTCGTTCAGGCGCAAGACTATAAGAAGTGACGCAACAGGGGATGAGCCAAATGGAATCCAACCGACAGATTGTTCAGGCACGTGCATTGGATTTCAGAGGTTGGTTGACCATACCGATTACCGGCTTTTTGCTGCTTACGCTCTTGACCTCTCAACTGTTTGCCGAAGAGACCATCATCAAAAGCCACGGATTCTCGGAATTTGGCGATTTGAAATACCCTGAAGGGTTTGCCCATTTCGATTATGTAAATCCTGATGCGCCGCGCGGCGGAGAGTTGTCTTATGCAGCGCAAGGGACATTTGATAGTTTCAACCCCTACACGCGGCAGGGCCGCGCGGGTGCGCGTTCTGCGGATCAGTATGAATCCCTGATGGTCGCGTCCTATGATGAAACGGCCACTTACTACGGTCTGCTGGCAGAAAGCCTTGAATACCCGGAAAGCCAGGATTGGGTCATCTTCAACATGCGACCTGAGGCGCGGTTTTCCGATGGAACCCCGGTGACTGCCGAAGATGTTGTGTTTTCGCATAATCTGCTGCTGGAACAGGGGTTAAAATCCTATGCCGACGCCGTCCGCGAGATGATTCCGCGTGCCGAAGCGCTGGATGATCATCGGGTTAAATTCTACTTCGCACCGGATATCCCGCGCCGTGGCCTAATAAGTCAGGTTGCCGGGACATCTGTGTTTTCCAAGGCCTGGTTTGAAGCAGACCCCGAAAACCGGCGGCTCGACAAATCCCGGCTTGAGCCCGGTATCGGATCCGGACCTTATGTTTTGGACAGTTATGACATCAACCGGCGCATCGTCTACAAGCGCAACCCGGACTATTGGGGCGACCACGTTAATGTGAATGTTGGCCGCAACAACTATGACTCCATCCGGATCGAATATTTCGCGGACTCGATTGCTGCGATGGAAGGGTTCAAGGCGGGCACGTTCACACTGCGCCAGGAAAACAATTCAAAAAGCTGGGCAACGGCCTATGATTTTCCTGCCATAGCAAACGGAACAGTGGTTCGGGTAGAGCTGGAAGACGGGGATGTCCCCAACGCTTCGGGCTTTGTCATGAACCTGGACCGACCGCAATTTCAGGATCCCAAGGTGCGCGAAGCCGTCCAGTTAGGGTTCAACTTCGAATGGACGAATGAAAGCTTGCAATATGGCCTGTTTCAGCAGCGCGACTCATTCTGGCAGGGAACTCACCTAGAGGCGACGGGGCTGCCCGAGGGGCGTGAACTGGAGGTTCTGCAAAGCCTGGGCGATGCGCTGGACCCTGCGGTACTGACCGACCAACCGGTCGTTGCCCATGAATCCCGCGCCGAGCGTCAGAATGATCGCCGCAATCTGCGCGCCGCGATGAAGCTGCTGGATGAGGCCGGTTGGCAGGTGGGCGAAGACGGTATCCGCCGCAATCAAAACGGTGAAGTACTGGCCATAGAATTTCTGTCAGACCAGCCGACTCTTGATCGTATCATCCAGCCATTTGTCGCTAACCTTAGGACGATGGGCATAGATGCAACCTACAATCGTGTGGACAATGCGCAATTCACCCTGCGCCGCCGTGACCGGGATTTCGACATGATTTTCGGCGGGTACCCAAGTTCGCTGCAACCTTCGACGGGACTGTACCAGCAATTCGGAACCGAGGCGGCCTCGTATTCCGTATTCAACCCGTCCGGTGCGTATGGCCCGGATATTGAACCGTTGATCGACAACATCGTGGCAGCGACCAACAGCGAAGAGTTGTTTGCCAATGTTCGCGCCCTGGACCGTGTTCTGCGGGCCAAGCGGATCATGGTGCCCACTTGGTATTTGGGCAAATACTGGGTTGCCTATTGGGACATGTATGAATACCCGGAAAACCTGCCGCCTTATTCATTGGGTGTCGAAGACCTGTGGTGGATCAACGCCGAGCAGGAAGCCCAGTTGAAATCCTCCGGCGCCTTGAGGTAATCCGCCCAAATGGGAGCATATATTCTAAGACGCCTGCTGCTGGTCATTCCCACACTGCTGGGAATCATGATCGTCAACTTCACCCTTGTGCAGTTTGTGCCAGGCGGCCCGATTGAACAGATCATCGCCCAGATGGAGGGTGGTGGAGATGTATTTGAAGGTATCGCTGGCGGTGGTGGCGATATCGAACAGCAGACCGGCGGCACAAATGACCGCTATATCGGCGGGCGTGGCTTGCCGCCTGAATTCATCGAAGAACTGGAAAAAGAATTCGGGTTCGACAAACCGCCCTTGGAACGGTTTCTGAATATGATGGGTAATTACCTGACTCTGGATTTTGGCGAGAGCTATTTCCGGTCGATCAGTGTGACCGATCTGGTGCTGGAAAAGATGCCGGTGTCTATTTCGCTAGGGCTTTGGTCGACGCTGATTGCCTATCTGGTGTCGATCCCTCTGGGTATTCGCAAGGCGATCAGGGACGGATCAAGCTTTGACACCTGGACCAGTGGCGCCATCATCGTGGCCTATGCCATCCCGGGATTTCTGTTCGCCATTTTGCTGTTGGTGCTATTTGCCGGTGGGTCCTATTGGCAGATCTTTCCGTTGCGGGGGCTTACCTCGGACAACTGGGACAGTCTGAGTGTATTTGGCAAGATTGCCGATTACTTCTGGCATATCGCGTTGCCGATCCTAGCGCTGACCATCTCGGCCTTCGCAACGCTCACCTTGCTGACCAAAAACTCGTTTCTGGACGAGATTAAAAAGCAATATGTCATGACCGCCCGCGCCAAGGGCCTGAGCGAAAGCCGGGTGCTGTACGGCCACGTGTTCCGCAATGCGATGCTGATCGTAATCGCGGGTTTTCCGGCCGTCTTCATCGGTGTTTTTTTCGGAGGGTCAATCATCATCGAAACCATCTTTTCGCTGGATGGATTGGGTCGCCTTGGGTTCGAGGCGGCGGTCGCGCGCGATTACCCGGTTATCTTTGGAACGCTGTTCATCTTTGGCCTGATGGGTTTGGTGGTCGGCATCATCAGTGATCTGATGTATGTGTTGGTTGATCCGCGCATCGACTTTGAAAAGCGGGAGGGGTAAATGGCGCTTTCCCCCCTGAATCAGCGCCGGTGGCGCAACTTCCGTCGCAATGGCCGGGCGTTCTGGTCGCTGATCATCTTCTCGATCCTGTTCGGCCTGTCGCTATTTGCTGAATTTATCGCAAATGACAAACCGATCCTCGTGAAATACCGCGGTGAGCTTTATACGCCGATCTTCAATTTCTACCCAGAGACCGAGTTTGGCGGTGATTTCCAAACCGAAGCAATCTATCGCGACCCCGAAGTGCGTTGTCTGATAGACAGTGGCGGTTTGGATCAGTGCTTTGACGATCCTGACGGCATTATCGAACAGATCGAGGCCGGATCATTTGCCGCCGACGGGTTCGAGCGCGGCTGGGCCATCTGGCCGCTGATCCCATACTCTTTCAAAACCAGCGTTGATCGGCCGGGCGCAGCCCCACTGCCGCCCAATGGCCAGAACCTGCTTGGCACCGATGACACCAAGCGCGATGTGCTTGCACGGGTGATCTATGGGTTCCGTCTGTCCATTCTGTTCACGCTGATGGTCACAGGTGTTGCCAGCCTGATCGGTATCTTCGCAGGCGCCATTCAGGGCTTTTTTGGCGGCTGGCTGGATTTGATCTTTCAACGGATCATCGAGATTTGGTCGGCCACCCCATCGCTCTATGTGATCATCATCATGTTCGCTATTCTAGGGCGCAGTTTCTGGTTGCTGGTGTTGCTTATGATCCTGTTCAGCTGGACCGGATTGGTTGGCGTTGTTCGAGCTGAGTTCCTGCGGGCGCGAAACCTTGAATATGTCCGGGCGGCACGGGCGTTGGGCGTCAGCAACAGGACGATCATGTTCCGCCACATGCTGCCCAATGCAATGGTCGCCACGCTGACCTTCATGCCCTTCATCGTCACCGGCACGATTGGCGGACTTGCCTCGCTGGATTTTCTGGGCTTCGGCCTGCCGTCCTCGGCCCCGTCACTTGGCGAGCTGACCTTGCAGGCAAAACAGAACTTGCAGGCCCCTTGGCTGGCCTTTACCGCCTTTTTCACCTTTGCCATCATGCTGTCGCTTCTGGTCTTCATTTTCGAAGGCGTCCGCGATGCGTTTGATCCCAGAAAGACCTTCTCATGAGCCTGCTGGATGTAAACAACCTCAAGGTTTCGTTCCGGCAGGACGGGCAGGTCAGTGCGGCGGTCAAGGGCGTGTCCTTCACGGTGGATCGTGGGGAAACCGTGGCTTTGGTAGGGGAATCCGGGTCCGGAAAATCTGTGACCGCCTTGTCGACCGTCTCGCTGTTGGGAGACAGCGCGATTGTCGAAGGTTCGGTGAAATATGACGGGCAAGAGATGATCGGGACGTCCGAGCAACATCTGATGGATGTGCGCGGCAACGACATCAGTTTCATCTTTCAAGAACCGATGACATCGTTGAACCCGTTGCACACGATCCAGAAGCAGATGGCAGAATCGCTGGCGCTGCATCAGGGGGTGGTGGGCGACGCGGCGCGTGATCGGATTGTCGAGTTGCTGACGAAGGTTGGCATCCGGGACCCGAAGGAACGGTTGGACAGCTATCCGCACCAACTTTCGGGCGGACAGCGGCAGCGCGTCATGATCGCCATGGCGCTGGCCAATAAGCCGGATATTCTGATTGCAGATGAACCGACCACGGCGCTGGACGTGACCATTCAGGCACAGATACTCGAGTTGCTGGCAGACCTGCAGAAAGCCGAAAACATGGGGATGCTGTTCATCACCCATGACCTTGGCATCGTGCGCCGGATCGCCGATCGAGTTTGCGTCATGAAGGACGGAGAGATTGTCGAAGCCGGTGCAACCGCGGACATCTTCGAGAACCCTCAGCATCCCTATACCCGGAAATTGCTGGCGGCCGAACCGTCGGGCCAACCCGATCCGGTCGCCGCGGATGCAGAAGAGGTCGCCCGCACTGATCATCTGAAAGTCTGGTTCCCGATCCAGCGCGGCTTTCTCAAGCGAACTGTCGGCCATGTTAAGGCGGTGAATGACGCCAGCCTCAGCGTGCGCGCCGGCGAAACCGTGGGGATCGTGGGCGAAAGCGGGTCGGGCAAGACCACGTTGGCGCTGGCCATCATGCGGCTGATCGCGTCCGAGGGTGGTATCACCTTTCGCGACCAGGATGTGCGCCGTTGGTCCACACGCGAATTGCGCCGGTTGCGCAAGGATATGCAGATTGTGTTTCAGGACCCGTTTGGCAGCCTGAGCCCGCGCATGACCTGTATGCAAATCATCGCCGAGGGTCTGGCAATCCACAAGGTTGATCCACACCGCGCCCCGCGCGATCTGGTGGCGGATGTGATGACGGAAGTGGGGTTGGACCCGGCGTCGATGGACCGGTATCCGCACGAGTTCTCGGGCGGGCAGCGGCAGCGTATCGCCATCGCACGTGCGATGGTGCTACGTCCCAAACTTCTGGTGCTGGATGAGCCGACAAGCGCGCTGGACATGACGGTTCAGGTGCAGATCGTAGACTTGCTGCGAGAACTGCAGCGGAAATACGGGTTGGCATATCTGTTCATCAGCCATGATCTAAAAGTGGTCCGGGCGATGTCACATAATGTCATCGTTATGCGGAACGGTGACGTGATTGAAATGGGCGCTGCCGAAGACCTGTTCGAAAACGCGCAGACAGATTACACCCGCGAATTGATTGCGGCAGCGGGCTGAAGCCCGCTCTCCGTGTTTTTCACGCGTTTGCGGTTTCCCGTGTTGCCGCTTTCGGTATCGGGCCGCGCAGTTCTTCATAGTGATCAAAGCTTAACTTTACCCAACCGGTGCCGCGCGTGGCGCTGGCCAGGGTGCGATGCAACTCATCCTCGGCCACGGCAGGGAGTTGGGCATTGAAAATCTCCCAGCCCGAAGCGTTGGGGTTGCCTTCGAATCCCAGCACTTGACCCTGTAAGGAACTGATCGTGGGGACAAGGTCGCCGACAAAATCGGATGGCAGGTGAATCTCTGCGTTCAGAATGGGTTGCAGGACCACCGGTTTGGCTTGAGGCAGCGCCTCGCGTACGGCGTTCTTGCCTGCGGTGCGGAAAGCATAATCGGAACTGTCCACATTGTGGTGTTTGCCGTCACTCAGCGTGATTTTTACATCAACAACAGGGAAGCCCTCGGGCCCCTGCTCCAGCGCGTCCTTGGCCCCGTGTTCAACTGAGGGAATATAGTTGCGCGGCACCGAACCGCCTTTCACGATCTCTTCGAACTGAAACCCTGATCCGCGCGGCATGGGCGTGACCGAGATCACGACATCTGCAAACTGACCCGCACCACCGGATTGCTTGCGGTGACGGTGGCGGTGTTCGATGGGCGCACGGATGGTTTCGCGATAGGCGGTCTCGATCGGGTCGGCCACGATTTCAATCCCGAAATCTTCGGCCAGTTTGGCGGTGATCCGGCGCATGTGCTGCGGGCCTTGAGAGCCCAGCACCGCATGGCCGGTCAGCTCATCCTGTTCCAGATGGAGACCGGGGTCGATCTCGACCAGACGGGTCAGAGCGTTCGACAGGCGCACGTCATCTCGCTCATGCGCGGGTGATACGATCTGACGTTGGGCGACTGGATGTGATGATGCCCATTCCGGCAACGGAGATTCGGATTTGCTGTCGTAAATATTGCCTGGGATCAGGTGATCGGATTTCACGGCCAGCCCGATCTGACCTGCCTCCAGCCCGGAAATCTGGGTCTTGGCGTCAAGTGTCGTCAGATTGCCGACTGTCTCACCTCCCAAAGCTTCATGCGCACGCACGCCATCTCCCAGGCCACGAAGGACGATGATCTTGCCGATATGTTTCTTCACGTCCGCGAATCCCGCAATGGCGCGGGCAGTCTCGGTGGCCTCATCGCGGTTGGCGGCAATGTTGAACTCAGGGGCTTCGTGCCGCAGGGCTTTCATCAGGCGGGTCAGGCCATTGCCATGGCTGGCCGCGCCCAGACAGGCGGGGATCAACTGGTGGTTCTGCAAAACCTGCGCGGCCAGATCGTAGATCTCGGCACTTGCGGGCTGTTTGTCTTCGATCAGCTGCTCCAACAGGTGATCGTCAAAATCCGACAGCGTCTCTAGCAGCTCGGTGCGGGCTTCTTGTTCGCGGTCCTCGACCGAGTGCGGCAGTTCGATCAGGGCCGAGGGCTGGCCTTCCTGATATTTCCAAGCCCGCTCCGAGATCAGATCGACCGCGCCGACTATTGTCTCGCCGTCGCGAATAGGGACCTGACGTAGGGCGATGTGGTGGGTGCAGTAGGTCTGTAACGCGGCGATGATATCCCGGATACGGCCATTTGGGGCATCCATCCGATTGATGAACAGGAAACAGGGAATGCCCGCCTCTTCAACCAGCCGCAGATAGGGCGCGCACAAGACAGCTGCGTCTGGGTCCGGCGGGACAACCACAACCGCCGCATCCGAAATCGCCATGGCTGGTCCGACATAACCCAGATTGTCGCTGCCCCCGTCCACATCGATCGCGCACCAGGGCTCGTCCAAGTAAGAAAAACCGTGCAAGTGCACGGTTCCGGAGACATCGAATGTGGTGGGTCGGTTGTCGAGGCGGCTTATGGCCTCGACCAGGGTTGTCTTGCCAGATTGGCTGGGGCCGAGGACGGTGAATACGCGCATGAGTGATGTCCCTCTTTTCAGGTTGCAGTAATACCTGCACGAAAAGGGCCGACCCACACGGCTGCGTGGGCGAGGACTGACTGCGAATTCACCTGCCTCAGGGTTCGGATCGTTCCGCCCAAGTGTGAAGACAACCAGAGGCTCGCGTCAAGCCCCTGTACTGGTATCTAAGCGGCGGGCCGCACAACCGGGCCCACCTGTAAGCGATCAGATCGCCGAGCTGTGGCCTGCCTTGCTCAGGTCATAGGCGTCAAAGCTGCGGGCAATCATTCGGGTCAGCGGCCGGGCCTCGGGTGGAATGAACAGGCCATCCTTGGTGACGTGTAGCAGATTGTTGAAGTCGGCATTGGCCCTCTGGTACATCTCGTTCAGCTCTTGGGCGGATATGTTGTGGTCACGCAGAATCTCAGCCGAATTGATCTGAAAATCACACATCAGCGCTTCGATCAGACGTGCGCGCAAAATGTCCTGCCCTTTGAACAAATGTCCGCGCGAGGTTGCAAAGCGCCCCTCGCGGATGGCTTTCGTATAGGCCGATGTTGCCGGTGCGTTCTGGGCGTAGCCCTGAGGAAATCGCGAGATCGAGCTTGCGCCCACACCGATCAGCACCTCGGCCTGATCATCCGTATAACCCTGAAAGTTCCGTTTCAGTCGCCCGGCCCTGAGCGCATGTGCCAGACCATCATCCTGCGTGGCAAAGTGGTCAATTCCGATCTCGGCGTAATCATCCCAGAGGAACAGTCGACGCGCCGTCTCGAACAGCTCCAGACGTTGCTCGGGCGTGGGCAATGCGTCCGAAGGAATCAACTGTTGCCGTTTGGCCATCCACGGCACGTGGGCGTATCCATACAGCGCAACGCGGTCGGGGTTCAGTGACAGCAGTTTCTGTACGCTTTCTGTCATCCTTGATTTGGTCTGATGCGGCAGACCGTACAGGATATCAGCGTTCAGGCTGGTAATGCCGCGGGCACGGATCATGTCCACAGCTGCGCGCGTGGTGTCATAGCTTTGGACGCGACCGATAGTTTTCTGAATCTCATCGTCGAAATCCTGCACGCCGATCGAGGCACGGTTCATGCCCGCTTCGGCCAACGCGTCCAGTCGGGCTTGGTCAATCTCGTTCGGGTCGATTTCGACCGAGAATTCAGCACCCGGGCCCAGCGGTACAACATCCAGAATGCGTGTGGCCAGATCCCGCATCAGATCGGGATTCAACAGCGTTGGTGTGCCGCCGCCCCAGTGCAGACGCGAGAGGGTGACGCCTTGAGGCAGGCACGCGGCTAGCAGATCAAGCTCGGCCTTGAGGACGTCGACATAGGCGATGACCGGGTTGTCAGTTTGAGTCCCCTGTGTTCGGCAGGCACAAAACCAACACAGCCTGCGGCAGAAGGGCACGTGTATGTACAACGAGACGGAGCTGCCGGGTTTAATGCTGGTAATCCAGTCTTCGTAAAGGTTTACCCCCACATCATTGTTGAAGTGAGGGGCTGTTGGATAGCTTGTGTAGCGCGGTACTTTCGCGTCAAATAGTCCAAGCTTTGCAAGTTGTGGTTTAACTATCATGGCGATACCGTTAGAGGACGGCACGCCTAGCAACCTTGATAGAGATCAAGTGGGAACGCGCATGACACAGATTTTCAAAATCGATCATACAAACTGTGAAGATTGTCCAATCCGCCACAGAGCAGTCTGCGCGCATTGCGATGTTCATGAGCTGGAGCTTCTTGAAGGCATCAAATATTATCGCAGCTTCGAGGCTGGGCAGACAATCATCTGGTCCGGTGATCAGATGAATTTCGTGGGCTCGGTCGTGTCGGGGATCGCTTCTTTGACTCAGACCATGGAAGATGGGCGCACGCAGATGGTTGGCCTTTTGCTGCCCAGCGATTTCGTCGGTCGTCCCGGTCGAGATTCAGCGCCTTACGACGTCGTGGCAACGACTGACATTGTCATGTGCTGTTTCCGTAAGAAGCCGTTCGAAGAACTGATGGGTGCTACTCCGCATATCGCGCATCGTTTGCTTCAGATGACATTGGATGAGCTGGACGCTGCCCGTGAATGGATGCTGGTGCTGGGGCGCAAGACTGCGCGCGAAAAAATCGCAAGCCTGTTGTCTATCATCGCGCGCCGGGATGCTTCGATTGGGCAGAACGGGAGTTCCAGCCCAATCGTTTTTGATCTTCCGCTGACGCGCGAGGCGATGGCAGACTACCTTGGCCTTACACTGGAAACCGTCAGCCGTCAGATATCCGCCTTGAAGAAAGACGAGATCATCTTGCTAGAAGGCAAGCGCCGTGTATCTGTTCCGGATATGGGCCGGTTGATGGAAGAGGCAGGCGACGATTCCGATGGCGGATATCTGGTGTGATTCACATACGGCGTGACCCGTTGTCTTAACCGTGGTTTAGTGGGACCAGTGAAACTGCGTCAGGAGTAAGTCATGGGATTCAGCAGCCTTTTGGCCATGCTGCTTATTGGTGCCATCGCGGGATGGTTGTCCGGAAAGATCATGGAAGGCCGGGGATTCGGCTTGATTGGTAACATCATCGTTGGCGTTGTCGGGGCATTTCTGGCCGGGCTAATTTTCCCAGCCCTTGGTTTTGCCGTTGGCGGCGGTCTGGTCTCGTCAATTATTTTCGCCACCATTGGGGCAATCATTCTGCTTTTCCTGATCGGCCTTGTGAAACGCGGATAAGAGCCGCCCGCTGGGCGGCTCTGCCGTTTCAATGTGCCATGAACACCGGAACAGTCGATTGTTCCAGCATATTGCGTGTCGCGCCGCCCAGGATGGCTTCTCGGAATCGGGAATGCCCATAGGCGCCCATGACGATCATATCTGTTTCGGTATCCGTCGCATGGCGGTTCAGGATGTCCGATACACGCGACATTGTTTTGCTGAGCACGTCGATTTCGCACTTAACTCCGTGGCGCGACAGCATCTGGGACAACAACCCACCGGGGTCCGAGCGATCCGGCCCATGCGTTGGTGGGTCGATCACCACGATCCGCACCTGATCGGCCCCGATCAGGAAGGGTAGGGCGCAGCGAATTGCGCGCATGGCTTCGACGCTTTCGTTCCAGCCGACCAAGACAGTACCGGGCTTGTCAAAAGGCGTCGTGTTTTCGGGTATGACCAGAACCGGAGCGTGACCTTCGAACATGGCTGCCTCGACGATAGGCTCTGCTTCGACGCTGCGGTCTTTTCCGTAAGGTTGCGGCAGAATAACAAGGTCCGAGAACCGCGCCCGATGGGCAACGTGGCGACCAATATCGGCAATCTGGGCCACGCCGCTTTCTGCAGACCAGCGTACGCCGGAACTGTTCAGATAGGTCTCTGCATAGTGCAGGGTGTCCTCCGCCTCTGCTTTGGCGCGGGACAGTGTCTCCTGCAGAATCAGCGCGTTGGCGCCAGCATAGTAATAGCCGGTCTGACTGCGATCGACCCCCAGGCACAGGGCTTCGGCATGCGCATCCTGGGCTGTGGCCAGGGCTGCCATCTGTGCCAGCGCCGGGGCCGATTGTTCCGTTTCCGTTAGAACTGTGAGAAGGGACTTATACGCCATCTTGACCTCTTGCCTCCAGGGCCGTTCCGTCCGCGACATTCCGGCCAAATCATTTCTGTAGCCTTGTCATAATATTCGCTATTCTGTCTTGATACAGATCAAAGCAGTTTGGGCTGTCCTCGGACAAAACAACGACCAGTCAAATGGGTTCCGCGACAAAAAAGAATCGCGCGGAGCATGGCAAAGGGACGCAATATGTCAAATTACATCAAGCTGATCGTGCTTGGTCTGATCGTGCTGTTTGCAGCGATCGGGACCAATTATGCACGCGATTTGGCGTATCAGGTGCATGCAATTCTGGTGATGTTGATCGCCGCGGGATTGTTCATCTGGACGCTTAGAAACACGGATGAGCCAGATATCCTCATAGATCGTTCAGGCGAATACATGGACGATGTGGTCCGTTACGGCGTAATCGCGACGGCCTTTTGGGGCGTGGTTGGTTTTCTTGCCGGGACATTCATCGCCTTTCAGCTGGCCTATCCGGTGCTGAACTTTGAATGGGCACAAGGATATCTGAATTTTGGCCGATTGCGTCCGCTACATACATCGGCGGTTATCTTTGCCTTTGGCGGCAACGCACTAATCGCAACGTCCTTCTACGTCGTCCAGCGGACCAGCGCCGCGCGCCTGTGGGGCGGCAATCTGGCATGGTTCGTTTTCTGGGGCTACCAGCTGTTCATTGTGCTGGCTGCGACCGGGTATGTGCTGGGCGGAACCCAGTCCAAGGAATACGCCGAGCCGGAGTGGTATGTCGATCTGTGGCTGACCATCGTCTGGGTGGCCTATCTTGCCGTGTTCCTGGGAACAATCGTCAGGCGGAAAGAGCCTCATATCTATGTGGCGAACTGGTTCTACCTGGCCTTTATCGTTACCGTCGCCATGCTGCATCTGGTCAACAACATGACTATCCCTGTCAGCATCTGGGGTTCGAAATCTGTCATCGTCTGGTCAGGCGTTCAGGACGCAATGATCCAGTGGTGGTACGGCCACAACGCTGTGGGCTTTTTCCTGACAGCCGGCTTTCTGGGTATGATGTACTACTTCATCCCGAAACAGGCCGAGCGACCGGTGTTCAGCTACAAGCTGTCGATCATCCACTTCTGGGCGCTCATCTTCCTGTATATCTGGGCCGGACCGCACCACTTGCACTATACCGCGCTGCCTGACTGGGCCTCGACACTGGGAATGGTGTTCTCGATCGTGCTGTGGATGCCGTCCTGGGGTGGTATGATCAACGGCCTGATGACCCTATCGGGTGCGTGGGACAAGCTGCGTACGGACCCGGTGATCCGGATGATGGTGATTTCGGTCGGCTTCTATGGCATGTCCACTTTTGAGGGCCCGATGATGTCGATCCGAGCGGTTAACTCTTTGAGCCACTATACCGACTGGACCATTGGTCACGTGCATTCGGGTGCGCTGGGTTGGAACGGCATGATCACCTTTGGTGCGCTGTACTTCCTGGTTCCTGTCTTGTGGAAGCGTGAGCGTCTGTATTCGTTGCAAATGGTCAGCTGGCACTTCTGGCTCGCCACTATCGGCATCGTGCTCTACGCCGCGTCGATGTGGGTGACAGGTATCATGGAAGGCCTGATGTGGCGCGAAGTGGATGCCAACGGTTTCCTTGTGAACTCGTTCGCCGACACCGTGGCTGCCAAGTTCCCGATGTATGTGGTGCGAGCTCTGGGTGGGGTCATGTTCCTCGCTGGGGCGCTGATCATGTGCTACAACCTGTGGATGACTGTGCGGAAAGCGCCGGCCAAAGAGGCCAGCCTGACCGTCGCGGTCCCGGCTGAATAAGGAGGGCCGGAGCAATGGCAATTCTCGACAAACATAAGATCCTCGAGACCAACGCGACCCTCCTGCTGATCTTCAGCTTTCTGGTCGTGACCATCGGTGGCATCGTGCAGATCACCCCGCTGTTCTATCTTGAGAACACCATCGAAAAAGTGGAGGGCATGCGCCCTTACACCCCCTTGGAAATGGCGGGCCGTGACATCTATATCCGCGAAGGCTGCTATGTCTGCCACAGTCAGATGATCCGCCCGATGCGGGATGAGGTCGAGCGCTATGGCCACTACTCGCTGGCGGCTGAATCAATGTATGATCATCCGTTCCAGTGGGGGTCCAAACGCACCGGCCCTGATCTGGCCCGTGTCGGTGGTCGTTATTCTGACCAGTGGCATGTGGATCACCTGCGCAACCCGCAGTCGGTGGTGCCTGAATCTGTAATGCCGAAATACGGCTTCCTCGAGCATCGCAAGATTGACGGTAAGTATATCGGTGATGTCATGAAGGCGAATGCGCTGGTAGGCACGCCCTATACCGAAGAGATGCTGGAGAACGCCGTGGCGGATTTCCGGGCGCAGGCCGATCCCGACAGTGACTATGACGGCCTGCTGGAACGCTATGGTGACAAGGTCAGCGTGCGGAACTTCGATGGTCAGCCCGAGCTGACTGAAGCGGATGCGATGGTCGCTTATCTGCAGATGCTGGGAACGCTGGTCGATTTCTCGACCTTCACCCCAGACGCGAACCGGTAAAGGAGGGTGTGATGGAAGAATATACACTCTTACGGCAATTCGCGGATAGCTGGATGTTGCTGCTGCTCTTTGTTTTCTTTGTTGGGATCATAATCTGGGTTTTCCGCCCGGGATCCAGCAAGGAATACAAGGACACCGCGAATATCCCGTTTCGGCATGATGATGCACCAGCGCCCCTGCGGGGCGACGACAATCCCGCCACATCCAAGGAGGCGCGGCAATGAGCAAGACACCTGAAAAACAGCCGGGTGATCCGAGTACAACCGGCCACAGCTGGGATGGTATCGAAGAATTCGAAAACCCGATGCCGCGCTGGTGGTTGTGGACATTCTACGCCACCATCTTCTGGGCGGTAATCTATACGATCATGTATCCCGCATGGCCCTTGGTTCAATCCGCCACTGCTGGCGTTTTGGGCTGGTCCTCTCGCGCTCTGGTACAAGAAGAGATGATTGCGTTTGAAGAGGCGAATGCCCCTTGGAACGCCAAGCTTGTGGAAACATCGCTTGAAGATATCTCGGCAGATCCCGAACTGCAGCAATACGCGGCGAATGCCGGGGGCGCGGTGTTCCGTACCTGGTGTGCGCAATGCCACGGCTCAGGCGCGCAGGGTGCACCAGGATTCCCGAACCTGCTGGATGACGCCTGGCTGTGGGGCGGTTCGCTTGAGGATATCGAGACCACAATCGCCTATGGCATTCGCAACGAGGAAAGCGACGATGCGCGCTATTCCGAAATGCCTGCATTTGGCGAAATCCTGGAACATGACCAGATCACCCAAGTGGTTCAATACGTGATGTCCCTGACCAATGCGCAGACTGATGACGTAGCTGCGCAGGCAGGCAAGGTTGTCTTCGAAGATAACTGTTCGTCCTGTCATGGCGAGGATGGCACTGGTGACGTCTTTCAGGGCGCACCCAACCTGACCGATGCGATCTGGCTCTATGGCGGCGACGCAGAGGCATTGACTGAGACCGTGACCAATAGCCGTTTCGGTGTAATGCCTGCTTGGGAAAACCGCCTTACCGAGGCGCAGATCCGCGCTGTGACGGCCTATGTCCACCAGTTGGGTGGCGGTCAGTAAGGCCAAAAGAATACCTTCGGACGGTTCGCCGCCCGAAGGTTAAGGCACCGGCTGTTCTCTCTGTTCGCGCGTTTCCTGAACAGCCGGTGCTACTATTTTCAGACTACAGGCCCCCATTGGTGCAGTCCAGATGCGCCTTTTCGCGCGGGCCAGACTTTTCAATCCACCAATGATGGTCCGGCAGCCAACTGCCGCGCGCAAGGTCGCGGCAATCTGTGCCAATGCCTTTGCCGTCAGCCTCTGTTTTGGTGGCTACCATGAAACTTCGTGCCAGTATCGCAAGCATCTGATCCCTCCTGGATTGTGTTGCCGCTGTTATCAGGATTGATCTTTAGCCTGATAAATGCGACTCAATTACCATTCCAATATGTAAGTAGGACTTACAGATGAACTGGATGGATATGCCGCCGCTTGCGGCTTTGCGCGCCTTTTCTGCCTTTGCTGAGACTGGAAATGTTGTTCAGGCAGGGGCGTCGCTGAATGTCAGTCACGCAGCGATCAGCCAGCAACTGCGTGCGCTTGAAAAACACCTGGATCTGGCCCTTCTGGACCGATCCGGTAAATCCATGACCCTGACGGCCGAGGGCAAGGTTCTGGCGCGTGCCCTGCATTTGGGATTTGGGGCCATAGGTGCGGCGGTCACTGACCTGAAGCGTGCAACCGAGGATCGCCCGGTCCACCTATCGCTGACGGCCTCTTTCGCAGCTTCGTGGCTTATGCCACGCTTGCCCGCATTTCAGGCCGAGCATCCAGGCATTCACCTTGCGCTGGACCCCTCGCCCCGGTTGGTCGATCTGCGCCCGGGCGGCGTGGATCTGGCGATCAGATATGGGGCAGGGGATTGGCCCGATGTGACGGCCGAACTGCTGTTGCAAAGTCCGATCGTGATTGTCGCCGCGCCATCCCTGTTGACTGGGCGGGCACCTGTGACACCCAAAGCACTCAGCCATCTGCCCTGGCTTGAGGAGTTCGGCACAACGGAGGCAACGCAATGGCTGGCCCGTCACGGCGTGGACCACAGCCCCGGCGCTGGCCGCATCGCCTTGCCGGGAAACCTGCTGCTTGAGGGAGTGCGCGCCGGGCAGGGTGTGACGGCCACCGTGCGGCATTTTGTCGAAGCGGATATCATTGCGGGTCGATTGGTTGAACTGTTCCGCGAACCCGACGGGCGCGGATACCATATTGTCACCGGTAATATGCCGCTTCGTCCTGGGGTGAAGATATTTATCAGGTGGCTCAGGCGGCAAGCTGGTAAGATGTGACAAAAGGTGTCTTTACGATGCGCTTTTGACCCATGTCAAAGTGGCTGCCCGTATGATCTGGAAGAAGACGCCGTAGAACAGCTACATCTGGAGCCAGCCCGTGAGCGATTCCGACCCCGCCCCCAGCCTATACGCAGCGCGCGAACCGATCTTTCCCCGCCGCGTGTCCGGCCCGTTTCGCAACCTGAAATGGTTCATCATGGCGGTCACGCTGGGGATCTACTATGTCACACCCTGGATCAGATGGGATCGCGGTCCCAGCCTTCCGGACCAGGCGGTGCTGCTGGATCTGGCCAACCGGCGCTTTTACTTTTTCTGGATCGAGATCTGGCCGCACGAGTTCTATTTCGTGGCCGGGTTGCTGATCATGGCCGGTCTGGGCCTGTTTCTGTTTACATCGGCGCTGGGGCGCGTGTGGTGCGGCTATGCCTGCCCGCAGACCGTCTGGACTGATTTGTATATCTTGGTCGAGCGCTGGATCGAAGGTGATCGAAACGCCCGTCTGCGCCTGCATCGTCAGAAAAAGATGGATTTCCACAAAGCAAGGCTGCGCGTCACCAAATGGGTCGCCTGGCTGTTTATTGGTCTGGCAACGGGTGGTGCCTGGGTGTTCTATTTCGCGGATGCGCCAACGCTTGTCCGTGATCTAGTGACCGGAAATGCACATCCGGTCGCCTATACAACCATATTGATCCTGACGGGGACGACCTTTTTGTTCGGTGGGTTCGCACGCGAGCAGATCTGTATTTACGCCTGTCCCTGGCCGCGCATTCAGGCCGCGATGATGGACGAGGATACTCTGGTGGTTGGGTATCGCGAATGGCGCGGTGAACCGCGCGGCAAAGGCAAGCGGACCGCGGATTCCGATCTTGGGGACTGCATTGATTGCATGGCCTGTGTGAATGTCTGCCCTGTCGGTATCGACATCCGCGACGGTCAGCAGCTTGAATGTATCACTTGTGCGCTGTGCATCGACGCCTGCGATGACATGATGGCCAAAATTGGCAAGCCGCGTGGCCTGATCGACTACATGGCGTTGAGCGACGAATCGAGTGAACGCGCCGGTCATCCGCCCAAGAATGTCTGGAAACACATCCTGCGGCCTCGGACCATCATGTATACGGGTATGTGGTCTGCGGTTGGCTTCGCGCTTTTGTTCGCCCTGTTCATCCGGTCTGACATTGATCTGACCGTAGCGCCGGTGCGAAACCCGACATTTGTAACCCTTTCTGACGGCACTATTCGTAACACTTATGATGTACGACTGCGGAACAAACATGGCGAGGACCGCCCATTCCAACTGACCCTGTCCGGTGATCCGGCCCTGAAGATACAGATCGAGGGGGTTGAAGGTGAGACTGTCAATGTGACGGCGGATACGGCACAGTTGACCCGTGTTTACATCGTCGCATCGGGCGACACCGGGCCAGCAACTTTGGATACGACGCCGGTCCGCATCTGGGTCGAAGACCTGCAGAGCGGTGAGCGCGCCTATAAGGACACCACGTTTAACGGACGAGGGAACTGAACATGGCTGAACGTAAATTCACCGGCAAACATGCGCTGGCTGTGTTCGTTGCATCCTTTGGCGTGATCATTACGGTGAACCTGGTTCTGGCCTATAGCGCGGTGAAGACCTTTCCGGGGCTCGAGGTCAAGAATTCCTATGTCGCCAGCCAGGAATTCAACGAACGCCTGAAGGAACATCAGGCGCTGGGCTGGTTTATCCGCGCCGAGATTTCGGGCGGCTTGCTGATCCTGCATATAACCGATCAGACGGGCGCACCGGTCAAGGTGGCTGACCTGCAGGCCGTTGTGGGCCGCGCGACCCATGTCAAAGATGATTTTGCTCCGGATTTCACATTCGACGGGACTGCATATGCGACTCCGGCATCGCTGGGTCCGGGCAACTGGAACATTCGGCTGGTTGCCAAAGATCACAGCGGGGCCGAGTTTGCACAGCGCGTGCCGCTTTATGTGAAAGGCTAGGGGATGTCTGCGCAGATGTCCTCTGGCACCGCAGCTTGCCCCGGCTGTATCGCCGCCCCGGCAGAGCCCGCAAGGCCGATCCCGCAGGATGTGCAGATCGCGCTGTCATTGCCGGGAATTCACTGCTCGGCCTGTATTGCCACGGTCGAGCGTGAATTGAATGCCCAGCCCGGGGTCGAGGACGCGCGCGTGAACCTGACCTTGAAACGTGCGATGGTCAAAGCCGCGCCCGATCTGCGGGCCGCCGATCTGATCCCGGTGCTTGAACGCGTAGGCTTTGAGGCGCACGAGCTGGACCCTGGATCCCTGTCTGCCACGCAGTCCGGCAAGGCTGGTCGCGACCTGTTGATGCGGTTGGCGGTGGCTGGTTTTGCCTCGATGAATGTAATGTTGCTGTCTGTCTCTGTCTGGTCAGGGGCAACCGATGCAACGCGCGACATGTTCCACTGGATTTCGGCAGCGATTGCTTTGCCTGCGATCGCGTTTTCGGCGCAGCCCTTCTTTGCTAATGCCTGGAGCGCCTTGCGCGTCGGTCGCCTGAATATGGATGTGCCGATCGTGTTGGCAATCCTGTTGGCATTGGCCACATCGCTGTGGGAAACCGCGCTGAGTGGTGAGCACGCCTATTTTGACGCCGCCCTGACCCTGACGTTCTTTCTGCTGGCCGGTCGCTATCTGGATTACCGTACCCGCGCCGCCGCCCGATCCGCAGCCGAGGAGTTGACCGCGTTGGAGGTTCCGCGCGCGATCAGGCTGGCCGATGGTCAAGAAGTTGAGGTGCCCGTCGCAACGCTAAGCGTGGGTGATCTGATCCTGGTACGTCCCGGAGGCAGGATGCCGGTGGATGGCGAAATCGTTTCCGGGCAATCCGAGCTCGACCGATCGCTGCTGACGGGTGAAACCTTGCCGGTATTTGCGGAAACCGGTCTGACGGTCAGTGCTGGTGAGGTAAATCTAACGGGTCCATTGACCGTACGGGCGACAGCCGTGGGTGAGGATACCTCGCTGCACCGCATGGCCGATCTTGTGGCCATCGCGGAATCTGGGCGGTCGCGTTATACTTCGCTGGCGGATAAGGCAGCCAAGCTTTATGCACCGGGCGTGCATATCCTGTCGGCGCTGAGCTTTCTGGGCTGGTATATTTATTCAGGCGATATCCGCACCGCGCTGAATATCGCAGCAGCGGTGCTGATCATCACCTGCCCCTGTGCGCTGGGTCTGGCCGTACCGGCGGTGACGACGGCGGCCTCGGGTCGGTTGTTCCGCAAGGGGATGCTGATCAAACACGCCACAGCGCTGGAACGCCTGGCCGAGGTGGATACGGTTGTGTTCGACAAGACGGGAACACTGACCTCGGGAACGCCGGAGCTGACCAATCTTGCGGATCATGCGCCCGGCGATCTGGAAATCGCACTGGCACTGGCCGAGGCCTCGTCGCACCCGCTCTCTGTTGCGCTGGCGCAGGCTGCCCGTCAAGCGGGGGTCACGCCCGCAAACGTCGAGGGGATCTCTGAAGTTCCCGGGTACGGCACCGAAGGCATCTTTCAGGACCATCCCGTGCGTCTGGGACGCGCCGAATGGACCGGTGGGCAAGAGGCTGAACAAACTGCGGCCTGGCTGTCGTTAGCAGGGCGGGCGCCTTCAGTGTTCTTGTTCTCGGACACATTGCGTGCTGGTGCGGCTGAGGCGGTTCAGGCGTTTCGCGATGAGGGGAAAAAGGTCATTTTGATCTCGGGCGATACGCAAGGCGCGGTTGAGACGCTGGCCGGTAAGCTGGGGATTGAGACATGGATTGCGCAGGCCCTGCCGCAGGACAAGGCAACCCATGTGCAAAGCCTGCGGGATCAAGGCTGCCACGTCCTGATGGTTGGTGACGGGCTGAACGACACGGCGGCGCTGGCCGCGGCGCATGTGTCGATTTCACCGGCCTCGGCGCTAGATGCTGCGCGAGTGGCATCCGATATCGTGCTGTTGGGTAACGACCTGTCGCCGATTGCGGGTGCCTGCGATACCGCGGTTAAGGCAACGAAACGGATTCGCGAGAACTTCCGTATTGCAACCATCTATAATATCATTGCAGTGCCACTGGCGGTTGCGGGCCTAGCCACGCCGCTGATCGCGGCATTGGCAATGTCGACCTCGTCCATTACCGTTTCTCTGAACGCGCTGCGGCTAAGGTGATCTGAATGGAAGTTCTGGCCTATCTCATACCGATTTCCCTGCTTTTGGGAGGGGTTGGCCTGTTTGCGTTCATCTATACCGTTCGGTCGAACCAGTATGACGACCCCGAAGGCGATGCGCGCCGCATTCTAAGCGACGAATGGGACGATAAGCCCAAGCCCTGACGGCCCCCTTGAAATTGCCTCAATGCCCGGTTATGTCCGGCTCATCCGCTAGCAGAGAGAACAAAGCCAAATGGCAACTATGAATCCGATCCAGTTTATTCAGCAGGTCCGTGCCGAGGTTTCAAAGGTCGTCTGGCCAACCCGCCGCGAGGTGTTGCTGACCACGGTCATGGTGTTCATCATGGCAGCACTGACGGCTGTGTTCTTTGCGCTGGTCGATCTTGGTATTCGTGGTGGCCTGCAGCTGATTCTGGGCATGTTCGGTTAAACCGGGCCGGGCAGGTCGGAAACGTCGCTGCCCCCTTGCACAGCTTGCGATGTCAGAGTAGGTGACGCGGTACTATTCGGAATGGGCGTGCGGCGATTCGGGCTGTGCGCCGCTTTTTATTCCGGGTGACGCGACAGATTTTCAATAACGGCTTTTCCGGTACATGGAATGCAGCCGAAGGCAAACAAGGACGACAGGTTCATGGCGAAACGGTGGTACTCGGTCAGCGTTCTTTCGAATTTCGAAAAGAAGATCGCAGAGCAGATCCGCACGTCGGTGGCCGAGCAGGGCCTTGAGGATGACATTGACGAAGTTCTGGTGCCCACCGAAGAGGTGATCGAAGTGCGCCGGGGCAAGAAAGTCACAACCGAACGTCGCTTTATGCCGGGTTACGTGCTGGTACATATGGAAATGTCGGATCAAGGGTATCACCTGGTCAACTCGATCAACCGGGTCACTGGTTTTCTGGGTCCGCAAGGCCGCCCGATGCCGATGCGCGATGCCGAGGTGAACCAGATCCTCAACCGTGTCCAGGAGGGCGAAGAAGCGCCCAAGCTGATGATCTCGTTCGAAATTGGCGAGAAGGTCAAGGTGAATGACGGTCCGTTCGAAGATTTCGACGGCATGGTCGAAGGTGTGGATGACGATAACCAGAAGCTGAAGGTCTCGGTCTCGATCTTTGGTCGGGAAACCCCGGTCGAGCTGGACTTCACTCAGGTCACCAAGCAAAGCTAATTTCCAATTAGCGAAATTTGACAACGCCGCGTTGCCCTGGGCACTGCGGCGTTTCTTGTTTTGGAGTCTTCAGCCCGTTATCAGACCCGGGCAAATCAGGGCGGAACTGATCTGTCGAAATCGGGATAATCTTTGTCGTAACCAATCGGGATGGGACCCGGCCGCCTGGCATATTTGGACAACCATGTAAGGCAAGTGGGCAGGTAGATGAAATTCATACATATCACAGATATCCACCTTGTTGACCAAGACGGGCACCTGAATGGCGGCGTTCCTTCGACCCAATTTTCCCGTTGCCTTGGGGATATCGCCAAATGGCATTCGGATGCAGCGTTTTGCGTGATATCCGGCGACCTGGCCGAGTTTGGAAGGGCTGAAGCCTATCAGGTGCTCAAGTCACATCTGGACGGTTTCCAGCTTCCTTGCCACCTGATGATCGGCAACCATGATGATCGTAAGGTTTTCAGAACGGTCTTTACGGATGACCCTGTGGATTCAAATGGCTTTGTTCAGCACAGCATCGAGATCGACGCGGGAAAGTTTATCTTTCTGGATACGACAAAAGACGGTGCGGATATGCATGAAGGCCAGCTGTGCACCTTGCGCTTGAATTGGCTGAAAGAACAGCTGATCTCGGCGGGGGATAAGCCCTGCTATTTGTTCATGCACCACCCGCCTTTTGACATCGGCATTCCCTATGTGGACGACATCCGCCTGGTCGAAGCCGAAGTGTTTTTTGAAACACTCGGTCACGGGCGTAACATTCGCCACGTCTTCTATGGGCATGTCCATCGCATGACCTATGTGAACTGGCGTGGCATCCCGTTCACCAGCCTGCCCAGCCTCAATCACCAAATCCCTCTGACTGCCGACAGTGTTGACGGGGAATTCTGTGATGAACCGCCAGCCTATGGAGTTGTGCAGATTGCGGACGACCAGATGACTGTGCACTATAACACCTTTCTGCAGCGCAATCCGCTTCATCAGACCTGAGATATGGAACTTGGCCTGATTGTTCTGGTTCTGATTTCGGCGGCGACACATCCGCTGCGGGATCTGTTGTTGAAAGACACGGCGCATCCGGTGTCCTGTTATGTCGGTGTAGCGCTGACCTGGGTCATTCTTGCGGCGCTTCACGCTCGACTGGTCGGCCAACCCCTGACCGTCAGCCGCGAGGTCTGGCCTCTGGTGCTGGTTTCTTCCCTAGGGTTGAGTTTTTATTACTATGGCACGCTTTCGGCCCTGCGCCGGGGCAACCTTTCGGTGTATTATCCGATCATCCGGTCCTCGCCGATTGCCATCGTTGCCTTTAGCTGGCTTGCGCTGGATCAACAGTATTCGTGGCTCATCCTTGTGGGGATTTCGCTGGTCCTGATGGGCAGCCTGATGATCCAGAAATCGCCGGGCGGATTGCTGCATGATCACAAGGCTTTTGCGCTGGCTGTCATGGCGATGCTGGGCTCGGCCGCCTATTCGCTGAGCGACGCAAACGCTATGCAAAAAACAACGCCCGCGCCTTTCCTGTTCTACTGCTATATCCTGGTGACATCGACCCTTGCCGGCATTCGGGCCTGGGAAGATCGCCATATGTCGACCCCATTTCTAGGCGTGGTACGAGGCTGGACACTCGCCCCGTGGCGGATCGTATTCGCGGGGGTTGCGTCCTATCTATCTTATCTTTTTATCCTGAAAGCTTTCCAGTTAGGCGCCGAGGCCGCACCTGTCAGCGCGGTCCGGCAGGCCTCGATTCCGGTATCCGTAGTCCTTGCCGCGCTCGTCCTGAAAGAGCCGCGCTTTCTCCACCGCATCGGCTGGGCCAGCCTGATCGCGCTTGGGATATTGGCAATCACACAGTCCTGATTAGCCTTTGCGCGACAACTGGCAAGCAAGGCAGAGGTGCATCAGGTTTTCTACATCACTCGGCGAGGTGGCGAAGCGCCCAAGCTGATGATCTCATTCGAAATCGGCGAGAAGGTAACGGCCTACTCTGGTCCATTCGTGGATTTCGACGGGATGGTCGAGGGCGTGGATGACCAGAAGCAGCAGGCAAAATTTATTCGGTGGATTTTGAGGGGCCGCATTGCCCTAGCCAGTGCGGCATCTTGGCTGGCTGAACGTTTACATTGATGATCTGGGTTGGTACATAACTGCCCTATTGATTTGACCGAATGTTTTTTCCGAAAAGTGACCACAAGGCGTTTTTCATGCGTGCGTTCATCTATTTTGTTTTCTTGATTTTGGCTGCGTGTACCGCTGATGTTTTGTCACCCGAAGTGTTGTCCTCGAAAGTAGCGCGCGCATCGTCCGCAGAGCTGTGTTCCGCGTATCGGCTCCCAAGTACGACATTGCGGGGGAAACTGATGATCGAAGCAGAGCTGGCTGCTCGAAAAGTAAACCAATGTGGTAATAGCAATTATGGTCAGTACAGCCTGTCTACAGCTGGGACCAAATCCTACGAGCGACCGTTTTCATCCGAGGCAGCAGGGGTTGACTATGATTGTGATGACTTTCCGAATGGCGCAGCAGCGCAAAGGTTCTTCTTAGCCTCTGGTGGACCTGTATCTGATCCACATAATTTGGATCTTGATGGCGATGGTCTCGCGTGTGAGTGGGGTGCTCAGATCAGGAAAGTATCTTCGTACCGCCGACCGGTTGCCAGCGTTAGGCGCGTGACCTCACGATGCTACACGGGTCCAAGAGGCGGAACCTACACAATCACGGCGAGTGGAAACAAGAACTATGGCGGCTGCTAAGTTGCTCTGATAGCCCGCAAGGTTGTGCATGTGGCGGGTGCAATCTCATTGGGCGATGACAGATGCTGTTTTGCTGTTGCTTAGCTTTGGAGCGAGGGTCGGTTTGGGTTCGATGTGGCTGCTTCAGGCCGTGATTCAAACCCTTGCCAATACTTCCGTTCCCCTGTACATGCCGCCTCTATCGTCTTTGGGCGAGATTCTCTCGTGGGAGATTACCGGGATCGCGATCCCGGATCGGACCACGCAACATAAACCGGGTGGAACGCGTTTCACCTACGTTGAAAGGAAAACCAAATGGCCAAGAAGCTTGCTGGTACAATGAAACTGCAGGTTCCTGCAGGTCAGGCGAACCCCTCGCCGCCAGTTGGTCCGGCGCTGGGTCAGCGCGGCATCAACATCATGGAATTCTGCAAGGCGTTCAACGCCAAGACCGCAGACATGGAGCAAGGCGCGCCTTGCCCGACCGTGATCACCTATTATCAGGACAAGTCCTTCACCATGGACATCAAGACGCCACCAGCGTCTTATTACCTGAAGAAAGCAGCTGGCCTGAAGCCGGTTGGCAAGCGTAATCGCCCCCGTGGTGCGGAAAACCCAGGTCGTGAGACCGTGGCATCCGTGACCTCGAAGCAGGTTCGCGAAATCGCCGAAGCCAAAATGAAAGATCTGAACGCCAACGACGTCGAAGGCGCAATGCAGATCATCCTGGGCTCGGCCCGCTCTATGGGCATCGAGGTGAAGTAAGATGGCAAAACTCGGTAAACGTACCCGCGCTGCGCGCGAAGCTGTCGCTGGCAAGGAAAACCTGTCGGTCGAAGAAGCAGTTGCCCTGGTCAAGGCCAACGCAACTTCGAAATTCGATGAGACCATCGAAATCGCTCTGAACCTTGGCGTTGACACTCGTCACGCGGACCAGATGGTTCGTGGCGTTGTTGGCCTGCCGAATGGCACCGGCAAGACGATGCGCGTTGCTGTATTCGCTCGTGGCCCCAAGGCTGACGAAGCGAAAGAAGCAGGGGCGGATATCATTGGTGCAGAAGACCTGATGGAAACCATTCAGGGCGGCACCATTGAATTCGATCGTTGCATAGCAACCCCGGACATGATGCCCATCGTTGGTCGTCTTGGTAAAGTTCTGGGCCCCCGCAACCTGATGCCGAACCCCAAGGTTGGCACTGTGACTATGGACGTGAAAGCGGCCGTAGAAGCAGCTAAAGGCGGCGAAGTTCAGTTCAAAGCTGAAAAAGGCGGCGTTGTGCACGCTGGCGTTGGCAAAGCGTCCTTCGACGAAGCCAAGCTGGCAGAAAACGTTCGTGCATTTGTGACCGCTGTTGCCAAAGCCAAGCCAACAGGCGCCAAAGGCACTTACATGAAGAAAATCGCGCTGAGCTCGACCATGGGCCCAGGCGTGACTCTGGATGTGGCTGCTGCTGCGGGCGAGTAAGCCCCTAGCTTACAGCTAAAATGATTAGACCCGAACGGTGAAGGCTGTTCGGGTCTTTCTTTTTCAGCCCTCACTCATACACGGCTTGCAGGCGCAGGTTCAGGCGGTCTCTGCGAAAGCTCTCGTATTCGCTGCAGGATCTGTCCAATCGCCATAAGTCCAGCCAATCCATCACCAGACGTGCGCGCATGCACATATCCAGAACGTCCATCTGAATTGGATGGCGATATTTGCGAAAGAACATGTCTTTGTTTGTTTTCAGGATGCCGCTTTGATCAACCTGATCATCAGTGCCATCGCGAAAGATATCGGACTTTAGAAAGTCGACAATATCATACAAAGCTAGCTTTTCCCGCGTTTCGGTAAAATCCAGGCCGATCATTTCGCCTTGCCCGACGATCAGATTTTGACTGTGACAATCTCCGTGTGCAAGGACCAGCAGTTCAGGGGTGCCTTTTAGCTGTAATGCCTCGTCGGTCAGATGCTGGATCATATTCCGCCCCCGGAGCTGTGCTGTGTCCGGGGCAAGACGTAGCAAAGCCTGAAGCCTGTCGATCATCCAGCTAGGGCGGAAATCATAGGTCTTGATGGGTTGAAACCTGTGCAGGTCGTTCAGCCACGATCCGGCGCGGCGATAGATGCGGCCGATCTGGTCGTCATCCGGGCTGTTATGGATAAGATCCGCAGCGGTGGGGCGGTCAATAAACTGCGTCACAAAAAACGCATCACCCGGTGATATGTAAACCGGGTCGACAACCCCCGCAGATTCGTATCGTGCAAAATGGGCGGTCAGCTTTCCGAGCATGTCAAACTCATCGCGCAAACGTCCCGTTCCGGGCGATTCCGTATCGACCTTTAGGGCATAGTCCCGGCGCGCACCCCGGACCCTGAGCACTATACGCGAGCCCGCAAAATCATGAGAACGATAGACGCATTCGAAACCCGCCGGGCCATCCTCGGGCGTTTGATCCAGGAACTCCTGAACAAAGCCGCGCGCGCATTCGTATTCGTCTGTGGTGAGGGTCAGCATTCAGGGATGGATACCTAAGAAGAAAGGGGCTTAGCCAGACTGGACCTCAGCGCATGGAACATGTCAATCTAGGACACTGTTCCGATGCCGGCTGCGCTGCTCGATCATTTCCGGTTTCGGCCTAATTTACCCCTTGGAAACCCGGCGTAACTGCCATAAAGAGAGCTGCGAAGTAAAGCGTGCGATTCGTCGTGCGCTTTATTTTGTTTCGTCCAAGACGGTGGGTGGTGTCATCTGGCCCCTTAATTCCCTGCCTGAGACGGGTAAGACCAAAGAATTCTGAGGGCTTCGATCCTCGGGCGAATTTTGGCTAATCCCGTAACAACGGACCTGAACGCCGGAGCGTAAGCTGCGGCAAATATGAGCCGGGGTGAGATATCACCCCTAACTTGGAGAAAACTGTGGATAGAGCCCAGAAAGAGAAAGTGGTCGACGAGCTCGGCCAAATCTTCGAAAGCTCTGGCGTCGTAGTGGTTGCACACTACGCCGGTCTGACAGTTGCCGAGATGCAGGACCTTCGCGCACGTGCTCGTGACGCGGGTGGTGCCGTGCGTGTTGCCAAGAACAGGCTCGCCAAAATCGCCCTCGACGGAAAGCCATGTGAAAGCATTGCCGACCTTCTGACGGGGATGACCGTTCTGACCTATTCTGAGGACCCTGTGGCAGCAGCCAAAGTGGCCCAGGACTACGCCAAAGAGAACCAAAAGTTCGAAATTCTTGGCGGTGCAATGGGTGAGAACGCTCTGGATCGTGCCGGCGTTGAAGCCGTGTCCAAAATGCCTTCGCGCGAGGAGCTTATTGCTACTATCGCGGGCATGCTGGGCGCACCTGCTTCGAACATCGCTGGCGCAATTGGCGCACCTGCAAGCAACATCGCAAGCATCCTTTCCACCATCGAAGAGAAGGCGGAAGCTGCGTAAGCGGTTGGCACTGAATGATCTGCGTAGGGTAGTCACCCTGACGTTGGAACACACACTGTAAACGGAAAGAGCTGATAAAATGGCTGATCTGAAAGCACTCGCAGAAAGCATCGTGGGTCTGACCCTGCTGGAAGCACAAGAACTGAAAACCATCCTCAAAGACGAATATGGCATCGAGCCCGCAGCAGGCGGCGCAGTTGTCATGGCAGCCGGTGGCGACGCCGGTGGCGCAGCTGAGGAAGAAAAAACCGAATTCGACGTCGTTCTGAAGAACGCCGGCGCTTCGAAAATCAACGTGATCAAAGAAGTTCGCGGCATCACCGGTCTGGGCCTGAAAGAAGCCAAAGAGCTGGTCGAAGCTGGCGGCAAGATCAAAGAAGCTGTGTCGAAAGACGAAGCCGAAGACATCAAAGGCAAGCTGGAAGCAGCTGGCGCCGAGGTCGAACTGGCCTAAGTCAGTCTTTTGGTGCATCGCAGATGCACCGGAAATTTGGCTGGTCCCGGAGAAATCCGGGTCCAGCCGAACCTGTCTTAGAAAGGACCTCATGGATTGGGGTGTTTTCTAAGACGCGGTTCATGGATCGGGAGGCTGCCATTCGGGACGGTGGCCACGAATTGATCCGGACGTGTTGTCTCTAATGTGCAAGGCACCGGGGCCCGACGGTGTCTTTGTCCGCTGAGAACATCGAAAGGTGACATCTGACATGGCTCAATCGTTCCTTGGCCAGAAACGTCTTCGGAAATATTACGGCAAAATCCGCGAAGTGCTGGAGATGCCGAACCTCATTGAGGTGCAAAAATCTTCTTATGATCTATTCCTGCGCTCCGGCGATGCAGATGTGCCGACAGACGGCGAAGGCATCAAAGGCGTGTTCCAGTCGGTTTTCCCGATCAAGGATTTCAACGAAACCTCCGTTCTGGAGTTCGTGAAATACGATTTGGAAAAACCCAAATACGACGTCGAAGAGTGCATGCAGCGCGACATGACCTACAGCGCGCCGCTGAAAGTCACTCTGCGTCTGATCGTGTTTGATGTCGACGAGGACACTGGCGCCAAGTCGGTCAAAGACATCAAGGAACAGGACGTGTTCATGGGGGATATGCCCCTGATGACACCAAACGGGACGTTCATTGTGAACGGTACCGAGCGTGTGATCGTGTCCCAAATGCACCGTTCGCCCGGTGTGTTCTTTGACCACGACAAGGGCAAGACCCATTCCTCGGGCAAGCTGTTGTTTGCCTGCCGCATCATCCCGTATCGCGGCAGCTGGCTGGACTTTGAGTTCGACGCCAAGGACATCGTGTTCGCCCGTATCGACCGTCGCCGCAAACTGCCTGTGACAACCCTGCTGTATGCGCTGGGTCTGGATCAAGAAGCGATCATGGACGCCTATTACAACACGGTGTCGTACAAGCTGGACAAGAAGAAGGGCTGGATTGCACCGTTCTTCCCCGAGCGTGCACGCGGTACGCGTCCGACCTATGACCTGATCGACGCCAAATCCGGTGAAGTGATTGCCGAAGCGGGCAAGAAAGTCACCCCGCGCGCGGTCAAGAAGCTGATCGATGAAGGCAACGTCACCGAGCTGTTGGTTCCGTTCGATCACATCGTCGGGAAGTTTGTCGCCAAGGACATCATCAACGAAGAAACCGGCGCGATCTATGTCGAAGCTGGTGATGAGCTGACGCTGGAATACGACAAAGACGGCGAGCTGATCGGAGGCACCGCGAAAGAGCTGATCGACGCGGGCGTCACTGATATTCCGGTTCTGGATATCGACAACATCAATGTCGGCCCCTACATGCGTAACACCATGGCGGCAGACAAGAACATGGGCCGCGACACAGCGCTGATGGACATCTATCGCGTCATGCGCCCGGGTGAGCCGCCCACCGTCGAAGCGGCCTCGGCGCTGTTCGAAACGCTGTTCTTTGACAGCGAGCGCTATGACCTGTCCGCCGTTGGCCGTGTAAAGATGAACATGCGTCTGGCTCTGGATGCGCCCGATACGCTGCGCACCCTGCGCCGCGAAGACATCGTGGCCTGCATCAAGGCTCTGGTTGAACTGCGTGACGGCAAAGGGGACATCGACGATATCGACCACCTCGGCAACCGTCGTGTGCGTTCGGTCGGCGAACTGATGGAAAACCAGTACCGCGTTGGCCTGCTGCGCATGGAGCGCGCGATCAAAGAGCGTATGTCGTCGGTCGAGATCGACACCGTCATGCCGCAGGACCTGATCAATGCGAAACCGGCTGCTGCTGCTGTCCGCGAATTCTTCGGCTCGTCGCAGCTGTCGCAGTTCATGGACCAGACCAACCCGCTGTCGGAAGTCACCCACAAACGCCGCCTCTCGGCGCTTGGCCCCGGTGGTCTGACGCGTGAACGTGCGGGCTTTGAGGTGCGCGACGTTCATCCGACACACTATGGCCGGATGTGCCCGATTGAAACGCCGGAAGGCCCGAACATCGGTCTGATCAACTCGCTGGCCACCTTTGCCCGTGTGAACAAGTATGGCTTCATCGAAACACCGTACCGCGTCGTCAAAGACGCTGAGGTGACCGATGAGGTTCACTACATGTCCGCGACCGAGGAAATGCGTCACACTGTGGCGCAGGCGAACGCGACACTGGATTCGGATGGCAAGTTCATCAACGATCTGGTTTCGACTCGTCAGTCAGGTGACTACACTCTGGCCCCGCGCGAGAATGTGGACCTGATCGACGTCAGCCCAAAACAGCTGGTATCGGTTGCTGCATCGCTGATCCCGTTCCTTGAAAATGACGACGCCAACCGCGCTCTGATGGGCTCGAACATGCAACGTCAGGCGGTTCCGCTGCTTCGGGCCGAGGCACCGCTGATTGGTACCGGAATCGAGGAAAAGGTTGCGATTGACTCAGGCGCTGCAATTCAGGCGAAACGCGCCGGTATCATCGACCAGGTCGATGCCCAGCGTATCGTTATCCGCGCGACTGAGGATCTGGAACTGGGCGACGCTGGCGTTGACATCTATCGTCTGCGCAAATTCCAGCGTTCGAACCAGAACACCTGCATCAACCAGCGTCCGCTGATCAAAGTGGGTGACACCGTCCAGAAGGGCGAAGTCATAGCTGATGGTCCGTCGACCGATATGGGTGAACTGGCCCTGGGTAAGAACGTGGTCGTCGCGTTCATGCCGTGGAACGGTTACAACTACGAAGACTCGATCCTGATCTCGGAACGTATTGCGCGTGACGACGTCTTTACCTCGGTCCATATCGAGGAATTTGAAGTCGCCGCCCGCGACACCAAGCTGGGTCCGGAAGAGATCACCCGCGATATTCCGAATGTCGGTGAAGAAGCGCTGCGTAACCTCGACGAGGCGGGCATCGTTTACATCGGCGCGGATGTTGAACCGGGCGATATTCTGGTCGGCAAGATCACTCCGAAGGGCGAAAGCCCGATGACCCCGGAAGAAAAGCTGCTGCGCGCCATCTTTGGCGAAAAAGCATCTGACGTGCGCGACACTTCGCTGCGCGTGAAGCCGGGCGATTACGGTACGGTCGTTGAGGTCCGCGTCTTCAACCGTCACGGCGTCGAGAAAGACGAGCGTGCGCTGCAGATCGAGCGGGAAGAAGTCGAACGTCTGGCCCGTGACCGGGACGACGAGTTGGCGATCCTGGACCGCAACATCTATGCGCGTCTGCAAGGTCTGATCATGGGTAAAACCGCGGTCAAAGGCCCGAAAGGCGTCAAGCCAGGGTCGGTGATCACCGAGGACCTGTTGGAAACCCTGACCCGTGGTCAGTGGTGGCAGCTGGCGCTGGAAGATGAGCAGGACGCACAGATCGTTGAGGCTCTGAATGAGCAGTACGAAGTGCAAAAGCGTGCTCTGGACGCCCGTTTCGAGGACAAGGTCGAGAAGGTTCGTCGTGGCGACGACCTGCCGCCGGGTGTGATGAAGATGGTCAAAGTCTTCATCGCCGTGAAGCGCAAGCTGCAGCCGGGCGATAAGATGGCCGGTCGTCACGGGAACAAAGGTGTGATTTCCAAGGTTGTTCCGATGGAAGACATGCCGTTCCTGGCCGATGGTACGCCGGTTGACTTCTGTCTGAACCCGCTGGGTGTTCCTTCGCGTATGAACGTTGGTCAGATCCTTGAAACCCACATGGGTTGGGCCGCGCGCGGTCTGGGTCTGAACATCGACGACGCGCTGGGTGAATATCGCCGCTCTGGCGACCTGACCCCGGTTCGCGAAGCAATGAAGCTGGCCTATGGCGACGATGTCTATGAAGAAGGCATCACTGGCATGGACGAGGGTCACCTGATCGAGGCTGCGGGCAACGTGACCCGTGGTGTTCCGATCGCGACTCCGGTCTTTGATGGCGCCAAAGAGGCAGACGTCAATGACGCTCTGGTGCGCGCGGGCTTCTCGCAAAGCGGTCAGTCGGTTCTGTTCGACGGTCGTACGGGTGAGCAGTTTGCACGTCCGGTGACCGTGGGCATCAAGTACCTGCTGAAACTGCACCACCTTGTGGATGACAAAATCCACGCGCGTTCGACCGGGCCGTACAGCCTGGTTACCCAGCAGCCGCTGGGTGGTAAGGCGCAGTTCGGTGGTCAGCGCTTTGGTGAGATGGAAGTCTGGGCTCTGGAAGCTTACGGCGCCGCCTACACCCTGCAGGAGATGCTCACCGTTAAATCGGATGACGTCGCCGGTCGGACCAAGGTCTATGAGTCGATCGTCAAGGGCGAGGATAACTTTGAAGCGGGCGTACCGGAATCGTTTAACGTTCTGGTGAAAGAAGTCCGTGGCCTCGGCCTGAATATGGAACTCCTGGATGCGGAGGAAGAGTAGGGGCGGCAACGCCCCAAACTCATCCCATCCCAATTTGTAAGGACGCAAAATGAACCAGGAAATTACCAATAACCCGTTCAACCCGCTGACGCCGCCTAAGGTCTTTGACGAGATCAAGGTCTCATTGGCCAGCCCGGAACGGATCCTCTCTTGGTCTTATGGCGAGATCAAGAAACCCGAAACCATCAACTACCGGACGTTCAAACCCGAACGTGACGGTCTGTTCTGCGCGCGTATCTTTGGCCCGATCAAAGATTACGAATGTCTGTGCGGTAAATATAAGCGGATGAAATATCGCGGCGTTGTCTGCGAGAAATGCGGTGTGGAAGTCACCCTGCAGAAAGTCCGCCGCGAGCGTATGGGTCATATCGAGCTGGCCGCGCCCGTCGCACACATTTGGTTCCTGAAATCGCTGCCGTCCCGCATCGGTCTGATGCTGGACATGACGCTGCGCGATCTGGAACGCGTTCTGTACTTTGAAAACTATGTCGTCATCGAGCCCGGTCTGACCGACCTCTCCTATGGTCAGATGCTGACCGAAGAAGAGTTCATGGACGCGCAGGATGCCTATGGCATGGACGCGTTCACCGCGAACATCGGTGCCGAAGCTATCCGTGAGATGCTGGCCCAGATCGATCTGGAAGCCGAAGCCGAACAGCTGCGTGCTGATCTGGCCGAAGCAACCGGTGAACTGAAGCCCAAGAAGATCATCAAGCGTCTGAAGGTTGTTGAATCCTTCCTTGAGTCGGGCAACCGGCCTGAGTGGATGGTGATGACCGTGATCCCGGTGATTCCGCCGGAACTGCGTCCGCTGGTTCCACTGGATGGTGGTCGTTTTGCGACTTCGGATCTGAACGATCTGTATCGCCGGGTCATCAACCGGAACAACCGCCTGAAGCGTCTGATCGAACTGCGCGCACCTGACATCATCGTCCGCAACGAAAAGCGGATGCTGCAGGAATCTGTTGACGCTCTGTTCGACAATGGCCGTCGTGGCCGCGTGATCACCGGCGCCAACAAGCGTCCGCTGAAATCGCTGTCGGACATGCTGAAAGGTAAGCAGGGTCGCTTCCGTCAGAACCTTTTGGGTAAGCGCGTCGACTTCTCGGGTCGTTCGGTCATTGTGACCGGTCCGGAACTCAAGCTGCACCAATGTGGTCTGCCCAAGAAGATGGCGCTGGAATTGTTCAAGCCGTTCATCTACTCGCGCCTTGAAGCCAAGGGTCTGTCTTCGACCGTGAAACAGGCGAAGAAGCTGGTCGAGAAAGAGCGTCCCGAAGTATGGGATATCCTCGACGAGGTGATCCGCGAGCACCCTGTCATGCTGAACCGTGCGCCAACACTGCACCGACTTGGCATCCAGGCGTTTGAGCCGGTCTTGATCGAAGGTAAAGCCATCCAGCTGCACCCGCTGGTCTGTTCGGCCTTTAACGCCGACTTCGACGGTGACCAGATGGCCGTTCACGTCCCGCTGAGCCTTGAGGCCCAGCTGGAAGCCCGCGTTCTGATGATGTCGACGAACAACGTTCTGTCGCCAGCAAACGGCGCGCCGATCATCGTTCCGTCGCAGGATATGATCCTGGGTCTGTACTATGTGACCCTGGAACGCGAAGGTATGCCGGGCGAAGGCAAGGTCTTTGGCTCGATCGACGAAGTTCAGCACGCGCTGGACGCCGGTGAAGTGCATCTGCACACCAAGATCACTGCGCGGATTACTCAGATCGACAGTGAAGGCAATGAAGTTCAACAGCGGTTTGAAACCACTCCGGGCCGAGTGCGCCTGGGTGCTCTGCTGCCGATGAACAACAAGGCACCGTTCGAACTGGTTAACCGTCTGCTGCGCAAGAAAGAAGTGCAGCAGGTGATCGACACCGTCTACCGCTACTGCGGTCAGAAAGAGTCGGTTATCTTCTGTGACCAGATCATGTCGATGGGCTTCAAAGAAGCGTTCCGCGCCGGTATCTCGTTCGGTAAGGACGACATGGTGATCCCGGATGACAAATGGGGCATCGTGGATGAAACCCGTGGTCAGGTGAAGGATTTTGAACAGCAGTACATGGACGGCCTGATCACTCAGGGTGAAAAGTACAACAAAGTTGTTGATGCCTGGTCGAAGTGTAACGACCGCGTAACCGAGGCGATGATGAGCACGATCTCATCTTCGGATCGGGCAGAGGATGGGTCTGAAAAAGAACCAAACTCGGTCTACATGATGGCCCACTCGGGTGCGCGTGGCTCGGTCACTCAGATGAAACAGCTGGGCGGTATGCGTGGCCTGATGGCCAAACCAAACGGTGACATCATCGAGACGCCGATCATCTCGAACTTCAAGGAAGGTCTGACCGTTCTTGAATACTTCAACTCGACCCACGGCGCCCGTAAGGGTCTGTCGGATACCGCTCTGAAAACGGCGAACTCGGGTTACCTGACCCGTCGTCTGGTGGACGTGGCACAGGACTGCATCGTGCGTGAGCTCGATTGTGGAACCGAGCGCGCGATCACTGCGGAAGCCGCGGTAAACGACGGTGAAGTTGTTGCTTCGCTAGCCGAACGTGTGCTGGGCCGTGTCTCTGCCGATGACGTTCTGCGTCCCGGCACCGATGAGGTTCTGGTCGCTGCGGGTCAGCTGATCGACGAACGCATGGCTGATATCATTGATGAGGCCGCTGTTGCGTCGATGCGGATCCGTTCGCCTCTGACCTGTGAGTCCGAGGAAGGCGTCTGTGCAACCTGCTACGGTCGTGACCTTGCACGCGGTACTATGGTCAACACGGGTGAGGCTGTCGGCATCATCGCCGCCCAGTCCATCGGTGAACCCGGTACGCAGCTGACAATGCGGACCTTCCACATCGGTGGTGTTGCGCAAGGTGGTCAGCAGTCGTTCCAGGAAGCCAGCCACGACGGTGTCGTTTCGTTTGAGAACCCGCAGATCCTGGTCAATTCCGCGGGCGAAAGCCTGGTCATGGGCCGGAACATGAAGATGGTGATCAAAGACGAACATGGCGAAGAGCGTGCCAACCACAAGTTGGGTTATGGCTCGAAGCTGTTCGTCAAGGATGGCACCAAGGTGAACCGTGGCGACAAGCTGTTCGAATGGGATCCTTACACCCTGCCGATCATCGCCGAAAAGTCCGGTACCGCGAAATATGTTGATCTGGTTTCGGGCATTGCTGTCCGCGACGTGACCGACGATGCAACCGGTATGACCCAGAAGATCGTGATCGACTGGCGCGCGGCCCCCAAAGGCAGCGACCTCAAGCCTGAGATCATTCTGGTTGGCGAAGATGGCGAACCGGTCCGTAACGATGCGGGCAACCCGGTTCACTATCCGATGTCGGTGGACGCGATCCTGTCGATCGAAGACGGTCAGCAGATCGAAGCTGGTGAAGTTGTCGCGCGTATCCCGCGTGAAGGTGCCAAGACCAAGGACATCACCGGTGGTCTGCCGCGCGTTGCCGAACTGTTCGAAGCCCGTCGCCCGAAAGATCACGCGATCATCGCAGAAGCCGATGGTTACGTGCGCTTTGGTCGCGACTACAAGAACAAGCGTCGCATCAGCATCGAACCGGCTGACGAGTCCATGGAGACCATCGAGTATATGGTGCCCAAGGGTAAGCACATCCCGGTTGCAGAAGGTGACTTCATCCAGAAGGGTGAATACCTGATGGACGGTAACCCGGCCCCGCATGACATCCTGTCCATCATGGGTGTCGAAGCGCTGGCGGATTACATGATCGACGAAGTGCAGGATGTTTATCGTCTGCAGGGCGTGAAGATCAACGACAAGCACATCGAAGTGATCGTGCGCCAGATGCTGCAGAAGTGGGAGATCCTGGATTCAGGTGACACCACCCTGCTGAAAGGCGAACATGTCGACAAGCAGGAGTTCGACGCGGCCAACGAGAAGACCCTCGCCCGCGGTGGACGTCCGGCTCAGGGCGAGCCGATCCTCTTGGGGATCACCAAAGCCTCGCTGCAGACGCGTTCGTTCATCTCGGCGGCGTCGTTCCAGGAAACCACACGGGTTCTGACCGAGGCTTCGGTTCAGGGCAAGAAAGACAAGCTGGTTGGCCTGAAAGAGAACGTCATCGTCGGTCGTCTAATCCCTGCCGGTACCGGTGGCGCAACGCAAAGCGTACAGCGCGTCGCGCAGTCGCGTGACAACGTTGTCATCGAAGCCCGCCGGGAAGAGGCCGAAGCCGCCGCTGCTCTGGCTGCGCCGATGATGGATGACGATATGGTCGGGGATGAGCTGGATGTTCTGGTGGAAACACCGGAAAGCCGCGAATAAGCGATCCTACATTCCAAAGATCAGGCCCCGCGATTTCGCGGGGCCTTTTCATTTCAGGCTCGGGTGGGGCGCTGCATGAAGCGCCATTGGAAATGTCATGCTAGCAGAGCATTGGCGGGCGGAGCCATATTGACATCTCTTTCTTGAACGCCGCCAAATGCACTTCGTGGCCAAATGCGGAGTTCAAAAAGAGTGACGCCGAATTTCAGGGGTGCTTTGCTGATGATGGGCAGCATGGCTGCCTTCACCATCAATGACACTTTGATCAAGGCCGCCGGAGCCCAGATACCGCTGTTTCAGATGGTTGCCATCCGCGGGGTTTTGGCGACCATTCTGGTGTATCTTCTGGCACGGTACTATGGGGCGCTGCATCTGAACTTTCCGCGTCATGACAAGTGGTTGGTCGCGGCACGTTGTCTCGCCGAATTGTTGGCAACAATTTTCTTTTTGGTCGCGCTGCTTCATATGCCGTTGGCAAACGTGACGGCCATTCTGCTGGCCTTGCCATTGACCGTAACACTTGGAGCCGCGTTGTTTTTTCAAGAGTATATCGGTTGGCGTCGGATTCTTGCCATCGTTTTCGGGTTCGCCGGTATGTTGCTGATCGTTCGCCCGGGCACGGACGGTTTCAGCCTCTACGCGATATATGCCTTGATCGCAGTTGCTTCGGTAACTGCCCGGGATTTGATTACGCGACGCATGTCGGTGCATGTGCCATCACTTGCAGTAACGCTGGCAACAACCGCGACGATTACATTGACGGCGGTTCTTGTCACCTCTGTCTCGGGCTGGGTTCCGGTTCCGGCAGCCGCCGGTTCGATGGTAGCGTTTGCTGCGGTCTTTGTTCTGACAGGATATTTGTTCAGCGTCATTGTCATGCGCGCTGGTGAGATCGGCTTTATCGCGCCGTTTCGTTATTCCAGTCTGATCTGGGCGTTGGGTTTGGGCTGGGCCGTATTTGGGGACTGGCCCGACAGGATTACGATGGCGGGCGCGGCGCTGGTGGTTGGGGCCGGGATGTTCACGCTGTTTCGCGAACGAACCCGTCAGCCCGCCGAATGAATGCGGCGAACGGCGTCCTGATCGATGGCGAACCGTGCGATGAATTCGCCTTCCTGTTCAGATGTTAGGGGGGACAGCTCGGTCCTACTGTTTCGCGCATGCGGAGAATCGTTGAACTGGTTAAGCGTGCGGACCCACATAGGTGCATCCGGATAGCTGATAACGGGCATGAAATTTCCGATCCGGTGATGTGCGAAATTCATGATCGTCAAGTCACTCCCCCCGGCGGAGTACATCGCAAAGCCCACCCCCAACAAAGGTTGATACACCTGTGCGGCCCGAATACCGCCCGCATCGAAACGGGCCAGGAACCCCTGATTGTAGTCAATCGCAACGGTTCTGTGGTTCCGCATTAAGCCCTGACCCTCATCTGCGGCGATGCGCAAGCGCTCAACGAAATCGACCGAAACCGCATCGTCATCATCGTGGCGGAACTGGATGCAGGGGGCGTCCGGTTTGGTGCGTGCTGAATTCAGGATTTCTTTCATGACCCTGCGATGACGCTTTGGTTCGCGTGCGATGATCTGTACCTGAGGCATGCCCGCTGTTAAGTCGTAAAGACGTTCGCGTGCCGGGTTTGGCAGGCATGTACCGATCACGATGAGAAACTGAAAATCCTCGTCGGTTTGTTCTTTTATGCAGGGCAGAGAGGTGGTTTCGAACAGGCGGAACCGCTCTTCCAGCCGGTCAGGCTGATACAGATAGGAGCGCCGGTCCTCGATCGTTTCGTGTTCGATCTGAAAGCCGCCATGGGCGGGATAGGAAAAACGACACAGGCCAAGTATTTGCATGATTCATCCGTGGTCCAGACCAATGGGCTGACTATGCCTGCACGGACCTGTTCCTGCAACGGGCGGTAAGACTGGATGAGCTTTGGTTCCAGCGCGAAACGGCCTGATGTGGAACGGATCAGCTGTACTGTTGACACTGGGTCCGACTCCCCCTATTACGCGCCACATCTCGGTACCGGGGGCCGCCCCAAAACCGATTTCAGTAATGAACTGGTCAAGGCCCGAACTCTTTTATCGTTCGCGCCCTCTGATAACAAACCGCGACGTTCACCTCGGAATGGGAACGCTCGCGGGTTTTGCGCTTGTGGACGCACGAACGCAGCGAATTTAACCGCACGCATCGCGCGTGCATGTCATGTGTTGCAAAACGGGGATATAACCGGAATGCCAACGATCCAACAGCTGATCCGCAAGCCGCGGCAGCCGAAAGTAAAACGCTCGAAGTCCATGCACCTGGAGCAGTGCCCGCAGAAACGCGGCGTCTGCACACGTGTTTACACAACCACACCGAAAAAGCCGAACTCGGCGATGCGTAAGGTTGCCAAAGTGCGCCTGACAAACGGGTTCGAGGTCATCTCGTACATCCCCGGTGAAAGCCACAACCTGCAGGAACACTCGGTTGTTCTGATCCGTGGCGGTCGTGTAAAAGACCTTCCCGGTGTCCGTTACCACATCCTGCGCGGTGTTCTGGATACCCAAGGCGTCAAAGACCGTAAGCAACGTCGTTCGAAGTACGGCGCGAAGCGTCCCAAATAAGAAGGAGAGGCTGATATGTCACGTCGTCACGCCGCCGAAAAACGCGAAGTCCTGCCTGACGCCAAATTTGGCGACAAGGTACTGACAAAATTCATGAACAACCTGATGATCGACGGTAAAAAGTCGGTTGCAGAGCGCATCGTCTACAACGCATTTGACCGCGTTGAAGGCAAGATCAAGCGCGCGCCTGTCGAAGTGTTCCACGAAGCACTCGACAACATCAAACCGTCGGTCGAGGTTCGCTCGCGCCGGGTTGGTGGTGCAACTTATCAGGTTCCGGTCGAAGTGCGCCCCGAGCGCCGCGAAGCACTGGCCATCCGCTGGCTGATCACTGCTGCGCGTGGCCGTAACGAAAACACCATGGAAGAACGCCTCGCCGGCGAACTGCTGGACGCCGTACAGTCCCGCGGTACCGCCGTTAAGAAGCGTGAAGACACCCACAAGATGGCCGAGGCGAACAAAGCCTTCAGCCACTACCGTTGGTAATTCCAGAGGCTTATTGAAATGGCACGCGAATATACACTCAACCATTACCGTAACTTCGGTATCATGGCGCATATTGATGCGGGTAAGACGACCTGCTCGGAACGCATCCTGTACTACACCGGCAAATCCCACAACATCGGTGAGGTGCACGACGGTGCAGCCACCATGGACTGGATGGAGCAGGAGCAGGAACGCGGGATCACCATCACCTCGGCTGCGACGACCACTTTCTGGGAACGCACCGAAGACGGTGAAACCGCTGACTCGCCCAAGCACCGCCTGAACATCATCGACACCCCCGGCCACGTTGACTTCACCATCGAAGTTGAACGCTCGCTGGCGGTTCTCGACGGTGCCGTCTGCGTTCTGGACGCAAACGCCGGTGTTGAACCTCAGACCGAAACCGTGTGGCGTCAGGCTGACCGCTATAAGGTTCCGCGGATGGTGTTCGTCAACAAGATGGACAAGATCGGCGCGGACTTCTTCAACTGCGTTGCAATGATCGAAGACCGTACCGGCGCACGCGCTGTTCCGGTTGGTATTCCGATCGGCGCAGAGACCGAATTGGAAGGCCTGATCGACCTGGTCACCATGGAAGAATGGCTGTGGCAGGGCGAAGACCTAGGCGCAAGCTGGGTCAAAGCACCGATCCGCGACAGCCTGAAGGACATGGCTGACGAATGGCGCGGTAAAATGGTCGAAGCGGCCGTCGAAATGGACGACGACGCGATGATGGAATACCTGGAAGGCAATGAGCCCGACGTTCCAACCCTGCGCGCCCTGCTGCGCAAAGGTACTCTGGAAATCGCGTTTGTTCCGGTTCTGGGTGGTTCGGCGTTCAAAAACAAAGGTGTTCAGCCGCTGCTGAACGCTGTGATCGACTATCTGCCCAGCCCGCTGGACGTTGTCGATTACATGGGCTTCAAACCCGGTGACGAAGAAGAAACCCGTAACATCGCCCGCCGTGCGGATGATGATATGGCGTTCTCGGGTCTGGCGTTCAAAATCATGAACGACCCCTTTGTTGGCTCGCTGACCTTTACCCGCATCTACTCGGGCACTCTGTCCAAGGGCGACACGCTTCTGAACTCGACCAAGGGTAAGAAAGAGCGTATCGGCCGGATGATGATGATGCACTCGAACGAACGTGAGGAAATCACCGAAGCGTTCGCGGGCGACATCATTGCGCTGGCAGGTCTGAAAGACACCACCACGGGCGACACTCTGTGTTCGACCGGCGATCCGGTGGTTCTGGAAACCATGACCTTCCCCGATCCGGTGATCGAGATCGCGGTTGAGCCGAAAACCAAGGCTGACCAGGAAAAAATGAGCCAGGGTCTGGGCCGTTTGGCCGCCGAAGACCCGTCCTTCCGTGTGGAAACTGATCTGGAATCGGGTCAGACCATCATGAAGGGCATGGGCGAACTTCACCTGGACATCCTGATTGACCGTCTCAAGCGTGAATTCAAGGTTGAAGCGAATATTGGTGCGCCGCAGGTGGCCTATCGCGAAACCATCGGTCACGAAGCCGAGATCGTTTACACCCACAAGAAACAGTCGGGTGGTTCGGGTCAGTTCGCCGAGGTGAAGATGATCATCACCCCAACAGAGCCGGGCGAAGGTTATTCGTTCGAATCTCGTGTTGTTGGTGGTTCGGTGCCCAAGGAATACATCCCGGGCGTTGAAAAAGGCATCAGATCCGTCATGGATAGCGGCCCGCTGGCTGGCTTCCCTGTGATCGACTTCAAGGTTGCCCTGATCGAAGGTAAATACCACGACGTGGACTCTTCGGTTCTCGCCTTTGAGATCGCGGCGCGTATGGGTATGCGTGAAGGCATGCGCAAAGCGGGTGCGAAACTGCTTGAGCCGATCATGAAGGTCGAAGTGATCACTCCGGAAGAATATACCGGCGGTATCATTGGTGACCTGACATCGCGTCGGGGACAGGTTTCTGGGCAGGAAAACCGTGGCAACGCCATCGCGATTGACGCGTTTGTGCCGCTGGCCAACATGTTCGGTTACATCAACACTCTGCGTTCGATGTCGTCGGGCCGCGCCCAGTTCACCATGCAGTTCGACCACTACGATCCGGTTCCGCAGAACATCTCGGACGAGATCCAGGCGAAATACGCATAAGCGAAGATTTGAGGGAGCTCGATTAGCGGGCTCCCTTCATTACCGATAAAGGAGGCCATCATGGCAAAGGAAAAGTTTGAGCGTAATAAGCCGCACGTCAACATTGGCACGATTGGGCACGTTGACCACGGCAAGAC
>NZ_JBXWQG010000007.1:0-183916 GCF_059612265.1 Ruegeria sp. CDSA077
CAGCCCGCAAAATCAACCAACTTCCCACCCAACTCAACATGCAAACCATGCAAAGGCGTGCGCTTAATATCCGTCATAAATAAACCCTTTCCCAAGCCAGTTTTCCGAGGTCATCGAATAGCTTGCAACGATGAATTTGCAGGACAGTCTGATATCACCAAGGTTCCTGTGGACGGTCTTGCGAGTCAACAACAATACCGCCCGGCCAGATTCGGGGGTGAGCGAGAATAATTTCCAAACCGCAACGAACGGCTCTGGCCCCGGACCTAGACCTGTCCTAAGACTTGCCACGCAAGAGGGACCGACATGTCACATATCACACTGGTGCGTCACGGGCAGGCCAACACCACCGCGCGCGACGAAAAGAACTATGACAAGCTCAGCGATCTGGGACATCAGCAGGCCCGCTGGCTGGGGGCGCATTTGCAGGACACACGCAGCCATTTTCCCCGGGTCTATTGCGGCACCCTGATCCGCCACGCCGAGACCACCGCCAGCATGGGGCTGACTGATCCGATCCGCGATCCGCGGCTGAACGAGATCGAGTATTTCACCATCGCGCAGCTGTTCGAGGAACAGCACGGAGTGAAAGTGCCCACTGATCGCGAAGGTTTTGTCGAGCATCTGCCCCGCACCTTTGCCGCCTGGGCCGATGGCGCCATCAAAAACACACCGGAAACCTTCGAGGAATTCGAAACCCGGGTGCGCGACGCGCTGACCGATATCGGAACCGAAGGCGGCCCTGCCATCGTTGTGACCTCGGGCGGGTTGATTTCGATGGTTGTCCGGCAGGCGATGGGCCTGGATATCCCGGCCATGGCGCGGGTGGCTCTTGCCATCATGAACACGTCAATGCACCGTTTATACCCGATAGGTACTCAGCTCAGCCCGGTTCTGTTCAATGCCGTTCCGCATCTGGAAGCACCAGACCGGCAGTTTGCACAGACCCACCTGTAACCCCAAACCAGAGGCTTTGTGATGCAACTTTACTATGCCCCTCGCACGATTTCGGTCGCCGTTGCGATTGCACTGGAAGAGGCCGGGCTGGACTATGAAGCGATCCAACTGGACTTTACCGGTGGAGAGCAAACCAAATCCGCCTACAAGCAGATCAACCCAAAAGGCCGGGTTCCGGCGCTGGTGGTAGACGGTGGGATTTTGACCGAAACCGGGGCACTTTTGGAGTTCATCGCAGCAATGGCTCCGAAGGCCGGGCTGGTGCCTGCGGACCCGATCATGGCCGCCCGGATGCGCGAGGTGATGTATTACCTTGCCTCGACCATGCATGTGAACCACGCCCATAAGCTGCGCGGCGCACGGTGGGCCGACAAGAAATCCAGCTGGAAGGATATGACGGCAAAAGTCGCGCAGACCATGGCAGCGTCCTGCGACTATATCTGTTCGAACGGTCTGCGTGGACCGTTTGTGCTGGGCGAGGCGTTCTCACTGGCCGATGCCTATTTGTATGTGGTTTGCAGTTGGTTGGAAGGCGACGGCGTCGACGTCGCAGCCTACCCCAAGATCGTCGCCTTTCGTGAGGCGGCAGAGGCGCGCGCTTCGCTGAAAGCCGTACGTGCCGCCGGAATGCTCTGATAAAGGGGACAAAATATGACGCATCTATGGGTCCGGGCCGAACAGCGCCCGAACGAAGAACGGGTCGGGCTGACCCCTGAAGGCGCTTTGGCGCTGATCGCTGCTGGCATCCGCGTAACGGTCGAGGAAAGCCATGTTCGCGCCATCCCCATCGACGGTTACAAGGCTGCTGGCTGCGAGATCGCGCCCGAGAATTCCTGGCCAGATGCACCTAAGGACGCGATCATCTTTGGCCTCAAGGAACTGCCCGAGGATGGCACGCCCCTGCCCCACCGCCACATCATGTTCGGCCATGCCTATAAGGGTCAGCATTCCGGCCGGGCGCTGCTAGAACGGTTCAAGGCCGGGGGCGGAACGCTGTATGATCTGGAATATCTTGTCGAGGAAAACGGCCGCCGGGTCGCCGCCTTTGGCTATTGGGCCGGCTATGCCGGGGCTGCGGTGACACTCAAGACTTGGGCCGCGCAGCAGCGGGGCGCGGAATGCCCTCCGGTTGGTGTTTATCCCAGCAAGGACGCGTTGAATACCGAGCTTCTGGCTGAACTAGATGCCATCGAGGCCAATAAACCAAGGGCCATCGTCATCGGTGCTCTTGGCCGCGTGGGTACCGGCGCCAGCGACCTTTGCACGGCGATGGATGTCAGTGTCACCAAGTGGGACATGGCCGAAACCGCCGGCGGTGGGCCGTTCCCTGAAATCCTGGACCACGACCTGTTCCTGAACTGTATCTTCGCGCGCCCAGGTACGCCGATTTTTGTCCCACATGAGGCACTGGCCGCTGACCGCAAGCTGACCGCCATCGGCGATGTCGCTTGTGACCCCGACAGCGATTATAACCCTGTTCCGGTTTATGACCGAGCAACAACTTGGGACGCACCTGCCCTGCGCGTGGCGACCAATCCGGTTCTTGATGTAGTTGCAATCGACAATCTGCCGTCGATGCTACCGGTCGAAAGCTCGGAAGATTATGCAGCACAGCTTCTGCCTTCTCTGTTGACCCTGACCGATCTGGACAGCGGCGTCTGGGGCCGGGCCCGCGATACGTTCGACAACCATGTCTAGGAGTAGCCACGCATGGAACACCTGATCGGAGGCGCGGCAGCAGTTCTAGGCACTGTATGTTGGCTTCCTCAAACCCTAAAGACCTGGCGCTCCCGCGAGACCAAGGATCTGTCTATGCCGGCGAACCTGTTGATTCTGGCCACGTTGAGCCTGTGGCTGATTTACGGAGTGATGATTGCGGCATGGCCGCTGATATTGGCTAATGTGATCTCGATCCTGCTTGTCAGCGCGATCGTGATTGCAAAACTGAGGTTTGGCTGAACAGCCGTAAAGGAGTTTTCACATGACGATTCACTGGTGTGGCACCGGCCTGTCGGCCATTCCCGGCTTACGCCGCCTGATCGAAGGCGGGCAAAAGGTCACGGTCTGGAACCGGACAATCGAAAAGGCCAAGGCCGAAGTTGGTGACCTGACCAGCGATATCCGCGTTTTTGACATCGACGCCTTGGCGGCGGTGCTGGAACAGGACGATGTCATCGTTTCGATGTTGCCCGGCGATTGGCACGTGCCCTTGGCCGAGCTTGCAATCGCGAAACAGGCGAATTTCGTCTCATCCTCCTATATCGCGCCCGAGATGCGCGCGTTGGACGACGCGGCCCGCGAAGCCGGGGTGGCGCTGGTCAACGAGGTCGGGCTGGACCCGGGCATCGATCACTTGATGGCTCATGCACTGATCGACGACTATCGCGCTTCGGACGCGTTCGACCCGCAGAACCACCTGAGTTTCATCTCTTATTGCGGGGGTATCCCCAGGCATCCGAACCCGTTCCGGTACAAGTTCAGCTGGTCACCGCTGGGTGTGCTCAAGGCGTTGCGTTCACCATCGAAATCAATTCGCAATTATGCTCCGCTGGACGTGGCGCGCCCATGGGATGCGATTACCAGCTATATCGCACCCCTGCCCACACCCGAAAGCTTTGAGGTCTACCCGAACCGCGACTCGATCCCGTTCATGGCGCAGTACCATTTCGAGGATCACTGGCCGGTCAAGGAATTCGTCCGCGGTACGCTGCGTCTGAATGGCTGGGCCGATGCGTGGTCAGATGTGTTTGCCGAAATCGAAACCCTGTCAGGGCCCGAAGGCGATGCACGCCTGAAGGAGATGTCGGACCAGTTCTGGGCCGAAAACGCCTATGACGAGGGCGAGCCGGACCGTGTGGTTCTGTGTGTGGGCCTGAAGGCGGAAAAAGACGGCGTTCCGGTCTGGCACAAAACCTATGTGATGGATGCCTGGGGTGACGACCGCGGCACGGCAATGGCGCGGCTGGTTTCGGTCCCCGTTTCACTGGCTGTCGAAGCCGTCTTGAACCGCGCTATCCCGGCAGGCGTTCATGCGGCCCCCAATGATCCAAAGCTGGTGCAGAGTTGGATGGCTGAAATTGACCGGCTGGCGCAGCATCTGCAGGTGGTGGATCACGCGGGCTGAAAACTAAGCCCGCACCAACCTGGATTGGCCGGGTTGGTACATCAATTCAGATGCGTATACGCGAGATCGACAAGGTTTCTACGCAATTCCGGTCCAAACAAGTGTTCAGCTGCATAGCGGTATTCTTCGGAGCCCTTATCCGAGCCCGAAAAGTAATATTCGCCACCCGAAACACACTCAAACATGGCGCTGTCTACTATCAACCTATTTGCATATTCTTTTGACGCAGTCTGCTCGAATCCGATTGCTGTGCCGAGGTAAACAACCTGCACCAGGACCTTTGCACGCCAATCACCTTGGTCGATCAGGTCATACGGCGTATCAAAACCAGCTCCGCTGTGAAAACCTGGATATTGCTCTGCAAATTGCAATGCAATGTCTTCGCAGCTAAGCTCAGCATAGCTCGCGCGTTTTTCAGGAAACAGAGGCGGGCAATCTGGGCCAGCAAGTCGGCAGGCCTCAAGGAACTTGCGGCGATCATATGCATTGTGTGGATCGGCATGTAATGCTTCGGAAAAGGCCAAAGCCGAAGGTCTATACTCCTTTGCCCGCAATCTGAAATAGCCAGCATAGCTCCAGGCCCACGGGCCCACTTTATGGTTGGCTATGGCGTCTTCAACCAGAGGCTCAACCTCTGACAACCGATCCATCCGGCGCAAGAGTTTGGCTTTTGTCTCTAGCGAATAGTCATTACCCGGGGCAATCTCCAGCGCTGCCTCAATTGCCTCCATCGCCGCTGGGTATTCTTCGGCGCGGGCGTGGGCCAGCGCCTTCCACTGCCACGGCACGCGGCTTTCAGGGTCTTCTGCAATAGCCAGATCAGCCTCGCTTTGGGCAGCCTCCCAGTCTCTATTCCACATATGTGCCCGCATCTTGTGTCGATGGATCAGCGACCGGGTTGACGGGTTATATGCCGCCCATATCAACAACGTATCACAGGCGGCCAACTTGTCTTCCAAGTCAGCCTTACTGAAGTTGCAGGTAGCCATCAGCTTTTTACGTTCTTGGCCTAGCACCAAAACCCCAACGATTGCGATCAAGACAATACCCGTTAGAACACGGGCGAGCTTCGATTTTCTGTGTCGCAAAGAAGCTGGGGTATCGGATGTCATTCATTCAACCAAAAGTAGTTCACCCGAACCTAAATCAAACCTGGCTGAAATTGTCCACGACCATCCCTTTATCCGATTAAAACGCCAGACAAGAAGGTGTGGAAAACTCTGTCCTCGATCCGTTGCGCAATCGCCTACATCAGATCGTTTTCCACATCTTCCGCCGATACCCCCAGCGCATCCAAACCATTTTCCAGATGATCTGACATGTGCGGCGTGCCGATCAGGTAATCAGCGCAGGGGGTTGAGGCTTCGGCCCTTGCGGTGGCGATGGCTTCGACCAGATCCTCGGCGAAGAAGCTTTCACGCCCGATCCACATGATAGCCACCAGTTCGGCCTGTTCGTCCTCGCTCATGTGATCAATGAACGCGCGCAACTCGCCCTCGGCCCGATTCAGCTCGCGCCCCATCAGCGCAACCTGAGCAACTTTTCTTGCTGAAATTTCCAACATGACCCGACTCCTGTGTTCGCGGCTTTCGAATGAAACAACCACTAGGCAGAGCCCGAGTCTTTGATCTTGAACAAACGCGTTAGCGCAGGCGCACACGCGAAACCGGCTGATCCGGCACCGGTGCGGTTCTGAACGGGCGAAAGGTGGCTTTTTTCACCCAAAGTTTAAGTGCCTGCCAGATGATCAGCGCAAAGGTCCGCCGCGCACCAAATGGGCGGCGCAGCAGCGACCACAGGATCACCCGGTTGGTCAGCGGACGGCGTGTCCCGGTCAGGGTGGCGATCAATCCGCCCTCGGGGCGGGTATAGTCGATCCAAACGCCAACACGTTCGGGGCGGTAGTCGAACCGGAAGGTGTAACTTCCTTCGATTTTCTGGAAGGGCGAGACATGCAGCAGCTTGTCAGCCACCATCCTGTCGGTTGCCTTGATGGGTGAAAAGCCGGGATTGTGGCACAGATAGCTGTGGCGCGTGCCATAGGTATTGGTCACCTCGGCCACAACCGCATAGAGCGCACCCTGCCCATCGAAACAGAACCAGAAGCTGACCGGGTTGAAGACATGACCCAAAACCCGGGGCTGGGTCAGCAACATCAGGCGCGCCGGTTGCGCCACCTGCATCTGATCGAACTGGGCGCGCAGCCATACGGCAGCGCCGCCTTGGCCCGGCGCCCCCCCGTGGTCCTGCGACCGCCAGTTGGTAACGTTGGCCCGGTTCACCGAAAACAGCACTGGTGTAGTCAGATCACATTCGGGGTTGAGAAGAATGTAGTCGACCGAATAGCGGAAGGCGTTTTCGATCGCCCCCTTGCGCCCGTGAAAAGTATGGCCCGCAACGTGATCAACGGTCTGTGTCATTCGATATGGTCCGACCCGCTTGTAACCGCCCGGAGGGGCGTGGTTTTCTGAAGGTTTCTGTTACTTAGAATACGGCATCCAGCCAGGATTGGATCAAAAATATCGCTTCAGAGTGATCCGGCTTGGGACACCAACCGTATTGTGGTTATGTTTACCGAGATAGACACCGTGACCTTGGACGAGCCGGCGGCTACACCCGCCGTCCTCAAGCCATGGCGCGCAAGAAAACGCATCAAGGGTAAACAGGTGAACGGAACACAAAGCAGTTGCGACACCAGGATTGAGTGGGTGGACCATGTCAGGCGCATTCGGGATGCGCAGGATCAGGCGGCTTTTGCCGAGCTGTTCCAGCATTTTGCGCCGCGTATCAAGGCGTTCCTGATGAAGTCAGGCTCGGACGCGACCATGTCCGAGGAATGTGCGCAAGAGGTGATGGCGACCTTGTGGCACAAGGCCCATCTGTTCGATCCGACCCGGGCAACGGTGGCCACATGGGTGTTCACCATCGCACGGAACAAACGCATCGACGCCCTGCGCAAGCAACGGCGCCCCGAACCGGAAGAACTGGGATGGGGCCCCGAGTCCGAACCTGATCAGGACGACGTGATCGTCTTGCAACAAGAAACCGCGCAGCTGCGCACTGCCTTGAAGGCGTTGCCTGACGCGCAAAGAGACTTGATCGAAAAGGCCTATTTCGGAGACCTGAGTCACCGGGAAATTGCGTCTCAGACTGGATTGCCTCTGGGAACGATCAAATCAAGAATTAGGCTGGCGCTGGATCGCCTGCGCCACGCAATGAACTGAGACAGAGACGATGAGCAAACAGATTAAGCATCACCTGACGGAAGATCTGCTGATGGCATATGCCGCCGGCAGCCTGCCCGAAGCGTTCGATCTGATGGTCGCGACCCATCTGTCGCTGTGTGACCATTGCCGCGCGCAGGCTGAAAGCTTTGATGCGGTTGGCGGACAGATACTGGACGAGCTGCCCTATCCTGCCCAAATGAGCGACAGCGCGCTGGCTGCGACGATGGCGCTGATCGCCCAAGGCGCACCGACCCCCAAGCCCGTGAACAAGGGCTGCGCCGTGCTACCTGCCCCCCTGCAGGACTACGTCGGCGGCACTGTCAATGACATCCGATGGCGGCCCATCGGAATGGGCGTCAGACAAGCTATTTTGCCGACGAGCGGCGACGCTTCGGCACGTCTGCTGTTCATTCCGGCCGGAACCGCAGTTCCGGATCACAGCCATAACGGTATGGAATTGACCATGGTTCTGCAGGGTGCTTTCTCGGATGAGGTTGATCACTTTGCACGCGGCGATGTCGAGATTGCCGATGAAGATCTGCATCACACCCCGACCGCAGACATTACCGCAGATTGCATCTGTCTGGCCGTTACCGACGCGCCGCTAAAATTCACCAAGCTCATGCCCCGCTTGTTCCAGCCCTTCCTGCGTATCTGATCTCTGGGACCTGACGCGGTGCGCTGGCCAAATCCGGCCAATGTCGCATCGAACAGCTTGTCAGATTTCGTGCCGCGCCAGCGGTACAACGCCCGGCGTGTCGTCAGGTGCGATCTCTTCGAAATCGAAATTGTCCAGTCGCTGCGCCCGGCGCCCTGCCTTTTCAGCGCTGATCTTGATTTCCGAGATATCCTTGGCCGCCTGCCCGAAATGACGGTCCAGATTGGAAACCCGATCGCCCAGGCGATCTACATCCTTGTGCAGCAGACCCAGCTCTTTGCGGATAGCACCCGCCTGTTCCCGCATCCTTGCGTCCTTCAGGATCGCGCGCATCGTGTTCAGCGTTGCCATGCAGGTGGTGGGCGAGACGATCCAAACGCGTTTGGTAAAGCTCTCCTGCACCAATTCGGGAAACTTGGCGTGCAACTCGGCATAAACCGCTTCAGAAGGTAGGAACATCAACGCGCCATCGGCGGTTTCCCCGTCCAGAATGTATTTCTCGGAGATGTCGTTGATATGCTTGCGCACAGTTGTTCGGAACATCTGCACCGCTGCTTTCAGCTCCGCATCATTGGTCGACCCGATCAGCGCCTCATACGCTTCCAACGGGAATTTGCTGTCGATCACAATGGGGCCTGGTGGGTTGGGCAGGTGGATCAGGCAATCTGCCCGACGCCCGTTCGACAAGGTCGCCTGCAGTTTGAAACTGTCCGAGGGCAACGCCTTGGAGACGATATCGTTCAACTGAATCTCTCCGAACGCACCGCGCGTCTGTTTGTTCGACAGAATATCCTGAAGCGACAGCACATCGCCCGACAGTTTGGTGATGTTATCCTGCGCCTTGTCGATGGCCGCCAGACGCTCCTGCAACTGGGTCAGTGACGTCGCCGTCTGTTTCGACGAGCCGTGAAGCGATTCCTTCATCCGCTCCTGCATCTCGGCCAGCGCACGCGCGGATTTCATCGCATTATCTGCCAGCCGATCGTTCATCTGCTGCTGCACCGAAGACAGGCGGGATTCAACCGTCTGGATCACCTGCAGCTGCGCATTGGCCTGCGTGTCCGAGACATGCTGCAGACCACCGCGCAGCTGCTCTTGTCCTTGTCCCAACTGCTGAACATGCTGACCCAGATGCGCCATTTGCCGCGACAGTGGCTCGGCCATCCTGGCTGACCGGTTGGCCGCTCGCAAAGACAGGAACAGCAGCAACAGGATCAATGCCACCACCCCGCCAACGACCAAGATCACGGGGTCGTTCAAGGCAAATTGGGTTCCTGCAATCTCGATCATATCGCCTCGGGTGTTCTTGTTTTATTCTTCATAGCCCGCGCACCCCGCGGGATCAACTGCGTCCGAACAAACGTTCGATATCGGTCAGCTTCAGTTCCACATAAGTTGGCCGCCCGTGGTTGCACTGGCCGGAATGAGGCGTTGCCTCCATCTCGCGCAGCAGGGCGTTCATCTCTTCGGCCCGCATTCGGCGGCCCGAGCGGATCGAACCGTGACAGGCGACACGACTGAGGATCGCCTCAATCCGCGCCTGCACCATCTGGCTTTCACCCTGATCGGACAGCTCATCCAGAATATCCAGAATCATTGCGCGGGCGTTGACCTCACCCAGAATGGCCGGGGTTTCACGCACGGCAACCGCACCGCCGCCGAAGGGCTCGAGCGTCAGGCCAAAGCGCGAAAGGTCATCTGCCACCGCCATAAGTCGCGCGCAGTCGCCTTCAGACAACTCTACGATCTCGGGGATCAGCAGCGCCTGCGCCGCCACGCCGTTCGCCGCCATCTGGGCTTTCAGCTTTTCATAGACCAACCGCTCATGCGCGGCGTGCTGATCGACGATCACCATGCCATCAGCGGTCTGGGCGATGATGTAGTTTTCATGCACCTGCCCGCGCGCGGCTCCCAAAGGCAGGTCTTCGGTCGGCGCCTCGGAAGCGGGCTCCGCGACCGGCTCGACCACGCTGCCGCTGTAATCGCGGGTCAGTTCAGCAAAGCCCGGCGCCTGCGCCTGATAAGCCATCTGGCGCGCGGCGGGTGAGGGGCGATCCATCTGATACACCCGCGCCGGGGTGGAGTGAGACGGCTCGGGTCGCATCGCGCCAAGCGTCGCGTTTGCGACGGTCGAGGACGCCCGGTGCCCCGCTTCGGCCAGTGCGTGCCGCAGGGCCGAGACGATCAGCCCGCGTGCGACGCCGGGATCGCAGAACCGGACCTCGGATTTCGCGGGGTGCACGTTCACATCCACCAGCGTCGGATCACAGTCGATGAACAGAGCCGCCGCCGGATGCCGATCACGGCTGAGAAAGTCGAAATAGGCCGCCCGCAATGCACCGGTCAGCATCTTGTCACGCACAGGCCGTCCATTGACGAACAGGTACTGCGCCACCGCTGCGCCCCGAGAATAGGTCGGCAGAGCGGCATAGCCATACAGCCGGATACCCTCACGCGTGGCGTCAATTTGCAACGCGTTCTCGGCAAACTCGCGCCCGATCACGCGGGCCAGTCGGGCATGCAACGCGTTAAACAGATCACCATTCTCGCGGTCAGCACGGAAGGTTACGCGCCCCTCGCCGCCGCCCGAGACATCGCGCAGGGAAAAGGTGACCGAGGGCTCGGCCATGGCCAGACGTTTGACCGTATCGGCGATGGCCTGTGTCTCGGCGCGGTCGGTACGCATGAATTTCAGACGCGCAGGCGTGGCAAAGAACAGATCGCGCAACTCGACCACGGTACCCGCGCGCAGAGCCGCGGGTTTCACCGCGGACATTGTGCCACCAGCGACCTGAATCTGCGCCGCATCCGCCCCCGGAACACGACTGGTTATGGTCAAACGCCCGACCGCGCCCAGCGACGGCAACGCCTCACCGCGAAATCCGAAAGTATGAATGTTCAGCAGATCCGACCCGTCGATTTTCGAGGTTGCGTGGCGGGACAAAGCCAACGGCAAGTCCGTCGCCGCAATACCACAGCCGTCATCGGTGACGCGAATCAGCGTCTTGCCCCCATCGGCGATCTCTATCGCAACCCGCGTGGCACCTGCATCAATGGCGTTCTCGATCAATTCCTTGACCGCAGAGGCCGGTCGCTCAACCACTTCGCCGGCTGCGATCCGGTTGATTGCAGCATCGTCCAACTGCCGAATTACCGGTCGAAACTCGCTGATATTGGGGTTTGCCTGCTCCATACCCCTAGACCTAGCACATGCGCACACGATTCTGCCACCGCTATGGTATTCAGATTTTGTGCAAGAGGGGGGCGTTCGGACAATCGCGCCATGTCGGCCTGCAAGGCGACGACCTTGATCACGATTGCCCGAACAAGCCGGGGTGAGTGGTGGTCAGTTACTTAACAATACAACAACCTTAGCACGATCTGCAGATTAAGGCTCATTAACTCTGGCCGTGCTGTTCGAGTTGGCAAAGTTCAGCCGAAATACGGCATCAGCCAACAGCAGGAATTTGCCGGATCAGACAGTGCCTGGAGCGCCGGCGCGGGTCCGGCAGGGGCCGAAAACAGCCGCAAGCGCCAGAATCACACCCGATACCGTTGCGATCATTCCGGCGGCACTCACGGCATCGCGGGCACCCATCCATAATGGGCCATAGCCCGCCAGAACATAGCCCATCACCGCCGAAACCACGGCAAATACAACACTCCATGCGATTTGAGTTTCCAATCGGTTGGTCATCAACCGCGCCGCAGCGGGGGGGCAGATGAACATGGCGATCACGATGATCGAGCCAACCGCGTCGAAGGCTGCGACGGCAGCTATCGCCGCTGTGATCACCAGCGCAAACCCCAAAGGACCGGTCCGAATACCAATCGTGCTGGCAAAACCTTCGTCAAAGGTCGAAATCTTCAATGGTCGCCAGAATACCCAGGTAAACAGCGAAACCCCCGCAAGCGTCAGCGCGATACGCGGCAATTCCGGGGGCAACCCCGCAAGCGCGGCCGGGTCCCGCAGCGAGACCCATCCCGTTGCGTCCAGCCAGATCAGACTTTCGAGATTGCCATACAGCGCGTGTTCCACATCCAGATGCACGGTCGAGGTGTCCGTCTGCTCCAACAAAAGAACGCCCGCCGCAAATAGGGTAGTAAAGACCACGCCCATTGCCGCACCGGGTTCGATCTGACCCAGCCTGCGGATCGCCTCGATCATCACCACAGCAACCACGGCAGCACCCGCCGCGCCCAGCATCATTGGCCAGGTCGAGATCGCGCCGGTCAGAAGAAAGGCAACCACGATACCCGGCAGCACCACATGGCTGATGGCATCCCCGATCAGCGCCTGTTTGCGCAGAACCAGAAAGTTCCCCGGAAGGGCGCAGGCGATGGCCGCAAATGTCCCGATCAGCAGCGGTGTCAGTGACAGGGGAACGAATTCTTCGCCGCTCATGGTGCTATCCCCTGCGGGCCGCCGATCTGGCGGTCGATCTCGGTAATCTGGTCGCGGGTCAGCGCGGTTTCGATATCGCGCAGCCCATCATACAACGCCGCTGTTGCTTCGTGGGCCTGGTCCGTGCGAACGACCTCCCACCGCTTTTCGTCGCGCAGGGCTTTGGCGGCGCGGGCCTTGCCAGCCTCGGTTGCCACGCCGTCGGGGCGGGCCAACCCGGCCCGGCGTAACAAACGCAGGGTCAGCGGCTCATAGATTTTCTGCCCTTGTGCCAACGCAAGCAAGCCCTGCCGGATATGAACCCGACGCTGGAATTGCAGGTGCCGCAACACCGCCGCCAGAACACCGCGAACCGGCGCCAACAGCAACGACAGGACAAACACGGCAAAACTGACAAGAACGATAAGCGGACCCGTCGGCAGATTGGGAGCCGCCGCCGACAGCGCCGCACCGATATAGCCCGAGACGCCCCCGATCAGACCCGCCAGCAACACTACTCTTTCGGACCGCTCAGTCCAAAACCGGGCTGTCACCGGCGGAATGATCAAAAGCGCAACGATCAGGATCAACCCGACAACTTTCAGGCCAACCACTGTGACGGCCATTACCAGACCCATCATTGCAAGGTCGATGCGATGCACCGGCAGGCCCCTGGCTGCGGCAAATTCAGGGTCAAAGGCCACGATCGTCATTGGACGGCGGATAATCATGACAAGCGCCAGCGTTGCCGCGCCTCCGATCGCAATGATCATCGCATCTGCCCAAAGCATCCCAGCGGTCGAGCCCAGCAGAAACCCTTCAAGCCCCGCCTGTCGGCCCACACCCATGGTCTGGATCACCGTCAGCAGCACAATGCCGAAACCAAAGAATACAGATAGGACCGCTCCGATCGCGGCATCCTCGGCCAGCCGCGTGTGCCGCGTCAGCCAGTTCATACATAAAAGGCCGATCCAAGCGGATATTGCCGACCCAACGAGCAGGCCGATCAGGTTTCTGCCGTCCCCACCGAGGGCCACAAGCACCATAAAGGCCAGACACACACCCGGCAATGTCGCATGGCTGATCGCATCGCTGACCAGTGCACGTTTGCGCAAGAACAGAAATGTGCCGGTTACCCCGGCGGAAATGCCCAGCAGGCTTGCGCCGATTGCGACAAGCGTGGCGTTATAGCCAAGCTGAAGGGTCAGAGCATCCCAATGCATGACTCACCCCAGCGCGCGTGAGATCTGGTCGATCTGCGCAGTAGCCAGACGGCCGCCATAGGCAGATTGCAATGTCTTGGCCGTAAATGCCTCGGCCACGGGCCCCTCGGCGACTTTGCGCGTGTTGATCAGGAAAACATGGTCGAAATAGTCGGTGACGGTCGCCAGGTCATGATGCACCGCAACCACGGTCTTGCCCGCCTCTTTCAGCGATTTCAGGACGGAAATGATGGCCTTTTCCGTTGCCGCATCAACCCCGGCAAAAGGTTCGTCCAGCAGATACAGATCGGCGGCCTGGGCCAAGGCGCGCGCCAGAAAGACCCTCTGCTGCTGGCCGCCTGACAACTGGCCGATCTGCCGGTCGGCAAAGTCACGCATCCCTACACGGTGCAGACAATCCATCGCCTGCGCCTTATGCCGGGCGCGCACCCGCCCCAACAGCCCCAGTTCGCGCGACAAGCCCATCAGAACCACGTCAATCACGCGCGTCGGGAAGTCCCAGTCCACGCTGGCCCGCTGCGGCACATATGCGATCCGGGACCGCTGTCGATCCAGCCGATCGCCAAACACCGTCACCTGACCGGACAGGGGTGAGACAATCCCCAAAGCCGCCTTCAACAGGGTCGATTTACCTGCACCGTTTGGCCCGATGATCGCTGTCATGGCACCCGGTTGCACGGTCATATCAACCGAGAAAACCGCCGGCTTCTGCCCGTACGAGACGGTCAGGCCACGAACGGCCAGCGGACTTTCTCCAATGTCGTTTTCCGAAAGGGGGATGCCCTGATGTGCCGCCAGTTCCAGCATCTCCTAAAACCCCGCCGACAAATTGCCGCTCATGCCGGTTTTGGGAATATCAGCCCCCAGAGCGCCTGCAATTACAGTGATATTGTGATCCAGCATCCCGATGTAGGTACCCTCATAGGTGCCGGGCTCGCCCATCGCGTCCGAATAAAGCTGTCCACCGACTTCAACCTGATGTCCCCTGGCCGCTGCGCCCTCGATCAGCGCACGCATCGACCGATCCGAGACCGAGCTTTCCACGAAAACTGCCGTCAGTTGCCGGTCAACCAGCGTATCGACCAATTCGCTAATCCGGTTCAGTCCCGCCTCGGATTGGGTTGAAATACCCTGAATTCCAAGCACATCGTACCCGTATTCAGCACCGAAATACCCAAAGGCATCATGTGCCGTCACCAGAACACGGTTGTTTTCCGGGACCGCTGCAAGCACTTGCTTGCCATAAGCCTCCAGTTCCGCGATCTGCGCAAGAAAGGCCTCTGTGTTTGCCGCAAAGATGTCCGCGGCCTCGGGGCGCGCCTGAGTCAGGGCTTTTTGCACTTCGATTACGACATCACGCCACAGGGTCGGGCTCATCCAAAGATGGGGATCGTATTTGTCAGCATAATTGTCGTGCGCGTGCAGCTTTGACTTATCAACGCCTTCGGCTACCGCAACGACCATGCGTTTACGCCCAAGGTCATGGAAGAACTCTTCCATCTGCGCCTCAAGATACAGACCATGCCACAGGATCAGATCGGACCTGGTCATAGCGACGATATCACTGCGGGTCTGACGATAGGCATGCGGGTCGACGCCAGGGCCCATAAGGCCCTTCACCTCGACCTGATCACCTCCGACCTGACGGGCGGCATCGGCAATCATACCGGTCGTGGCCACCACTTTCAGCGGCGCATCGGCCCAGGCCGAGAATGGGAATGCAGCGGCGAATGCCAGCGCTGCAAGGAAACTACGACGAATCATGTCAGACCCCGGAAATGGTATCTTGCTAAGATGAATATGAGAACCGCTCGCAACTAAGTCAATGCTATTGAGAATTATTCGCAAGAAAACGCCTATTTTGTCCATTTGGTCAAAAAATTTACCCTTCCAATGCCGGATGGCCTTCCATTTGCATCTTACCCGTGCGAATTTGATACAAACCTCCCAAAGGATGTGAAAATGGAAACGCAGAGCTCAGAAAGCCCCGTGCGCACCGCGCATCTGCCGCAAGTGACCGAGCCCCGGAACCCTGGAATGGAGCTTGATCTGGATTGGGTGCGGGCCGTACAGGTCAACACCTCGGCCGTTGAGCGCCGCGCAGCCACCCTGCCGGGTCGGCGCTCGGTGAAAAAGGACTACCAGGCGGCGTGGCTGCTCAAGGCGATCACCCTGATCGACCTGACCACCCTATCGGGAGACGATACCGTCGGCCGTGTCCGGCGCCTGTGCGCCAAAGCGCGGCAACCCGTGGCTTCTGCAACACTTCAGGCGTTGGACATGCCACCGATCACCACCGGCGCGGTCTGTGTCTATCACGACATGATCGAAACCGCTGTGGATGCGCTGAGGGGCACCGGGATTCCGGTGGCCGCCGTATCGACCGGATTCCCTGCAGGCTTGTCCCCGTTCCACCTGCGCGTGGCCGAGATCGAAGAAAGCGTCAAAGCCGGAGCCGAGGAAATCGACATCGTAATCTCTCGGCGTCATGTGCTGTCGGGCGACTGGCAGGCCTTGTATGACGAGATGAAAGCGTTCCGCGTGGCTTGTGGCGACGCGCATGTCAAAGCCATCCTTGCAACCGGCGAACTGGGCAGCCTACGCAACGTGGCGCGCGCCTCGCTGGTCTGCATGATGGCGGGGGCGGATTTCATCAAAACTTCGACCGGTAAGGAAAGCGTCAACGCCACGCTGCCCGTGTCGCTGGTGATGATCCGGGCGATCCGCGATTATTATGACCGCACCGGGTATCGTGTCGGATATAAACCCGCAGGCGGGATTTCCAAAGCCAAGGACGCACTAGTTTACCTGTCGCTGATCAAGGATGAGTTGGGCGACCGTTGGCTGGAGCCGGACCTGTTTCGCTTTGGCGCGTCGTCGCTGTTGGGCGATATCGAACGGCAGCTAGAACATTTCGTAACGGGTGCTTATTCCGCCGGTTACAGGCACTCGATGGGCTGAGGACGAAAACAATGACAGTCAAAGAGATTTTCGAGACCATGGATTACGGCCCTGCCCCTGAAAGCTCAGCCGAAGCGCTGGCCTGGCTGGTCGATCAGGGTGACAAATTTGGTCACTATATCGACGGGGCCTTCACCAAACCGGGCAAGGGGTTCGACAGCCGCAACCCGGCGACCGGAGAGGTTTTGGCCAAGCTGACCCAGGCCAGGCAAGCCGATGTCGACGCCGCCGTATCCGCCGCCCGCAAGGCGCAGCCAAAATGGGAGAAGATGGGCGGTGCGGGTCGTGCGCGCTACCTCTATGCCGTCGCGCGCCTGCTGCAGAAGCACTCGCGTCTGTTTGCAGTGCTGGAAAGCTTGGATAACGGCAAGCCGATCCGTGAATCGCGCGACATCGACATCCCTCTGGTACAGCGCCATTTTTACTACCACGCCGGCATGGCGCAGTTGATGGAAAGCGAACTACCCAACGCCGAAGCGCTGGGAGTGTGTGGACAAATCGTTCCTTGGAACTTCCCGCTGCTGATGCTGGCTTGGAAGATTGCTCCGGCGCTGGCCATGGGTAACACGGTCGTTCTGAAACCTGCCGAATATACCTCTCTGACCGCGCTGCTGTTTGCCGATATCTGCTCACAAGCCGGGCTGCCCAAGGGTGTGGTCAACATCGTCACGGGCGATGGCGCGGTGGGTGAGATGATCGTGGCCTCGGACGTGGACAAGATCGCCTTTACCGGCTCAACCGCAGTGGGTCGGCGCATCCGTGAGGCGACCGCCGGTTCGGGTAAGGCGCTGACTTTGGAGCTGGGCGGCAAGTCCGCCTATATCGTCTTTGACGACGCCGATATCGATTCCGCCATCGAAGGGCTGGTCGACGCGATCTGGTTCAATCAGGGTCAGGTTTGTTGCGCAGGTTCGCGTCTGTTGGTTCAGGAAGGCATCGCCGATCGGTTCCACGAGAAACTGCGCGCCCGAATGGACACTCTGCGCATCGGTGATCCATTGGACAAATGCATCGACGTGGGTGCTGTGGTCGACCCGGTCCAGTTGCAGACCATCAAGAGCATGGTCGACAGCAACTCCGCGGGTCACGTTTATCAGGCGGCTGGCGCGCTGCCCGAAAATGGCTGTTTCTACCCGCCAACGCTGATCTCGGGCCTCGAAACCTCCGATCAACTGATGCAGGAGGAAATTTTCGGTCCGGTGCTGGTGTCCTCGACCTTCCGTACTCCGGAAGAGGCGGTTGAGCTGGCCAACAACACCCGTTACGGGCTGGCGGCGACGGTATGGACCGAGAACGTGAACCTTGCACTGGATATCGCACCGAAGCTGGTCGCGGGCGTTGTCTGGGTGAATGCCACCAATCTGTTCGATGCCGCAGCCGGGTTCGGCGGTGTGCGCGAAAGCGGCTTTGGCCGCGAAGGTGGCTGGGAAGGTCTGACCGCTTACACCAAGCATAAAGGCAAAGGCAAGCCATTGGCCAAGGCCGAGGCCGCGATGGGCGAAGGTGCCCCGGTCGATCCGATTGACCGTACTGCCAAAATGTATGTCGGCGGCAAACAGGCCCGTCCTGACAGCGGATATTCGAAACCCGTCTGGGGCAAGTCTGGACTGCTGGGCCATGTGGGTCTGGCCAACCGCAAAGACGTCCGCAACGCGGTCGAGGCCGCAGCGGGGGCCAAGGGTTGGTCCAAGACCACCGGCCATCTGCGGGCACAGATCCTGTATTACATCGGCGAAAACCTCTCGGCCCGCGCGGGTGAATTCGCTGCGCGCCTTGATGCCATGACCGGCAGGAAAGACGGCGCGAAAGAGGTCGAAGCCTCGATCCAGCGCCTGTTCACCGCCGCTGCCTGGGCCGACAAGTATGACGGCCAGGTGCACGGCGTTCCGATCCGGGGCGTGGCCATTGCCATGAAAGAACCTGTCGGCGTGATCGGCGCGCTCTGTGCTGACGAGGCGCCGCTGCTGGGTCTGGTCTCGGCCATGGCGCCTGCTGTTGCGATGGGCAACCGGGTGGTTCTTGCGGCAAGCGAGCCTTACCCGCTGGCGGCGACGGATTTCTACCAAATCCTCGAAACCTCGGACGTGCCCGCTGGCGTGGTCAACATCCTGACTGGCAGCCACACGGAACTGGCGAAGCCGCTGGCTTCGCATCTGAATGTGGATGCGATCTGGTCATTCTCGTCTACCGATCTGTCGGCCGAGATCGAGCGGGCTTCGGCCGGGAACCTGAAACGGAGTTGGGTTAATAACGCCATGGCAACCGACTGGCACGAGGATCAGACTCGCCGCTTCCTGCAGGCTGCGACCGAGGTTAAAAACATCTGGGTGCCCTACGGCGAGTAGGGCCCCAGCCCCGGAAAACCCAGGGGTGCAAACAGTTTGTTCGGGTACAGATGGCGCGCTGCTGCATAGAGTGATCATTGAATGAACATAACGATGATTAACATGTGACATTGTTCATATACAGCGCCGCCACTATCCCTCAGCTTGGACCCAGTCTTAACAAGGTTGGATCGGTCCATGCTGAGTTTTCCATACGAGTTTCCTGAACTGGTACAGGTCGCCACGATGATCGGCGTCTTTGGCGCGGGCCTCTACATCACCAGCTATTTTCTGCTGCAGATGGGGATCATCCGGGGCAACGGCAGCCTCTACCCCCTGCTTGTGATCGCCGCAGCCGGATGTGTTCTGTTCAGCATGTCGGAAGAATTCAACCTCGCGGGCTCGATCATTCAACTGGCCTATATCTCGATCTCGATCCTGGGCCTGCTGCGCGGGTTTCTGTCCCGACATCTGCTTCGGTTCTCAGACGACGAACGTCAGTTCATCGCCCTGCACCTTGAATCGCTGAAACCCCATCAAGCCCGGAAACTGTTGAACACCGCCGCCGTCAAGACCTATGAAAACGGTGACATCCTGATCGAAGAAGGCAAGACAACCGACTTTTTGGGCTTTGTCTTAAAGGGGCGGACCACGATCCTGAAAAACGGCCGGGTCATCAACCAATGTGGAGAAGATGAGATTTTGGGAGAGCTGACCTTTGGCCTTGGGCTGCCTGCCACAGCCACGGTAATAGCCACCGAACCCACCAAATGCCTGGTCTTCGACAATATCAGCCTGATGCGCTTGCTGCGGCGGAGCCGCCATATCGACGATGCATTGAAAGCAGCGCATTTCCGACATACACGGCAAAAGCTGTTGAACAGCAACAAGCACACGCTGCAGGCCCAGAGAAGACCTGCAGCGGCCTAAGGGTCAGCCGTCCAGACCTTCGGGTTTGCCAACGATGGTAAAGTGCAAACCATCTGGGTCCAGCAGTTCGGAGGCCACCCGGTTCACATCCTCAAGCGTCACTGCATTCACCTTGTCATTGCGTGTGGCGATATAGTCGATAGGCAAATCCTCCATCTGCATACCCACCATGATCCCGGCGATCTGGCTGTTGCCATCAAAGCGCAGCGGATAGGCACCGGTCAGATAGGTCTTGGCGTCGTCCAACTCCTTCTGAGTGACCCCTTCGGATGCGGCGCGCGCCCATTCGTTGCGGATCACATCAACGGCTTCGGCGATACGGTCATTGGCCGAGGACACCGACCCAAGATACACAGAGGCCAGATCCTTTGGCACCAGATAGGTCGCCACGCCATAGGTCAGACCGCGTTTTTCGCGCACTTCCTGCATCAGGCGACTTTCGAAACCCCCGCCGCCAAGAATGTGGTTCAACAGATAGGCGGAAAAGAAATCCGGGTCGTCGCGGTCGATCCCGGCATGGCCGAACAGAGCCACCGATTGCGGCGTATCGAACTCGATCACGCTCACTCCGCCAGTGATCGTCACATCGGCCCGCCTAGGGATCGGTTTGCCGGTATCCGGCAGATCAAGCAAGAGCTCGTCCAGCACCGCGCCCAGTTCCTCTGGGGTGATATCGCCGACCGCGCCTACATACAGTCGATCCTTGGTAAACACGTTCTCATATGCCGTGACCACATCATCGCGGGTCAAGGCGCTGACACTCTCGATCGTGCCCTTGCCTTCGGAACCGTAGGGGTGATCGCCATAGGCCATTTCCGCGAAGCTGCGCCCGGCAATGTCACTGGGGCTGGTCTGATCTGACCGCAGACCCGACAGAACCTGAGCGCGAACACGGTCTACGGCATCCTGATCGAAACGCGGTTCGTGAATCGTGGTCCGCAGCAGGTCAATCACCTCATCCCTGTTTTCGGTCAGAAACTGTGCCGAGATCGACACTGAATCGTCCGAGGCGCTATACCCGAACGACGCGGCCAGAGATTCCAGCTCGCGCGCATAGGTGCGGGCATCCATCTCGCCTGCGCCTTCTTCGATCAGGCCGCTCATCAGATACACCGCGCCGCGCTTTGTCGGGTCGTCCAGCGACGTGCCACCGCGGAACCGCAGCTCCAGGGCGGTGAAGGGGATCGAGTGATCCTCGACCAGCCATGCGGTGATGCCACCCGGCGAGGTGACTTCTTCAATCTCGATCTCGGCCCATGCAGGAACTGCGATGACCAAAGCAATCAGAGTTACAAATATCCGCTTCATTGCGTTACCTCATCGTCTCGCATCAGCCAGCCCGTGACCGAGGTTTCAGGCTGCAGCACTTCGCGCGCGGCGGCGATGATCTGATCACCGGTCACCGCCTGCAGGACATCAGGCCAAGCCTGTACATCTTCGACCGTCAGCCCGCTGGTCAGGGCACGGCCATAGCGATTGCCGATCCCGTCCACATTGTCACGCGCATAGGTCTGCGCGGCGCGCAGCTGCATTTTGATCCGATCCAGATCCTCTTCGTTCACACCTTCGGCGATGAAATCGGTCACGGCCTGATCCATCGCATCTTCGGCCTCTTGCAGCGACACGCCTTCGGCCGGAACAACCAGCAGATCAAATGTGGTATCGTCAAGCGACACGCCACGGTAGAACGCGCCGGTATAGACGACCTTTTGCTGCTCGAACTGCAGTTTTTCATTCAGGTACGACGTCGTGCTGCCCCCCAGTAGTTCAGCCAGAAGGAACAGGGCGGCGGCTTTTTCCTGCGCACCTGCGTCCCGTTCGGGTGCAAGATAGCTGCGCTGAACATAGGGCTGCGATACGCGCGCATCCTTAAAGGTCAGACGGCGTTCAGCGGTTTGTGGCGGCTCCTGTGATCGCACCCGTTCGGGCAGGTCCGGGTTTGCCGGGATTACCCCGTAATATTGCTCGGCCAGGGATTTGACCTCGTCTGGCTCAACATCGCCGGTCACCACCAGGATGGCGTTATTTGGCGAATAGTGGATCTGATAGAAGGACAGTGCATCGTCCAGGTCCAGCGTTTCCATCTCATGTTTCCAACCGATAACGGGGACACCATAGCGGTGGTTGAGGTATTGCGCCGCGCTGACCTGTTCACCGAACAGGGCGCGCGGGTTGTTTTCGGTACGCTGGTTACGTTCTTCCAGGATCACGTCGCGCTCGGTGGCGATGTCATCATCGGACAGGCGGATATTGCGCATCCTGTCTGACTCCATCCGCATCATCAGCTCAAGCCGGTCGGCAGCAACACGCTGAAAATAGGCGGTGTAATCATACGAGGTGAACGCGTTGTCATTGCCACCATTGGCCGCGACGGTGGCAGAAAACTCGCCCGCCTCCAGCGTGTCGGTGGCCTTGAACAACAGGTGTTCCAGAAAATGCGCCACACCGGACGAACCAACCGGCTCATCCGCCGATCCGGCGCGATACCAGACCATGTGCTGCACGACTGGGGCGCGGTGATCCTCGATCACGACAACGTCCATACCGTTATCCAGCGTAAAGGTGGTGACCGCCTCGTGCCCATCTTCGGCAAAAACCGGGGTGGCGGCGATCAGAGCAGCCGACAGTGCCAGAGCCCGAACCATGGGGCATCCTCCGTTTCGTTTCTGGTGTTAAAACTACGGTGGTGCCGCCCGGGTTCAACCCCGATGACGGAAAGTTAAGAATTATTCATTGACCGGCGGCGCCGATGGCGTTTCGATCCCAGCGTTCCGCGCAGCCTGGGTTTGCTTGTTCGGGTCGATAGCCCAGCGACGGTAAACCTGCGAATATCGATCTACGTTGAACAGCCGCAAACGGGTCCAGCGCCCCTGACGCTTGCGGAAATCCGCATCTTCTTGGTTGACGACCTGCCGTGTGTTTGACGGAACGCCATATCGGCTAGAGGCCGTGACAAGCGCGCCATCAGAGGCAGGCACAGCGGTATTTGGATTCGAAGCAGCCGGATTCCCGCCCAGCGCGGCAATAGCATCCCCTGTGGGATTGGCATCGGTCAGGTTGGTGCCACCCGGTGTCGGTGCGGGCAAGGAGTTGTAGTTCTCTGGCTGGGTCAGAGGTTTGACCGGTAAAATCGCAAACTCGTCCGGGCCCGGGCCCGGCGGCTCGAGGTGGCGCAGACCGATATCCGAACATCCCGCAACCGCAAGACTCATAGTCACAACAAATATGGAACGCGGCAACCGCATGAAAGTCTCCAGCCTGTTTCAGGCGCTTTTATCGTATTTCCAAACCCGCGTCACGAGGGCTTTTTCCTATCAAACAGCACCAACCCGAACGCACCTGCGAATATGAATACATCGGCCAGATTGAACACATAGGGGTTGTCGAAACCACAGCAGGACATGTTCAGAAAATCCAGCACATATCCGTACAACACGCGGTCCACCACATTGCCAAGCGCACCGCCGATCAGCAGGCCGCCACAGACCAACATGAGCTTTGAGGGGGCCGTGCGCATCAACCAAATCAACACGCCCACTGAAATCACCAGTGAAACTCCGATCAGAGCCCAGCGCGCGGCGTCGCCATTGCCCTGAAACAGGCCGAAATTGATGCCGCGATTCTCGCCATATCTGAACACCAGAAAGGGCGGCAGAACGCTGATCGGCTCTTCGGCCACGCGCATCACATGAACGACCAGGTACTTGCTGATCTGGTCGATCAGAAACGCGGTCAGCGCCGCCCAGAGGAGCAATCGGGCACGCATCAGTGACGGAAATGCCGCATGCCGGTAAAGACCATGGCCAGACCGGCCTCATCTGCGGCGGCGATCACGTCGTCATCTCGCATCGAGCCGCCAGGCTGAATCACGCAGGTGGCCCCGGCCTCTGCGGCCTCCATCAAACCGTCGGGAAAGGGGAAGAACGCGTCCGACGCCACCGCTGAGCCGATGGTCAGCGGCTGTGGCAGGCCTAGAACATCGGCCATGCGCTCGGCCTTTTTGGCCGCGATCAGGGCCGAATCCACGCGGCTCATCTGGCCAGCGCCGACACCCACGGTCGCGCCGTCCTTAACATAGACGATGGCGTTGGATTTCACGTGCTTTGCCACCTTCCAGGCAAACAGAAGGTCGCGCATCTGTTCATCCGTCGGGGCCTTCTTGGTGACAACCGTCAGGTCATCCATGCCGACGAAACCGTTATCCTTGTCTTGCACCAACAGACCGCCCGCGACCTGACGCACGGTTTTGCCACCGGCGGTCACATCCGGCAGGCCTTCGGTCGTCAGAAGGCGCAGGTTTTTCTTGGCGGCAAAGATCGCCTTGGCCTCATCCGAGGCGCCAGGTGCGATCACAACCTCGGTGAAAATCCCTGTGATCTCCTGCGCGGTTTCAGCGTCCAGCGGCTGATTCAGGGCCACGATCCCGCCAAAGGCCGAGGTACGGTCACAGTCGAACGCGGCCTTATAGGCGTCCAGCAGCGTGCCTCCTGTCGCAACGCCACACGGGTTGGCATGTTTGATGATGGCACAGGCCGCACCCTTGACGGGATCGAATTCCGCAACCAGCTCAAACGCCGCATCAGTGTCGTTAATGTTGTTATAGCTCAGTTCCTTGCCCTGATGCTGAAGGGCGGTCGCCACACCGGGTCGGTTGGTACCGTCGGTATAAAATGCAGCGGTCTGATGGCTGTTCTCGCCATAGCGCAGTGTCTGTTTCAACTCGCCCGCAAAAGCGCGGCGTTTGGGGGCCTCAAGCAGCAGCGCATCGGCCATCCAGTTCGACACGGCGGTGTCGTAAGCAGCGGTGCGGGCATAGGCCTTTTGCGCCAGCCACTGACGGAAACCATATGAGGTCTTGCCATAATTCTCGTCCAGCTGATCCAACAGCGACGAGTAATCCTCGACATCGACCACGACATTGACAAACGCGTGGTTCTTGGACGCGGCGCGGATCATCGCCGGGCCGCCGATGTCGATATTCTCGATACATTCGTCATAGCCAGCGCCTTTAGCCACGGTCGCCTCGAACGGATAGAGGTTCACCACCAGCAAGTCGATCGCGTCGATGCCGTGTTCGTTCATCGCGGCGACATGGGTGTCATTGTCACGCAAGGCCAGCAAGCCGCCATGCACCATCGGGTGCAGCGTTTTGACCCGGCCATCCATCATCTCGGGGAAACCGGTGATCTCGCTGACATCCTTCACCTCCAACCCCGCATCGCGCAACGCTTTTGCTGTGCCGCCGGTCGACAACAACTCGACCCCGCGGTCGGCCAGCGCCTTACCCAGCTCGATCAGCCCGGTCTTGTCGGATACGGAAAGCAACGCGCGGCGCACGGGGTGAAGATCGGTCATGGGTCCAAAGGTCCTTTTGGCGTCAGTCAAACTCGGGCTCGTCCCGGTGCAGGTCGCGCACGGCAAAGGCTGTATCCTGCGCCTTGCTCAACGTCCACCGGATGCGCGTCGCATACTCCATTGCGCGGCCAGATAGAACGATCTGTTTTGTCGCGCGTGGCTTCAAACGGCCCTTTTCAAGGTAAACACTTGGCTCGATTGACAATTTCCCCACACCATCATGGCGGAACACCCAAATCTCACCGCTTTTGAGCGCCATGGACACCGCCGCACCGCCCAAATCTATCGCCGCATCCACGTCCGGATGCAGATGGAACCGTATGTCAAAGCCGATACCAGTCAGGTTCGACGCATCCAGCGCCTTGTCAAATTGCCGCTTGGCCCTGTCACTTGTGGTAAGCAGAATATCTTCGCCGGTCAGCTCCCGCCCGTCAAAGCGCAGCTCGAACGTTCGGGCATGGGTCAGGCCGAACACTTTCGTATAGCCATCATGCCCGGCCATGAACCGGGTTCCCTCGAACGCGTCTTCGAACTCGACCGGAACATCCTTTGGCGCGTCGACCAGCCCTTCACGTTCCGTACCAGGAACAGCTGAGGTCAGACGCGCACTTGAAAAGCCGTCAAGACAAAGTGTCGAATGCGACGGCGTGGCGCGCCCGGCCCGACGCCATTCCAGCCCAAAGGTTTCCCCAGACCCACAATTCACAATCAGAGGTCGGCGGCCCGAGGTCAGCTCGAACGCCAGGGTCGACGCATGTGCGTTATATGACGCATCCCCTTTGGGCGGCGAACTGGCATCAATAATCACACTGGTCCGTGCCGCATAGAGACGGGCAAATCCCATGGACAGGCCGTTCTCGCTCTGCGGTCTGACGCCGCTTTGCGCCAGAGCCTGATCCAGACGCCCCTCGACCCCGCGCCCGCCCCCGTGGAAACGGGCCAGTGCACCATCCGAATGACGCAGATTGCGCATGGTCGGGGCCATCCGTTTAATCGCATTCGCCTGCGCCCCAGGTGTACCCCGCCCCAAATCGCTAAGTGCCGCCGATGTCCAGGCGAGCAGCGTGAAGACTTCCAGCAGCTCCTCGGGGTTACGCGTGGAGATACCACCTTTTTGATCTATCTGACTGTCACATTCCCGCGCCAGAGCGCGCAGGGCGGGCTCTGCCATCTGCTCAAGCCCTTCCAAAGCCAAACCGGCCTGCACCAGACCGGCTAGCGCCTCGAACCGGGGCAGGCCAGGCGTCGCAGCATGCCAGCGTTTCGACAGGAACCAGGCCTGCTGAGATAGCGAACTGAAAAAGACCTTGCTTTGTTGCTCATCCACACCGCGCAGCAAAAAGATCGCGTGATTGATCCAACGCATCACTCGCCGGCCTGTCAGATCAGGTGCCCAACCGGGCCCGTGCCCGCGCCCATGTGCTTCGATCCAGCCCCAGACCCAGCGTTGCGCCTTTTCGCGCGCCCGGATGTCGCCAACAGCCGCCAGATCATCCAGCCAGGCAAAACCGTGGCGTTCATCGTCGAATCCGGTGCTGGGCGCGGTGACATCCCATAAGCCTGTATCCTGCGCCTCAACCAGATAGCCCGAGAACAGCAGGTTCCCAGCCACCAACTGACGCCCGCGCGCAAATGATCCAACCGTGCGTGGTTCCGGATCGCCCACAAATCCGGTAACGGCTTTGCGCCGCTGACTGAGCCGCGCATAAAGCCGGTTCTGAAACCGCGACCATCGGTTTGCCATGGTGTCCGAATTTGACATGACGCTCGTTACTCTGCCCCTTGCGCTCTGCTGGCGCCTGAGACCCAACGATAGACCGGAGCAATCGTCAAGTCATCGAAAAGCGTGCCTTCAGGTCGATTTCGTCAGGCAGGCGATATAGAAGCCGTCCATGCCGCCTGTCCCCGGCCAATAGTCAGGCCGCAGACGCAAACCGCCCTCTTCGGTGATCCAGCCGGCTTCGACCCCCGCGACCTGCAAAGCGGCCCGGTCCGCTTGCATATCAGGATACATCTGTAGCGCCTCTTCAACCTGCACCTCGCCCTCATCGGGCAGTAACGAGCAGGTGCAGTACACCAACCGCCCGCCCGGTTTCAGAAGGGTCCAGGCATGGGCAAGCATCTGTGTTTGCAGCTCGATCAGCGCGCCAAATTCCGACCCGTCCTTGGCAAAGGGCAGATCAGGATGGCGGCGGATCGTGCCGGTGGCGGAACAGGGCGCATCCAGCAGGATGGCGTCATACTGACCCTGGTGTTCCAGCGCGTCAGCCGCGATGACCGTAGCCATCAGGCCCGTCCGCGCCAGGTTCTCGCGGACTCGTTCCAGCCGCGATTCCGAGATATCCAGCGCAGTCACATCGGCCCCCGCAGCCGCCAGCTGCAACGACTTGCCACCGGGCGCAGCGCAAAGGTCCAGAATTTTCTCTCCGGCCTTGGGCGCCAGGACTCGGACAGGCAGTGCGGCGGCGGCATCCTGAACCCACCAGTCACCGCGATCATATCCCGGCAGAGCGGACACCTGCCCCGCATCCCGAACCCGCATCGAACCGGTCGGAAGCATCTCACCCGGCGCGGTTGCCCCTGGCTTGACCGAAAGATCCAGCGGCGCGCCCTCGAAATGCGCCAGTTCCATGCCGGTCACGGCCTCGGCACCCCAGGCCATGATCAACGGATCGCGCAGCCACTCGGGCAGGCGCGGCACGCGCATTTTCGGCCAAGCCTCTGGCCCTTCCGCCGCGACTTTGCGCAGAACCGCGTTCACCAACCCCTTGAGCCGCCCATGCTTGCGCGAGCGACCGACAATCTCAACCATGGAATTTACGACGCCATGCGCTGCCTCGCCATGGCACAGCTCAACCGCTCCCAGACGCAGGGCATTATGCACGGTCACGGCGGGGGTGCGGTTCAGGTGATTGTCCAACAGACGGTCGGCGCGTTCGAGCCCACGCAGCGTTTGCAACGCCAGCCGCTGTGCCCGCGCCCGGTCTTCTGGTGCCAATCGCTCCAGCGCACCTGCAGCCAGACATTCTGACATCAGCCGCCCCTCACCCAAGATCTGATCCAGAAGGAAGATTGCGCTGCGTCGCGCGGCCGTTGCGTTATCGGACATTGAATCGCCTTTGATGTGACCCTCGTCCGCATTGCCAAGGGCGGACGGGGGCGTATATCAAGCCAATGCACTGAAAGGAACCCGATGTCATGAGTGACGAGCCCAAAGACCTGCCGCCTGCCGCACAACGCGCGCTGGCCGAGGCGGAGGACCGCCGCCGCAAGGCCGAAGCCGACGCAAAAGCGCGACCCAAAGAGCTGGGCGGACGCGACGGCCCCGATCCTGCACGTTATGGCGACTGGGAAAAGAAAGGCATCGCGATAGATTTCTGATCAATCCCCGCGCAGGGCCTGCAGAAAATCCGCGATGAGCGCCCGTTGCTTATTGGATTTCGCACGCTCTTCGGGCCAGGTCAGCCAATAGCCATCTTTTGCGTTCAATTCGGGCAAATCCAGTCGACGCAACCGCCCCGCTCGCAAGTCCGATTGCGCCAAGGGCATGGATCCCAACACAACGCCCAAACCCTGCCGAGCCGCCGAAATCGCATGTTCCATCGAATCGAAGCTCATTTTCGAGGGCGGCAGGTCGGTCTGAGTGGTGTTTTTCGCCCAATCACGCCAGCCGGGCCTTTCACCGCGCAGATCAATCAAGGGCGCGGACCAATCCACACCCGGCGCTGCCATCGGCACTAGCACTTCGGCCGCAATCAGTTCGGCATCGCGCCCGGGCCACGCCCCACGCCCATAGCGGATTTGAAGCCAAGTCCTCTCTTCATCCAGCGAAGACCGTCGCGCTACAGAATCTGTCAGCACCCGCACTTTGGGGCGCAGGACGTGAAAACGTGCAAGAGCGGGTATGACGAGGGCCTTAATATGGGAAGACAGGCCAGCCACCCGCAATTCGCGCGGGGATTTTCCGAAAAGGTCTTCGGTATTGCGTTCGAGCGCCTGCAAGCTGTCCTGAACCAGCGGTAGATAGCTTTCGCCCTCGACGGTCAGCGATACACCGCGCGCCTCGCGCACAAACAGCGTGCGGCCCAACCAGGCCTCAAGGTTGCCGATGCGCTGACTGACGGCAGCCTGTGTTAGCCCAAACTCGCGCGCCGCTGCCGAGAATCCACCCAACCGCCCCGCCGCTTCGAATACGCGCAACCAGTCTAGCGGGGGCAAGCCGATCTTCTTTTTATCCATAAGTTTTTCCAGGCCTCAGCAGCAACAAGGATTAATTGTCGTAATGCCACAGGGGGCGTATATCCTCAAGCAAAGCCCGCGCGAACAGGAGAAACCCCATGCTGCGCTCTGCCACCCATACTCCGTCAATCGTCACCGTGGAATTCGATACAGGCCCAAGTGCCCGCTTTCACGCCATCTGGCTACGCGACAACGCGCTTGATCCTGACACACGGGCACCGGGCAACGGACAGCGCCTGATCACCATTGGCGATATCCCCGCCGATACCATGGTCAGCGCTGCCTCAGTGGCCAACGGCGACCTCACTGTCACATTTCAACCCGAAAACAAGACTGTCACTTTCCCCGCCGATTGGCTGGCTGCGCATAGCTATGACCAAGAGGACAGCCGCACCTTTGGCCGCACCGCGCCCGGGATCACCACCTGGGAGCAAGGGCTCGACGCGCCCAGCGCCGACTGGAGCGACGTCCACGCCAACCCCGCAGCCAAGCGCGGCTGGCTGGCAATGGTCGCCGAATACGGGTTTGCCAAACTGACCAGTGGCCCGACCGAACCGGAATCCCTGTTGAAGGTGGCTGATCTGTTCGGATACGTCCGTCAGACCAACTATGGCCCCTATTTCGAGGTTCGAACCGAGGTGAACCCGACCAACCTGGCCTTTACAGGGCTTGGCCTGCAGGCGCACACGGACAACCCTTATCGCGACCCGGTACCGACATTGCAGATCCTGTACTGCCTGGAGAACAGCGCCGAGGGTGGCGATTCCATTGTTGTGGACGGGTTCCGGGCGGCGGAAAAACTGCGCGATCAGAACCCCGATGGATTTGCGCTGTTGGCAGGTTTCCCGGCCCGGTTCGAATACAAGGGCTCGGACGGGGTCTGCCTGCGGTCGCGCCGCCCAATGATTGAGCTATCGCCCGATGGCGAGTTGATCGGTATCCGCTTTAACAACCGCTCGTCGGCTCCGTTTGTGGACATCCCTTTCGATCTGATGGAGGCCTATTACGCCGCCTATCGCCAGTTGGGTGAGATAATCGACGATCCGGCCATGGGCGTGTCGTTCAAGCTGGAGCCGGGCGAAAGCTTCATCGTTGACAACACCCGCGTCCTGCACGCGCGTCTGGGCTATTCCGGCGCCGGATCGCGGTGGTTGCAAGGCTGCTACGCCGACAAGGACGGCTTACTGTCAACCCTGGCGGCGATGGAACTGGCGACACTGGAGGCGGCGGAATGAAACCTGATTTCTCGACCCTGACCCCCGACAATATCGTGGCCTTCATCGGGGATATCTTTGACCGCCGCGGCGGCGAGGAATATCTGGGCGAACCCGTCACCATGGCAGAACACATGCTGCAGGGCGCGACCATTGCCGAACAGAACGGCATGCCCGAAGAGATCATCGTAGGGGCATTGCTGCATGATATCGGTCATTTCACATCCGAATTCGGCACGTACCACCCCGACGACACCGAAGACCGCCATCACGAAGATGCAGGCGCCGAGGTGCTGGAACAGTTCTTTCCGTCAGTTATCACCGATTGCTGCCGCTATCACGTGGCGGCCAAACGGTATCTTTGCGCTACCAAGCCCGAATATTTCAACCGCCTGTCCACGGCTTCGGTTCATACACTGGAACTGCAAGGCGGGCCGATGAGTGCCAGAGAAGTTGCCGAATTCGAGCAGAACCCGAACCTGAAAGAGATCATTCAGGTGCGTTATCTGGACGAAGCAGGTAAACGTGCAGACATGGAAATCCCCGGTTTCAACCATTTTGCGCCGATGGTGCAGCGAATGGTCGAAAAATATCAGGAGCTCACATGAACGCGCCAGAATACATTTTTGAGGCCAACACCAAACCCTCCCTGCCTTGGCACGAGGTCCCCCTGATCCGTGCTACAGACAAGTCGGTCAAGGACTATGGCTGTCTGGTCGACGACCCCGAATTCGAAATTGAAATCGTCCGTTGGCCGCAACAGGGTTGGCGGTCCATCGACGAAGGTACCGGCGATGAAGCCGGTTGGGTCGAAGGCACATTTCATGGTGAGTGGAAAGGGGACGTCCTTTACGGCGAGAACGAAGCGGTCAACGGCCACTATGTCCTCGGCTGGTCCACTGATCCGCAACAGGCCAACGCCAACCGGCAAACTGCTCCGCGTGATCAAGTTCTGCTTTGGCACATGAACTATCACCCCGATGGCGGACAGATGTTCTGGCCGATCGACAACAAGCCTTTCATCATCCCTGCCGCATTGCCGGGCGACAATCTGACACCGGAAAAAGTGGTGGCCTTTTGGTGTGATGGGTCACGCGGGCTGTATATCCATCCTGGCATCTGGCACGAGGGGATATTCCCGGTCGAGGACAATCAGCGTTTTCTGGATCGGCAGGGCAAGGTTCACGCGCGGGTCAGTGCGGATATCGGCAAAGAATTCGGCGTCTATCTCGCCTGCCCTTTGCGCGCAGATAAGATCCGAGAGTTGTAGTCGGTCTGTCGGCTCCCGGGCGGTGTCAAAGCCCCAGAACGTCCACCATGTCATATTGGCCAGGCGCTTTACCCTGCCCCCAAAGTGCGGCTTTCAGGGCGCCGCGCGCGAAAATGGCGCGGTCAGTGGCCAGGTGGCGCAGCACGATGCGTTCGCCCGGTGCCGCGAATAGCACGTCATGCTCACCCACGATGTCGCCGCCGCGAATGGCATGGAACCCGATATCGCCCCGTTTGCGCGCGCCGGTCATACCATCGCGGCCCCGATCGGACACCTCAGCCAGATCTACACCACGCCCTTCGGCAGCGGCCTCGCCCAGCATCAGCGCGGTGCCCGAGGGCGCATCGACCTTGTGGTGGTGATGCCCTTCGATCACCTCGATATCGAAATCTTCATCCAACGCGGCAGCGACCTTTTTGGTCAGCTGTACCAGCAGGTTCACACCCAGGCTCATATTTCCCGCCCGCACGATCACCGCATGACGTGAGGCCGGCTCCAGAGCGGCAATCTGCTCGTCACTCATCCCGGTAGTGCCGATCACATGCACACAGCGCGCCTGCGCCGCCAACGCGGCGAATTCCAGCGTCGCCTCGGGTGCGGTGAAATCAATCACGGCCTGCGCCTGGGCAAAGGCCTCCAGCGGATCGTCGGTCACCGTGACGCCCAGCGCTGCACCGCCCATGGCCACGCCCACATCCTGCCCAACCCAATCATGACCCGTGCGCTCGATCACGCCGACCAGACGGGCCTGATCACTGTCGGTCACGGTCCTGATCAACATCTGACCCATACGGCCCGAAGCCCCTGTGATGACGATCCCCGGAATATGGGTCATTGCGCTGGTCCTTTTGCATTGATTGGCTCAAAGCCTCCTACCCGGTTCGCACCCGCTTGGCAAAGCCCCGCTTTGCGCTTAGATCGGGGATATGGCTAAGAACAAATTCCACGATGGCCCCGGCCCGTCCCAACGACAGCTGCGTGTCGGCGAACTGATCCGCCGCACCCTGTCCGAGGTTCTGGCGCGCGGAGATGTCCACGATCCCGACCTGAATCGCATGTCAATCACTGTGGGTGAGGTGCGCACCTCGCCCGATCTGAAGATCGCCACCGCCTTTGTGCTGCCCCTGGGCGGCAAAGGGCAGGAGGATGTGATCGAACTGCTGGCCCGCAACAAACACGAGCTGCGGCGCATGGTTGGTAAAAAGGTCGGGCTGAAATTCTCCCCCGATCTGCGATTCCGGCTGGATGACACATTCGACCGTCTGGATGACACCCGCCGCATGTTCGATCAGGACGCGGTGCGCCGCGATCTCGACGAGTGATCCGGGCATTTGTCACTTTGGTCGCTTTCCTGTGGGCGGCGCAAGCCGGGGCAGTGACATGCGAAAAGGTCACGCATAGTGACAAACGCTACACTGTCTGCGAGGTGGATGCCGCGAATGAGGACATGCGCTTGTTCCTCAATGACGAGAATGGCGACCTGCTAGGGCATTTCTCGGCGGTGAATGAGGCGCTGGAGCCCGTTGGCAAGCGTCTGGCCTTTGCGATGAACGCAGGCATGTATCACGACGACCGCTCGCCCGTCGGCCATTATGTCGAGGACGGGCAGGAGCAGATGCGTGTGATCCCGAACCCCGGTCCCGGAAACTTCGGCCTTCTGCCCAACGGGGTGTTCTGCATCCGCGAGGGCCGCGCCGACGTGTTTGAAACGCTCGAATTCATTGAACAGGCCCCCGAATGCCGCTTTGCCAGCCAATCCGGCCCGATGCTTGTCATCGACGGAGAGCTGCACCCAAGGTTCCTGCCTGATTCGACGTCGGTTTATGTGCGCAATGGCGTGGGCACCAGCGCCGATGGCACCCGCGCGGTGTTCGCCATTTCCGAGGATTACGTCACCTTCCACCAATTCGGCAGCCTGTTCCGCGATGTGCTGGAAACGCCGAATGCGCTGTTCTTCGACGGCAATATCTCTCGCATGTATGACCGGGCGAACAGCCGATCCGATGTCGGGTTCTCGCTGGGGCCGATTGTCGGTGTGGTTGAAGACACGCCCTGAAATTGACAGGGCCAGACCGATCCGCTAACTCGCGCGCCTCGGCATAGAACAAGGTGCACAATGGGACGCAAACGCAAGGGTCGCGACATTTCCGGTTGGCTGGTGGTGGACAAGCCCGCGGGCATGACCTCGACCGCCGTGGTCAACAAGGTGCGCTGGGCAATGGACGCAAAGAAGGCGGGACATGCGGGGACGCTGGACCCCGAGGCCACCGGCGTTCTGGCCGTGGCTTTAGGTGAGGCGACCAAAACCGTTCCCTATATCACCGACGCACTCAAGGCCTATACCTTCACCGTGCGACTAGGTCAGGCCACCAATACCGATGACGCCGAGGGCGAGGTAATCGCAAGCAGCGATGCGCGCCCTTCGGATCATGACATCAAAGAGGCCCTCGCGCCCTTTATCGGTGAAATCATGCAAGTTCCGCCGAAATTCTCGGCGGTGAAGATCGACGGGCAGCGTGCCTATAAGCTGGCCCGCGATGGCGAGGATGTGGAACTCGCTGCGCGCCCTCTGTGGGTCGAGGAACTGGTTCTGGTTGATCGCCCAGATGCCGACCACGTCATGCTGGAAATGACCTGCGGCAAGGGTGGTTATGTCCGATCGATCGCGCGTGATCTGGGCGCGGCGCTGGGGTGCTACGGCCATGTCCGCGAGCTGCGCCGTATCTGGTCCGGCCCGTTCGAGACCAAAGACGGGCTGAGCATTGAACAGATCGACGAGATGGCCAAAACCACCGCGCTGGATGACTACCTGCACCCGCTGGAAACAGGCCTATCGGACCTGCCCGAACTGAAATGCACGCCCGAAGGTGCGACCCGTCTGCGTAACGGCAACCCTGGTATGGTTCTGGCGTCCGATGTGGAATACGGGGATGAGGCCTGGGCCTCGCTGGATGGTCAGGCTGTGGCGGTCGGCATCTATAAATCCGGCGAATTGCATCCCAGCCGGGTGTTCGTCACGTAATCTGCGTGCTAGTCGAAACCCATGATCACGCGCACACATACCAAGGGCGACGCGCCCTCGACCGCTGTTTATTCGGATTGCGAGAGATACCGCTATAGCCTGACGCGCATCTGGGATCCGGCCGGGCGCAAGGCGCTGTTTGTGATGCTGAATCCCTCCACCGCGACCGAGGTGCAGAACGATCCCACGGTTGAACGCTGCGAACGCCGGGCGCGCGCGCTGGGGTTCGGCGCGTTTCAGGTCACCAATATCTTTGCATGGCGCGATACTGATCCACGCAAGATGCGGGCCGCTGCCGATCCGGTGGGGCCAGAGAATGACATGGCCATTCTGAATGGCGTGGACTGGGCCGATCAGGTCATCGCTGCCTGGGGCACCCATGGCGCGCATTTGGATCGAGGCACCGCCGTCGAAACCCTGCTGCGCGGCACCGGTCAGACGATGTACCACCTTGGGCTTACCAAGGACGGCCACCCCAAGCATCCGCTCTATATCGCTTACACGCAAAACCCCGAACCCTGGTGACAAAGGGTTAACCACAAGCTCAGCTAGGCTTTGACCAAAGCCCTGATTGCATGAGACATTTCACCCTCGAAGCAATGCGTTCAAGGAGGTTGTCATGTTTCTGATCGGATTGCTGAGTCTGGCAGCTGTCGGCGGGGCGGCCTATGCCATCGGCGATGTCTTTGACATAGATGAAGATCCTGGTGAGGACGATGTCGTCGACGACCAGCCTCCTGCGGTCGAAACCGGCGAATTCCTTGACGTCGGTGAGAATGTCGAGGAACCCGAAGCGCCCGAGATTTCGACCGGGACGATCATATCCGAAATCGAGGGCGACATGATCATCGCGGGTACCGAGGATCTGGACATCCTGACCGGTCTGGAAGGCGACGATCAGATCAATGGATATGCGGGGGATGACACGATTTATGGTGGCGAAGGCGATGACACCCTGCATGGGGGAGGAGGCGCTGATACGATCTTTGGCGGCACTGGCCAGGATGTCCTTCACGGAGGGGCGGGCGACGATCAAATCTCGGGCGATGAGGGGGATGATGCACTTTACGGGCATTTCGGCGCAGATCACCTGGACGGCGGGATGGGCGAGGATGAGCTGTATGGCGGGCAGGATGACGACATTCTGACCGGCGGTGAGGGCGATGACGCACTGCATGGCGGGTTTGGTGATGACCGGTTGTGCGGTGGCGAAGGCGAGGACGTGCTGTTCGGCGGTGATGACGACGATATTCTGGACGGTCAGGATGGAGAGCACCCCGACGCGGTGGATTTCCTGAACGGTGGCGCCGGGGATGATACGATCATTGCTGAAAGCGGGGATATCGTAACCGGAGGCGAAGGCGATGATGACATCGCTGTTTCGCCCGAACCGGATGACGACGCCGTAACCGTCATGGATTTTCAGCCCGGTCAAGACAAGCTACTGATCTCATGGGAAGGTCAGGAAAACCCCGACATTCAGATCAAGACAGACACCGAAGACGAGAACCTGACCCAAGTAATTGTCGACGGGCAGAACGTGGTGCAGCTGATCGGGGCAGACGGAGTCAGCGCCGATGACATTCAACTGATATCCTCAGGCGACCTGGCGCAGCTCAGCGCGCTGGGCTGAATTTCCAGAATCCCTTTGCCATTGACCGCAAATGCGCCTATACGCGCGCATCCGTGTCGGAATCGATGCGGTTTTCTCCATGGGCCTGCGCTGGACGACATCCCGGCCTGTGCCATCAACCCTAACCTTTTCAAAGGAGACCCCGATGTCGATTACTGCCGCTGAAAAAGATCGCGTCATGAAAGAATTCGCAACCAAGGACGGCGACACCGGTTCGCCAGAAGTCCAGGTTGCCATCCTGACCTCGCGCATCACCACCCTGACCGAGCACTTCAAGACCCACAAGAAAGACAACCACGGTCGCCGTGGTCTTCTGAAGATGGTTGCCCAGCGCCGTAAGCTGCTGGACTATCTGAAAGGCAAAGAAGAAGCACGGTACCAGGACCTGATCAAAAAGCTGGGCATCCGCCGCTAAGCGCGCGCTGCTGTTTTTGATACAGAGGCTGAAAAGCCTATTGATCATGATACGCTCGCCATTCGGCGGGCGTATTTGGTTTTGGGGTTCTCTCCGACCTTGAAGAAAAGCCTTTCGCTGCCTTCTCGATGACCGATCACGACAACATCTCGGACGATGGAAACTTTTTTCGCGCCGTGTGATCCACTTCACCGACAAGCTGCTCAAATCGCTGCAGTCTAGGAACTGTAGTGAGTAGGCGCTTATTTTTTTTCGAGCGTTAGGTTTTTCATAGTCCTCCCTTTTCAAGGCGCGCCCACAATGGGCGCGCCCGTTTTTATTGGGAGCCACGGTTCCGCCTGCTTGCACGATAGAATCGCCCCTAAAGACGGCCGCTTTTTTGCCTTCAGGACCGTTGAATTTGCCCGTGATGAACAGGTGTCAAATTGTGACGTTGCGTCGCAGAATCTCAGCGCTGGTTTAGAAAGTTGACGTAAACGTAAGCAACGTTGTGTTTTTTTATCAGAGAGTCAAAAAATGACGCGAAAGGCCAATATCTTCCCCCTTTGCACAGGATCGGTCGGTTCCTAAATGCCGCCTGTCGCTGCGGGTACACACTCACGGCAAACGGTCTTTGAGCCCTCCCACCCTCGTGGTTCGGACTGGCCCGCAGCGACAGTGTCTGACGACTATTTTACTGGAGTTTAACAATGCCTCTAAAATCAGTTTTGAACCGCGTTTTTGCAGCTAACCTTTCCCAGGCTCCTAAATCAGAAAAAAAGTCAACAATGGTCTCTGGCACAGATAGCATCGTAAAAAGAATGTCCGAGGTGGAAACTGCCGCAATCCTCCGCGGCATACTGAAAGAAGAAGAACTGGGGTTTCCCCAACCGCGTAGCAAAGAAGATTCGTTGCAATAGGCCCAGACCCGCTTTGATCCCGGATATATGAAAACCGCTTTCTGCACGATCATAATAGAATGGATCTTCTTCTTTAAGCTGGAGACGGGGCCAATACGGTTCGATCTCACCCGTAATCAGTGGCTCCACCAAAATCGTTAGCCACACTTGTCCTCCCCAAATTTTACCTGACTCAGACTGTATTCGGCCACATCTGCACCGATCAGGGCCAAACCCTTATCCAAAGGGTGCATTTGGCGACTGGTCAATCAGGGTTTCAACATGTTATTCACCCAAATGGTTGACTGAAGCAGAATAAGGTTGTAATTCATCCAAATGGTTGAACGAGAGAGTCGATATGACCTCAATGTAATATTGAAGGCCGCGTCCGACCCGACCCGCCGCGCTATTCTGACGATGCTTGCGCAGCAGGGACCTTTGCGGGTGACGGACATAGCGCGGCAATTCGATATGAGCCTCAACTCGGTCTCCAAGCACATCAAGGTGCTGGAAAACGCCGAGCTGGTGCAGCGCCGGACCGAATGGCGCGAACATCTGATCGAGGTTCAGATGGCTCCTTTATCAGCCGTTGATTCTTGGTTTGCCGGGTTGCGTTCGATTTGGGCGCTTCGGCTGGACGCCTTGGAAACTGCTTTGGAGGACCCAGAAGATGACGGACCTGTCACTTGAAATAACGCGCGCCATTCCACATCCACCCGAAAAGGTGTTTGATGCCTGGCTCAACCCCGAGATGCTGGCAAAATTCATGCTGCCGGCACCGGGCATGACCGTGCCCGAAGCGCATTCCGACGCCAAGGTCGGCGGCCGGTTCAAAATCATCATGCGCGCGCCCGAGGCTGGCGATCTGCCGCATGAGGGCGAATACAAGGTCATCGACCGCCCCAACCGTCTGCAATTCACCTGGAATTCGCCCTACAGCCAAGACGATTCTACGGTCACACTGGATTTCACACCCACCGAAAAGGGCACCGAGCTGCGGCTGCACCACATCCGCTTTCCCTCGCAGGAAAGCCGAGACAATCACGAGGGCGGCTGGACCGCTATCCTTGCGGCGCTGGAGACAGCACTATGATCAACTGGCTGGCCCTCGGTGCAGGGGTGGTCGCTGCCTTTTTGTTGGGCTGGCTGGTCTACGGCCCTATGGGCTTTCAGAAACGCTGGGCCGAAGGCACCCGCATCGACCCGACGCCGCCCGAAACCCCGCCACTGGGCGCGATGGCCACACAGATCGTGTTCCTGATCCTGCTGGCTGCGGTAATCGCGGTGACCGAGACCACCAATAGCCTGGGCGTCGCCCTGCTTGCGATCCTTGCGGTGGCGGCGCAGACAGCCTCGGTCGGGACATGGGCGCAAAAAAGCGGCTTCGCCATTGCGGTCGACACCGGCTATGCGCTGGGCTGTGGTATCGTCATGATCCTGGCCCACGCGATCCTGTAGGATCGCAGCGCATGCCCGACCCTCGATGGATCGGGCATGCGCCCTTTATACCCTTACTCTTCCTCGGAACTCCTGCCTTTCCAAAGCCCCCAAACTGCTGTATGGGCGGTCCATCTGAGACGTTGTGCCCTGACCCCGGCACTCGAATGGAAGATAAAGTGGGGTCGGCGGCAATGGGGCCGCCACGCAAACGGGAGACCCGCAGGGGCGGGAGTGCTCCCTTCTAGGATACGCAAATGTTTGATGTAACAAAGAAATCAATTCAGTGGGGCGAAGAGACGCTGACACTGGAAACCGGCAAGGTTGCCCGTCAGGCGGACGGCAGTGTGATTGCCACGCTGGGCGAGACCAGCGTGATGGCAAACGTGACCTTTGCGCGGAAGCAAAAACCCGGTCAGGACTTTTTCCCGCTGACCGTCCACTACCAAGAGAAATATTATGCCGCCGGTAAAGTTCCGGGTGGCTTTTTCAAGCGCGAGGCGCGCCCGACTGAAAAAGAGACGCTGACCGCGCGTCTGATCGACCGGCCGATCCGCCCGCTGTTTGTTGACGGCTTCAAAAACGAAGTTCTGGTGATGTGCACCGTGCTCAGCCACGATCTGGTCAACGACCCCGACATGGTTGCGATGATCGCAGCCTCTGCCGCGCTGACCATTTCGGGCGCACCGTTCAGAGGCCCGATTGCTGGTTGCCGCGTTGGTTTCGAGGATGGCGATTACATCCTCAACCCGACCGTAGACGACATGCAGGACCTGCGCCTGAACCCTGAACAGCGTCTGGATCTGGTTGTTGCCGGCACCAAAGACGCCGTGATGATGGTTGAATCGGAGGCTTACGAACTGTCCGAGGCCGAGATGCTGGGTGCGGTCAAATTCGCACACGAGCAGATTCAGCCGGTGATCGACCTGATCATTTCACTGGCCGAAGACGCGGCAAAAGAGCCGTTTGATTTCCAAGCGCCCGATTATTCTGAGCTTTCCGCTGCCGTTAAGGCCGCAGGTGAAGAACAGATGCGCGCAGCCTTCGCGATCACCGACAAGCAAGAGCGCACTGCCGCTGTTTCCGCTGCCCGCGATGCGATCAAGGAAGCCCTGACCGAGGAACAGCTGGAAGACGCGAACCTTGGCTCGGCGATGAAAAAGCTGGAAGCAGGCATCCTGCGCGGCGACGTCGTCAAAGGCGGCAAGCGGATCGACGGTCGTTCGACCACCGATATCCGTTCGATCGTTGCAGAAACCTCGATGCTGCCGCGGACACACGGCTCGGCCCTGTTCACCCGTGGTGAAACACAGGCGCTGGCTGTAACCACGCTGGGCACCGGTGATGATGAGCAGTTCATCGACGCCCTGCACGGCAACTTCAAATCGAACTTCCTGCTGCATTACAACTTCCCTCCTTATTCGGTTGGTGAAGCGGGTCGCGTGGGCCCTCCGGGACGTCGTGAGATTGGTCACGGCAAACTGGCATGGCGCGCGTTGCAGGCGGTTCTGCCTGCGGCAACCGACTTCCCCTACACGATCCGCATCGTGTCCGAGATCACCGAATCCAACGGCTCCAGCTCGATGGCTTCTGTTTGCGGCGGTTCGCTGTCGATGATGGATGCGGGCGTTCCGCTGAAAGCACCGGTTGCTGGTGTTGCCATGGGTCTGATCCTGGAAGATGACGGCGATTACGCAATCCTGTCGGACATTCTGGGTGACGAAGACCACCTGGGCGACATGGACTTCAAGGTTGCGGGTACCGAAAACGGCATCACCTCTCTGCAGATGGACATCAAGGTTGCGGGCATCACGCCCGAGATCATGGAGAAAGCCCTGGCGCAAGCCAAGGACGGCCGGATGCACATCCTGGGCGAGATGGGCAAAGCCCTGTCCGAGACCAATGATTTCTCGGTCCATGCACCGCGCATCGAAACCATGAACATCCCGACCGACAAGATCCGTGAAGTGATCGGTTCCGGCGGCAAGGTCATCCGCGAAATCGTCGAAGTTTCGGGTGCCAAGGTCGACATCAACGACGATGGCGTGATCAAGATCGCCTCGCCCGATGGTGAATCGATCAAGAAGGCATACGAGATGATCCATTCGATCGTTGCCGAACCCGAAGAAGGCCAGATCTACACCGGTAAAGTGGTCAAGATCGTCGACTTTGGTGCTTTCGTGAACTTCTTTGGCAAGCGCGACGGTCTGGTCCATGTGTCCCAGATCGAAAACCGTCGCCTGAACCATCCGTCGGATGTTCTGAAGGAAGGCCAGGAAGTGAAGGTCAAGCTGCTGGGCTTTGACGACCGCGGCAAAGTGCGCCTGTCGATGAAAATCGTCGATCAGGAAACCGGCGAAGAGATCGCACCTGAGAAGAAAGAAAAGAAAGAGGAAGGCGCAGAATAATCTGCTCGCCCCTCTGATTTCTCGAAAGACCCCGGCTTTGTCCGGGGTCTTTTTTTTGTTCAGTCAGCATAAACCTTGGACCAATTCCGCCCAATTCAACCGAAATCCAATCGCACCACCGGCCAGGTGAACCCACGTCTCCTACATCGACGCAACAAATCTAGGAGATGCGAAATGGAGACTTTCAAAATGCTGACTCTGGTCGGACTGATCGCGACCGCCCCGGTGCTGGCTTTTGCCAACGTGACAGTCGGGGACAAGCTGGGCACCACCGAGACCGATATCCGTACCACTCTCGAGGCGCAGGGATACCAGATCGAAGAGATCGAATTCGAAGATGGCGAGATCGAGGTTGAACTCGTCAAGGATGGCGTGGAAACTGAACTGGTCCTGAACAAGACCGATGGCGTTGTCACCGCGATCGAGCTTGAAGAGGACGACGACTGACCAGACAATCTTAAAGGAGCGCTATGAAGATTTCACAGACGTCTTTTCTCTGGCTCCTTCTGGTGGTGCAGGCTGTCTGCGCCACCTTTTTCCTGACCGATGCGGCGCTTGACTGGTTTGGTGGCGAAACTGCCGGGTTCCGGCATCTGCACGAGTTCGAACTGTTCCTGTCCCTGGCTCTGATTGGTGGTCTGATTGCAACAATCACGCTGATCCGGGCGCAAGGCCTGCGCGTACAGGACATGCAGCGTCAATTGGGCGTGGCGCAGGGCGCATTCTCGCAGGTCATCGAAAACCAGTTCACGCAATGGCAGCTCAGCAATGCGGAACGCGATGTCGCAATCTTGTCTATCAAAGGTTTGTCGATCGCAGAAATCGCCGAGATGAGACAGACGAAAGAAGGGACTATCAAGGCACAAAGCGCTGCGATTTACCGCAAGGCGGGTGTCTCGGGACGGCTTCAACTGCTCAGCTTTTTTGTCGAAGAGCTTTTGTCCGAACCCCTAGTCAACACGTCCTCGTCGTCAGAACCCGCCGACCAGAGCCAGGCTTAATCCACGGTTGCTCTTTCCCCGCCTGACGCGGTGTTCTATGCACGGGGCATGCGATCCTTTGTCATCCATATGTCCTCGAGCACCGCGCGCCGTCCCAATGCTGATCAGCTCTGCGCGGCCCTGCCCAATGCTGAACTGTTTGAGGCCGTAAATGGCCGCGACCCTGACCAGATTTCCGGTGTCGAACTGCATTCCGGAAATCTGCACCGCCCGCATTACCCATTCCCCTTGCGACCCGCAGAAATCGGCGTGTTCGAAAGCCATCGACGCATCTGGCGCAAGCTGGTCGAGGACGATATCGACCTGGCCATCATCACCGAGGATGACCTGCGCATAGATCGGGCGCGAATGGAACAGGCGCTTGGGTTGTTGGCCTCAATCGCCACCCCCGATCACTATATCCGCATCCCCGTAAAACAGCGCGAAGTACCGGCAGAGGTCTTGGCAGAACAAGATGGCCTGCGGCTGATCCTACCCAAGGTGATCGGCCTGCAATGCGTATGTCAGATGGTGGGGAAAAACGCCGCCGAACGCCTTTTGGCGACCACCGACCAAATCGACCGCCCTGTCGATACCTTCTTGCAGATGCACTGGCTGACAGACCAGCCGGTTCACGCCTTGCAAGGCAGCGGAAATCAGGAAGTGGCACAGGAAATCGGCGGCTCGACCATTCAGACAAAACCGCCCCTGTCAGACAAATTAACCCGAGAGTTCAAGCGCGCAGCCTACCGCGCCAAGCTGCACCTGCACCCGCAGCGCCCGCCTGCTTCATCTGGCTGAAAATACCTTCCGGGGGGAATCGCGCCACGAGGCGCGATGGGGGGCAGACAGCCCCCCTGACCTGGGCCGTCTTACGACGGCGCCTTGGTCTTGCGCAGATAGGGGAAGATAGTCTCGAACTCGCCAAACTTTGCTTTGGCGTCGTCGTTTGAGACAGCAGGCGGAATGATTACGTCTTCGCCAGGCACCCAGTTCGCCGGGGTAGCCACGCCTTTCGACGACATCTGCAACCCGTCCAGTGCACGCAGAATCTCGGCAAAGTTACGTCCCACAGTCATAGGATAGGTCATCGACAGCTTCAGTTGCTTATCCGGCCCGATGATAAAGACCGACCGCACGGTCGCGCTGTCGGCCGGGGTACGCCCGTCCGGCAAATAGGCCTCGGCGGGCAGCATGTCGAAGGCCTTTGAAACGGCCAGACCATCATCGGCAATGATTGGAAAACCGGGATGCGCGTTGCCATAGGCCTCGATATCCTTTTTCCACTTCTTGTGGTCTTCGACGCCGTCAACCGAAACGCCCAGGACCTTGGTGTTGCGCGCGGCCCACTCATCGCTTAGCTGCGCGACGGCCGAAAACTCGGTGGTGCAGACAGGAGTGAAATCCTTGGGGTGCGAGAACAGAATGGCCCAGCTATCCCCAATCCAGTCGTGGAACTGAATGGTGCCCTGATCCGTTTCTGCAGTGAAATTGGGGACTGTGTCGTTGATGCGCAAACCCATGAAGCATCTCCTTTGCTAATTACAAAACCGAGTCGGTTGTCCAGAACCTAATCACTTTGCGCCGATGTTAAACAGTCAGCAAGTCACTTTAGCCCTAGGCCAGACCTCAAAATTCCATTTGATCAAATCGCGCTTGCCGGTTTCCTGAAGGCCTGACACAGTGGCGCCGAACCAAGAATCCCCGTCGCATGGTCAGGAGGATGCACCATGATCGAGAAACGCAATTTTTACATCAACGGTCAGTGGGTTGCCCCATCGGTTACGCATGATTTTCAGGTCATCAACCCCTCGACCGAAGAACCATGTGCCGTGATTTCACTGGGCGATCAGGCCGATACGGACGCGGCTGTTGCAGCGGCCAAGGCGGCGTTGCCCGGCTGGATGGAAACCCCGGCGGAAACCCGCATCGCGATGGTCGAAAAGCTGATCGAGCTTTATGCCGAACGGTCCGAGGATCTGGCCCAGGCAATGTCGTTGGAGATGGGCGCCCCGATCGACATGGCGCGTAGCCAGCAAGTCGGAGCAGGAAGTTGGCACCTGGCAAATTTCATCCGCGCTGCCAAAGCGTTTCCTTTCGAGCGGCCGCTGGGCGATCACGCTCCCAACGACCAGATCATCTATGAGGCCGTCGGTGTCGCCGCCCTGATCACACCGTGGAATTGGCCAATGAACCAGGTCACGCTGAAGGTCGGTGCGGCTGCGATTGCGGGCTGCACAATGGTTCTGAAACCCTCGGAGCAAAGCCCGCTGAACGCGATGATCTTTGCCGAGCTGATGGATGAGGCCGGATTCCCACCCGGTGTCTTCAACCTTGTCAACGGTGACGGGGTTGGCGTCGGATCTCAGCTGTCCACGCACCCCGATGTGGATATGGTCAGCTTTACGGGATCCACCCGCGCGGGCACGGCTATTTCCAAAGCCGCAGCCGATACACTGAAGAAGGTGCATTTGGAACTGGGCGGCAAGGGTGCAAACGTGGTCTTTGCCGATGCGGATGAAAAGGCCGTCAAACGTGGCGTGCTGCACATGATGAACAACACCGGTCAAAGCTGTAACGCCCCTAGCCGGATGCTGGTTCAGCGTCCCATCTATGACGCGGCGGTGGAAACCGCAGCTGAGATTGCCAAAGGTGTCACCGTTGGCCCGGCGATGGAAGAAGGCCGCCATATCGGCCCGGTTGTGAACGAGCTGCAATGGGGCAAGATTCAGGACCTGATCCAAAAGGGTATCGACGAAGGCGCGCGCCTTGTCGCTGGTGGCACTGGCAGGCCCGAAGGGCTGAACAAGGGCTATTACGTGCGGCCCACGGTCTTTGCCGACGTCAACAACCAGATGACCGTCGCCCGCGAAGAGATCTTTGGACCGGTTCTGACCATGATCCCCTTCGATACCGACGAAGAGGCCATCGAAATCGCCAATGACACACCTTATGGGCTGACCAACTATGTCCAGACACAGGATAACGTCCGTGCCAACCGCATGGCCCGCGCTCTGCGGTCGGGTATGGTCGAGATGAATGGCAAATCCCGCAGCGCGGGTTCCCCGTTCGGCGGCATGAAACAATCCGGCAACGGGCGCGAAGGCGGCGTCTGGGGGCTGGAGGATTTCCTTGAGGTCAAGGCCGTCGGCGGCTGGGCTGCCGAGTAACCCACCTGCCGTCTAACCTGTTTTCGGGGCCCGTGCGCTATCTGCGCCGGGCCCTTTAGACTCTGAATCCGGCTCAAGATGAATCACAAAAACCGATCCGGGGAACTGATCGGTCAAAGCGTCTTCGATATCGTCACAGATATCATGGGCCGTCGCCACGCTCATGCTACCGTCAACGACCAGATGGAACTCGACAAAGATCATGCTGGCGGATCGGCGGCCCCGCAGGTCGTGATATTCCAGCGCCCGGCCCAGATTTGCATCGATGATGCTCCGCACTTCATCCAGTTCGGGATCAGTAAGGGACACGTCCATCAGACCGTCAATCGACTTGCGAATGACCTTCCATCCCTCCCACAGAATGTTCAGGGCGACCAGAATGGCCAGGATCGGGTCCAGGATCAGCCAGCCGGTGGCAAGGGCCAGCACCAATCCGATGACAACGCCCACCGAGGTGAACACATCGGTAAAGATATGCTTTGCGCTGGCCTCAAGCGCCGGAGAGGCGTACTGCCGCCCGACCCGCAGCAACATATAGGCCCAGGCACCGTTCAGAGCGGTTGCCAGCACATTGATTGCCACCCCTGTCAGCGGGGCCTGGTCCAGATGCGACGATGACAGCGCGGCAACGGCCTCTCGCAGGATTAGAAGCGCCGCCAGCACGATCAGCACACCTTCGACAACAGCAGACAGGTATTCGGCTTTCTTGTGCCCAAAGGGGTGATTATCGTCAGGAGGTTTGCCGCCGATCGAAACCGCAAAGAACGCCAGCAAGGCCGCGACCACATTGACCACGGATTCCATCGCATCGGACAACAAGGCGACCGATCCCGTCAACCACCAGGCCAACAGTTTCAAGGCCAGAACCGCGATGGAAATCGGGATCGACCACAGGGCAAATTTCTGGATCATCGCATTGGTGTCCTGCAACCTTGGGACAGGTCTATCACTTTGTTCGATGATCCCTATGGCTTTTTCTGATCAGAAATCAAGCGTCTGCTTGTGCCGCCTCATAGGCCAGCATGGCGCGTTTCACCGGCAGGCCCCAATGATACCCACCCAGCCCCCCGGATTTTCGCAGCGCGCGGTGGCAAGGGATCAGCCAACTGACCGGGTTTCGACCCACGGCCGTCCCGACGGCGCGCACAGCTTGCGGTGATCCCACCCGTTGCGCGATCTCGGAATAGGTTGTGACCTGGCCCGAAGGGATATGCATCAGCGCTTCCCACACTTTGATCTGCAGGGGCGAGCCTATCAGATACAGAGGCGTTGGTTCCAATCGGTCGCTCATCGCGCCAAATGCACTGAGCGCCCAGGGCCGCAGGCGCATCGGGTCCTCGACGAAATTGGCATTGGGCCAACGCGACAACATATCCGCCATGGCATTTTCTTCGCCGGTTTCGGCCCCAAAGGCCATTCCGCAGATGCCCTTGTCGGTGCCCATCACCAAAGCAGGACCAAAAGGACATTCAAACCATCCCCAATAGATGGTCAAACCGGCACCCCTACGGGCATATTCGCCGGGGCTCATGGATTCCCATTTCAGGAACAGATCATGCAGGCGACCGCTGCCGGACAGGCCAACATTCAGAGCGGTTTCCAGTGTCGTGAACCGCTCGCGCAGCAACGCCTTGGCATGGCCCAGCGTCAGATATTGCTGATACCGCTTGGGCGATACCCCGGTCCAACGTGAGAACAGGCGCTGGAAATGCGCGGGGCTCATATCCATCTGCTGTGCCAGTTCCTCAAGACTCAGGGCCTCTCCACCCTGATCAATCAGGTCAATCGCCCGGCGCATGACATTATAATGATAGCCGCTTTCTGGGGTCTGGACATTCATGGTCGCACTCCTTCGATAGACAGAAGATGGCCTGTTACCGACCAGAGTGCGACCCGATTCTTGCGCTATCTGCCCCTCAGACCTGCGGGATAACGGTATAGGGTGCCGCCTCTTCCGGGGGTGCAACCTTTTCCATGACGTTGATGCTGACATGCGGCCAGCGGATCAGACCGGGCTTCCCGTCAAAGCGTGGGAAGAAATCCAGACCGACATTCTGCAGATACATCATCAGCAGCTTGGGTTCACCGCCAATTCCCGGCTCGTCCAGCTCCATGATCCAAAAGATCGAATCCATCACCGCCGCGTTGGCTTGTTTGACAACAAACGGAATGTTGACGATCCCGGCATCCTCAAGCGCGGTGTTGAACGGCAATATCGTGGTTTTTTTCACATTGTTCGGTATTCCAGCTGCCAGCAACAGATGCGGGTGCACAGGATCGAAGCCTGGGAACCCCGGGGCGGTCACAACGCCGTTGAACGGATTATCGTGATAATGTTTGTAGGGCGAAAGATATCCGCTGTTCAGGTCCTTTGTGGCCCCTTCGGGCAGCCCGTCGACCACCGGAATCGTTGGCGGTCCATCGATCTCGCTCGCTTCTCCAAGACCTAACAGCGAGTCGCCATGTGGCACCGTTCCCAAACGTGCAACGTTCAGATTGTTTGTGGTCAGATTGGTCATATGCAGGAACAGACCGGGCTCGTGATGGATGGCCAGATCGGCAGGTCCCGCCAGTCCGCTGTCGGGGCGATCTTCAGCCGAGAGCTGCGCGATGGACTGCTGATAATCCAGTGTAACCACAAACTGATCGGTGTTAACGGTCGGGTCTCCTGAGGCCGGGTTCGGACGCTCAATCCCGCGGTTTGGAACCGCTTTGTCAACGGTCGTGAATTGAAGCGTTTCCTCGAATTGATTAACCAGCAGACGATAGTTGAGACGGCTGCCAGGCTCGGTCGCAAACGGAAGGGCGATCATGTTCCAGCCACGTCCGCGCGTGCTGTCGCCGTTCTTCCAAACTCCGGGCAGTAATTTCAGGGGGCCGAGGTCTTCGTCACCTTGATGGGCCAGCTCAACAGACCGATAACGGGACTGCAGTTTTGCGGCAAGATCTGGGTTCGCCATGGATCAACCTTTCAATAATTAAATAAAATATCCGCCAATGCGGGAAAAATGCGCTGAAATAAAAATAGGCTGCGCATCGCGAGAATAACACGAATCAGGCTTACCCTACGTAATCCAAAACCCACAGCTATCCGCTAAGCAGATTCTTGCTTGTGTGGTTACCCGAGCCATCGGCTTGCCCTGCGCCGCAATACGTGCATACGTCGCCGCATGGCCAAGCAACTTGATTACCACACGATCCGAGAGATTTTTACCCGCTTTCAGCAGGCTGACCCGGAACCTGAGGGTGAGCTAGAGCATGTGAATGTCTATACTCTGGTCGTAGCGGTGGCGCTGTCTGCACAGGCCACCGATGTCGGCGTCAACAAGGCTACGCGCGCCCTTTTCAAAACCGCCGACACCCCGCAAAAGATGCTGGACCTGGGCGAAGATGGCCTGATCGAGCATATCAAAACCATCGGTCTATTCCGCCAAAAGGCAAAGAACGTCATCAAGCTCAGCCGTATTCTGGTCGAAGAGTATGACGGCGAAGTTCCCAATTCCCGCGCCGCGTTGCAATCGCTGCCGGGCGTCGGGCGTAAGACCGCCAATGTGGTGTTGAACATGTGGTGGCGCTATCCGGCGCAGGCCGTGGATACGCATATTTTTCGTGTCGGAAACCGAACAGGCATCTGTCCGGGAAAACATGTGGATGCGGTTGAACGCGCAATCGAAGATAACATCCCGACCGACTTCCAACTGCACGCACATCACTGGCTTATCTTGTATGGCCGGTATCACTGCAAAGCACGCAAACCTATGTGCGGAACCTGTATCATCCGCGATCTCTGCCAATTCGAGGACAAGAACCTATGAAAACCTACCAGCTCACCGGTATTGGAAACGCCGTTGTGGACGTGATCTCTCAGGCCGATGACAGTTTTCTGGAACTGATGGGCATCGAGAAGGGCATCATGCAGCTGATAGAACAGGAGCGGGGTGAACTTCTTTACGCCGCTATGGAAGGCCGCGTGCAAACGCCGGGCGGATCCGTTGCGAACACGATTGCCGGTGCCGGCGCACTGGGACTGAGCGCAGCCTTTATCGGACGCGTACATGATGATGCGTTGGGACGATTCTACGCAGAGGCGATGCACGAGGACGGTGTGGATTTCGTGAATCCGCCCGTACCGGGTGGAGAGCTTCCGACCTCGCGCTCGATGATTTTTGTCTCACCCGACGGTGAACGGTCGATGAACACCTATCTGGGGATTTCCTCGGAGCTTTCCTCGGCGGATGTGTCAGCTGGGGTCGCGGGTAACAGCCAGATCATGTTCCTTGAAGGCTATTTGTTCGACAAGGAAAAAGGCAAAGCTGCGTTCCTTCAGGCCGCACGGGATTGCCACAAGGGCGGCGGCAAGGCCGGGATCGCCATTTCTGACCCGTTCTGCGTTGAACGGCACCGGGTCGATTTCCTACTGCTGATCGAAAATGAACTGGATTTTGTGATCGGCAACGAGGCCGAGATCAAATCCCTATTCGAAACCAATGATCTTGAGGATGCACTGGCGAAAACCGCCGATATCTGCCCACTGGTGGTCTGCACCCGGTCAGGCGACGGGGTAACTGTGCTGAATGAAGGTCAGCGCTTTGACATTCCGGTGGAAAAAATCGTTCCCGTCGACGCCACCGGCGCAGGCGACCAATTCGCAGCCGGGTTCCTGTTTGGCATGGCCACTGGGCGAGACTATGAGACCTGCGCCAAGATGGGCAATGTCTGCGCCCGTGAGGTGATCAGCCATATCGGCCCGCGCCCCAAGGCGGATATGATCGATTTGCTCAAGCAGGGCGGCTTGCTCTAATCGGATCAGGACTGGCCTATAGTTTGTGGGAGGGGCAGAGCCCCTCCCCTCACGGTTATCCCTGCACGAACAGAGCGATCCAGATGCCTACGAACATGAATATGCCGCCAAGATTGACCCAAGCGTGCCAAATCGCATAGCGGAAAGGCAGTGTCTTGCGGGCATAAAAGACCGTGCCGATCACATAGCTTGCCGCCCCGGCCAGAATGCACCACAGGACTGAAACGGGGACATCTTTCAGATCGGGTATGGCGCACAGCCCCAGCGCGCCCAGACCCAGATAGGATGCTGTTGACCATCGGGACTTGACCGTCTTGTTGGCGATCTTGTTCCAGATGGCCACCACAGTCAGCCCCCAGCACAACCAGAGCAAAGTCATGGTCCAGCCGGTACCGGCCAGCAGGAAAAAGGGTGTGAAGGTGCCGCAGATACTGGAATAGATTGCGGCATGGTCTATGCGTCGTAGCAGCTGCCGACGCTGGTGCCAGCGGGAAAAGTGATAAAAACACGAGGCCAGATTAGAGCCCAGCGCACAGGCTACATAAACCAGAACCGCAAGAATAAGCCCGCTGTCGAGCATCAGGTACGATTTGCGGATCAGCGCTCCGCCAGCGGTCAAAATCAACGCCAGACCGATAAGATGCACGACCAGATCGGCGCGGCGGTGGCATGGGTCCGGACTGGGATAGGTCTGTGGGATCATGTCAGTTCAGGTGATCCGAAAACGCTGCAACCACGCGTTCATACACGTCGCGTTTGAACGGTACGATTTCGGCAACCAGCTGGTCCGGTTCCTGCCATTTCCAGCGGGTGAATTCGGGATGCTCAGTCTGAATGTCGATCTGATCGTCGCGGCCAGAGAACCGCATCAGATACCATTTCTGCTCTTGCCCCCGATACCGACCTTTCCAGATCTTCGGCACGATGTCATGCGGCAGATCATAGGGCAACCACCCCTCGGTCTCGGCGATGATCTCGACCAGATCTGCCGTGACGCCGGTTTCTTCCCACAGCTCGCGCAGCGCCGCATCGCGCGGGTCTTCACCCTGGTCCACACCACCCTGAGGCATCTGCCAGGCGTCCTTGTGGCGGTCGTTGCGCTGGCCGACGAATATCTTACCCTCGGCATTCATCAACATCAGCCCGACGCAGGGGCGGTAGGGCAGTTTGGCAATCTCTTCGGGGGTCATACGCGGCCTCGTGAACATGCTTTGGAGCGTCTGTAACAAGCAGCGGGCCCAAGGCAAAGGGTATGACGTTAGGTTTTGCGTGACAAAGATGACGCGAAGGTCAATCTGGCAGCCAAATTCTATAAGGGAGAGTTCTGGATGACTGCATACCCAAACATGCTGGCCCCGCTGGATCTGGGCTTTACCACGCTGAAGAACCGCGTGCTGATGGGCTCGATGCATACCGGGCTTGAGGAGACTGGCGATTGGAATCGGGTGGCCGAGTTCTATGCCGACCGCGCGCGCGGTGGCGTGGCGCTGATGGTGACTGGTGGGATCGGACCAAATCTTGAAGGTTCGGTACTGCCGGGGGCATCAATGATGACCAACGACAAAGAAGTGGCAAACCATTCCATCGTCACCCAGCGGGTGCATGAGGCCGGTGGCAAGATCGCGATGCAGATCCTGCATGCGGGGCGCTATGCCTACGGGCCGAAATGTGTCGCACCCAGCCCGGTGAAATCTCCGATCTCTCCTTTCCCGCCGACCGAGTTGGACGAAGAGGGTATCGAGAAACAGATCAGCGATATCGTGAACGCCGCGGTCCTGGCCCAGAAAGCGGGCTATGACGGGGTCGAGATCATGGGATCCGAAGGGTATTTCCTCAACCAGTTTCTGGTGACTCACACCAACAAGCGCGAGGACCGTTGGGGCGGCTCTTATGAGAACCGGATGCGCCTGCCGATCGAGGTCGTGCGGCGCACGCGCGAGGCCGTCGGCACGGAATTCATCATCATCTACCGCTTGTCGATGATTGACCTGGTTCCCAACGGATCTACTCATGATGAGGTTGTGGAACTGGCGCAGCGGATCGAACAGGCCGGTGCCACGATCATTAATACCGGCATCGGCTGGCACGAGGCGCGGATTCCCACCATCGCCACCAGCGTTCCGCGCGCGGCCTTTGCTTGGGTGACCAAAAAGCTGATGGGCAAGGTCTCGATCCCGGTCATCACGTCGAACCGGATTAACACGCCGGAAGTCGCCGAAGAAGTTCTTGCCACGGGGTGCGCCGACATGGTCTCGCTGGCCCGCCCGATGCTGGCAGATGCGGATTTCGTCAACAAAGCCATCGCTGCTGAGGCGGCGACGATTGCACCCTGCATCGCTTGCAACCAGGCCTGTCTGGACCACACATTCCAGGGCAAACTGACCTCGTGCCTGGTAAACCCGCGCGCTTGTCACGAAACTGAACTGGTGATCATACAGGCCGACAGCGTCAAGAAAGTTGCCGTCGTCGGCGCGGGCCCCGCAGGTCTGTCGACCGCAATGACCGCCGCCCAGCGCGGCCATGACGTGACCCTGTTTGACCGCGCCAGTGAGATCGGCGGTCAGTTGAACATGGCCAAGCAGGTTCCGGGCAAAGAGGAATTCTGGGGTCTGGTCGACTGGTACCACACCATAATTGCCGATTTGGGCGTTAAGGTAGAGCTTGAGCGCGAAGTGGGCGCCGACGATCTGGCCGGCTATGACGAGGTGGTGATCGCCACCGGCGTCGTCCCGCGTGATCCGAAAATCCCCGGTCAGGACCGTGACAATGTCGTCGATTATATCGACGTCCTGCGCCACAAGACCCCGGTTGGCAAATCAGTGGCCGTGATCGGAGCAGGTGGGATCGGCTTTGACGTGTCCGAATTCCTGCTGGAAGAAGGCCACAGCATCACCACCGACTTGCCTGCCTGGATGAAGGAATGGGGCGTTACCGACCCGGCCGAGCATCGCTCGGGGCTGGCACCTGAAGGGCCACAACCTGCCGCCCCCGTGCGCCAGGTGACTTTGCTGCAGCGCAAGGCGCAAGCCCATGGCAAAGGGTTGGGCAAGACCACCGGCTGGATTCATCGCGCAACGCTGAAGATGAAAAACGTCAATTTCGTCGGTGGCGTGAATTATGAGCGGATCGACGATGACGGGCTGCATGTGAGTTTCGGCGAAGCACGCGAGAACCCGACGGTAATTGCGGCGGATACGATTGTTCTGTGCTCGGGCCAGATCTCTGACCGCAGCCTGGCCGATACATTGATCGAACGTGGCATTACCCCACATGTGATCGGCGGCGCGGATGTTGCAGCCGAATTAGACGCCAAACGGGCCATCAATCAGGGCACGCGGCTGGCAACCACTTTCTGATATGCCTTGGCCCGGTCCAGAACCGGGCCAATCGCTCTGCTGGTATTGGGGTCAGTCGGCCAGCGCCAGCTTTGCACCCAATGCCCCAAAGGCCCCGGCGAAACAGCGCCTGACCCAAGCCATGACAGTGGGCCGCTGGATCACATAGTCGCGTGCCACCGCAGCGAAAGCGCCATAGCCAACAAAGACGACAAAGGTCATGGCCATGAAGGACAAGGCCAACTTGATCAGCTCTGCTTCGGCGGCACCTGTACCGGCAGGAATGAATTGCGGCAGAAAGGCCAGAAAGAACAAAGATAGCTTGGGGTTCAACACATTGATCAAGGTGCCCGTGATTGCAATCTTCACATACCCTTTTGCGGGTTTCTGGCTCTGTACATCCAATGCTCCGCCTTGCCGGACGATCCCCCAGGCCATGTAAAACAGATACAGCACCCCAAGGTATTTTAGCACCAGAAAGGCCAGCGCGCTGGTATGCAGCAGGGCCGCAAGACCGACGATACTGGCCAGCGCAGCAGGTATGATCCCTATGGTACAGCCAATCGCCGCCGCAAAACTGGCCCAAAAGCCGCGCCCCAACCCAACCGCAAGCGTATAGATCACGCCGGTGCCCGGTAAAAGCACAACGATCAGAGACGTCAGTAGAAACTCTGTCGACATCCTAGCCCTCCCTTTCCTAGCACGCAGAATTTCCGGTTCGAAAGGAAAAGTAAACGCCATACATCACCGTGGCCCGGCGACATTCCTGAAAGCCCACCGGATACCAACAGCAGACGTCTCTTATCGCTTATTCAACGGTTATCGTAATCACCTCGGACACGATGGGCGTGGAATGCGGCACATGACCTGCATCGCCCAGAACCAGCTGAAGCGTATGTTCGCCTGCAGCCATTTCCAGCGTCACCTCGGTCTGACCGCCGCCAAAATGGATATGATTGTCATCTGCGGGCAGACCATAAGACAACTCATCCGCACCGTCCTCTCCCTGCCCCAAAGGCGGTCGGTCGATCAGCAGATGATGATGCCCGGTGTTTTCCTTTTTAGTACCCGCCGGCGCGACCCCCATGCCGCTGAGGCCAAAGACCACGGTGACCGGAGATTGGACAACGTCGCCGTCAGACAATTTCACAAAATAGACCTGCGCTTCGGGGTTTGATGGTGTTTCACCCCCGGCCAGAGCAAATGTCGCCGACAGGCAGGTTGCGGCAATAGCTAAAACAGCTTTCATAATCTTCTCCGTTGTCACAAATTTGCCATCCTCATGGTAGCATGTTTCGGCCCGAAATCGAGGATACCCGTTGTCAAAAGGCTTGTGGCCCATATGGAAACCACTGTTTCAGAGTTTCCCAAGCGCAAACGATCCGATTCAAATCCCTGATATTATCCCATGTCCGCCCTGTTTCCGCCCAGATTTGACGTAAAGATCAGTTAAAGAACCTACACCTGGGGAACAAGAATGGACCGACTGACCGAAATGGAAGCCTTCGCCAACGTGGTGGACCAAGGCGGTTTCACCGACGCGGCCAAGAAAATGGGCATCTCAAAATCGGCTGTGTCCAAGCACGTTTCCAGCCTGGAAGCACGCCTGGGCGCAAGACTGCTGAACCGCACGACGCGCCGCGTGTCACCAACCGAAATCGGGCTGGCCTATTATGACCGGGCCCGCCGCGTTCTGAATGACGCGGGCGAGGCTGATGCGCTGGTCACCTCGATGCAATCTGCCCCCTCTGGTCTGCTGCGGATCAGTGTGGCGACAGATTTCGGCGTGAATCACCTGTCTCCGGTTCTGTCGGGATTTCTAGCTGCCTATCCCGACATCACGGTGAATATGGTGCTGAACAATCGCTATGTCGAGCTGATCTCGGAAGGGTTCGACGTTGCCGTGCGGATTGGTGAGCTGGAAGACAGCACATTGCGCGCCCGCAAGCTGACCGAAACCGTCAAGCGGATGGTCGCCGCGCCCACCTATATCGAGAAATTCGGGCGTCCGCAAAAGATCGACGACCTGAACGAACACAAGCTGTTACATTATTCCAGCCAGTCTTCGGGCAATGTGTGGAAACTGACTGCACCTTCGGGTGAAAAACGTCAGGTCCGCACCGCCGGGTGGCTCAGCGTGAATGATGGGCAATCCTTGTTGAACGCTGCGGTCTCGGGGCTTGGGATCGCGCATCTGCCCAGCTATCTCTATTCCGACGCGCTGAAGTCGGGCGAAGTTGTCGACGCAATGCCGTCGCTGCCCGATGAAGTGCAAGGCGTTTATGCCGTCTACCCGCCCGGTCGCTTTACGCAGCCCAAGGTGCGGGCATTCATTGATTTCCTCGTCGATGCCTTCAACGAAAAAGGTCCGATGGACTGGTAATTCAAATTTCTCCCGGTGGAAACTGAACGGCCCGCACATGTTGTGTGGGCCATTTTTTTAGTCGCTGATCACGGCCAGCCCCATACTCTGCGCGACCGTACGCAAGGATTGGATCAGGATATTCTGTCCGGGCAGATCAGCTTCTTTTCTGCGGGAAAGAAGCGCGATATCGCGGTTGGCATTTGCGATTGTCAGCGGGCGCAGACGGACCTCATCGCGGTAAATGCCCTGACGCCTTGCATAGAGGTCCGGCAATACTGCGACCCCAACCCCCGAAGCCGCCATCAGCACGATGGAATCAAGCGTGGTGCCCTCGTATTCATCCGACACCACCCCGCCGCATTCCGCCGCAAGCGCATAGACGATCCGGGACAGACGGTGGCTTTGGTCCAGGGTCAGGATCAGCCGGTCTCGCAAATCCTGGGCGGTGACACCTTGCGTATCACCCGCCAGCACATCATCTACAGCGACCCCGATCCACAGGGATTCGTTGAACAGGCGCTGCTGGATTGTGTTCGGATGGTCCTCGGGCGTGGACAGGATCAGATCGAACCGACCGGATTTCAGCCCTTGTTCCAGATCACGGGTGTTTTCCTCGCGCACGACAACGCGCAGACCGGGGCGATCCTGATGGACCTTTTTGATGACCTGAGGCAGCAGATACGGCCCGATTGAGGGCAACACGCCCAGCCTTAACCGTCCCGAAACCGGTGTCTCGCTGCTCATCGCGTGGCGCAGATCCCGGACATCGGCAAGGATCTTCTGGGCGCGTTCGATGAACTCTTGGCCTTTGGCCGTGACCTGAACACCGCCCCGGTTGCGATCAAAGATGCGCAGGCCAAGCTCTTGTTCTACAGACGCAATTTGTGCCGAGAGGCTAGGCTGGCTGACATTCAGAACCTCGGCCGCCAATCCAAACCGGCCCAGTCGGCTAACCGTAACGATATATTCCAGCTGTCTTAATGTTGGGCGCATTTCATAGCTTCTAACTATCCTAAATTTAGAAAGATAGTATTGGGATAACAAAAATAGGCAAGGCACTTAGCCCGCACTACCGGGACAGGAGCCAAAAATGCCCAGCGTGATCGAAACCCTTTCCAGCAACCTGCTGGTGCCGACCATCCTATTCTTCGTCCTCGGGCTGCTCGCGGCTTTTGCCCGCAGCGATCTGTCGATCCCCGGTGGGGCAGCCAAGTTCATGTCGCTGTATCTGCTGCTGGCCATCGGCTTCAAAGGCGGCAGCAGCCTGGCCGAGCATGGCATCCACATGGATCTGTTCCTGACTTTGCTAGGCGGTGTGGCGTTGTCTTTTGTCATCCCCTTTGTGGCATTCGGCCTGCTCCGGGTCATGACGCGGCTGGACGCGTTGAATGCGGCGGCTGTTGCCGGGCATTATGGATCAATCTCAATCGTGACCTTCGTCACCGCAACCAGCCTGCTGGATTTGGTGGGTCTTGATCATGACGGCTTCATGGTTGCTGTCGCCGCCGCGATGGAGGTTCCCGCCATCCTTTCGGCCCTTTGGCTGGCGCATAAAACCAGCAGCAAGGGCGTCAATGACAATGGGCTGTGGCGCGATCTGTTGGCAAACGGGTCGATTGTCCTGTTGACCGGGGCCTTCCTGATCGGCGCTGTTACGGGTGGCGAAGGGATGCAGATGATTGCGCCCTTCATCGTCACGCCCTTCACCGGCATCCTGTGCCTTTTCCTGCTGGATATGGGCATTTCCGCGGGGCGCAGCCTGATCAAGAACCGCGATAAGCTTTCGCTGGGTCTGTTTGCCTTTGGCGTGCTGATGCCCCTGATCGGCGCTGCGATGGCCTGGGTGGTCGGGGCGGTGATCGGTCTGCCCGAAGGCAGCCTGTTCCTGTTCATGGTCCTGTCCGCATCGGCCTCGTATATCGCTGTGCCCGCTGCGATGAAGATCGCGCTGCCAAAGGCAGAGGCTGGGATCTATCTTACCCTGTCGCTGGGCGTGTCCTTCCCGTTCAACATCACGATCGGACTGCCGCTGTACCTGTGGTGGGTGATGTAGGGATCAGTTGATCAGCAGAACCGCCTCGACCCGGCGGTTCAGTTCGCGACCTTCAGGCGTTGCATTCGAGGTGATCGGAGCCAGATAGCCGATCCCCCGCGCCTCGACCCGGTCGGCGGCCACGCCGTATTTCTCGATCAGCCGGGCGCGCACAGTCTGCGCCCGGCCGGTGCTGACCGATATGTTGGCCTCGAGTGCGCCGGTATCATCCGTGTGCCCGACCAGAGCCAGCCGCGTTCCGGGATTGTCCGACAAATACTGCGCAATCTCATTCAGAGAGTCGAAAGGCCCCTCACCCAAGGTTATTTCACCCGTGCGAAAATGCAGATCGCCCAGTATCACGTGGCCCTCTTGGGCAAGCTCTGCCAACAGCCCCTGCGCCTGATCGACCGCTTCTTCGATCACCAGCGGAGGCGCGGCTTCGGCCCCTTCAGGTGACACGCGGATCATCTGCACATAGCCATCGGGCGGGTTTCGGCTGACCAACAGGCTCAGAACTTCGTCGCCCTTGGCAGCGGACAAAAAGCGATAGTCCTGGATGGCCACATACATGTCAGGCGTGGGGACAACTTCGGTTCCAAAGCGAAAATCGAAGCCGCCGCAACTGCGGGCGTCGCAGTCAAAGAGAACCTCATACCCCTGGGCTTTGATCTGTTCCCGCAACGGGGCTAGCAGCTGCAAAGTGGTGCTGGACCCGGCCTGCAGCCGCCAGGTATAGCGCTCGACCCGCCCTTCGACCCGGCGCGCCGGGACTGCTCCGTCGGTATAGGGGCCAGTGGGCAGGTCATAGCTGTCCAACGGGCTCGTGCGGTCGCTGACCAATCGCGTACCCGAAGGAAGCGTCAGCTCCTGCCCGACAACAGGCGATGCCATGAGCAACAGGAATATAACGAGACGGCGGATCATCTTGATTGGGCGTGATACTCGGGGTTGGGGGACATCGCGGTCGCGCTTGCAACACGGTTCGACATGTTGAAAAAGCCGGTCACGTTGGCAATGTCCCAGATATCGCGGTCGCTAAACCCAGCAACCCGAAGAATTTGTCGGTCGGGCTCTTCGATCTTGGTGCTTTCGGTGGTCATTTTGGCCGCGAAATCCAGCATGGCACGCTGCCGCTGATCCAAAGGCGCAACCCGGTAGTTCATGACCAGCATTTCGCCCAGTTGCGGATCACCCGACAACTGCCTGACAGCCGCCCCATGTGCGACAAGGCAATAGAAACACTTGTTTATTGCCGACACGACCACCGCGATCATCTCGCGTTCAAGCTTGGACAACCCACTATCCGCTAGCATCAGATCATTATACATCGCGGTGAACGCGTTCAGCTTGTCGATGTCAAAGGCATAGGCCCGCAGAACGTTGGGCACAAAACCCAGCTTTTCGACGCAAATGTCGAAATATTTCTGCGTCTCCGGCGGCAGCGGATCCACCATCGGAAGGTTCAACGCGGTGGGTGGGGTAAGATCGGTCACTTTGGGTTCTCTCCTTCAGCCAGCTGACGGTAATGGTATTCTCCGGCAAGCTCCATCCCAAGCGCGCGATAAAGGCCATTGGCACCCGCATTCGCCTTGGTGCAAATCACGCTGAGCGTCACGGCGCCCTGATCCTGTGCCCAGAGCGCAGCCGCGCGCATCGCCCATTGGCCCAGGCCCTGACGGCGATGAGCGGGCAAAATCTCAAGTGCGTGGACCATGGCCACGTCCCCGTGCATCGCAACAAACCCGGTACCAGCAGGTTGGTCACTATGGCGAAGCAGCAGGCCGGTCTTTGGACCCGGGGCTCGCTCCATCACGGCCAGCCGCTCTGGTCCAATCCCGCCCTCGGCCCAGATCTCACGCATGATTGCCAGCGGCTCCCATATCGAGAACACCGTTACGCGGGGGAGCGGAAGATCAGTCAGATGCTCAACCGGGCAGGTGTAAATATTGACCGGATCCAACACGGAATAGCCCCGGCCTTCAAGCTGCGTATCCAGCGCCTCGTCCCCTGGCCACAGGCAAAAGATGCGCTTTTGCCCCAGTGCCTGCATCGCGACCTCGGCCGCCGCGATATCCTCATCCGAGGCAGGCCCCAGCGCATTGGCCGCACTTACCCGCGATCCGCCGCCCAGACCCTGACGCACCAGAAACGGCCCCAGCTTTTGGCGCTGCGCAGATGGCCATGTACCCTCGACGACGTCAGGCCAGGTAACGCTCACAGACCAAGCTCTTTCGCCAACCGGGTTGAGGCCGCGTCGATCCGGGCACCTTCGGTTCCGCGAATGACCACATTGGCGCCAAACACACCGTTGATCTGAAACGGATAACACCCGATGGACAGATCCTGAAAATCCGCGGCGAGTGCCGCAAGGGGGGCGGCGATATCGCCTTCGCCGCGATCCACCCGCAAGGTCTGGGACAGCAGAGGCACACCGCCGGTCAGACCCGGCAATACACTCGCCACCATCGCCTGAAAGACCGAGGGCACCCCAGCCATCACATGAACATTGCCGATGGTAAAGCCTGGCGCGGTCGAAACCGGATTGTCGATCAGCGCGGCACCATCAGGGATGCGCGCCATGCGCAAACGGGCAGCGTTCAGTTCCAGCCCGGATTTCTCGTAATGCGCTTCAAGCAAAGCGCGGGCATCGTCGCGGATGTCGATATGCGCGCCAAAGGCACGGGCGATGCAATCGGCGGTGATATCATCATGGGTCGGTCCAATCCCGCCGCTGGTGAAGACATGATCAAAATTTGCCGACAACGCCTGAACGGCGGCTTCGATTGCAGCGGCGTCATCGCTGACCACACGGACCTCTTTCAGGTCGATCCCCTGCTTGGTCAGCTCCTGCGCGAGATAATGCATGTTTGCGTCGCGGGTGCGACCCGACAGGATTTCATCCCCGATCACCAGCATGGCTGCGGTTGGATTTTGCATGGCCTGCGCCCCCTTGATCGACCCTTTCCGCAGGTATAGGCCCTGAAGCATGCGATTTGAAACCCCTCTTGTCCCCGCCCACCTGATCCGCCGCTATAAACGCTTTCTAGCCGATTGCAGGCTTGAGGACGGGCGCGAGGTGACAGCGCATTGCGCCAATCCCGGCTCGATGATGGGACTGGCCGAACCGGGCGAGAAAATATGGTTGGAGCCCAATGACGACCCGAAGAAAAAGCTGAAATACGGATGGCGGCTGGTCGATCACGAAAACGGGCATTTCACCGGCGTGGATACATCCGTCCCGAACCGGGCGTTGCGCGCGGCATTGATCGCGCGGGAGATCCCCGAACTGGCAATCTATGAAACTGTGCGCCCCGAGGTGAAATACGGCGAGAACAGCCGCGTTGATTTCCTGCTGACCCAGCCGGGCCTTCAGGACGCTTATGTCGAGGTCAAATGCGTGACCCTGTCTCGCGAACCCGGTCTGGCCGAATTCCCCGACAGCGTCACAGCGCGCGGAACCAAACATCTAGGGGAACTGACAGCTATGGTGGACGAGGGGCATCGCGCAATCCTGCTGTATCTGGTCCAGCGCACCGATTGTGAGCGAATTGCATTGGCCGCAGATATCGACCCGACCTATGCAGCGGCGTTCGAGGCGGCCCAAGCTAGGGGTGTCGAGAAACTGGTCTACGGCACACGGATATCGCCTGAAGGGGTTTGGGTAAACGTGACCGAAAGCCAATCGTTCATGCAGAAGCGTTGAAAAGGCCCTTTGATCCCATCCTGTGAATTCGACCTTCTAGCAACGTGGGATTCTCTGCGTGAGCAAGAAAACCGGGGCGCTGGCCCTCCCTGATCTGAACACCCATTGTCTGCCGTAAGAAGTGGGATTGCGGCGAATGCGCTGCCTGTTTGCCGCTGGCACATCCGGCAATGACAACAATGTACGATCATTGGGTCAGCAGTCACGACCAGGCAGATATCTTCCATGAGTATCTGAGGAATGCTTCATTACACGCAGTGCTTTTATAATCAGTCCCCAACCTTGATCCAGTCATTGTGGGTCGAGTTGCAGGACCATGAAGGTTAGCCAATCCGCCATTTCCTCGCTGACATCATAATAGGGTTTGATCGGCTTAAAACCGAGCTTTTGATACAATCCTCGTGCCTCGATTTGTTCTGGGCCGGTATCAAGATACATTCTCGAGCACCCAAATTCGCGGGCACGGTGGGTAAGATGCGTTGCAAGAGCCTGACCTACGCCTTGCCCGTGAAATTTCGGAACGACGAACATGCGCTTCATTTCGCAATATTCTGTATCGAGTGCGCGCAGTCCGACACACCCAACGAATTCCTTATCAATGGTTGCGATTAACAGCGTTCCTGTGGGCGCTCCATATATGCAACGCAGGTCTGAGAGCTCTCGTTCAAATTCAACCGGGTCGAACTAGCGAGCGACAAGATCGCGATAGGCGTGATGGCGCACGAACAACCAATCAACCAAGGCGCGCATCATGTTTTGTATGGCGGCGATTTCAGCGGGTGTCTGGGCGGTCTTGACGACCACGCGCTGCAGAGCTGCGGTTTTCATTTGGGTGTTCCTTCGCTGGTTCTGGGTGTCTCTGATCGGCGTGGCGACAGATACCAAAGCACCGCAGCCATAACGATCAGGGCTGGGATATCGCCCACCAAATGACCGATCTCCATATGGTCCCGGCTGACTTGAGCGGCCATAATCGCTGCGTGGACGATACTGGACCAAATGGTAAAACTGATCAGGCTCTTGTGGTTCTGCGGGGCTGAGGATGCCCCGATCAGGAACCATCCCAGAACCGCGTAAATACCGCAGATCATCTGGAAATAGTGCTGACCTCCGCCACCATGCCAGACCCACCCCGAAGGCCAGATAACGGCCAGTGGATAGATCAGAAAACAGATGGTCCCAAACAGGGCCAAGGCGATCTTTAATCCCTTTGCGCGGCTTTCGGGGCTCATGCTGCGTCTGCCTTAGGAGTCCATGCATAGGGCGCAAATTCCGCGTCTAGCGGCAGGTCCAGTAAGTTGGCTGTCATGTTGCTTAGCGTCTTGTTTGCAACGCCTATGATTACCTCCAGCGCCTGCTCTGGGTGATAACCTGCCGCTAAAAATCCCGCGTATTCTTCGGTGCAGTCACGACCACGGTCTGTTGTGAGTTTCCGGGCAAAGCGCGCCAAGGCTCCAAGACGATCATCATCAGGGTCGCACCCTTCACGCATCGCCTGAACGTGGGTGTCACTCAGTTCGGCATCAGCAGCAAAAGCTGTGTGACCCGCGACGCAGTAGCGGCACTTGTTGGCCACGCTAACCGCAAGTTGGATCACCTCGCGTTCGGCGGGCGACAGGCTGCTGTTCCCAAAGGCGCCGGTCAGCCCGGCAAACCCGGTCATCGCATCAGGAAGACCGCCATAGACGGCATAAACGTTAGGAACAAAGCCACGTGCCTGCGTGATCGCGTTGAATATCGGACGTGATTGTGGGGCCGCTGTCTGGGGCGTGTGTATGGATAGGGTCATAAGCACTCTCTGTTTTGCAGATCCGCAGTTGGGCTGCTTGATGTCATGAGATCTATCTGACGGCGTCCCTACGCGATGCTTTACAGATTGGAGCAAAGCACTATACCGATTGGAGTGCCTTACTACACTTTCTGGAGTAACTTTGATGTCGCACAGCTATGGCCAATGGTGCCCCATCGCCAAATCAACTGAAATCTTGGGCGAAAAATGGACCATGCTGATTGTACGCGAACTGTTGATGGGCAGCACACGTTTTTCAGAGCTCCAGCGTGGGTTGGGCGCGATCTCTCCCACGCTTTTGACGCGCAGATTGGTCACGCTCGAGGAGTATGACCTTGTCTATAAGCGTCGTATTCAAGGCGGTCGGGGGCACGAATACCTACCAACCGCAAGCTGCCGGCAGCTGCAGCCAATCCTACTGGCACTTGGAAGTTGGGGCATGGAATGGTCAAAGGCGTTTATGAGCGACGCGGATTACGACGTCGAGCTTTTGATGCTTTATCTTCAACGAAGTATTGTTCCCGAGAACCTGCCCGGCAGCAGAACGATCGTGTTGTTCCAGTTTACGGATTTCGCTGAGCAACCGAAATGGTGGATCACGGTTGAAGGTGGCAATGTTGATGTCTGCACAACCGACCCCGGTCTGGACGTGGACGTATTCATCACAACCAAGGTGCGCGCGATGGCGGATGCCTGGTTGGGTCACACGACTTATAAGGCTGCCAAAGCCTCTGGCGCGATGGAGATCATCGGACCGGCGGCTCTGACACGTAATATATCAAGCTGGCTTTCCGATTGCATTTTTGCAAGCTTGCCGAATGCCGAAGAGATTTTGGCAACACGTTAGGACAATCTTAGCGCAGCGCCGGCCTGTGCCATAATACTGTCGATAATCGTTCCAGCAGGTTCAGTGCTGTTCACCAGGCCAACGCTTTGACCTGCCCACATCGATAACGCTTCAATCTCACCGGTCATCGAATGATGGGGTGTCGTGGATTGATAGGCCTTGATTGGGGTGATGCCTCGCATTGCAACCGTTTCACCGGACCGGTGACGTGCCCGATTGCCGGGGCGACCCTCTGCTAGCCAACGATCCGCTACGGCGTTACGCAGCACGCGATGTGCAGCATTTGACCATCCAACATTATAAAGATCGGTCTCATGGACTGTGTCTGAATGCTGGGCCGCTAAAAGCTGTGCGATGTATTCGGAATGCGCCGCACTTTCTGGGGTTGCCAGAAAACGAGTTCCCATGACAACGCCGCTGGCCCCCAAACAGAGGACCGCAGCCAACCCGCGCCCGTCCGAGATACCTCCGGCCGCCAGAACTGGCACCGATCCTGCCACATCCACGACGGCCGGGATCAGCGGCAGGGTCGCAACGGTCCCACGAACATGCCCTCCTGCTTCCCAACCCTGTGCGACCAATACATCAACGCCCGCATCAACGGCGCATTTAGCCTCATTCGCAGACGAGACGGTTTGGATTACCAATGCCTCGCTGGCATGCACTTGTTTTACGAAGGGCGCTGCATCCCCCCAGAAGAAATGCACAGCATGAGGGCGATGCGATAGGCAAAGCTCTAATCGGGCTTCTTGCGGCATGTCGAGGCAAAGGTTTACGGCAAATGGCGCACCGGTCTTTGCCCGCAGGTTTGTAAGTTCAGCCTCAATAGTCTCTCTGCTGCTCCACGAGAAGGGCATGATCGGATAGCCGCCTGCATTGCCAACAGCAGCAGCCAAGTCGCTTTCCACGGCGCCGGCCATGGGGGCCAGCGCGATAGGGTGATCAACCGCAACCAGATCTGTAAACGCCGTTGAAATTGCGTGGGTTTTGATCGCCTTGTTCATGATTGAACTCCTTCAAGCCGCGTGGCGGTTTCGATTGGCAATAAGGTGATCGGAAAGGGCCTGCGCATCACCGCCCACGCCATCAATCAGCGCCGACTTCCGACGCCGCATGAAGGGCAATCCCAGGACGTATAGACCGGGTGCAACGATGCCCTGATCGTGGACCAAAATGCTTTTCCGGTCGAACACAGGAAGCTTCAGCCAACTGAATTCGGGGGAATAACCCGTTGCCCAGATGATGGTGCAGATCGCTCCGTTTCTCAGATTGGACATGAGGTGTGGCGGGTTGGACAATAACGTCGGGGGCAACAGCTGCGCATCGGGAAGGCCTGTAATGTTCACGCGTTCGGCCCAGTCGTCGAAATGCTTAAGAAGGCGGCCGATCTTCAAGTCCGACATGGCACAGTGATTGGCAACTGAGCCGGAAAACTGCGCCATACCGTTTTGAATGCCGACCAGTCGACCCGTTACTGCAACCCCCATCGCCTGAAGCGTATTCAGGTCAATGGAGCCTATTCCAGAATCACCCATCAGTTGGAACGAGGGCACGCGGCGGGCGCGTTCGATATCGTCCACTTCCTTGACGCGGACGTCCAGAATGCCGCTACGATCCATCCACCATTGAATATCCCGCCCACGATAACGCCGCGGCGCACGGATATGCTCCCCAACGGCAAGGGTCACAGCATGCCCCGCTTTGCAGAGTTCAGCGGCAATCTGCACGCCGCTGGCTGACCCTCCAACCACCAGCACACCGCCCTTTGCAACTTGATCAGGCGATTTATACGTTCCGAGCGACAGCTGCGTGACGCCTTCCGGAACAGCGCCCGCCAACTGAGGCAGTTTAGGCCGTGCGCAAGCCCCACTGGCGACAACGACATGGTCGCAGATCCAATCGCCCTTGTTGGTGCGAACCAAATAGTTGTTCCCATGAAAGGTCACAGAATGAACAGCTGTGTGCTCTTCGACCGGGGCATCGATCGCATGGGCATAGTCACGCAGATAACCAGTGATCTGGGGCATGTTCATATACCCGTCCGGATCAGGTCCTTTATACCCATACCCCGGCAACCTTGACTGCCAATTTGGAGTAAGCAGCCGCAGGCTGTCCCACCTGTCTTTCATCCAGGACTGCGCCACCTCGCCCCGCTCCACCACAACATGCGCAACGGAACGGTCCGAAAGACACTTGCTCATTGCGAGCCCGGCTTGCCCGGCGCCAATGATGACAGTCGAAATATGTCGCATGACGCTCGCTCCTGTAGCAATCGCGGCCTAGGCGACGACCACATGTACGTTGGTCGGATTGGTCATAAGATCAAAAACAGTGGATCGTTTTTGTGACTGTGCGACCAAAGCGCGAATGTCATCGTCGCTTGCGTCCGCATCGATATCAAAGGTCACACGGACTGCGCTGAAGCCGTTGCGAATGTCGGGGTCCATGCCCAATATCCCGCGCATATCCATATCACCCTCGACAACGCATTGTACGTCATGCAGTTGGATGCCCCGATGTTGCGCGACTGCAGCGATGCCACCGGTCAGGCAGCTCGCCAATGCGGACAATGCGATTTCCGGGGGGGTCGGCGCGCTGTCACGAGCAGCGAAAACTTCTGGATGGTCCGAGCAAATTGAAAAAGTTTCTTTGCGTGTGTGTTCTTCACCCAGGCCAAAATAGCCATTGATGGTGTTGCGGCTTTCACTGCCGTCGACCCAGTCGCAAGTGCTGCGGAATGTGAAGGACGCAGCTTTTGGCATCTCGGCAAATGCGCCCCGTGCCCCGATCAGGGCCTCGGTATTTACGCCATTTGAAACGGGCTTGTCTTGGGGTTGCGTGGTCATTGTGTTGTTCCTTTAGAAGTGTGTTGAGCTGTCGGTGCGGCTCGATACGACGACTTCTAGGGAACACGCGCTCTGCGTGATACTTCACGGTCGAAAGCAATCCACTACATATTTGATAGTAAGAAAAAGAAGCTAACGCCGCTAGCATTGCGAAGGATGGATTTGGCGAAATTGGCTATTTGCCTAAGCCGATTTGTTCTGTGCCTTTTTGCCTGTCTTGGTAGGCCGCTCCCCATGTTGTCCGGCAGTACCGTTGAGCGCTTGATGCCAAGCAGGCTTCTTGACAGGGTTTGCACCCGGGCGCCTCGCCTTGGGCTTTTTGGATTTAGGCATTGGGTGTCCTCTCTTGGTTGCAGGCAGGCATATTAGGTTTGCGACCGGATTGATACCACCGAGTTCAGGCTTGGACATGATGTTAGGCAACTGGAATCAAATCAATCCGATCGTACCCTTAAGTAGAAACTCATCAGGGATTGATTTGCCCCAACAACAAAACTGATCCTCTATGAATGCTGCGCCATGTATCAACGGCGGCAATGGCGGGCTGCACCGCAGCATGACAGGGCCGGATCGAGTGGCTGCTCTAGGCCGTCCTCATCCAAGTAAATGTGACTGAACCCCGAATTTCCTTCTGCCTCCGAGGTCTGGTCCAGCCCTACAAAGTCGAAAGCAATTTCTATACTTAAGTTCAACTGGGCAAACCGGCTGCGCGTAGGCCAGCAGCAAGGTGTTCGAAATCATCTGGTTGCCGCCACATCGTCTGAAACCCATGAGCGAGAGTGGAAACGGTTTCTTCATTCAATAGGATATCTCGGCTCATGAGTTCGTCGCGACGTTCGGCTGTAAAATCAACGAGGGCTGCTTCGGCCTCTGCCTGACGATCAAGCTTTGCGTAGGAGGCCGCCACGAATGCAGTCACAAGGAATTGAGCCGAGCCTCTCCCATCAACAAACCGAGTGCCGCTTAGAAGTCTTCGCAGAAGAATTGTATCTGTCCCATAATCCAATCGATGGCCGGGGGGGGGGTGCAAAGGATCCAACTGCATTGCCTCAGATACGACGTCACGCGCCTTCTCATGCCTCCAGAGCAAAAAAAGGCGTATCCACACCAAGCCATGGACTCTGCCTCGTTTTCGATCAAAGACAGCGTTTGTTCAAACTGGGTCTCAGCCTCTTGCCAAAGGCCTGCGCACTAATAGGCGAAACCGAGTTGGTCCTGGATGTAGACATCCCGGTTGTCCGGTGCCGCCCTCTTTTTTGAGCAATGTGCAATACATGGTTGGTCGCTTCGGTAACCGCTAACCCTAGCCAAATATCAATGACATAGGTATCTGAAAGGTACATGAACGATCGCGCTATTGACGAGTCGAGGGCTACCGCCCGTTCTAGCAGGGCCCGTGCCTATGCCGTATCTCGGGCATTCAGGCCCTCGCGAAGGGCTTTGCCCTTTAGCATTAGCTCGTAAGCCTTCATTTCATTTTCTGGCTTTCGGGTCGAACGATCGGCAACATCGTGCTGAACCCGCCCGGGGAGGACCGCCACGATGCTTCGTGTCACATCGTCTTGAACCTCCAAAACATCCTCTAATTCACGATCATTTCGATCCGACCACAACTGCAATCACCAAAATTGCGTCGGAGGACTGCTCCGAAACTCTGACCCGGCTCCCTGCTTTTCGCACACTACCTTCGACAAGATAATCCGCGCCCAAAGTCGCCGCAATTTCAGCTGGATCGGCTTCCTTGCCTCTGAAGCGAAAAGAGGCGTTCCTTGAGACCAACTGAAGCGTGCAAAAGCGCGACAATCCCGTGATGACGTCTTCTGTAATACCATCACTGAAAAAACTGTTCTGGATCATCGCTCAGGTTGTGGAATGGCAAAACGGCGATTGTGGACGAATTGCCATGGCCGCAGATATCGACCCGACCTATGCAGCGTCGTTCGAGGCGGCGCAGCTAGGGGTGCCGAGAAACTGGTCTACGGCACGCGGGTTTCGGCTGAGGGGGTCTGGGTGAACTTAGCCGAAAAACTATCGTTCATGCAGAAGCGTTGAAGGGGTAGTTTGAGCCCTAAGTTACTGCACATCTTTTAGTAAAAATTTGCAAAAAGCGGTGCCTATGAGTCTTTTGAATAGGAACGCAGAAAGTCAGAACCGTGAAGAAATGGGCTCTAATTCCACTCATCATTTTTGGGCTATCTTGGATGTTTTATCCTCGGGTTCACAAGACCTCCGCAACGCCGGAAGAGTATCTTCAGATCACAATGTCGATATGGCCTATGCAAGGGTTTCACAGCGACTGGCACCGAAAAGTTTTGATTACATACAACGGTCAACGGATTTCTAAAGAACTATTCGGAGACACGGGATGGTGGCGCGGTTCCAATTTATATCGCCATATTTCAGGAGCTTATGTAGTGCATGAGGGGCAGGGTTGGTGCTTTGGATTCACCCTTGAACCTTTGGAGTTTAACAGAACCCTCGAAGATTTCTGTATCAAAGGCCAAATCACAAAAGAAAACTTGAATGGACATTCGCGTTACTACCGTGACTTAATCTATTTGGGGCACTTTTATGAAACTTGGCGCGATGAAAAAGGTATAAGAATCCGATACACTACGGCTGATCAGACACCCGAAGTTGAGTTGCCTGACGGGCCATGAACTACATGCCTCAAGCCTAAGAAATTTGGATGTGCTCAATGGCAGCAATGTCCGCCAAGCCGACATTAGCACCCCCTCTGACTGGGCAATGTGCTCAGAAAAAGCACGCGCCCAACAAAGGCGATCCGACCAATCCTTGAAGCCACGGCATTGATCCCCATCTTAACCCGCGACCGTGCGCCCTCTGGTACTTTCTGCACAAGCAGCGTAAAAAGGGTGCTGCGCGAAATATTTGGAGCCTCGCATCGATGAAAGAACATCGTGGCCGTCTGACCAAGGACGGTATCCGTATCTATGAACAGGGTGACTTTGCCGGCATGCAGGCGGCAGGGGCTTTGGCTGCGCGGATATTGGATGATATTGCCGATCATGTGTTCGTCGGCCAGACCACTGGCGCGATTGACGGGCTCATCACGCAGATGGTCGAGGATGCAGGCGCAACTTCGGCCACGATTGGATATAAGGGCTATCAGCATGCCAGCTGTATCAGCGTCAATCATGTGGTCTGCCACGGCATTCCCGGCGACAAAAAGCTGAAGGATGGCGATATCCTGAATATCGACGTGACCGTTATTGTCGACGGCTGGTTCGGGGATACCTCGCGCATGTATGTAGCGGGAAAGCTGCCGCGCAAAGCCGAACGGTTGATCCAGATCACTCATGATGCCCTGTTCAAGGGCATCGAGATGGTCAAACCCGGCAACACGTTCGGCGATATCGGCCACGCGATTCAATCATTTGTCGAGGCACACCGGATGAGCGTAGTCCGCGATTTTTGCGGCCACGGGCTGGGCCGGGTCTTCCATGCACCGCCAAACGTTCTGCACTATGGCCGTCCGGGCACTGGTGCGGTTCTGGAAGAGGGCATGTTCTTTACCATCGAACCGATGGTCAATCTGGGCCGCCCCGAGACCAAGACGCTGGCCGATGACTGGACCGCCGTGACGCGCGACAAGTCACTGTCGGCACAGTTTGAACACTCGGTCGGTGTAACGGCAGATGGGGTCGAGATCTTTACCCTGTCGCCAGGCGGCAAGTACCACCCGACTTATTCTTCCTGATCCGCGGCCTGTTCCCGTAGCAGCTTTAGCAGCAGGGTTTCCGGCCCCCATGGCGTGACCGCATCATGGATGAAAACCGGCGCGCGCAGAGGCGTGCGCTGGGGATCGGTTGCGGTGTCAGCCTCTTGCGGAAGTGACCAATTCGAAGGGGTCAGTGCACGGTCCATACCCCGCAGGGTAACATGACCCGGTCAAATCCCCAAAAGCGCCGGAACCTGCGCCATGTTAGAGAAGACTTCGCCCCCCGCAGCGGCCAGTTTTTTACCGCCACCATGCGGCGCATAGGCCAGACAGCGCATATGCGCGCGGCTTGCTGCGGTCACACCGCTGAGGCTGTCCTCGATCACCACGGGGCTTGCGGCGTTGAACCGGCCTGCCGCGGTTAGAAACAATGTCGGGTCCGGCTTGGCCGTCCCCAGAACATGGGCCGAAAAGGCGACATCGCGAAACCGATCCCATAACCCGTTCTGACCCAAAGTGATCTGCATCTTGTCCGGGCTGCCGTTCGAGGCGACACAGAAGGGCAACCCGTTTGCCTCGAGAACCGCCAGCAGGTCCGCCACGCCGGGCATCAGTTGAACGCCAAGACGGAGCCGGTCATAGGTTTCCGCGTAGACCTCATCAACCCAGCCTGTGGGCAGCTCCGCGCCCAGCGCCCGGGCTTTGTCCCGCACCCCGGTCATGGTGCCCCCGACGAACAGCTTCATACTGTCTTCGATTGTCAAGTTCAGGCCATAACGGGCAAGATTGTCGACCAGTACCTGATTGGACAGCGGCTCACTGTCGACCAGGACTCCGTCGCAATCGAAGATCACCAGATCATGCATCCGGATCGCCATTCCACATCAGGGTGATATGCGTATCGCCATATTTGCGGCTGTTTTGCAGGACGAATCCTTCGGGCGGCTGCATGGGCGCGTTTTCCTCCCAGACCAAAAGGGCACCTTGTGCGAACCAGCCCTCTGACAGGGCAGCAATCGCCTTTTGGCCAAGGGATTTGCCATAGGGCGGGTCTAGGAAGATCAGGTCATAAGGCGTTGCAGGATTGGCCCCCAACCGCGTGGCGTCGCGACGGATCAGCTCGGTACAGTCAGAGCTGCGGGTCAGGTCGATATTCTTGCGGATCAGGCCCTGTGACATGCGGCCATCATCGACAAAGCTCACATGTGCCGCACCGCGCGACAAGGCCTCAAGCCCCAGCGCACCGGTGCCTGCGAACAGGTCCAACACGCGCAGCCCGTCAAAATCAATCTGATGGGCCAGTACGTTGAACAGGCTTTCGCGTACCCGGTCTGTGGTCGGGCGCAGATGCGCGCCGGCGTCCCCCTTGCCGACCGAGGCCAAAGCCCGACCTCGGAAGGCTCCGGCGATGATCCTCACGCTTTGAGCAGCGGTTTCAGGTCCGCATCCGGGTCGGCAACAATAGCAGGATCAGCTGTTTTTCCACTTTCAATCAGACGCTTACCAACCATATAGGCACGCGGATCGTTCATCGCGTCGACCGCGATCAGCTGATCGCCCTTATAGTACCAAAAGGACACGGTCTGCCCGTCACCATTGCGGGTCACCACCCGGTCATACCCGGTGTTCAGGCCCGCGATCTGCAGTTTGACGTCATACTGATCCGACCAGAACCACGGGGTCGCAGTATAATCCTTTGCCGCGCCCAACATGTTCTGGGCAACAATCTCGGCCTGATCAATCGCGTTTGGCACGCTTTCCAGACGGATACGCCCGCCAGCATGCGGGAATGAGGCGCAATCGCCCGCCGCCCAGATCGACGGATCAGAGGTGCGCCCATGCGCATCGGTCTTGATGCCATTGTCCAGCTCAAGCCCGGCCATCTCGGCCAGTTGGGTTGCAGGAGCGATGCCAACGCCGACAACAACGAAATCGACCGCCAGTTCTGTTCCATCGGTCAGCACCGCGCCGGTGACCTTGCCGTTTTCACCCAGCAGTCGCTCCAACCCGACACCTTCGCGGATATCGGCGCCATATTCGGAATGCAGCGTTCTGAAATAGTCACTGGTTTCGGGGGCGGCGACCCGTTGCAAAATGCGGTCGGCCATTTCGACCAGGGTCACCTTGACCCCGCGCTTGGCGCAAACGGCTGCGGCCTCAAGCCCGATGTATCCCCCACCCACGATCAGCGCACGCGCGCCTTCGGACACATAGGGTTCCATTTCGTCCACATGGGACAGATCACGCACCACATGCACCCCGTCCAAATCGCCGCCAATAGCGGCTGGAAGGCGGCGCGGATCCGATCCAGTGGTCAGGGCCAGCTCATCATAAGAAACAACCTCATCACCCAGCGTCACCGTCTTGGCCTGCGGGTCAATACCGGTCACACGCTGACCAAGGCGCAGGGTGATATTGTTATCGGTATAGAAGTTTTCGGGGCGCAGGAAGAGGCGCTCTAGCCCCATCTCACCCAGAAGATAGGCCTTGGACAAAGGCGGTCTCTGATAGGGCAAATGCGGCTCTGCGCCAATCAGAGTAATCTCGCCGTCGAACCCATCTTTGCGCAGCCGGGCGACAAGCGAAGCACCTGCCTGGCCGGCGCCAATCACGACAATATGGCTCATATTCCCCTCACCCTGTCGAATTCCCGTGGTCACTTTTGTTAGCTCACCTATATTGCGGCTAGGCCCGACTCTGCAAATCCAAATGACAGGAGCGAAAAAATGATTTCAACAGGTGACACTCTGCCCGACGCCACATTGACCCAAATGGGGGCAAATGGCCCTGAAGAGGTCCGCGTTTCGGACAAGACCAAAGGGCGCAAGGTTGTCATTTTCGCCGTGCCCGGCGCCTATACCGGCACGTGCACAACGGCGCATGTTCCAAGCTTTATGCGTACCAAAGACCAGTTCGATGCAAAAGGCGTGGAAGAAATCATCTGCATCTCGGTCAACGACCCCTTTGTCATGAGCGCCTGGGGCGAGTCCACCGGCGCAACTGCGACTGGCCTAACCATGTTGGCCGATGCGGCGTCTGAATTCACCAAAGCCATCGGGATGGATTTCGACGCCCCGCCCGTTGGTCTGATCGGCAGGTCCAAGCGCTATGCGATGCTGGTCGAAGACGGCAAAGTGGTCGCCATGAACCTGGAGGAAAACCCCGGCGTCTGCGAGATTTCCGCAGGTGAAGGGCTGTTAGAGGTTATCTGACCTGATCTGGCCCCAGTGCTGCTGGGGCCATTTTCGCAATTTAACTTGCGACACTCTTATGATGGGCGAATACTTGGTACATATTCATCAGGGAGTTTGTTTATGAACCTAAAGACATTTACCTTTCTTTTAGGTCTGACCGGCGCACTTGGCGCTTGTGGACCGGCCCCCACCCAACAGCAACAGGCCGCACGACAGCATGAAATCGCCTGCCTGAGCGGCACAGTGGGTGGTGCCTTGCTGGGCGGCGTCATCGGCAATCAGTTTGGCGGCGGTTCCGGGAAAACCATCCTGACGGCAGCGGGTGCTGCGGTCGGCGGCGTTGAAGGTCAGAGGTTCGCATGTTGAGAGGGATGAAGATGAAAACCGCAATCGTCCTGTCGATGTTGTCCCTGGCGGGTGCCGCTACGGCCGAAACCGTGGCAGAGCTGCATGAGAATGAGCTTAAGGCCATCGACACCAATAAAGACGGCTTCCTGTCGAAAGATGAGTTCGACGCCTTTTCCGACTATGCGTTCCAGACGATGGATGAGGACAAGAACGGCACATTGGGCCTGGATGAAGCCAAGCCGTTTCTGGATATAAAGCAATTCCAAAAGGTTGACCGGGACCGGGATAGTAATATTTCAAGAACGGAATACGATCAGCATATGACCGAAGATTTTATTTCTGCTGATCAGAACAGCAACGGACAACTGGACTAGGCTCTGCGGCCTTGGGCCAGACAGGAGTATGCAATGACCAAATGGAGCGCTCTTTTTGCGTTGGGGTTGCTTGCGGCATGTGATGTGCCGCAGGCCCCTATTGTGACCGGCCCTGATGGCCAACCGAGGATAGAGATCAGTACCAATGGCCTGACTTGCTATGACCGGCATTGTCTCGACATCAACCCCGTAGCACGGTCCGTGCGCATGATCGGCAACAGAACTACCCGGATACCTGCCGAAATCGACGTTAGTGACAACCTGGTCACCCCAGCCGAGTTCAGGCGGCTGGGTCAGGTTGCCAGCCTTGCCGGTGGTGTCGGATCACGCGGTGACAGCGGTTAGACCAGGCTGTCCATCTTGCGGGCCAGTTTGGCGTCCAGCGCCGAAAGCCCGCCGACATCATGGGTGGACAGCGTCACCTCGACCGTGCGGTAGACATTGAACCATTCGGGATGATGGTTCCATTTCTCGGCAAACATAGACACTTGGGTCATCCAACCAAAGGCGTGGACGAAGTCCTCGAACATAAAGGTCTTGGTAATCGCATCCCGGTCCTTGACCATGGTCCAGCCGCTTTTGAACAGCGGGTCCAGCAAGGGGCCACGGGTCTCGGTCGACAGAAGTTCAGTCATTGGTGTTCCTCCGGGTTCGACTTTCTGAACGGGCCATAATCAGTCAGAATCTCGATTTCTTCTCCCACTGCTTGGGCCTCGGCGTCCAGATATTTTTTGATCGCATCGGCAAAGCTGGGGTCATTGACCCAGTGCAGGCTGTGCGTGCGTGTGGGAAGATAGCCGCGCGCCAGCTTGTGTTCGCCCTGCGCCCCTGCCTCGACCCGTGCCAGGCCTTGCGCAATGGCAAAGTCGATTGCCCTATAATAGCACAGTTCGAAATGCAGGCAGGCATGATGTTCGACGCAGCCCCAGTAACGGCCATAAAGCGTCTTGCGCCCGATAAAGTTCAGCGCTCCCGCAATCGGATAGCCGCCGCGCTCGGCCAGAACCAATGCCATGTCATCCGCCATGGTTTCCTGAGCGATATCAAAGAATTGCCGCGTCAGATAGGGCACGCCCCATTTCCGAGCGCCGGTATCCTGATAGAACTCCCAGAACGCGTCCCAATGTTCGGGGCGCAGGTCATCGCCGGTCAACGCGCGGATTTCGCCGCCAAAGGCGCAGGCCTGCGCGCGTTCCTTGCGAATGTTCTTGCGTTTGCGCGAGGATAAAGCGGCCAGAAATCCATCGAAATTCGCATACCCGTCGTTCAGCCAGTGAAATTGCTGGGAATGGCGCAACATCAGGCCCATCTGTTCGCCCGCCAGCGCCTCATCTTCAGTGCAAAAGGTCGCATGGACCGACGATACCTGATTATCCGCGGCCAGCTGCACCGCCCCCTGCACCAAGGCGGACATGCCCACCGCCTGATATCCCGGCCGCAGCAGAAAGCGGCGCCCGGTGGCCGGGGTGAACGGCACGGCAATCTGCAGTTTGGGATAATACCGCCCGCCGGCGTTTTCATAGGCATGCGCCCAGTTGTGGTCGAAGATATATTCGCCCTGACTATGCGATTTTGCGTACATCGGGGCGGCCCCGATCAACATTCCGTCCAGATAAACCATCAGGTATTGCGGCTGCCAACCGGTACCCGGCCCGACCGACCCGCTTTCCTCCAAAGCCAAAAGAAAACGATGAGTGGTAAAGGGATCAAGCGGACGGCCCCCGTCCGCAGCCTCGGGGCAGGCACAGCTGTCCCACTCTACCGCAGTAATCTGCGAGAGCGATCCAAGTACCCGAACCTCGATTTGTGCCTGATCCATGTGCCCTCTGCGTTTGATCATTATCTGTGACGGAAGGGGCGCGGTTCAACCCGGATGCGCGGCTATGTACCCTTCGAAAGTCACATTATCGGCAATCTTGCGAGCCTCGGCCTCTTGCGCGGCCGAGCGAACGGTCCAGCACAGGACCGGAACACCCTGCGCCTTCAGCTCGGCAACCCTTGGGCGGGACAAGTCTTCGGCTTCGTGGCTGATGAAACTGGCCCCGACCCTTGCGAATTCCGGGATGTCCCGCAGGTAATCGCACACCGCCGCAGGCAAAAGTTCGACTTTGGGCTGATACGAACAGGTCGTGATCCCCCTGGGCAAATGCGGCGCCAACCGCGCCAGTTCAGCCACCGAATTGGGGTTGAACGACATCAGCGCCACCGGACCTTCATAACCCTCAAGGGCTCGTACAGTATCGCGCTCGAGCGGGCCCACATTCGGGCCCATCACACCGTCCTGATCCTTAAGCTCGATCAGCAGGGGCACCTTGCCCGCCACGATTTCCAGCACATCATCCAGTGTCGGAATACCGTCATCAGCGTGCAACAGCTGTGTCTCGGACGCTACCTGCGCCGAAATCTGCCGAACTGGCCCCGGTCGCCCGGTCAGTCGCCCCAGGTCATAGTCGTGAAAGACCAAAGCCCGGTTGTCGGCGCTCAACTGCAGATCAATCTCAATCCCGTAACCGGCCTTAACAGCGGCACGAACCGCCGCCCGGCTGTTTTCCGGGCGGTTGTCCAATTTGTCGTGCAGGGCCCGATGCGTGATCGGGGCCTGTAGGAACATAGCGGGCAGTACCGGGGTCATGCGATCTCGAAGATGCCTTCGATCTCAACCGCGACGCCCAACGGCAACGACGCTGCACTCACGGCCGAGCGCGAATGGCGACCAGCCTCGCCCAGCGCCTCGACCAGAAAGTCCGACGCACCATTGATCACCTGCGGCTGGTCGGTGAAATCGGCGGTTGAATTCACAAACCCTGTCAGTTTGATTACACGCACCAGCTTTTCTATATCGCCACCGCAAGCAGCCTTGACCTGCGCCAGAAGATTGATCGCGCAGACCTTGGCAGCCGCAGCACCCGCTGCAACATCCATGTTATCACCCAGCTTGCCGGTGATCAGTTCCGCATCCTTGGAAATCTGTCCTGAAACGTAGACGATATTGCCGACCCGCACGAAAGGCACATAATTGGCGGCGGGCGCCGGCCCGTCCGGCAGACTGATTCCCAGGCTTTCCAGTTTTGCTGCGATACTCATCTGTTGATCCTCACCTGATATAGACTCGGCGGGACGCTATCCGGGATCGTTCGGCTGGAAAAGTGTGAAACCAGTAAAACTGCGGTCAGTGGCGTATTAAGCGTAACTTCTCTTATCCCGAGGTGTTGAACTTGTGTCACTTTACCAGATGCAGTCGGCCGGGTTAAACGCGAACTGTTTCAAAATGGGCCCAAAACCTTTATGTGACGACAGATTGAGCCGCAAAATGGCCGCAGGCATTATTGATTGAGCGTCCAGCCCCACTCACAAAACGGCTGGCGCGTTTGGAGTTGAAATACCGTGTTGAGCAAGATCAGATTCAAGCCCCTGATTGTCGTGACCCTGATGACCGTTCTTGGCGCTTGCGCGTCCCAACCCGCCGATCAGGCCGCGCGCGGCGATACTTTCGATCCCTACGAGAATACAAACCGCGGCATTCACAAGTTCAATCTGGGCGTCGACCGGTTCCTGTTCCGTCCGGCCTCGAAGGGCTATGTGAAAATCGTGCCCGATCCGATGGTGACCAGTTTCAACCATTTTGCCGAAAACCTGACTATGCCGGGTCAGGCTCTGGATTATCTGCTGCAGGGCAATCTGAAGCAGTCGGGCAATGCCCTGCTGCGGTTCCTCATCAATACGACCGTTGGTGGCGCGGGTCTGTCTGACCCGGCCAGCGAATTGAACCTGCCGCCCGTGGATACCGATTTCGGTGAAACCCTGCACGTCTGGGGTTTTGGCGAAGGCGCCTATGTGGAATTGCCCTTCTATGGCCCCTCAACATCCAGGGATGCGGTCGGCGTCGTCGTCAACCTGTTTTCGAACCCGATCAACTTCACACCGGTGCGCCCGGTCGAGAATATTGGCGTCTACGCCGAAATCGTAAGGCGGATGGGCGACCGTGGACGGTTCTCGGACACAGTCGATTCCATCCTCTATGAAAGTGCTGACAGCTATAAGCAGGCACAAACAATTTACCTGCAAAATCGACGTTTCGAACTGGCACGCGATGATGAGGACGCCTATCTGGGATTGTATGACGATCCCTATGCAGAAATCGGGACCGACCCTGTCAGAGACCCCTACCTTGACCCCTACGAGGATCCATATGCCGAGTAATTATTTGAAGAGAAGAGAGTTTATTGCATCTGGCATCGCCGGCCTGGCGCTAGCCACCCTCCCCTTGCCAGGCTTTGCCCAGACAGAGGCCAGTGCAAAAGCGTTGGTCGTTAGCGTTGTGGATGACATCAATCGCGTCATCAGTTCGGGAAAATCCGAAAAGAGCATGATCCGCGATTTTGAGAAGATTTTCGTGCAATATGCCGATGTTCCGATCATGGCGCGCTATGTGTTGGGGGCCGATGGCCGCTCGGCCAGTGCGTCGCAGATCAGGCAGTTCACCGACGCGTTTCAGGGCTATATCTCCAGCAAATACGGGCGTCGCTTTCGCGAGTTTATTGGCGGCCAGGTGACCGTTCGCAATGCGCGCAAGATCAAAGCGGGATACGAGGTCCGCACCTCGGTCAAGTTGCAGGGATCTTCCCCGTTCGAGGTGACCTTCCTGGTGTCCGACAAATCCGGCCGCGACAAATTCTTCAACATGTTTATCGAAGGCGTGAACATGCTGCTGACCGAACGTACCGAGATTGGCGCCATGCTGGACGCGCGCGGCGGTGATCTGAACCGTCTGATCAAGGATATGAAGCGAACCGGGTAAATTCACAGCGATTTACTGCAGTCAAAACTTTCAAATCCGCTCGTAGTTTCGACCAGTTCGGCCTCATAGTGTGCGATCATTGGCATTGCAATGGGTTCGATCTGGTCATTCCAGACCGCCTCGCCATAGAAGCTGTCCTTTATCCTGTCGCGTTCTTCCAACGAAGAGAACGCGCGCATCCAATGCACTTTGTCAGGATTTTCCAGATCTCTGAGCGGCCCAAACACAAGCATTCCTGCATCCCGCAACGCAGCGCGATTGTGTTTCTCAAAGAATTCTATGAACGCTTCTCGGCGGCCCGGTTTTAGTGTGTAATGTCGAATTTCCAGTATCATCGATATTCCCCGGGCAATCTCGTTGGCCTGACATGGCGTCAGTACTTGGCGAAATTGCCCGAGTTTAGCAAGAACAAGTCCTGCGCAGTGCGCTAGTTCAACCGCTCGCCGGTTTCCTTGGCAAAATAGGACACTTTGCTCATGTCAAAGGCCAGGTTCAGCTCTTGTCCGGCCTGGGCGCTGGTTTCCGCGTGCAGGCGCGCAGTGACCTGTTTGCCGCCCAGTTCGGACACAACATAGGTGTCAGCTCCGGCAGGTTCGACCATGTCGACCATGCAAACCGCTTCCTGCACGCCGTCCCCGGCGCGGAAACCGGCTTCGGCGATATCCTCGGGGCGCAGGCCCAGAATGACATCCTGCGGCAGTGACAGATCACGGGCATCCTTCAGGACTAGCGTTTCACCCGATGACCGCTCGATGGCAATTTCGGTGCCTGTGCCGTTCTTGGTTGCCTTTGCAGGGATCAGGTTCATCGCAGGTGAGCCCATGAAATCAGCCACGAACAGGTTGGCAGGGTTGTTATAGATCTCGGCCGGGCTGCCGATCTGCTGCACGATCCCGCCTTTCAGAACCACAATCTTGGTGGCCAGCGTCATCGCCTCGATCTGGTCGTGGGTCACATAAACGATAGAGGCATCCAGAGTCTGGTGCAGCTTCTTGATTTCTGTCCGCATCTCGACCCGCAGCTTGGCGTCGAGATTCGACAGCGGCTCGTCAAACAGGAACAGTTTGGGGTCGCGCACCAGCGCCCGTCCCATCGCCACCCGCTGACGTTGACCACCGGACAGCTGGCTGGGACGGCGGTTCAGCAGCGGTTCGATTTGCAGCAGTGCGGCCACATCCTTTAGCTTAGCGTCCATCGTAGCCTGATCTACGCCGCGCACTTTCATGCCAAAGGTAATGTTCTTGGCCACCGACATGGTTGGGTACAGGGCGTAGGACTGAAACACCATGGCGATGTCCCGGTCCTTAGGGCTGACATGGGTCATGTCTTTGCCACCAATGGCCAGCGTACCGCCGGTGATCGGTTCCAGCCCGGCAATACAGTTCAGCAGGGTGGATTTCCCACAGCCCGATGGGCCGACCAACACCAGAAAGTCGCCCGGTTCGATCGAGATGTTGATATCCTTCAGGATCTCGGTTGCGCCGTAGTTCTTGTACAGCTTGTTGATATCAAGGATGGGAGCCATCATTCTATCCCTTCACAGAGCCAGCGGTCAGGCCGCGGATGAAATACTTACCGGCAACGACATAGACGAGCAGCGTCGGCAGACCCGCGATGATCGCGGCGGCCATGTCGACATTGTATTCTTTGACACCGGTGGTGGAGTTTACGATGTTGTTAAGCGCCACAGTCACAGGCTGTGTGCCCGCCTGGCTGAACGACACGCCGAACAAGAAATCATTCCAGATCTGCGTGAATTGCCAGATCACGGTTACCACGATGATCGGCAGTGACAGTGGCAGGAAGATCGACCAGAAAATCCGCAGGAACCCGGCCCCATCGACGCGAGCGGCCTTGGTCAGCTCGGCCGGGATAGAGACATAATAGTTGCGGAAAAACAGCGTGGTGAAGCCAAGACCATAGATTACGTGGACAAAAATCAGACCCGGAATGGTTCCGGCAATACCCATCATGCCCAGAAGGCGCGCCATCGGCAGCAGGACGACCTGAAACGGAATGAAGCAACCAAACAGCATCAGCGAGAAGATGATGTTAGCCCCTTTGAACCGCCACTGCGCGACAACGTAACCATTCAGAGCACCCAGCAGGGTCGAGATGGCCACCGCAGGCACCGCAATCAGGACCGAGTTCCAGAAGTAAGGCCGCAGACCTTCGCATTGGATACCCGTGCAGGCGCCCGACCAAGCGGTTTTCCAGGCCTCGAAACTCACCTCACGCGGTAACGATATCAGACTACCGGTACGGATTTCCTCAAGACTTTTGAGCGATGTCGTCAACATCACAAATAATGGCATCAGGTAATACAGCGCGAACAGGCACAGCACCACGTAAAGCAGCCAGCGCAGGGCGATTTTGCTCATGTTACTTTGACTGCGGGTTTGGGTGTGGGGCATCGACAGATCAGTCATTTTTAGCCCTCAATTCTGAGTAGAGATAAGGAACCACGATGGCAAAGACGACCAGCATCATGATCATTGCAGAAGACGCCGCCTGACCGATATCGCCGCGCGAAAAGGCCATCGCATACATGTAGGTGGCGGGCAGATCGGTCGCATAGCCCGGACCGCCTCCGGTCAGGGCGATGACAAGGTCAAAGCTCTTGATTGCCAGATGCGCCAACACGATGAAAGCCGACAAGAAAATCGGGGCCATCGACGGGATGATGATCGCGGTATAAATACGCCAGGTTGGAATACCATCGACCTGTGCGGCCTTGATGATCTCGCCATCGACCGAGCGCAGACCGGCCAGAAACAACGCCATCACAAAGCCCGAGCTTTGCCAGAGTGCGGCAATGACGATGGTGTAGATCGCGTAATCGGGATTCACAAGCCAATCGAATTCGAAGTTGGGAAAGCCCCAACCCTGCACCATGGACTCAATCCCCAGACCGGGGTTCAGGATCCACTTCCACGCCGTGCCCGTGACGATCATCGACAGCGCCATGGGGTAGAGATAGATTGTTCGGATCGCTCCTTCGACGCGGATTTTCTGATCCAGCAGGATGGCCAGCAGCAGGCCCAGCAGCATCGCGATCACGATGAACAGAGTACCAAAGATATACAGGTTGCCAATCGCCGTATCCCAGCGCGGAGAGTCGAACAGGCGCTCATACTGGATGAAGCCATGGATCTCGTATTTCGGCAGCAGTTTCGATCGGGTCAGCGACACCCATGCGGTCCATCCGATAAATCCGTAGACAAAGATCAATACGGCGATGAACGACGGTGCCAGCACCACCTTGGGCAGGTGGTTTTCCAGCCATTCGGACATGTTTTCCTCCGGGGAAAGATGCTCTGCCCCACACCTTGGGGGGCAGAGCGTATTGGATCAGTAGCTGTTGGCCACCGCGTCCGCCAGTTGCTGAACCGCGTCAGCCGAGGACATATCCGAGTTGAAATGCGCGGTCACAACATCTGTGATCGCACCAGCCTGCGACCCACGCAGCGCCATGCCATGGGCATAAGATGGCAGCAGCGAACCATTCGCCGATGTCGAGCCCATGTCTTCGGCCGAGATTTGCGCGCAGATGTCAAAGGCATCCAGCGACACATCGGTCCGGGCCGGGATCGAACCCTTGTTCAGGTTGAACACTTCCTGAAAGTTCGGTGCAACAATCAGCTTGGCCAGCAATTCCTGACCGGCGCGATTGTCGTCGCCCTCAACCTCGAACATGGCAAAGCTGTCGACATTGTAAAGATATCCATCGCCGGGGGTCGAGGCGCAGAGGAAATCCTCACCAGGCTTCTTGCCCGCTGCCAGGAATTCGCCCTTGGCCCAGTCACCCATGATCTGAAAGGCCGCTTCGCCGTTCATCACCATCGCGGTGGCAAGGTTCCAGTCGCGACCCGAGAAATTCTCGTCCACATAACCACGCAGGGTGCGCATCTGGTCAAAGACCTGGATCATTGTGTCCGAGGTCAACGCCTCGGGGTCCAGATCGACCAGGGCTTTCTGATAGAATTCCGGTCCGCCAAGACCCAGCGCGACGGCTTCGAAAACCGTAGCGTCCTGCCAGGCCTGACCGCCATGCGCCAGCGGGATCACACCGGCGGCCTGCAGTTTTTCGGCTGCGGCGTTGAACTCGTCCCATGTGGTCGGCATCTCAATTCCGTTTGCGGCCAGCACATCGGCATTGGCCCAAATCCAGTCGATGCGGTGAACGTTCACAGGCGCCGCGCACCAAGTGCCTTCGCACATCATGTGACCGGCGATCGACGCGGGCAGAACCTCGGCCCAGCCTTCGGCGGCGGCCACGTTCGAGATATCGGCCAGAACGCCCTCTTCATACCATTCCTGAATCGCCGGGCCTTTCAGCTGAACCGCTGTCGGCGCGTTGCCTGCCAGAACCCGCGCCCGCAGCGCCGTCATGGCCGCATCACCGCCGCCACCTGCGACCGGCATATCAGTCCATGTGCCCCCGTTCGAGGCAAACTCTTCCTGAAGCACGGCCACCGATTTGGCCTCGCCACCGGATGTCCACCAATGCAAGACCTCCGCCTGTGGTTCGGCCACCACAGATGATCCGGCTGCGACGGCCAATGCGGACACAGTCGCAAAAGAAAATCGTTTCATGTTTTCTCCTCCCTGAGAATTCGGTGCCAGTCAAAATGGCAATGCCGCAATACTGTGCCCCTATCTGAGTCTGACAACGCTTAATCCGGGCCAATACCCGGGAAAGGCGCAAATTTTCACCGCTTTTGTTACAGCGTGTTACGTTAGCATTGAATCTGTTTCCGTTCGTTACAATGGACGAAGTTTGGGGCCAGAGAACAGGAGGAAGAACACTGTGAGCATTCCGCGGCTGTTGGTGGTGGATGACGACCCTGAAATGCGGTCGATGATGACCCAGTTCCTGCAACAGAATGGCTTCATTGCGCTGCCCGCCAGTTCCGAAAGCGAAATCCGCGCGCACCTCAAGTCGGGACGGATCGACTTGATCCTGTTGGATGTGATGCTGGGGGATGAGAACGGCGTTGATATCTGTGCCCGCCTGCGGGCCGAACAGGACGTGCCGATCATTCTGGTCTCGGCCTTGTCCGCCGATCATCAACGCATGGCCGGGTATGAGGTAGGCGCCGACGATTACATCGCCAAGCCTTTTAATCCGCAACTGATGCTGGCTCGCGTTCGCGCCGTCATGCAACGGGCGCGTCGTACACCTTCGCTTGCCTATCGCCGCCGCACCCGCTCCTTTAGGTTTGACGGCTGGCTCTATGACGGCAAACGGGACGAAGTGCATTCGCCGGACGGATATCTGGTATCCCTGTCCCAGCGAGAAACAGCAATGCTAAAGGTTTTTCTGGCCAACCCGCATATTCCCCTGACCCGGGATGAAATCGCCGCGGCCCTGGATGTAACAGGCGCTACTGACAAGAGCGAAGGCCAGGGGCGCGCCATCGACATGCTGGTCGGGCGGCTGCGATCCAAGATCGAGGCCAACCCCAAAGACCCGCAAATGCTGAAGACCGAACGCGGTGTGGGCTATATCTTTGCCGCAGAGGTGTCTGTGGACGAAACCGTATGACCGTCCGCGCCACGCGCCTGCGCAGCCTAGGCTGGATCTGGACCTGCGCCGCTTTTACCTCGGGGTTGCTGGCCTCAGGCCTTTGGTTCGCCTCGGCCCGGGCATGGCAGGAATTCCAGACCCGTGCATATGTTGCCGGGTTCGCTGTTTACGAGGATTTGCGCATCGGTAAATCCCCACCGTCGGGCATCTCCATCGTACCATTGCCGCCCAAAGCAGCCAGCTTGGCGGATGCCGGGCAGTTTGAGCAACTTCCCGGGTTTTCGGATCGCAGCTTTGTCACCAACCTGTCGATCCTGACTGACAGCTCAGCACCCGTTTCAGGCCGAGAGTTGACGCTGGCTGTGATGTCAGACCGGCTGGTTTACCCGGTGTCCGACATCCTCTCCGGCATCGACCAGACCGGCCCCGAGAAAATGGGCAACCTGACCCGGCTTTTGGCGACCTATTGCAGCGAACCCATACTGATCGCCCGCTATGGGCGCGGCGCATGGCAACAGGTGGACGGGACAGATATCTGGGGATGCCGTGCAGCCCCAACTGACCTGCGTCTGCCCACAATTCTGGTCGCCATTGTCGCGCTGGCGGTGATCCTGACTTCGGTCGGCAATGTATCGGACAGTTTCACCCGGTTTTCGACTGCCCTGCGCGACCGCAAAAGGCGGGGCGGGCCGAACAGTTATGAGGCCGATGGCCCGGCCGAACTGCGCGACATCGTCTCGGCTGTGAACGAGCATCTGGACGCAGAGCGCATGCAACTGGAAAAGCGCGCCACTGTTTTATCAGGTGTCAGCCACGATCTGGGCACCCCGGCCACCCGCGTCCGGCTGCGCGCCGCTTTGATCCCAGATGCCGAGCTGCGCGAAAAACTTGAGGCCGATGTCGATCAGATGACCGGCATGATCGAAAGCGTTCTGACCTACACAAGGTCCGAGCTGAGCATTGAGGAACCGCGGCAGATTTCACTGACGTCGCTGGTCGAGGCTTTGGTCGCGGACTATCAGGATATGGGACTGCCAGTGACCCTGAAAAAGCTGGCCCCAGTGGCGGTACAGGGCGGCACGTCAGTTTTCATGTCGCGCCGAGGGCATGGATCCCTGCCCGAGACCCGGAGAATGCTGGTCGTCGGCAGGCCAATTTCGCTGAAGCGCGCCCTGACCAACCTGATCGACAATGCGCTGAAATATGGGCGCCATGCCGAAGTTCAGCTGGAAACCGATGCCAAAATAGCAACCATCACCGTCGAGGACAAAGGGGCCGATCTGTCCGTCTCGGATATCGAAGCCCTGATGGCCCCGTTCCGACGCGGGTCGAACACCGGGTCTTCGGATGGGTTTGGTCTGGGTCTGACAATCGCGGCGACAATCGCGGAACAGCATGGCGGCACCCTCAGCTTCGAAGCCGGAGAGCAAGGCCTGCGCGCACGTCTGCAGATCACCAGGCAGTGACGATTCATGTCATATAGCTACGCACCAGCGCGCTTGCGATCAGCGACCAGCCGTCGGCAATGACAAAGAAGGCTAGTTTGAACGGCAGAGACACTGTTGCAGGCGGAACCATCATCATCCCCATCGACATCAGCACAGCGGCCACCACAAGATCAATGATCAGAAACGGCAAGAAGATCAGAAACCCGATCTGAAACGCCCGCGCGATCTCAGATAGCATGAAAGACGGCATCAAGATCGACAAGGGTGCCTCGGCCGACAAGGAAACCGTATCACCCCCAGGGCGTAGGGCCGCCATGGCATGGAAGGTATCGGGATCAACTCGCCCTGCCATAAAGGCACGAAACGGCTGCAACGCGCGCTCCAACGCTGGTTCGACCTCCATCGTTTCTTCGACCATGGGGCGAATACCTGTGGTCCAGGCCTCCGAAAAGACCGGCTCCATGATGAAATAGGTCAGAAACAGTGCGAGGCTGACGATCAGCATGTTGGGGGGGGATTGCTGCAATCCGATCCCTTGCCGCAAGATGGCCAGAACGGTGATCAGGAACGGGAAACAGGTGATCATGATCGCCAGCCCAGGCGCGAGGCTGAGCACGGTAATAAGCAAAATCAACTGAATGGTGCGCGCGGAAATCGACCCGCCTTCGCCCAGTGACAGCGACACCTCTTGCGCGGCGGCCAGAGACGGCGTCAGCGTCAGCAGCACCGCCACCCAAAACAGGAAACGCATTACCCGATCCCGTTCTGCAGATCCGCGATTTCGGTTAGGCGCACGGCCAGTTGCCCGGCTTGATCACCCTCCATCTCTTCCAGCAGACCGCGCGCCACCAGTTGATCGCCAACATATAGGTCCACAGGATCTTCGATCCGTTTGTCCAGGGTGAGAACAGCGTTTTCCCCCATATTCAGCAGATCTCGGATTAGCGGGCGCGCCCGACCGACTGACACGGTTACCTCGATCGGAACGGAATCAAACGGGCTGGCTTTTTCGGGTTTGGGGGATTGCGGGTCACTCATTGTTCAATGCCTCTTTTGCCTCATACACGTAAGCGTCAAATGCTGAACGGATTGTCTCTAGCAAGGCGCTGCTATCCACCTCTCGCTGCGAGGTACCAACCTGCAGACGTGCCTGACCGGCCCCAAGAGACGGGTCCTCGACAACGCGGGTCGGGGTGGCCAATTCGGGGGGCAACAGCCCTTCGACAACACTCACGAACCCCGAAGGCACAAAGATTTGCATCGGTTGGCCAATCTGTTCTCCGGCCATTTCTGTAAGCTGTTCGACCAGCCGCGTGGACTGCCCCCGATCCAGGGTGTTCGGCAACACCAGATTGACGAGGCTCTGGAACATGGGCTCCAACGACATTGTCATCCGGCTCGTTGCCTCATGATAAGTAAAGGACATATCCTCAAGCGCGCGGGCGAGGTTGGCCGATACCTGTCCACGACCCTGTTCCTGGGCCTGCAGGGCATCGTCCCATCCGGCGCTATAGCCGTGTTCGAAGGCGCCTAGCCGCTGTTCCTCCAGCGCCTCTTCGTCCAGCAAATGAACTTTGCCGCCGCCTGCCTGTACGGTGAAATCCTCAAGAAGATGGGCTATCGACATCACGCACGCTCCTCACTTTCTTCAAGCCAACTGCGCAGAATTTCCACGGTTTCCTCCTGCTTGTCGCCGATCATGGCGCGCAGCCGATCAACCGGATCAGCGCCTGGATTTGCCGCCAATGCCGGCACGTCTGCTGGGGCGTACCCCGGAATGGCGGCGAATTGCCCGCCCTCTTCGGTCGCGATCTCACCGGTCAGAACCGCCTCGGGCTCTGGCGGTGTTCCCGCCGGCAAAAGGGCGGGGGCAAGGGCCGGTTTCATCAGGATCGGGCGGATCACGAACAATCCCAGAACCAGCATCACGATCGCCAGAACGGCCATTTGGACCAGTGACATCGCGTCAAAATGAACCTGCTGCCAGATCGAGGACGAAACCACAGTTCCGCCAGGCTCTACTGCGGGCAGATCCAGCGATTTCAGGGTGATGACGTCGCCACGTTCGGCATCGAACCCAACGGCCGAGGCAACAAGCTCTCCCAATGCGTCAAGCTCGATCTGGGGCAATGGCGCAAAGCTTTCTGCACCCGAGGCATCAACCGAGCGCGTTCCATTCACCAGCACCGCCACTGTCAGGCGCTTGATCGCACCGGGTGCGGTGTGAACCTCTAGCTCCGTCTCGGATACCTCATAGTTGACCCGCTCCCGCGTCTGTGTGGCATTTGAATTGGTTGCGTCCCCGCCCGCGCCGTCGCCATCGGGCAGGTTCGACGCCACCGTGACATCGGACGATTGGTTCCGGGCGCTGTCAGACCGTTCCTCGACATCGGTGCTGATGGCCACGCGCCCCTTAGGATCAAAGCGCCTTTCACGGATGGATTCGGTTTTAGTGACCGTATCAACACTGACCTCAACGACTGCATTTCCGGCCCCCACTCGGGCCTCAATCAGACGCAGGACACGTTCGCGCAGCTGGCGCGACTTGTCATCCGCGGTATCTGCTGCCACCGCAGTCTCTTTTGCGCCAATGACCGCACCATTGGAATCAATCACCGCGACATTTTCGGGCGCGAGGCCACTGACGGCAGAGGAAACCAGAAACCTGATCGCCTTGGCCTGATCCGAAGTGATATCCGCACCCGAGGACACCAGATAAACCGAAGCCGTCGGCGCAACGCTGCGCTGAAACGGATTCGTGGACCCGTTGGCAATATGCACGCGCGCCTGGCTTATATGAGGGCTGCCGACAATCGTGCGCGCAAGCTCACCCTCTTTCGCACGCCAATAGGCCGCATCGAACATTTGCGAGGTGGTGCCAAAGCCGCTGAGTGAATCCAAAAGCTCATACCCGCGGTTTCCGTTCGCAGGCAGGCCTTCGCTGGCCAGCGTCATACGCAATTCGTCCCGCTGCGAGCCGGGCACGTAAATCGAACCGCCTCGAATCTCATACTGTACGCCGCGTTGATCCAGTGATCGAACGATATCCCCCGCCGCGCCGCTTTCCAGCCCGGCATAGAGTAGGGTCATCGACGGCGCCGTCGCCAACCGCGACATCGCAAGGACCCCCAAAAAGACCAGCACGACTGCACCGGCGACAATGATTTGCTTTCGCCTGTCCAAACTTGCCCAGACAGTTCCGATCTGCTGCACGCTCACCTCCGACTCGCCGACATTCTGCCCGGCGCATCCCCTGTTTGGACGATTGCCCTTAACAATCGGTTAGTCCCTGCCGGGTTATGACATCCCCAGACTGAATGAATGAGGACGTCATGACTGACGCGACTGCAGAACAGGCAGAAGCCCCGGAAAAATCGGGGAAAAAGGGACTGATCATAGGGGTGATTCTGGCCGTTGCCGGGGCTGCGGGCGGGTATTTCCTGACCACTTCTGGACTGCTGCCATTTGGCGGCCAACCAGCCGCGGAAGACGCCAAGGAAAAAGACAAAGGGACCGAGGTTAAAACCCTGCCCGAGGTTGGTTTTATCGACCTGCCGGCGGTGATCGTCTCGGTCAATGCCGGCGATTCGCGGCATCTGAAATTCCACGCCCAGCTTGAGGTGAACAGCAACTACGTCTCGGATGTCGAGAAGATGAAGCCTCGAATCATGGATGTTCTGAACGGGTATCTGCGGGCGGTCGAAGTGTCGGATCTGGAGGATTCGCTCGCACTGATGCGCATTCGCGGTCACCTTTTGCGTCGCATTGGAATCGTCGTCGGGGAAGGGCGCGTGCGCGATGTCCTCGTGATGGAATTCGTATTGAATTAGGAGGCCGAGATGGAGCTGATTGCAGATATTTTGCTGGTCGCAGGTGCGCTGGGCGCGGGTCTTTACTGTTTTGTGCTGTCCCGTCGGTTAAAGCGGTTCACTAATCTGGAACAAGGTGTCGGTGGCGCGGTCGCTGTCCTGTCATCCCAGGCGGATGAGCTGAAGAAATCGCTTGATTCGGCACGAACTGCTTCGGACCAGTCGGGCCTTGTACTTGAGGCACTGACCCAAAGGGCGGAATCGGTTGCTCAGCGGCTCGAACTGATGATGGCTTCGATGCATGATGTCATTCCGGCCGAAGAACCCGCCAATGACATCAAGGTTGAAGATCCCAAGCCGCAAGAACCCAAGGCCGAGGAACCAACGACCGATCCTGAGCCTGAAGAGGTTCCAATCGAGGCGGTGGAAAAGCCAGAGGATCCTACGGCGTCCAAATTTGAGGACACTCAGGAAAAACGCCCGGGCGGGCTGATGTTTTTCCGCCACGACCGCAATAGCGGAGAGGCCGCGACATGAGCGGACACATTGAAGAGAAACGACCAAGAAGCGGTGTCCTGACAGTTATTTCACTGTTGATGCTTGGGTCAGCCGCGATTCGGCTGGGGTTTGAGGCTGCACCAGCCCTGGCAAAAGGGGCCGAGCAGGCAGAAGCAAAGTCGAAAGAGACCCCAGCAGAGCTGCCCGGAGCCCGGATACTGCTGACCGAATTGCTGCGGCGCGAAGAAGCGTTGAAAAAACGCGAAGCCACAGCCATTGATCGGGAAAAGGCGCTCGCCATTGCCGATGAGGCCATTGAGACCCGCCTGGCCGCCCTGCAGCAGGCCGAAGAGGCGCTGCGTGAGACGCTGGCCATTGCAGAAAAAGCGGCTGAGACAGACCTGACGCGCCTGACGGATGTCTATCAGAACATGAAGCCGAAAGATGCGGCCGCCCTGTTTGAAACGATGGACCCGGCCTTTGCCGCCGGATTCCTGTCACGGATGCCGCCCGATGCCGCAGCCGGTGTTTTGGCAGGCCTGAACCCCGAGGCTGCCTATACAATCAGCGTGATTATGGCCGGGCGAAACGCTTCGGCTCCGCAGGAGTAGCCCCCATGATTTTCAACCCTGCATCGGAATTCGCCGGAGACCTCTTATGATCGGAATTGTCGGAATTGTTGTTATTTTCGTCATGGTGTTCGGCGGCTATTTGGCGGCTGGCGGGAAAATGACCATCATCATGAAATCCCTGCCGTTTGAAATGATGATGATTGGTGGCGCTGCGGTCGGCGCATTTATGATCAGCAATGACCTGAGCGCCGTAAAGCACACGATCAAGGATATGGCAAAAGTATTCAAAGGGCCGAAATGGAAACCAGATGACTACCGTGACCTGCTGTGCCTGTTGTTTTCGCTGATCCGTATCGCCAAGGCCAACCCGGTCGAGGTTGAACAGCATATCGAAGACCCCGAAAACTCGCCTCTGTTTTCGACTTATCCGAAAATTCAGGCCGACAAAGAAGCCGTCGATTTGATCTGCGACACGATGCGGGCTGCCTCTTTGAATTATGACGATCCCCACCAGGTCGAAGAGGTGCTGGAAAAGCGGATGGAGGCGAATTTTCACCACGCCATGCACTCTAGCCACGCGCTACAGACTGTTGCTGACGGCCTGCCCGCACTTGGAATTGTTGCGGCAGTTCTGGGCGTTATCAAAACGATGGGATCGATTGATCAACCCCCAGAAGTGTTGGGAAAGCTGATCGGTGGCGCTTTGGTCGGGACGTTCCTGGGGGTCTTTCTGGCTTATGGGCTGGTCGGCCCATTTGCAGGAAAACTCAAATCCGTGGTGGAAGAAGACAATCACTTCTATCAGTTGATCAAAGAGGTTCTGGTTGCCAACCTGCACAACCACAACCCAGCCATGTGCATCGAAGTCGGACGGCAGAACACTCCCACCCATAACAGGCCGGGTTTCTCAGAACTTGAAGAGGCCTTGAAAGAGCTAAAGCAGGCAGCGGCATGATCCGATACGCCCTAATGGTTTCAGCGGCGCTTACGGCCGCTGGACAGGCTGGCGCGCGCGACATTTCTGTGCGATCGGGCGAGCATGACGGATATACGCGTCTTGTTGTGCAGGTGCCCCCGGGTACGGAATGGGGTCTGAAGCAAACGAAGAATGGCGCAAGACTCGACATAGCGCTTTTTGATGTCGAATTTCAGACCGGGGCAGTGTTTCAGCGGCTGTCGCAGAACCGTCTGTCTGCGATCTCACAGACCAACCCGGGTGATGCGTTAGAGATGGAATTCGGCTGCGACTGCTTTGCCACCGCATTTCTGCATCAAAACACGATGATCGTTGTGGATATTGCGCCGGGGGCAGCCCTTCCACCGATCAGCAGCGACATTCCACCCCCAACGCTGCCCAAAGCCGCTGTGGTAAACGCCCCGCTGCCCGGGCCACAGGCGCTTGATCCTCTGGTATTGCCGCTTTTGAATCTCAATGCGCAGGTATTTGAGGACCAGCTATCGACGCGATTGTTGCAGGGCGCTGACCGAGATCTGGTTGATCTTGAACTATCTCAGATTGGGCCCAGGAACTCGAATGGCAATCAATCGCTCGACATGCCACCGCGTATGGACCTGAACATCGCAGTTACGTCGGTACTGGACGATCTGGATGGCTTGCTGGGACCATCCATTCCACAACTGGAAAAGAAACCAGCCTGCTTTTCCAGCGCCGAGCTAGGCTTTGACAGCTGGTCCGATGGGCGCCTGTTCCCCGAACAGGTGGCAGAGCTGCGCACTGGCCTGTTTCAGGAGTTCGATCGCGTTGACAAAGAACGGGCCATGAAGCTTGCCAAGCTCTATGCGTATTTCGGCTTCGGTGCCGAGGCGGTTCGCAGCCTTGGCTGGATGGGTGAAGAGACGCCGGAAACGAACCGGATTTCTGCGATTGCCGCTGTTCTGGACAACCGGCCACTGAAAGGGTCAAATCCATTCCGCGACCTACAGCGTTGCGAAAGTGACGCCGCAATCTGGGCCGCTCTGACCGAGGGTAAGCTCGCCGAAGATGCCCAGATAAGGGTTATGGAACAATCGTTTGCGCGACTACCGGATCATCTGCGTCGGCAAGTCGGACCTATGCTGTCCGACATTTTCGTTGCAGCCCAAAAACTTGAAGCCGCGCGGCGCGTCTTGCGGGCTGTTGATCGCATCGAAACCAAACCCAGCCCCGGCGCGATTCAGGCCGAGGCCGGTGTTGCAAAGGCCGAAGGTAATCAGGAAAAATCCGAAACCTTGCTGAAAGACGTGGTGGGCAGCTCGGAAGCGGGGCTCGAAGCGCCTCTGGCACTGGCGCGACTGATTGAACAGCGGTGGGCGGAACGCGGGTCAGCCTCCGCCCGGGAGCTCGAACTTGCCGCATCTTATACGGTCGAATTGCGCCGATCTGAGATCGGCCCACTTATGCAACGTACATATGCGCTGGCGCTGAGTTTGGGCCAAGAGTTCGACCAATCTTTTGATCTGTTAGAAGATATTCCCAATTCAGCTGAAACGCTGGACCGGGCCGTTCAAGTACTGACTGCGCGCGCCGACGACGATACCTTTTTGCGGCGCATCTTCAACCTGCCCGAACCGATGGCACAATCGCTGACAACCGAAACCGCAATCTCCATTGCCGAAAGGTTGGCATCGCTGGGGTTTGCCCGTCCAACGCTATTTTGGTCCAACCGACCTCAGGACACTATCAGGCGAAAGGACCGAGCCCTTTTGCGCGCGCAGGCGGCATTGTTGTCCGGCCAGCCACACAAAGCCTTGCTGGAGTTAGGGGATGACCCCTCGGACAAGGCCATGTCACTGCGGGCCCAGGCCGATCTGGATATAGGTGAGTTTGAAAATGCAGGGCGGGTATTGTTGCAGTTTGACAGGGTGAACGAAGCAGAAAGATTGTTCTGGCTTTCTGATATGGAAGACGTCCCGCAGCCTGAGGCCGACCAAAAATTTGGACAGGTCAGGCGGGCGACTCTGGCATTAGCAGAACCTGTAACCAGGATTGAAGAACGACCATTGGCGGATGCAACTGCCCTGCTTGAAAACAGCGCCAACGCCCGAGAGAAAATCGCTCAGCTTCTCGCACTTGTGAGGGCGGACTGAAACGTCTGGGAAAAACTCAGGGTGGCCACTGAGTCAGGGCTGATCTCCTGACGAACCGCGGCATCCAATGCTCTGTTCCAGAGGGAAAACCCCATGAACAGAGCCTGAATTTTTGGATTTAGTCAGTAAGGTGCCTCGACGTCATTCATCGAGACATAGACCGTTTTCATCTCGCTGAAATGATTGATTGCCAATTTCGAGTTTTCCCGCCCGACCCCAGACATTTTTGACCCTCCAAACGGGGCTTCAACGGGTGCGAGGTTGTAAGTGTTGATATAGCAGGTGCCGGCCTCGAAAGCGGCCACAATACGATGGGCTCGGGTCAGATCTTTGGTGAACACACCGGCTGCCAGACCGAATTCGGTGTTATTGGCGCGGGCCATCACCTCTTCCTCGGTTTCGAAATCCAACACTGACATAACCGGGCCGAAGATTTCCTCGCGCGCGATGGCCATTTCATCGGTCACATCGGCAAAGACGGCGGGCTGAATGTAGAACCCGTCGCCTTCGATACGCGCACCGCCATAGACCAAACGCGCACCTTCTGCCTTGCCTTTTTCAACATAACCCAGAGCGATATTCATCTGGTTTTCGCTAACCATCGGACCGAAATTAACCTCTTCATCCATCGGGTCGCCGATTTTCACATTCGCCAGACGCTGGGACAGGCGATCGAGGAAGGCTTCTTTGATGCCTTTGTGTACAAAAACGCGGGTGCCGTTGGAACAGACCTGACCCGAAGAGTAGAAATTCCCCAAAATGGCGCCAGACACGGCGTTTTCGATATCCGCATCGTCGAACACGATCATGGGGGACTTGCCGCCTAGTTCCATCGTGACATGCTTCATGCCATCGGCTGCTGCGGCATAAACCTTGCGCCCTGTCGGTACCGATCCGGTCAGCGAGACCTTGGCAACACGGGGGTCCGTCACAAGTGATGCGCCCACATCGCCATAACCCTGAATTACGTTATAGACACCCTTTGGTGCCCCGGCCTCGACCAGGATTTCGGCCACTTGCAGAGCAGACAAGGGCGTGGTCTCGGAAGGCTTGAATACCATCGTGTTGCCGCAGGCCAAAGCAGGCGCGCCTTTCCAGCAGGCAATCTGGGTTGGATAATTCCACGCACCGATTCCGACGCAAACCCCAAGCGCCTCACGGATCGTATATACGAAATCCCCACCACCCAGCGGGATATGCTCGCCGGTCAGCGAGGCCGCCAGACCTCCGAAATACTCCAACGCATCGGCTCCGCTAGTAGCGTCGGCAACCAACGTTTCCTGCAGCGGTTTTCCAGTATCGTGGGTTTCGATGATCGACAGATCACGATTGCGTTCGCGCATGATGTCCGCGGCGCGGCGCAGAACACGGCCCCTTTCGGTCCCAGACATCGCGGCCCAGTCTGCCTGTGCCGATTTTGCGCTGTTTAGAGCCTGATCTATGATCTGCGGAGTAGCAGAATGCAGCCGTGCGATCACTTCCCCTGTTGCAGGGTAGATCACGTCTATGGGTGCTCCGGTCGTATCGTCGACATATTCACCGTTGATGAAATGGCTCGCCTTGGGCTGAAATCTCATTGTGGGGATTCCCTGATCAGAAGCTGTTTCCTCCGCATCTATATTTTATTGACTCAGCAGTCAATAAAACTGATCCAGAGCGATTTCCTGCCAATTCCAACAGGCCGCGGCTTGAAATTTTCGGTTAATGTTCTATTTATGTTCTACATAGTCAGAGGATCAACCGATGGCCTATTCATTGCGAAACGCCGCCCCGCACGGCCCGACAAACGACTATCACCTGCTGCCCGCCACCGATCGGCAGATACGCTATGCCCGCGCCATCGCGGAGCAAACTGCACTTGAGATTCCGGTCGAGGCGCAGCGCGACCGTCAGTCTATGTCTGCCTGGATTTCCAAACACAAACCTGATGATCCCTCGCCATTTGCAAATTATCCGACCGGTAAGCAGGTTGCCTTTGCCGAACGTATCTCGCGCAGCAAACGCCGCCCAATCCCGTCGGAGTGTTTTCGCGACAAGCAGATGATGTCGCGTTGGATAGATCAAAACAAATAGACGAAATCAGAGCCTAATCCGGACTATGATTGCGGGCATACAACGCCACCGCCGCCGCGACGAACAGGCCCAGTAGGATATAGCCGGTCACCGCCTCGGCCACGGCCAGGGCGCGGCACAGCCCGGTTGGGGACATATCGCCGTACCCAACGGTGGTGAAGGTAACATAAGAAAAATACAGGATATCAGCGGGCCCTTGCGCCCCGATGACGCAATTATCCTGGTACCCGAATGCGCCATAGGCAGCGGCGAACAGGAACGGAACGACCTGAATAAAGGACACACCCATCAAAAGCAGAATGCGGCGCGGTGATTTCACCTGAGTCATATAAAACCAGGATTGAGACACCATCCATACAACCAGCCCCACAGAGGTGATCGTACCGATCGTGTCACCTGCGGTGCCCTCGCTCAGACGGGACAGACCGAACCATGCGAGGAAACTGGCAACCACCATTGCGGCTGCCGCCAGCAGCGTTGATTTCCATTCTTCCAAAGTCGTGGGTTTTCGGGACATGGAACCTCCAACGCGCTGAAATCTCCGGGATTATCCGGTGGACTGTCCTGCGTGGCAACCAGATTTCAGAAAATCAGTCCGTGCCCAGATGTTCCTGTCCCCGCTGACGTGCCAGCAGGATCTGTTTTTGACGTTCCCGGAACCGGGTTTTGTCGACCTCAGAGGTTTCCTCTATGCATTGATGGCAGGACACGCCGTGTTCGTATTCGGCACGTTTCACATCCTCAGGCAGGATCGGGCGACGGCAGCCATGGCACAGGTTGTGCGGCCCTTCGACCAGCCCATGCCCAACGGATACGCGGTTGTCGAACACAAAGCATTCACCCTGCCAGGTGCTGTTCTCGACGGGCATTTCCTCGAGATACCGCAGGATGCCACCTTTCAGGTGATAGACATCCTCGACCCCCTGACCCAACAGGTAATTGGTGGATTTCTCACACCGGATGCCACCCGTGCAGAACATCGCCACACGCTTATTGTGGAACCGGTCCTTGTTTTCTTCCCACCAGGTGGGGAATTCACGAAAACTGCTTGTTTCAGGGTCTAACGCGCCCTCAAACGTACCGATTGCCACCTCGTAATCATTTCGGGTGTCGATCACCACCACATCATCCGAGCGGATCAGATCATTCCAGTCTTCGGGCTCGACATAATTGCCGACACGGGCGCGCGGATCGATGTCCGGTTGGCCCATGGTCACGATCTCTTTTTTCAGGCGTACCTTGATCTTGCCAAATGGCGGTTGGTCAGACGTGGCCTCTTTCCACTCCAGATCAGCACAGCCGGGCAGCGCACGGATATGGGCCAGAACCGCGTCAATGCCAGCGCGGGGTCCGGCAATAGTGCCATTGATCCCTTCCTGTGCCAGCAAGAGCGTCCCCTTGACCGATTGCGCGCGGCACAGCTTAAGCAAGGGCGCACGAAGGGCTTCGTGGTTGGCGAACCGGGTGAAATGATAGAGAGCAGCGATCGTATACATGCGCGCGGTCTAAACCCGCGCGGACAGAGTCGCAAGAGACCGGATTGACGCCCCTTGTCGCGCCCACTACCGATAACGCAACCGAAGGAGGTCCCCATGACCCATGCCCTTATTGTGATCGATGTTCAGAACGATTTCTGTCCCGGCGGTGCGTTGGCGGTTCCCGGCGGGGATGAGATCGTGGCTCCGATCAACGCGATGATGCCAGATTTTGACACGGTGATCCTGACTCAAGACTGGCACCCTGCGGGGCATTCGTCCTTTGCCAGCAGCGATGCGGGCAAAAACCCCTATGACATGACCGAGATGCCTTATGGGCCTCAGGTTTTGTGGCCAGATCACTGCGTGCAGGGAACAAATGGGGCAGCATTTCATGCGAACCTGCGTACGGATGGCGATCTGATCCTGCGCAAAGGGTTCCGCAGCAACATCGATAGCTATTCGGCGTTCTTTGAGAACGACCAGACCACGCCCACCGGGTTGGAAGGGTATCTGCGCACCCGTGAAATCGAGAGACTGACACTCGTCGGGCTGGCCACGGATTTCTGCGTCTACTACTCTGCGGTTGACGCAGCGCGGCTGGGTTTCGACGTGTCAGTTCAGATGAGAGCCTGCAGGGCAATTAACCTGGATGGGTCATTGGCCTCGGCAGAGACCGCGATGAAAGATGCTGGCGTTCGGCTGATTTAAGGGGTTGCCCCCGCAGCCGCCAGATACTTGAGCAGCGCAAAGATAATCACCGCCAACCCCAAAGCAAACCCAACCCGGCCTGGTACAGTTCGGCGATTTGGTCCGGCCGATTCCGCCTGCTGTGGCCTGGGTTTCCACATCGGAACCTCTTTGGGCAACCCGGCGCGCGGCTTGGCGGCTTTTACATCGTTCATGAACTTCAGGAAATCAAACTCGCCGCAATATTCGCCTTTGACTCCCGTCGTCCGGATATTGTGAAACAAGGCGCGCAGAATGCGATCCCTGTCCGCCGTATCCTGTGGACGGTAATATCCATGGGTAATCTCGCTGCGCGTCGAATCCAGACCAAAACCGGCATCATGAAAAATTTTGCGTATTTTGGGTGACGCTGCCCGCAATGCATCGGCTGTTTTCACATTCCTAAACAGCGCACGCACTTTGCGTCCGTTTTGCGCCCCTGACGGGGTCGTCTCCGGATCGTTTTCCCCCGAAGCGATCGTTACAATATCAAAGTCGTACTCGAGAACCATTCACTAACTAAACCTCGACTATCCATCCCCCTCTTTCCACTAACCGGTGAAAAGACCCCACAATATGCTCGCATTGTGACTTGACCTTGTCATTGTCATCAATTTAGCGACTCTTGCCATTCCACGCACCTATTGATCTAACAACGGAAATCGCAGGAGTTCCCAATGGTCGATATTGCGACGCGAGTATACAATCACAAATGGAAGATTGACCCGATTGTCCGGTCTTTAATCGACACAGACTTCTACAAACTGCTGATGTGCCAGTCAGTGTTTCGAAATAAGCCCCAAACGGATGTGGTGTTTTCACTAATTAACCGGTCGAATCACATTCCATTGGCTGAATTGATTGATGAGGGGGAGCTGCGCGAACAGCTGGACCACATTCGGTCACTCAGCCTGAGCCGGGGGGAAAGCACTTGGCTGCGCGGCAATACCTTTTATGGCAAACGTCAGATGTTCCGTTCGGATTTCATGGGGTGGTTCGAGAACCTGCGACTGCCGCCCTATCACCTTGAACGCAAAGGTGATCAGTACGAATTGACCTTTGAAGGCAAATGGCACGAGGTCATGCTGTGGGAAATTCCCGCATTGGCAGTCCTGATGGAACTGCGATCCCGCTCGGTGCTGAATGCGATGCGGCGGTTCGAGCTACAAATTCTCTATGCTCGTGCGATGACCCGTGTATGGGAGAAAATCGAACATCTACGAGGGATTCAGGGGCTGGGCATCGCCGATTTCGGCACCAGACGGCGGCATTCCTTTCTATGGCAGGACTGGTGCGTCCAAGCCATGATCGAAGGTCTGGGCCCTGCATTTACCGGCACCTCGAACTGCCTGATCGCCATGCGGCGCGAGGTCGAGGCCATCGGCACCAATGCCCACGAGTTGCCCATGGTTTACTCTGCGCTGGCTGATACTGATGAGAAACTGGCGCAGGCACCCTATGACGTGCTTAGCGATTGGCACGAGGAACATGACGGCAACCTACGGATCATCCTGCCTGACACCTATGGCACCAAGGGTTTTCTGGACGACGCGCCAGATTGGTTGGCGGGATGGACCGGCATCAGAATCGACAGCGGTGATCCGGCAACCGGTGCAGAAACTGCGATCAAATGGTGGCAATCGCGCGGTGAGGATCCCAAACAGAAACGCGTGATCTTTTCTGACGGTCTGGATGTCGACAAAATCCGCGAACTGCATAGTCAGTTTGCGGGCCGCACCAAAGTATCCTTCGGCTGGGGCACGCTGCTGACCAATGATTTCAGAGGGCTGGTTCCCGATGACGCGCTGGCACCCTTCTCGTTGGTCTGCAAGGCGGTTTCGGCCAATGGTCGCCCGACGGTCAAACTCTCGGACAACCCGGAAAAAGCGATGGGTCCGGCGGATCAGATCGAGCGCTACAAACGTGTCTTCGGCGTTGGCGTGCAACAGCCAATCGAGGTTATCGTTTAGGCCCTAACCATGGAACGCGGCTACCGTTTTCACCTGTGAGAACCCGTACAGCGCTTCGAACCCTTTTTCGCGACCATGGCCGGATTTCCCGACACCACCAAAGGGCAGCTCCACACCGCCGCCAGCGCCGTAATTGTTGATAAACACCTGCCCCGACCGCAACTTCTTTGCCAGCCGCATCTGCCGCGCACCATCGCGTGTCCAAATGCTGGCAACCAGCCCGTAATCGGTGGAGTTGGCGATCTGCAGGGCCTCTTCCTCGGTCTCAAAGGGGATCAGCACTTGGACTGGGCCGAAAATCTCATCCTGTGCCAAAACATGATCAGGGGGTACGTCGGCAAACAGGGTCGGTTGCACATAGGCGCCAGTCTCGGGTGCGTGACCAACAATCGGCCCCTGTCCCACGATATTCAGATCTGCGCCTTTGTCGATAAATCCGGTCACGATGTCCTTCTGACGTGCTGATATCAGGGGCCCCAAGCGCAAATCTTCGGACGCGGGCCCAACGGTCAACTCGGAATAGGCCGAGGCCATGCGCGATTTGACCTGCTCATACACTCCGCGTTGCACCAGAACGCGGGAGGAGGCCGAACAGGTCTGCCCTGCGTTCTGAACGCCCGCATTCACCAGAAACGGCAGGGCCGCATCCAGATCTGCATCGTCGAACACCAGCTGCGGGGATTTCCCGCCCAGCTCCAGCGTCACTGGCACCACGTTATGCCCAGCGGCCTGTTGCACCAACGCGCCGGTGGCAACGGAGCCGGTGAAGGATACATGCTGAATCCCCGGATGCGCCGACAGCGCCGCCCCGGCCTCGGCCCCCAGCCCCGGAACCACGTTCAAAGCGCCCGCCGGCAACCCGGCCTGCTGCGCCAGATGGGCAAAGGCAAGCGCGGTCAAACAGGCCTCTTCCGCTGGTTTCAGCACACAGGCATTGCCCATCGCCAAAGCCGCCCCGACAGAGCGGCCGATGATCTGCATAGGATAATTCCACGGCACAATGTGGCCCGTCACACCATGCGGTTCACGCAGGGTATAGACGGTATAGCCATCCAGATAAGGGATCGTTTCGCCCATCACCTTATCCGCCGCGCCTCCGTAAAACTCACAATACCGCGCCAGTGCCACCGCATCGGCGCGCGCCTGTGTCAGGGGTTTGCCGACATCCATCGCCTCCAACGCAGCCAGATCATCGACACATTCCAGCACCATCTGGCCCAATCGGGTCAGAATGCGGCCCCTCTCCAGTGCGGTTTTGCGGCCCCAGTCCCCATCCAGCGCCTTTTGCGCCGCGTTCACCGCAGCATCGATGTCATCAGCATCCCCGCGCGCGATCCGACATAGCTCGGACCCGTCCGACGGGTTGATCAGCGGCAAATCGGCCTGAGACGCAGGCCGCTGCCACGCGCCGCCAATCAGGCACAAGCTGGGATCGAACCACAGGGGATTGGTCATGTCAGGCTCCATTTCGTCTCTAACATTGTAGTTTACGCCACATTTTGACCGATATCCGGCAGGGTCGGTGCGGCGGCGATCAGGGTTTGGGTATAGGGGTGCTGCGGGTTGGAAAAGACCTGTTCGGTCTCACCCTGTTCGACAATCTGCCCCGCCTGCATCACCAAAACCCGGTCGGTAATGGTGCGCACGACGCTTAGGTCGTGGCTGATGAACAGATAAGTCAGGTCATAGGCGCCGCAGAGCTCGGCCAGCAGATCAAGGATCTGCGCCCGGACAGAAACATCAAGGGCCGAGACCGCCTCATCAAACAAGATCAGTTCGGGCCGGATGATCAGGGCACGGGCGATGGCGATACGCTGCCTCTGCCCGCCCGAGAATTCGTGAATGTACCGACCCGCGTCATCGGGGCTGAGACCTACGGCCGTCAGAATCTCGGCGATCCGATCCTGCCGCTCGGATCCGGTTGGGGGATGTTCGAGCAGGTGAAACGGCTCGGTGATCAGGCGCGTGACCCGGTGTCGGGGGTTGAAGCTGCCATAGGGGTCCTGGAACACAACCTGCATCTTACGCCGGACGGCCAGATTGGGTTTGTGCCCGGTGAATACTGGCTGCCCGTCCAGCAGAATCTGGCCGCTCTGCACCTCTTCCAGCCCCAGGATAGCCCGTGTTAGGGTCGATTTTCCGCACCCAGACTCTCCGACCAGGCCTAAGCGCTCGCCTTTGTTCAGTGTAAAGCTGACCCCAGCCACAGCCCTGTGGTGTCGCGGCGCATCAAACAAGCCCTTTCGGGGCAAACGGTAATCCCGGACCACCTGTGCAACCTCAAGCAAAGGCTGTGCCGGCTTGGGTTCCGGCAGGTCGACCTGATGGCCCGAAGCCCGGAACAGCATGCGTGTATAAGGGTGCTGCATGTTCCGCAGCAAGGGTTCGGTGGCGCCGGCCTCGACGACTTCGCCATAGCGCATGACGATGATCCGGTCGGCCATATCGGCCACAACCGCCAGATCATGGGTGATCATTAGCAATCCCATGTCGTATTCGCGCACCAACCCCGTGAGCAGGTCTAGAATCTGCGCCTGCGTAGTGACGTCCAGCGCCGTCGTAGGTTCGTCCGCGATCAACAACCTTGGGCGCAACGCGATGGCCATGGCGATCACCACGCGCTGACGCTGACCACCGGACAGCTCATGCGGATACCTGGACAGAGGGAACCTTTCGGGCGGAAGGCCGACGCGCGTCAGCACTTCTTCGGCACGGGACCCGGCCTGTGCAGTAGGCATGGCTTTGTGGATCAGGATTGTCTCCATCACCTGATCCCCGATGGTTTTGACCGGGTTGAGCGCGGTCATGGGTTCCTGAAACACCATCCCGACCGAAGCGCCACGCAGGGCGCACATCTCATCCTCGGAACAGTTCAGCAGGTCCAGCCCGTCCAACCGGATCGCGCCCGCGGCATCCGCACCGTTTGGCAGCAGTTGCATCACCGCCAACGCCGTCATGGACTTGCCCGAACCGCTTTCACCGGTGACGGCGACGATCTCACCCGACGCAACAGACAGGCTGACCTGTTTGAGGATGTCCATGCCATGAATCGACAGGTTGAGATTTTCGATTTCCAGCAAGCTCATGCACGCGCCACCCGTATTCGGGGGTCCAGCCAATCCCGCAAACCGTCGCCCAGCAGGTTCAGCCCCAAAACAGTGACAATGATTGCAAGCCCCGGAATCAGAGCCAAATGCGGGGCAAAACTGACCATCGTCTGCGCATCTGCCAACATCCGGCCCCAACTGGGTGTAGGTGGTTGCGCACCCAACCCGACATAGGACAGGCCTGCCTCGGCCAGAATGCCAAGGCTGAACTGGATGGTGCCCTGTACGATCAGCAAGTTCGCCACATTCGGCAGGATATGTTCCGCCGATATCCGCGCCGCGCCCTTGCCCGAGACCCGGGCGGCCAGGATGAACTCTCGCTCCCACAGGGACAGCGCAGCGCCACGGGTGATACGGGCAAAGACAGGAATGTTGAAGATACCGATGGCAATAATGGCGTTGACCGCCCCGGCACCGAAAACGGCAGTGATCAGGATAGCGATGACCAACGACGGGAAAGCAAAAACCAGATCGTTGCCGCGCATGATCACCTCATCCAGCCACGTGCCTTTGCGCGCCGCTGCCGCCAGACCAAGTGGCACGCCCAATGTCATGCCGATCCCCACCGCCACCAAGGCCACAGCGATTGAAGTGCGCGCACCCACCATGATCATTGAGAACATGTCCCGCCCAAAATGATCGGTGCCAAACCAGTGCTGCGCATTGGGTGGTTGCAGCTTGGCGGGAATATTCAGCGCGGCGTGCGCATAGGGCGTCCAGACAAAGGAAAGTGCCGCCGCCAAGACCACCAGCGAGGAGAGTACTGCACCAAGGATGAGGTTACGGCTCATGTCCTGCTCCTCAGACGGGGGTCAACGGCGGCATAGGCGAGGTCAACTAGAAAATTCACCGTGATCACTGCAAAAACCAGCAACATGACCACCGATTCCACCACGATCAGATCGCGGGCCGAGATCGCCTGAAACACCAACCGCCCGAGGCCGGGCAGGTAAAACACCTGTTCGATAATGATGGACCCGGCCAGAAGAAAGGAAAACTGCAGCCCGATGATAGTCAGCACCGGGATCAGCGCATTGCGCACCCCGTGACGCCACAGCGCCTGTCGGCGGGACAGGCCCTTGGCCCGTGCGGTGCGCATGAAATCCTCACCCAGAATATCCAACAGGGCCGACCGCATGACCCTTGCAAGAATCGCCGCCTGTGGCAGAGCCAGCGCTATGGCTGGCAGGGTCAGCGAGTGCAGACCGGTCCAAAACCCGCCGTCCCAGCCTGCGAACCCTCCAGCGTTGAACCAGCGCAGATTGATGGCAAAGACCAGCACCAGCATCATGGCGAACCAGAAATTGGGCACGGCGATGCCGAGCTGTGTGGCCCCCATGACCGCCACATCGCCCGGCCGCCCCCGGCGCGCAGCAGCGTAAATCCCTGCGGGAAAGGCGATCAGGGTCGATAGGGTCAGTGCATAAAGCGCCAGCGGCAGCGACACCCAAAGTCGGTCCGCAATCATCTGAGACACCGGCGTGCGATAGGTGTATGAAGTGCCGAAATCCCCGACCAGCATTCCGCTGACCCAGTTGAAATATCGCTGCGGTTTGGACACATCCAACCCCAGCTCGACCCGCAGCGCGGCCAGCGTGTCAGCCTGCACGTTGACGCCAAGCATGAAGGATGCCGGATCGCCCGGCGCGACCTCGATCACTGCAAAAATGACCACCGAGGCGATAGCCAGGCTGATCACCAGCGAAATCAGACGTTTGAGGGCATAGCGTAGCATTACAAACAGGTTACGGGTGCGAGCCGCGCCTACGCAACAGCTACTTGTAGGACTGCTGCTCTTGCCGGACCAAATCAGTCGCACAGGTCGAAAGCTTCGCCGCGGGGGCGCTGTCCACCAGCGTTTCCAGATTTGTCTCGGTCCGGGCCAGTGCCGCCCGACGAAGGACCATCAGGCGTGCGCGAGGGCTGTCCAGAAACTGCTCCTGCGGGATCAGCGTTTCCAGCGGGCTGTCGATGCGGATGACCTCGAAATAGCCGCCAAACAGGGCAAGGAAGGCAAAGGCGCAGTTTGGTGCCTCGGCCCCGCATTGGTCAGAACAGAGCTGCGCGATGGGGCGGGTCGACTGGGATGTCATCAACCAGTTTTCCACCGCCGGGCGCCAGCTATTGTCCACTGACAGATCGCCATATCCCAGCCCCAGGGCCAGCAATCCCGCCATGCCCAGCGCCTGATCGGAATTCATGTCAACTGGATCAGGCTGAATGTGGCGCAGCGCGGCCAGACCGTCGCCGCGCGGCTCGGGATCGACCGTCAGATAGCTCAGGTAAGGTTTGAGGTCCTGCATCAGCTGCCCATCCGCCAACAGATCGCCGCGCATTTCTGGATCGCCATAGAGCGCCACAATTCGCGTCGGGTAGTCCGTAGCTTGATGTTCTCCCAACGCATTGAGCTGTGCAATCAGCTTCGGGTCTGGTGTGGGGCGTTTGGCATCCAACAGCGCTTGGGCAAGCTCATTTCCACCTTTCGCCTCGACCAACAGCCAGGATCGGCCAAAGGCCGTCAGGTCTTTTTGACGAAACAGCTTGCGCGAACCCTTTCGACCCAGCGATTGGCGGAACGGAGATGGTCCAAGATCGGCGGTTTCAATTCGCCCCAACAGCAGACGTGCCTGCGCGTCACCATCAGCCGCCAGCTCCGCCAGCAGTGGCAGAGCGCGTTCATCATCGCCTTCCAGCCACAGTGTCACCGCCTGTTCAAGCGGCGTATCCCCTTTGGCGACCGGCGCAATCACGGCTAAAACCGCAATCATCAACGCAACGAGGGTTGATCTTCTCATGCGCCGGTCTCCTCTCTGGAACTGGTCTTATTCCGCCCAACTGATGGCGGTCAGGTCGATGGCCGCTGTGGGTGCGTTTTTCCAAAGGCCCTGAACGCCAGCCTTGGCAACACCAAGCTTGGCCAGCTGGAACAGATACCCGTTGACGTAATCATTTGCGATCAGACGCTGCGCTTCGCCCAACAGGCGCGTACGCTCATCTGGGTCGGTGGTGGCGTTCAACGTCTCCATCAGCGTCTGAAAGTCGATGCTGTCATACTGGAAATAATAGTCGGGTCGCGCATAGATGCCGATATCCATCGGCTCGGTATGGCTGACGATAGTCAAACCAAAATCCTTGCCCTTGAACACCGATTCCAGCCACTGCGCCCATTCGACATTGATGATTTCAGCCTCGATCCCGACCTCGGCCAGTTGCGCGGCGATGATCTCGCCTCCGCGGCGAGCGTAAGAAGGCGGCGGCAGGTGCAGAGTGGTCTTGAACCCTTCGGCATAGCCCGCATCGGCCAGCAACTGCGCGGCTTTCTTGGGGTCATACGCCGAATTGCCGGTCAGATCGACATAGGCCGGGTTATGCGGAGCAAAATGCGTTCCGATGGGCGTGCCATAGCCGAACATCGCGCCGTCAATAATTGCCTGACGGTCGATGGCATGGGCCAGCGCCTGCCGCACCCGGATGTCGTCAAAGGGCGGCTGCTTGTTGTTGGTGGACAGAATCGTCTCACCCTCGGTCGAGCCGACAAGCACCTGAAAGCGCGGATCAGCCTCGAACTGCGGCATGTTCTCCGGCGCCGGGAAAATGTCGAACACATCCACATCCTCGGCCATCATGGCGGCAAAGGCGGCGGTCGGGTCCGAGATGAACTTGAATGTAGCAGACTCTAACGCAGGCTGATCACCCCAATAGTCGGGGTTTCGCGTCAGCGTGATGCTGTCCCCCTGCACCCAGTCCCCAAAGGCAAACGCGCCGGTGCCGACCGGGTTGGTCTTGATCGTCTCTATGCTTTCGGGGGCGACAATCACCGCATCCCCCCAGGCCATATTGAACAGGAAATTCCCGTTTGGTCCTGACAGGGTGACCCTGACGGTCAGCGGATCCACGACCTCTACGCTTTCGATCCCGGCAAACAGGGCCTTTTGTGCATTGGCGCTGTCTTCAGCGCGGGCCCGGTCAAGGCTGAATTTGACGTCCTCGGCATCCATGGTGGTGCCATCGTGGAAGGTCACACCATCGCGCAGCTTAAAGGTATAGACGGTGCCGTCGTCTGAAATCTCCCAGCTTTCCGCCAGCCCGGGCACGACCGATCCGTCGCCCATGAACCGGGTCAGACCTTCGAAGATATTGGTATAGACAACCGAATCGATGGCCTGTGCCGCAGCGCTGGTTGGGTCCAGATGCGGCGGCTCAAGCTGCATTGCGATGGTGATGTCGGATTTGGCCAGGGCCTGGGTGGCTATCAAACTGGCTCCAATCGCCAGCGCCGATGCAAAAGACCGAAACATCTGCTTTGTCATATCGTTGTCTCCCCACTGAAACTGTGTGGTCCTGCATGTCGCGGACCGGTCTGCGGACCAATGTCCCTTTAAACCTTAGGTCAATCAAGGAAATGTTCGCGCAACCGGGCTATCTTTGGCCCGGCCCAATCTGCTATGCCGCACCGCAACATGAACCGCGAGGAGCGAGCATGAGCGCCACCGCCCGCAAAAGAGCCCCGAATGCCGTGGATATTCGCGCCCGAAAAGGTGGCGAGCCACTGGTCAGTCTGACCGCATATACAACTCCGATGGCCCGACTGATGGATGATCATTGCGACTTTGTTCTGGTCGGTGACAGTGTCGGCATGGTGCTACACGGGTTGGAATCCACCCTTGGCGTGACGATGGAGATGATGATCCTGCATGGTCAGGCTGTTGCTCGCGGGCTGGACAAGGCGATGATGGTCATCGACATGCCCTTTGCCAGTTACGAGGAAAGCCCCTCACAGGCGTTCCGCAATGCCGCCCGCCTGATGGCGGAAACCGGTGCCGGTGCGATCAAGCTAGAGGGCGGGGTCGAAATGGCCGAAACCATCCGCTTTCTGGTCAAGCGCGGCATCCCGGTGATGGCGCATATCGGCCTGACCCCACAGTCGATCAACACGCTGGGTGGATATAAGGTGCAGGGCCGTGATGATCAGGCACAGACGGTACTGGCCGATGCCCATGCCGTGGCTGATGCAGGCGCCTTTTCCCTTGTGTTAGAGAAGGTCCCGCAGGGTCTAGCCAACCAAATCACTGCCGAGGTCGCCATCCCTACTATCGGCATTGGCGCGTCCGCCGAATGTGACGGGCAAATACTGGTGGTGGACGACATGGTCGGCTTTTTCACCGCTTTTAAACCGAAATTCGTCAAACGCTATGCCGAGCTGGGGCCACAGGCCGAGGCCGCCATCGCCGAGTACGCCGCCGAAGTGCGCGCACGCGCTTTCCCCGCCGATGAACATGTCTTTGCCGATCAGGCTTCGTCACAGGGCTCAGCTAAATGACCGCTCCGATCCTGCGTCGCTTCTCCGATCTGCGCGCCTTGACCGCCAACTGGCGCAAGAAAGGTGAGGCAATCGGCGTCGTCCCAACTATGGGCGCGTTGCATCCGGGGCATCTGTCTCTGGTTGAGGCGGCCAAAAATGGCACCGTCCGAGTTATCGTGACGATTTTCGTGAACCCAAAGCAGTTTAACAACCCCGAGGATCTGGCCAATTATCCGCGCACCGAAATCGAAGATGCTCAGAAACTGGCGCCCTATGGCGTTGATGCGATTTATGTGCCGGACCCGGACGAGATCTACCCGCAAGGCTTTGCCACCACCGTATCTGTAACTGGCCTGACAAATGTGATGGAGGGCGAATTCCGCCCCGGCCATTTCGATGGCGTCGCCACTGTGGTCGCCAAACTGTTCCTGCAAACCCAGGCAGACAGAGCCTATTTTGGGGAAAAAGACTATCAACAGCTGCTTGTCGTGCACCGCATGGCGCGTGATCTGGATATCCCGATCGAGGTGATCGGCTGCCCCACGGTGCGTGAACCTTCGGGTCTGGCCATGTCCTCACGCAATCAGCGCCTCTCGCCAGAGGGAATGGAGATTGCAGCGCACAAACACCGCATCATGCTGGATCTTGCCAACGCGCTAAAGAACGGCGCCCCGTTCGACACACTGGCAGCACAGGCCAGAACCGATCTTTTGGCCGCAGGTTTTACACAAGTGGAATATATCCAACTGCGCTGTGCGGAATCTCTGAACCCGCTGACACATGCCGACCGACCCGCCCGCCTGTTTGCCGCGGCCTGGGCGGATGGAGTGCGTCTAATCGACAATATTCCCGTCTGAACACTCTGGTACGCAACCGACTGTTTGCGCTAAAGTCTCGCAAAACCAAATGCGAAGGGGGGGCGCAGGCGTGACCTATATTCTTGCCATTGATCAGGGCACCACATCATCACGGGCCATTCTGTTCGACGCGGACATGCAACGGGCAGGCACCGCGCAGCATGAATTTACGCAGTATTTCCCACAAGAAGGCTGGGTCGAACACGATCCCGAGGAAATCTGGGACAGCGTCCTGCGTGTCTGCCGCGAAGTGATGCAGAGCGTTGGCGCAACCCCCGATCAGATCGCCGGTATCGGCATCACCAACCAGCGTGAAACAACCGTGGTCTGGGATAAACAGACCGGCGAGCCGATCCACAACGCAATCGTCTGGCAGGATCGACGCACTGCCGATATCTGCGCCCGCTACAAGCAGGCCGGGTGCGAGGATGACGTGACCCAGCAGACCGGGCTGTTGCTGGACCCGTATTTTTCTGGAACCAAAGTCAAATGGCTACTGGACAATGTCCCCGGCGCCCGCGGCCGCGCCGAGGCAGGCGAGCTACTGTTCGGCACCATCGACAGTTTCCTGATCTGGCGCCTGACCGAAGGCCGCAACCATGTGACAGACGCCACCAACGCTGCCCGCACACTGCTGTTCGACATCCATAAAGGCTGTTGGAGCACCGAGATCTGCGATCTGTTGGATGTGCCCATGTCCATGCTGCCCGAGGTACAGGATTGCGCCTCGGACTTCGGAGAAACGACTCTGATTGGGGGAAATATCCCGATTCTGGGTGTTGCGGGCGATCAGCAGGCCGCGACCATCGGGCAGGCCTGTTTCCAGCCCGGCATGATGAAATCGACCTATGGGACAGGCTGTTTTGCGCTGTTGAATACCGGGCCTCAGCCGGTCGCCTCGAAGAACCGCCTGCTGACAACGATTGCCTATCAGTTGGACGGGCAAAAAACCTATGCGCTTGAGGGGTCGATCTTTGTCGCAGGGGCTGCGGTGCAATGGCTGCGCGATGCGCTGCAGATCATCGAAACCGCCCCGGAAAGTGGCGAGCTGGCGCAGCAGGCCGACCCCAACCAGCATGTTGTGCTGGTGCCCGCATTTACCGGATTGGGCGCGCCCTATTGGAAACCAGATTGTCGGGGCGCGGTCTTTGGCTTGACCCGCAATTCCGGGCGGGCAGAATTTGCCAAGGCAACACTGGAAAGCATCGCCTATCAGACCCGTGACCTTTGGCATGCCATGCAGGGCGACTGGGGTGCAGATACCGATGTCATCTTACGCGTCGACGGCGGTGCCAGCGCATCTGATTGGGCGATGCAAGGCCTGTCGGATTACCTCGGCGCCGAGGTCGACCGACCCGTGATGCAGGAAACCACTGCTCTGGGCGCGGCCTGGCTGGCGGGTATGCGCGCGGGCATCTATCCCGATCAACAGCAATTCGCAGAAACCTGGGCGCTGGATCGCCGGTTCGAACCCAAACTCTCCACAGAGGAACGCGACGCCGCCTATGACCGCTGGCAACGCGCTGTTCAGGCGGCCATGGCGTTCTGATCGGTGCCGCATTTGGGCTCTGCTTTGTTCAAAGTTGGGTTCTTATGGGGCCACCTGTGCGAACGGTGAATTTCTACGGCAAGTCAGTGCTGTGAGTAAGGCTGATGGTCAATGTCGGCTATGCGGACGAAGCAGTCATTGATCTTCGGCTAGCCTCTCCGCTGCAAACTCGGCAACACCCTCAGCGGTCCCATCTGTAAACGAGGCCACAGTGATTGGATCAGTAACGTCAGGAAAATGATAGACTGCGTTTACGCTAAACGGTCCACCACCGGAATGCCCTACCGCCTTACCCACACTATTCAAAGCACCAGACATCAGGCCAAGAGCATATCCACATTCTGTCCATGGACGGTTGGGAATAGCACCGCCAAGGATTTTTGCATCTAACATTTGGCGCATGGTAACTGGCTGCAACAGATGACCAGACATAAGCGCGTGCAGTAGCCGCGCGGCATCTGGCGCGTTTCCGATCAAACACCCATGGTAGACCCATTTTGGGTCGTAGTCAGTCGCGGCCTCCCAATGTACCCTCCGAAATTGTTCGCATGTTTCTGCAAGCTCAATACTGTTCAGGCCCAACGGCTTGCACACCATATCGGCAATAACCTCACGAAGCGGCGTCTCCAGCGTCGCTTCGATTAGCTCGACTACAAACATGTAGCCTATGTTGGAATAAGACCAACCTTGTACCGGCTCAAACAACATTCCTTTTGCAAGCGCCACATCAAGTAGTTTGTTGCGTGTCCAAGGTGTTTCCTTGGCCGCAACGGCTGAGTGATATTCAGAAAACTGCCCGTAATCTGGGAGACCAGAGGTGTGCTTTAGAAGTTGGCGAAGGGTGTAACGTTCGCCCTTCAGCGTGGCGTCCAGGTCGAGTTTCCCGCGTTCAACCAGTTTCAAAGCACAGATTGAAATTACAGTTTTGGTGAAGCTCCAATAGGGAAAGCAGGCCTCAACCGAACCAGAGAATCCTTCTCGGCCAGAGGCTGTTATCCAATAAGAGTGAACTGTTTGAACGGTCATTTTGCATATGTCTGGCATTGCTTTGCCGGTGTCAATTTGGGCTCGAACCGGACTTCTGCCGTATCTGTAGCCCCGGTAGCCTGATTGAGAACGCGAGGATCAAATCCATCTGACAACCGAAGTTCGAGCGCCTTTAGCTGTGATCTTTCAGCAAGCGTTGCTTTTGCCGTGACCAGTCGCGCTTGGCCTGGGTTTCGCGCTTGTCGTGGTTTTTCTTACCCTTGGCGATGCCGATCTTAATCTTGGCCAGGCCCTTGTGGTTGAAATACAGGACCAGCGGCACAAGCGTCATGCCTTTACGTTGGGTCGCGTTCCACAGATTTGACAGCTCTTTGCGCGACACCAACAGCTTACGGCGACGACGTTCTTCGTGTTTGAAGACCTTGGCCTGTTCGTAGGGGGCGACATAGCTGTTGACCAACCACAGCTCTCCGTCATCAACCGTGGCATAGCTTTCGGCGATGTTCGACCCGCCTGCCCGCAGGGATTTGACCTCGGACCCGTGCAGAATGATGCCGCACTCGATATCCTCTTCGATCGCGTAATCGAAGCGGGCGCGCCGGTTTTCGGCAATGACTTTGTAATTCGGGTCTGTCTTCTGCTTGGCCATGACGGGTTGATTTATGCCCCTTGGGCGGACCTTGCAAGCAGGTGCATCAGGATTTGGCCGAGATAATCAGATCGGGGCCGAAAATCGTGTCGGCGTGGTTGTGCAGATAGATTTTCAGCCAAGGCGTAAACCGGTCAGGATGGCGCTGCACCTCGGCCAGCAGATCGTGGTAGTCGATCCAGCGGATATCCATCACTTCATCTGGGTTCGGCTCGATCTTCAGTGGTCCTCGAACATGGGCCAGGAATACGTCTACCACCTCATGCTCGATCAGCGAATTGCCGACATCGGCGTGATATTCCAAACGGTGACGATATTCGGGGTATAACCCGGTGATCCCCAGTTCCTCGCGCAGGCGGCGGACGGCACAGACCGAGGGCATTTCACCCCAGTCAGGATGGGTACAACAGGTATTCGCCCACAGGCCGGGCGTGTGGTATTTGCCCATTGCCCGGCGCTGCAGCAAAATCTCGGTGCCGCGCACAACAAAGACCGACACCGCCTTGTGCCGCAGACCCTTTTCATGGGCCTCAAGCTTTTCAACGGGGGTCAATTCACCATCAACCCAGGCCGGGATCATGATTCCCATTTGTCGTCTCCTGCTGCCGATCCGCCTATGCGACCGGGATTCCGGAAGGGCTGTGACCCGATAGGCGTGGCTGTCTGGTGCAAAGCGTGAAACAGATGAGGTGCCGCACGGTTCCAAATTGGCGTCTATTGATCTGGTTATCAACCGCACGAAAGGCCGCAGGGGCTGCGGCCTTTTCTGATCTTTCCGACTGCCGGACTTCAGGAGTTATTCGCCCGAAACACTGACGATATAGGCGTAAACGTCCTCGGCGCCCTTTTTCAGCTTGAAGGTCATTTTGGACTTGGCCCCGGTCTGATCCAGATAGGATTGCAGGAAGGCTTTGGGGTCTTGGGCATATTCGACAAAAGTTGCCTCGTCCCAGACCAAACCGTTTTCACCAGCTTCGACAATGCTGTCACCGTATTTAAACCCTTCAACCGTCCCAGCAGTACGACCTGCAACCCCATAGAGGTTCGGGCCGGTTTTTCCGCCCTTTACGATCACCTCGCCATCGGGATCAGCGATCAGATGACAGGATTTGCATTTGTTGAAGGCCTTCTTGCCAGCGTCGGCGTCACCTTCTGCGTAAACGGGAAGGGCCAACAGGCCGACGATTGCGGTAGCGAGGATGCGATTCATGGCTTTGCTCCGATATAGGTTTGTTGCGCCGAAAGGACCTTCAGCACCGGTAAGAGTCAATGCGCGGATTGCCGCGCGATGGCACCATGTCACAGATTTGATCCCGCCACGCCTTAACCAAAATCATGTACATCCGACCAGCACGGCAACAAATCGCCCGCTGACGGAGAGGCAGAAAACACCGCGCGCGCGATGGCGCGTGACAGGCACAAAGACGCCGCATGCCCGATCGTGCCCAACTCGGATTCGCTCTGCAGCGGGCGCGCACCTGTGCTGACGGCAAAGACCAGATCACCATCTCCGGGGGTATGGGCGGGCAGAATGGCCCGCGCAATCCCGTCATGCGCCGCCACAGCAACGCGCTGACATTGCGGTTTTGTGAGGCAAGCATCGGTGGCGACAATGGCAAGCGTGGTATTTGTCTGATCGGGTCGGGCGGGGCGCATCGCCAGTGCTTTGCGGCTTGGGCGCACCAGGCTTTGATAGGGCGACATATCCGGGCCCAATCCGCCAAATTCTGCACCCAGTTCGAATGGGGCCGCCCAGAAATGTCGATCTCCGGGCGTTGTCACACTGCCCAGCGGGTTTGCCGCGACAAGCGCTCCGACAGTAATACCGCTGGGCAACACAAATGAGGCCGAGCCAAGCCCGCCCTTATGCATTGCAGCCAATGCCCCGGTGCCCGCCCCGGCGGTGCCAAGTTCGAATTGCGTTGATGCGTTTTGATAAGCGGCACGCCCCAGCGCTCGATAGGGGTTTTCAGCCCAGCCTTTTTCGCCTCCGTTAAGAAGGTCAAACAGGATCGCGCCCGGTATGATCGGAACAATCGCCTGACCGACCGGAAAACCGCGTCCATCGGCCCGCATCGCGTCTGAAACACCCGAGCAGGCATCCAGCCCAAAAGCAGACCCGCCCGAAAGGACGATGGCATCAACACGGTCAACCGATTTGTCGGGGGCCAGCAGGTCGGTTTCCCGTGTTCCGGGTGCGCCACCCATGACGTGAACCGACGCAATGAAAGGAGATTCCGCTGTCAAAACAGTGGCACCGGATTTCAGGGCATCATCTTGCGCGTTGCCGACCTTGAGGCCGGGGATATCAGTGATAAGGTTTCTGGGTCCTGGGGTCATGTCTACCTCAAGCGTTGGGCAGGAGAGCAGGCTGTCGCGCGCTGCCGCAGGCGGAGGTATTTCTGGCCAGATGTAGAACGGATCAGATGCATCGACCACCGTCCACTTCCAAGGCTGTGCCGGTGATCATGCTGGCCTCGTCCGAGCACAGGAAGAGGGCCGCGTTGGCCATGTCTTCGGGTGTTGAAAAGCGGCCAATCGGGATGGTCGACAGGAATTTGGCGCGTATTTCAGGGGTGTCCTGGCCCATGAAGGATTTCAGCAGCGGCGTTTCACCAGCCACAGGGCAGATCGCGTTGACACGCACGCCGGACGGAGCAAGTTCCACCGCCATGGTCTTGGTTGCGGTGATCATCCAGCCCTTGGAGGCGTTATACCAGTTCAGGTTGGGGCGCGGGGACAGCCCGGCGGTTGAGGCGACGTTCAGGATCGCCCCGGTTCCGCGTGCCTTCATCATCGGCACAAAGGCGCGGGCGGTCAGATAGACGGATTTCATGTTCACTTTGAAGACACGGTCGAAATCCTCTTCGGAGACGTCTTCGAGCGGGGTCGGCAGATGGGTCACTCCGGCATTGTTGACCAGGATGTCGAGCCCGCCAAAGGCGTCGTGGGCGGTGTCCGCCATTTCCTGAACCGATGCCGTGCTGGCCACATCAACCTGCTGCGCGATGGCCTGCGCGCCCAGCGTTTCTGCCATTTCGCGGGCCGCAGCGCCGTTGATATCCGCGATCATCACGCGTGCGCCCTCTGCAATGAACTTCTGCGCGATACCGGCACCGAACCCGGACGCGCCGCCTGTTACGATTGCGGTTTTTCCCTCCAACCTCATGGCTTTGCCTCCTTGTCGCCTGTCAGGGCAGAGTAGCAAGGCGCAAAGAAGTTACCAGATCAATCTTCGTCGACCCTGCCGCGCAGAGATTTGACATCCGAACGGGCCTTTTTGGCGGCCAATCGACGTTTGACCGAGCCATAGGTGGGCTTGGTGGCGATACGCCGTTTGGGTTTGACCAGCGCGCGGGTGATCAGTTCGGCCAATCGCCCCCGCGCAATCTCGCGGTTGCGGGCCTGGCTACGCGTTTCCTCGCACTGGATGATGATCGCGCCCTCTTTGGTCCAGCGCCGCCCAGCCAACCGTTTCAGCCGCGCCTTGACCGGATCAGGCAGTGAGGGCGAGCGCGCCGCTTCGAACCGCAACTCGACTGCGGTCGAAACCTTGTTCACGTTCTGCCCGCCAGGGCCGGAAGAGCGCACAAAGCTTTCGGTCATTTCCCAGTCTTGCAGGGTGATATCGTCATTGATCCGCAACATGGGGCGGACCTTACAAGTGCTGCGCGGAAACAAAAAGGGCCGCCCTAGCAGGACGGCCCTTCGAAAGTTCAGGAGGTTGGGTCGGTTAGATCAATCGACCAGCCGGAGCGAGCGCTCCGCCAAGGGCTGCCCTAACGGGCGATCCCCCCGGTTGTTCCAACACCTCTCTCCAATCTCTTTCTCGACACTGGATCACCTCCTTTTCTATCTGTTGCGGTTAACTAGGATGGTGACACAAGCTGTGCCATTCTCAAAGCGTTTTTTACACGGGCTGCGCGGTCAGGCGCGCAACGATCACCTTGAAGGGGATCAGCGCCACCAGCGCCAGCGACAGTTTCACCAGCCAGTCGGCAAAGGCCAGCGTGACCCACAGGGGTGCCATCGGGCCAGACAGCATGAAGGGAACAGGCTCCCACGCCCAGCTGATCGCAGCGTCTGCATTGGCGCCAAAGATCGCGATCGAGGCGGAAAAGGCGATGGTGAAGAACAGCGCGGTGTCCAGTGCGGACCCAACCAGGGTTGAGACCAGCGGCGCGCGCCACCAGCGCCCCCCGCGCATGGCGTTGAACACGGTGACGTCGGTCAGCTGCGCGATCAAGAACGCGGTTCCCGAGGCCACGGCGATCCGCAGCGGGACAGCGGCATAGGTGAACCCATCCCCCTGCAGCATGATCTGGCTGCCGATCAGCGAACAGATGATGCCGGTGACAAACCCGGCCAACACGACCTTGCGGGCGGTGGCCACGCCATAGACGCGGTTCATGATGTCGGTGACCAGAAAGGCCAGCGGATAGGTGAAAGCACCCCAGGTCAACAGGCCGTCAAGGATCAGGAACTGGACCAGAATGTTAGAGGCCACAACGATGGTGGCCATGGCAAGAATGCCGGGAATAAAAGCGCGTTGCATATTTTGATGCCCGTTTTGACAAGGTAGCGGCGACTTGGCCAAGGGACCGTCCCAAGGCAAGCCGTGCGTTTAGACCTTTGTTTCAGGCCTGTCAATCGGGCAGCAGATATTCCACCAGCTCCGTCCGCTGAAGGGCCAGAAAATTGTCATCCGAAATCATCGTAACCCGCAACCTTCCCTGATCGTCACGCCAGACCGACAGGCCTTCGAGGTTGTCATGCGTCCCACGCGCGGTTTGCAGCAAGATCTCTTCGGATTGCGGTGTGTCACCATTCAGCTCCCAACGCCTGAGCTGCGACCGAAAGCCTGTCAGGGACACCGATCGTTCCAGCACATAGAACCGCCCGTCGGGGCCGAAATCCGCGGCCACTGGCAGGAACTTGCCCCGTTGCGGCAGGACAAAAGGTGTCGACCACGACTGACCATCCCAACGATATACCGGTATGTCCCCCGATACGGTACGGCTCTTTTCGGTCAGGGTGTACAGCCGCCCAAGCCCGTCAATGGCCAGCCCCTCGAACGAGCCGTTATGGTCAAGAACCTCAAAGGCTTTGGGGCGTGGCAGAACCTGCGCCGGGCCGGTCGGATCGGAATAATAAGCCACCCGGTGCACCCCCTCGAATGAGATATAGACCCCACCGTCAGGGGCGATTGCCAAGCCTTCGGAATCTCCAGCGATGCCCACCAGAACCTTGCCGGTGCTGGACAGGATGGGCCAGTGCCGCTGGATCTCGATGCCAGTAATCTCATCCTCGTTTCGATCAATACGAGCGTCCAACATCGTTGCACGATCACTCAGCGCGATCATGCGGGTGCCACCGTCAAAGATGTGAATTCCGGAATATCCGCCGAACCAATCCGCCTGATGTCGCCAGACAAAATTGTTCAGCAAAGCGGCAGGCTTTACCCCCTCCGCCCAAACCATACCTGTCAGCAGCAGCGCCGCGATCAGTTGGATTGCAAGACGTTTGTGCATTGCTTGGGCAGATCGGCCATCCGGTATTCGCGTCGCTTCTTGGGTGCTGGCGCGTTTGGATCGGGCGGTGGCGGGTTGAGGATGTTGTTCACCCATTGCTGTGCTTCGGCGCAACCATCACCCTTGGGCGGCGGATCCTGGTTCACGCAGCCGCTTGATCCTCTGGGGCAGGCCAGCCGCACGTGGAAATGATAGTGATGGCCCCACCACGGCCGGATTTTACGCAGGTAAGCGCGGTTTCCCTTTTCGTCATTGCACATCTGCACCTTGGCACCGGGAAAGACGAATATCCGCGCCACGCGCTTGTCTTTTGCCGCTGCACGCAGCACTGCGTGATGCTGTTTGGTCCAGCTGCCGTTGACGAAGGCACCGTTCGAGCGGCGCAGGGAAATCGACGAGAGATTCTCGCGCGCCTTGCGGGAAAGACGCATGTTGTCACCGGGCAGCATCCAGATATCGATGTCCAGACCCAGCTGGTGGCTGCGGTGGCCCGATGTCATCGGCCCGCCGCGCGGCTGGCTGATATCGCCTATATAGAGACCATTCCATCCTGACTGCTTGGCCGCAAACCGGCTCAGATCCTGGACATAGTCGATCGCCTGCGGATGGCCCCAGTTGCGGTTGCGTGACAGGCGCATGGCCTGCCATGTGGGTCCGGTTTCGGGCAGTTGTACCGCCCCCGCCGCACAGCCGCGCGAATAACTGCCGAAAGCGGCCGGTTTTTGTTGTGAACTTTGCTTTTGGCCTCCGAATAACTGCTTGGCCAGCGGCTCGGAACCTGCGGTACCGGCGAATGTTATTGCCGCAATGACCGCGAAAAAACGTAATAAAATCATCTGCTCTGATCCCCTTCCGGTTTGACCCAGCGCATTAGGAACAGTCCCAGAATAAACAACAGAACTATGGGTGACACCCCCAGTCGCGCACTACCGGTCACGGTTGTGGCAATCCCGATCAACAAAGGGGCCGCAAATGCGGTGGCGCGGCCGGACAAGCCATAAAGGCCAAAGCTCTCGACCGGGGCTACGGGATCGGTGTGGCGCACCATCAGAGAACGGCTGGCCGATTGTAGGATACCCCCCATGCCGCCGATCAGAACACCGCAACCAAAGAACACCAGATCCGGCAGGCCCGACCCTTCGGGCAGGGCGATGCCGTAGATCTGGGTCCGGTCCATCATCACGACGGTGATACAGACAAAGATCAGTACCCAGATCGCAACCAGAATGACAGGTTTGGGGCCGTATTTCTTGTCCAGCTTGCCGCCAAGCCAGGCAAAGGCTGCCGCAGCCAGAACGCTGACAATCCCGAATACGCCGATCTTGATCAGATCCCATTCCAGCACCAGCCGCGCATAAACGCCGCCAAATGTATACAGCCCGTTCAACGCGTCACGATAGAACATGGACGAGCCCAGATAGCTGGCGAGGCTAACGCGATTGCGCAGGTTAGAGACTGATTTGACCAGCAGCTGCAGCGCCTCTTTGACGCTGCCTTTCTTTTCGACATCTGGATCGTCGCGCACCCACAGGAAATAGGGGATCATGAACAGAATGAACCACACAGCGGTGAACGGCCCGACAAATCGCGTGCCTTCGCGTGCTGCGGCGTCCAGACCAAAAACAGGGTCCATGCCGATCAGGGTCTTGCCATTACCCTGCTCAACAAACAGGGCCAGCATGATTGCCAGCGAGATAAGCCCGCCGAAATAGCCAAAGGCAAAACCCGAACCCGATATCTCGCCCACCTCACTGTCATCACCCAGATCGGGCAGCTGTGAATTGGCGAAGATCAATGCGTATTCCGCCCCGACAAAGCCCAGACCAAAGGCCGACAGCATCAGCCACATGTTTGACCCGTCCGGCAACGTGTACCACAGCGCAGCAGAGCCCACCGCGTACATGATGGAAAAGCCGAATATCCATGGTATACGACGGCCCGAAACATCCGCCATCGCCCCCATCAGCGGGGCACCGAAGGCGATGATCAGCCCCACGATGGTCATGCAGTTCGCCCACACCGTCTGCGCCCGTGCATCTGCGGCATCGGCACCCAGCCCGGCGTTCAGATAATACTCGGCGGCTACTCCGGCAAAATAGGGCCCAAAAACAAAGGTCACCAACAGCGTGTGATAGGGCTGACTTGCCCAGTCGAAGAACCACCAGCCCCAGATGCGTTTGCGCTTGGAAATCTCTGCCATACCTGCCCCGTTTTTTATTGTTGGCGTCATAAGACGGGGCTTTGGCTCAATTCGCAAGCGTTCTGTTGGCGCGGACTTGCTCTTTTGTGCAGGGGCGCTTAGGTCTCAGCAGATGTGAAATCCGGAGGCCCCATGCTGTCGTTGATCCAAATTCTGCTGCTGATTCTGGACATTGTCTGGTTCATCATTCTGGCCCATGTCATCATGAGCTGGCTGATCAATTTCCAGGTGCTGAACCTGCATCAACAGTTGGTTGCGCAGATCTGGTACGGGCTGAACCGCCTGTTAGAGCCGATTTACGGCCCGATCCGACGCGTTCTGCCTGCAATGGGCGGGCTTGACCTGACGCCCCTGGTGGTTCTGATCGGTGTCTATGCGCTGCGTATTATCCTGATCAACAATATGGTCTATTTTGTCTGACCTCTTGTTCAGTGAATCTTAGTATGTGATTGTCCTGTCTTAAGAGCAGATAAACCTTAAAACAGGGCACCCCCGCACATGTTCGACGCCGCGCCTTTGCTGCGAGATGTCTTTGGATTCGACGATTTCCGACCGGGTCAGGAAGAGATCGTCGATGCCGTCACGCTGGGCGAAAACGTGCTGGCCATCATGCCCACGGGCGGTGGCAAATCCCTGTGTTTCCAACTGCCTGCGCTGATGCGCGATGGGGTCACGGTGGTGATCTCTCCGCTGATTGCCCTGATGCGCGATCAGGTGCGCGGCTTGCAGGAAGCAGGCGTCGAGGCCGGCGCGCTGACCTCCGGCAACACGCCCGAAGAAACCGATGCCGTGTGGGAAGCGTTAGAGGCCGGGCGGCTCAAGCTGCTGTACATGGCCCCCGAACGTCTGGCCGCCGGGTCGGCGCTCGGCATGCTGCGACGGATCAATGTCAGCCTGATCGCGGTGGATGAGGCCCATTGCGTCAGCCAATGGGGCCATGATTTCCGCCCAGACTACCTTCGGATCGGAGAACTGCGACGTGCGCTGAACGTGCCCCTGGCCGCCTTCACCGCCACGGCGGATGCGGAAACCCAGGACGAGATTGTCGAAAAGCTGTTTGACGGTACGGCCCCGCGCAAATTTCTGCGCGGGTTCGACCGGCCCAACATCCACCTGGCCTTTGCCGCCAAGGATGGGCCCCGCAAACAGATCCTGGATTTTGCCGCCGCGCGCAAAACCCAATCCGGCATTGTCTATTGCGGCACCCGTAACAAGACCGAGGTTCTGGCACAGGCCCTGCGTGCCGAAGGCCACACCGCCTGTCACTATCACGGCGGCATGGATCCCGAGGATCGCCGCATCGTCGAGACCCGCTTTGCGCGCGAGGATGGTCTGATCGTGGTGGCCACGGTTGCCTTTGGCATGGGCATCGACAAGCCCGACATCCGCTGGGTCGCCCATGCGGACCTGCCCAAATCCATCGAAGCTTATTATCAGGAAATCGGCCGCGCCGGGCGCGATGGCGCTCCCGCAGAAACCCTGACCCTGTTTGGGGCAGATGACATTCGCCTGCGCCGGTCACAGATAGACGAGGGGCTTGCTCCGTCTGACCGGCGGATGGCCGATCACGCCCGTTTGAACGCTCTGCTTGGCTTGGCCGAGGCGCTGGCCTGCCGCCGTCAGACTTTGCTGGGTTATTTCGATGAACAGACCGAACCCTGTGGCAAATGCGATCTGTGTGACAGCCCGCCGGAAGTGTTCGATGGCACCACCCCGGTTCGTATGGCCCTGTCCGCGATCCTGCGCACCGAGGAATGGTTCGGCGCAGGCCATCTGATCGACATCCTGCTGGGCAACGAGACCGACAAGATCCGCGCCCGCCGCCATGATGCGCTGTCCACCTATGGTATCGGCAAGGACTGGTCGCGCCCGCAATGGCAGGCGATCTTTCGGCAGATGATGGGCCATGATCTGGTCCGTCCTGATCCCGACCGCCACGGCGCGCTGCGCATGACTGAGGCCGCCATGCCGATCCTGAAAGGCGAGGCGCAGATCAACCTGCGTAAGGACACGATCCGCAAAGCAACCCGTCGGCCTGCGGTCAAAGAGATGGTATCCGAAGAAGACGCACCGCTGCTGAGCGCACTGAAGGCGAAACGCCGTGCGCTGGCCGAATCCGCGCGGGTCCCGGCCTATGTTATTTTTCCCGATCGCACCCTGATCGAAATGGCGGAAACCCGCCCTGCAACGCTGGACGATATGGCCCGGATCAGCGGGATCGGTGCTAAGAAACTAGAACGATACGGGGCCACGTTTCTGGAGGTTCTGACCGGCGCGGTCGAAGAACTGCACCCGGCCCGTCGCAAACTGGCCGGGCGCGATCAGGGTGAGATTTACGACCGCCTGCTCGAAGTTCAGTCGCAACTGTCGCGCGGCCCTGATGGAATCGACAAGCCGCTGACCTGTACCGCCTCGCAACTGGCAAAGGTGGCGCAGTTGCGATCAGACGACCCGCGCGCCATCGAACAGGTTCTGGGTGACCGCCGTCACGAAAGGTTTGGCGCCGCCTTTCTGGACGTGCTGCGTATGGCAAGCTAGATACCCATCAACAGGCAAGAAACGAGGGCGACTATGCTGGTAGTGATTTCCCCGGCCAAACGGCTGGATTGGGCAGAACGGAATGTTGAGGTCACGCAACCCGACTTTCAGGATGACGCGATCCGCCTGTCGAAAACCGCCCGCAATCTGACGCTGGGGGACCTGAAAAAGCTGATGGATCTGAGCGATGATCTGGCCCGCCTGAACCGCGACCGTTATCGCGCCTTTTCGGACGCCCCCGATGCTGTGGCGACACGCCCGGCCGCACTGGCCTTTGCCGGAGACACCTATCAGGGGCTCGAAGCGACTTCGCTGGATGCGGAAGAGATGGCCTGGGCCCAGGATCACCTGCGTATCCTGTCCGGACTGTATGGCATATTGCGTCCGCTGGACGCCATTCAACCCTATCGGCTTGAGATGGGCAGTAGGCTGAAGACCCGGCGCGGCAAGAACCTGTACGATTATTGGCGCGACCAACTAAGCAAGGCGCTGAACGCTCAGGCAGCCGGGATCGGTAGCGATGTGCTGTTGAATTGCGCCAGTCAGGAATATTTCGGTGCAGTAGACCCCAAAGCGCTGAAATTACGGGTCATCACGCCGGTCTTCATGGAAGACAAGGGCGGCACGCCAAAGATCGTCAGCTTCTTTGCCAAAAAGGCACGCGGGGCGATGGCACGCTATGTCATTCAACACCGTCTGTCCGATCCCGCCAGCCTGACAGAGTTCGACTCGGGCGGCTATGAATACCGCCCTGACCTGTCAGAGAACGACAAGCCGGTCTTTATCCGGCCCTATCAGGCCTCAGCCATCATCGACGGGTCGTAAGAGACCAGTTCAACTGTGTTGCCTTCCGGGTCTTCGGTGAAAATTCCGCGCCAACCAACCCATCCGAACTGCTCGATGCGATAGGGTTGGCCGATCTTGTCATACCAACTCATGACCGCCGCCTGCTCGTCGAAGGGCAGCGACAATGCGATATGATGCAGCGACGATCCCGCTCCTGTTACGGGACCTTCTGCACCGGCCCGATGTTGCCCCGGTCGTGGCGCGGTGCTGTGGTGAAACAGGGCCAGAACTTGCGTATGGCCGCTAAACCCCTCGGCTATCCGGAAGAAGGTTATAGCGCTGTCATGGTCACCGCTGAGACGCTGCAGGCCGATCACCTGTTCATAGAATTGCACCATAGCGGCCATATCTGCGCAGCGAATGGCAATCTCGCCCAGCGCGCGGGGGTGAAATCCACGGTCATCAATCATGTCGGCAGCCTAGATCGCTCGGGTTTCGTCATCAAGAACCGGTTGCGTCCCGTCTGGCCGATGGTCAAGGATCATCTGGTGGATTTTCTGTTTTTGCAGCGGTTTGGTCAGGTAGTAGTCCAATCCAGCCGATAAAATACCCTGGTCATCTCCGCTCATTGCATGTGCGGTCAGGGCTACGATCGGGACGTGCTGATTGGTTTCAACCTCGCGGCGGCGGATTTCACCTGTGGCCTGTTTACCATCCATTCCGGGCATCGAGATATCCATGAATATCAAATCCGGGTCGAATTCCAGATGGGCGGCGACCGCCTCAAGCCCGTTGCCCGCAAAGCGAAGATCAATGTTCAGATCCTTGACCATCTTGCGCAGGATCAGCTGGTTGGTCTTATTGTCCTCAGCAGCCAGAACCCGCATGAGCCTTTGATCCTCGGCAATCGGTCTGACCTGCGCAACCGTTGGGTTTTGCGTGTCGGAACCATTCGATATCGAATTCGCTGATCGTCCCAGAGCGGTCAGACGTGCATATAATTCTGAACGAGGGATCGGCTTTTGCAACACTCCGTCAATAAGCTCGCAGGCCGGATGAGCATGAATCACGCCGGGATTGGCCGACATGACCACGACAGAGGTATCCGTCCACCCCCGACCCTTTATCGTGGCCGCCAAATCCAGCCCATCCATGTCCGGCAGATCGTGATCGCACAGCACCAGATCTACCGTGTCATCAAGCGTAGCCAGCGCCTCGGTTCCGGTGGTACATTCGGTAACCTTGGCACCTAGGCGACCAAGTTGCTTTGACAGGATCGCTCGATTGACAGCCAGACCTTCAACCACGACCACATGGCGCAGACATCCTTCCAGATTCGGGGGGGCGGGTTGCGGACCTTCGACCGTCGGCAGCGTTATCCGAAATCCAAAACAAGACCCCTGGCCCGGCTCGCTTTCGACCCAGATGGCACCGTCCATCAATTTGATCAGTCGTTTGGTGATGGCCAGACCCAACCCGGTCCCTTCAAACTGTCGGTTTTGTTCATCCTCGACCTGATTGAATTCACCAAAGATATGCGCCGCTTTATCCTCGGCGATACCGATACCCGTATCTTCTATGGCAACATGAATATCACAGGCCTGGGCCTCCGCGCGGGGGACCCCCGTGACGCGGATCAAGACATGCCCTTCCGCCGTGAACTTGACCGCGTTGCCAACCAGATTGGTCAAGACCTGACGCACCCGGCCCGGATCGCCCACGAACAGGGTTGGCAAAAACAGGTCATAGTCGACTAAAAGGCTTAAACCCTTGTCACGAACACTGGGCTGCAGCAGCATCGCCACCTCAAGGATACAGCGTTCGAAATCGAACTGTTCGGGGTGCAGGACCAGCTTATCCGCCTCAATCTTCGAGTAATCCAGAACATCGTTGATGATCACCAGCAAGGCTTCACCGGAATTGCGGATCGTGTTGAGATAGAGCCGTTGTTCTTCATCCAGCGCGGTTTCGGTCATCAACTCGGTCATGCCGACAATACCGTTCATGGGCGTGCGGATTTCATGGCTCATATTGGCCAGGAATGCAGATTTCGCGCGGTTTGCAGCCTCGGCCCGTTCGCGCGCAGCGGTCAGTTCGGCCTGATGCCGGACCGAGGCGGTTATATCAAGCGCAAGGCTGACCACATCGCCACCGCCACCGCGTTGATCAATCAGCTTGATATAGAGCCCGTTCCACAGTTTGACGATTTCTGACGGCGGGTTGGACAACTTCCAACGGGCCAGCATCCTGGCGCGCCAATCATCCTGCGCCTCGTCCACGGTATCAATCAGACCCTCCTGCGTGAGGGTTTCCAGAATTCTGCCATAGCTGATGCCGGGCGCTACTTCATCCAGCCCCTCAAACAGGCTGAAATATGAGGCATTTGCCCCGATCAACCGGCTCTCTTCGTCGAAGAATGCAAACCCGTCCGGGAAGGTCTGGATCGAATGCCATAGCCGCCGTTCGGCCACTTCGATCTTGGCATTGGCCAATGTCAGGTCCGATTTAACTTTTTCATTTTCATCGCGCACCGTCTCAACCTCGGCCCGCGTTTCACCAATGCGTTTAGTCAGAGCCATCGCGTGCAGGCCCAATTTCCGGTTGGCCGCTGATAGCTCGGCCTGTTTCATCTCCAGCAGACGTTCAGCGGCAAGCCGTGCGCGTCTTTCCTGTGCCAGTTTGGTTGCAAGACTCATCAAAGGTGATCCCGGTACAATCTGCCCACAGCATCCCGACAGAGCGTGAAAAAGTGTTTAAGTCGTTGCCTGTTGCAACAGACCAAATGCAGGCTCAGAGGCCGCAAACGTCCAAAACTGCCTGCCTCGCCGGTACCTGCCTTTTCCTACTCAACGCAAAATCTGCGGTATCTGAATGCGCTACAGGCGCTCAGATCAAAGAAATTGTGTGGGATTACACGACAAACCTGACGCAGCAAAGCCGGTTCAAACGGTGCTTTACCAAGACTGATGCTGGCGGTTGGGGCCACAATCAGCGTTGTGGTCGAATGACCTAACGCCGACCTTCACGCAGCCAACCCGCCAGAAGGAACCCACCGGCCAGCAAAAGCACCAGCCAGGGCGGTAGAACACCAGCCTGTGTTACAGAGCTGGTCTGGTAGGCATCGCGCGGGGTCAGCCCGATCCAACCGCGCCCCGATGCTGGCCGCCCAGCGCGGACATTGCGGATCGAAGGCAAACCGTCCTCGACCCGGATCACACCGCCGCGCAATTCGGCCAGAACCGGCTCAAGGATCTGATCGGTAGCAATCGTACGCTCAAATTCTTTGGGGGCCGCAGGGCCCAACCCAATCACCGCCGAATGTTCACCCTCTTGCAGACGATAGAGGCCAATCTCGGGGCCGAAGATCTGAGCTTCGAACCGCCCCGGAGAAACTTCGTTCAGCGTCACCTCAAGTTTTTCGCCATTGGGCTGCGTGATGGTAACTGTTCCGACGTCATCCCCCAGGGTTTGACGGATGACGCGCATGATTTGACCATTTGCTTCGGCCCACAGAGCCTCTTCCTCAAGCTCGGGTTCTTTCATCATCCAATGTGCCAATCGCCGCAGCAGTTCAAGCTGCGGACCACCGCCGTCGAAGCCACGGCTCCAGAGCCAAGCGTGGTCAGAGGCCAGCATTGCCACGCGCCCCTCTCCGACCCGGTCCAGCACCAGCAGCGGCCGGTCATCGACGCCGGTCATCAGCGTTTCACCTGATCGGAACAGGACATCAACCTGGCGCAACCATGCACCCCAATGCTCGGAATCACCCAAATCCGTGGTCACCGGGTGCCGGTGCCCCATATCTGTAACTGTGGGGACAAAGCGTTCTTCGATGACCCGTGCGGTAGGCTGCGCCGGAAGAATCGGCGCCAGCGGCGAGCGGAAGATACTGTCGGCGCTGGCAAAATCAGGACCAGCCGCAATCAGAACCGCACCACCATCATTGATGTAATTGGTGACATTCTCCAGATAGACCGCAGGCAGAATACCGCGCCGCTTATAGCGATCAAAGATGATCAGATCGAAATCGTTGATCTTTTCCAGAAACAGCTCGCGGGTCGGAAAAGCGATCAAAGACAACTCGTCCACAGGCACACCATCCTGCTTTTCAGGCGGTCGCAGGATCGTGAAATGCACCAGATCGACAGAGCTGTCGGATTTCAGAAGGTTCCGCCAGGTCCGTCCACCGGGATGCGGTTCACCCGAAACCAGCAGCACCCGCAGACGGTCGCGCACACCGTTCATCTGAATCAGTGCGGTGTTGTTGCGGTCGGTCAACTCTCCTTCGACGCCGGGTACGGTAAACTGGATGACATTCCGCCCGCCATGGGACAGCTTGACCGGTAGCTCGACATCGACACCGATTGGAATGGTGAAATGCTCTGGCGCATTGCCATCAACCGAAATTTCCAAGGGCGCATTCGCAGCCGCAACAGGAACTGCGCCGCTATCTTCAACCCGCAACGTCAGCGTGACCGGCTCTCCGATAATGGCAAAAGCCGGTGCATTGCGGACGATCAGACGGCGGTCCCAGTCGCTGGCCCGCCCAGTCTGCAACAAGTGCATCGGTGCAGGCAGGTCAGGGGCCTGATCAACGTCATGCACGATCCCATCCGAAACCACGAGGATCCCCGCAATGCGCGCACGGGGTTCCTCGGCCAGGACTTTGTTCAGCGCAGCCATGACCTGTGTGCCCTCATCCCCATCGCTGTCACCCACCCGGATCCGGCGCAGCTCGGTATTGTCGCGCGCGTCGATCTCGGCCGCCAGTTCGGCAGCGGCCTGTGCGGTCTGTTCCGCGCGATCGGACAGGGTCTGGCTGGCGCTTTCATCCTCGATCATCACCACGATGTCGGTCAGCGGAGTGCGATCTTCGATCTGATAGACAGGCCCCGCCATGGCCGCGATCACGACCAGGGCGGCCAACCCGCGCAAGGCCCAGCCAGACAGGCCCCGCCACAGGGCTAGAACAACGCCTGATATGGCAATCGCGGCAACGACCATCAGAACGGGCCACGGAATCAGAGGGTCAAAGATAACGGTTCCGGTCATTGTCCCAACCTGTCCAGCAGCGCAGGCACATGGACCTGATCCGATTTGTAATTCCCGGTCAGCACATGCATCACCAGATTGACGCCAAACCGATTGGCCAATTCCCGCTGCCGCTCACCGGCATATCCGCGCCCGACCGGCAACAGGGCCTGCCCGTTTCGGTCGACGGCCCAGGCTCCGGCCCAGTCATTCCCGCCGATCACTACCGGGGTCACATTGTCGTTTAGGTTGCGGAACGGCATGCCGTCGATTTGTTCCGCATCCGGCGGGGCGGCTTCGACCCAAATCTCGGTACCGGCATATCGGCCCGGGAAATCCTGCAGCAAATAGAAGGCCCGCGTCAGAACATGGTCATCCGGAACAGGCTCTAACGAAGGGATATTCAGCGGGGCGGCCAGTTGTTGCAGCTTGCGGCCATTGGGGCTGGCTGCACCGAAACGCGCCACATCCGCGTCGCGCGTGTCGAACAGGATCATGCCGCCCGAGCGGAGATAGGCATTCAGCTTGGCATAGGCTTCGTCCGAGGGTTGCGGCTGTTCCGGCGTGATCGGCCAGTACAGCAGCGGGAAAAACGCCAGCTCGTCCCGTTCCAGATCAACGCCGATGGGCTCTGCCGGTTCGACCGAAGTGCGGAAGAACAAAGTTTGCGCCAAGCCACGCATCCCGGCGCCCGCGATATCGTCAACCTGCGCGCTTCCAGTCATGACATGAGCCAGTACCAGCTCTTGCGTTGCCATCAGGGCAAAATCGGTTTCCTCGGGCGTCTGTGCCTGAAGGTCAGGTGCAATCAGCAACGCACCCAGCGCCATCGCCGCGTCCCGGGCCAGCCCAAGTCGCCCCGACAACAGAAGTGACGCAATAACGTCCACCGTCAGCAAGATCAGCGCGAGGCTAAGCAAAATGCCCCCGATCGGCGTTTCGGCGCTGATTTCCTGCCCTTTGATGGGCACATCGGATGGCCAGACAGCGGGCATCAGAACCGAGTCCGCGTCCAGCACATTCAGTGCCAGCTTCTGCTTACCGCTTTCATACAGGCCCGGCCGCAGGTCCGGCCCGATAGCGCCGGCGGCAAGATCAACCCCATCGACGCCTGCCAGATTATCTGCATCCGATAAGCCTCCAAATCCGTCCATGACCTGCAGCGGTTCCCAGGTCGTGCCCTGCAACTGCGACTCCTCTCGGGATTTCGCAGCCGAGGCGACGGCCAGCCGATCCAGCATCTCGACAAACAGGCCCGACAGAGGGAGGCTGGACCATTCGGCATCAGCGGTGACATGGAACAGCACCACCTGCCCCAGCCCCAAGGCCTTGCGCGTGACCAGAGGCGTGCCATCCGAGAGCGATGCAATCACCCGATCGGCCAAATTAGGATCTGGTTGCGCCATGACCTGTGTGGTCACGGAAACATCCGGTGGCACGCGCAGCCCGTAGAAGGGTGAGGTTTCGGGGAACGGGGCCAGACCCTTGGCCTCACCCCAGCTCATCGCGCCGCCGACCGAACGGCCACCGCTGCGCAGGCGCACCGGCAGCAAGGTATCCTCGACATCCCGCCCCAGATCGCTGGCGGCCATGCGCGGCCCGGCAAAGCGCAACAGCAGCCCACCCTGTTCGACCCATTCGGTCACCGCCAGTTGTTCCGCTTCGGCCAATTTCGCCACATCCGCCAGAACAATCACATCCGGATTGGCGGGCAACACATCCATCAGGCCGCCCTCGACAAAATCCGCTGTCGGGACCAAAACCTGCGTCAGATAATGCAGCGGCGACAACAGCTCTAACCCTTCACGGTTCAAACTGCCCGCAAGCAGGGCCACCTCACGCCTGCGCAGGCTGTCATCGGTCAGCGTTACGGCACCCGCCGACCGCTGGCCCTGAATCTCGAACCGGGTGATTCTGGCCCGTAGTTCCGAGGGCAGCGCCAACTCCACCTGAGCAAGCGTTTCGCCTTCAACAAAGACGATATTGGCGGATTGCAGAACCCGCATTGCGCCCGCCGGATCGCGCCCCTGTGCCAAAATGGTCAGGATGTTTTCCGGACCAGCAGTGGCGCGTTGGGCCGTCAGTTGAATGACACCATCCTGATAGGCGGCGGGCAGAATCGCATAAACAGGCGAGCCTGACTGGTACACGGTCACTTCCCCGCGCGATTGCAACGCAGCCAGAACCGTTTCCCGACCCGCAAATTCCAGATCGTCGCTGAACCAATATGTATCAAAACCACCATCAAGCTGATCCAGCACATCGAGCACCTGATCCATCTGCAGCTGAGTTGGTTGCCAGGGCATCGGAGTCACCCCCGGAAGCCGACCCCGCCACGCTTCGGCGGCCTGAAAGACTGGGGCTTCTGGCTCCGTCAAGTTGAGCAAGGCCACCGTGCGTCCGGCGCGTCCGGCCTCGGTCAGCTGCGTATCAAGCTGGTCCTGAAGCGATGGCCAGCCGCTTGCACCTGCCCAGCTGGCATCCAGCACCAACAACAGCGGCCCCGAACCCACCTGATCCCGCGAGGGATTCAAAACCGGCCCGGCCAGACCGATAATGATCGCCGCCGCCGCCAGCATTCGCAACAGCAGCAGCCACCATGGTGTCCGATCCGAAACACTCTCGTCGTCCTTCAGCCCCAGCAGCAGCGTTACGGCCGGAAACATTCGCCGGATCGGCGCAGGCGGCACAGCGCGCAGGACCAGCCACAGGATGGGCAGGGTCAACAGTCCCAGCAACACCCAGGGAGCGGTAAAGCCTATCCCAGCCAAAACCGTCATACTCTGCCCCCGTCCAAAGCGCGATACAGCCATAACAGAGCCGCCTGTGCGCTGTCGCCAGTGTGGTGCAGCCCCAGTTGCCATCCCGTCACCCGACACAAGCGCATCAAGGCATCCTTTCGTTCGGCAAGGCGCGCAAGATACCGGTCACGAAGATCAGAAGCCTTGAGCGTTTCATGCCGGGCCGAGCCGCCCACGCTTTCGAAAATGGTGCGCCCGCGATAGGGGAAATTCTCTTCACCGGGATCCAGCACCTGCAGGACCACCCCGCGCACGCCACGATCCGCAGCTTTGGACAGGGCCAGTTCAACCTCTTCCATCGGGCCAAGAAAATCAGAGATGAACACCGCCCGCGCATGGGGGATCATGGCGCGGTGCTCGGGCGGGGCATAATCGGCCTGATCATCCTCGGACCAGGCCTGCGCCAGACGGATGATCTGGGCATTGCCGCGCCGGGGCGGCAGGGTTGTGCCCGTCAGGCCCACACGCTCACCACCGCGCGCCAGCAAGATCGAAGTTGCCAGCCCCAGCAAACGCGCGCGATCCGCCTTGGTGGGCAGCGCAGCGTCCGAGGCAAAGCGCATCGACGCGCCCTGATCCACCCACAGCATCACCGATTGGGCAATCTGCCATTCGCGTTCGCGCACAAATTGTTGATCGCCACGGGCCGAGCGGCGGTGGTCGATCATCCGGCGGCTGTCGCCAACCTGTGCCGGGCGGTATTGCCAGAAATCATCGCCCATCCCGGATCGGCGACGCCCATGGTCACCCAGCAGGACGGTTCCGGCCAGATGTTCCGCCCGCGCCAACAGGGGCGGCAACCGAGATGCCTCAGCCTCGGATCTTTCACGAAGGGTCAGCCCGGCATTCACGCCGCAGCCTCGGTTCGGATCAGCCCAAGCGCGGTCGAGTCAATCAGATCAGCCAGGCTGTCACCACGCGCCCGGGCCGCAAAGTTCAGCGCCATACGATGGCTGAGAACCGGGCGGGCCATCTCAAGTACATCCTCGGCATTGGGGGCCAGTCGCCCCTGCAACATGGCGTTGGCACGCACCGTCATCATCAACGCCTGCGCCGCGCGGGGGCCAGGGCCCCAGGCCACGGTTTCGGCCACACGATCGGACACGCCTGCTTCGCCGGGGCGGAATGCGCGGACCAGATCCAGAATCAGTTCGACCACAGACTCGCCAACCGGCATCCGGCGCAACAGAAGTTGCGCCGCCAGCAATTCCTCTTTGGTGAAAATCTGATGAGCGTCGTCTTCTTCGACACCGGTCGTGGCCAGAAGGATATCCCGCTCGGTCTGACGATCCGGGTATTCGACGTCAATCTGCACCAAAAAGCGGTCCAACTGCGCCTCGGGCAGCGGATAGGTGCCTTCTTGTTCAATCGGGTTCTGCGTGGCCAGCACGTGAAACGGCTCATCCAGTGCACGATCCTCGCCCGCAACGGTGACGGTGCGTTCCTGCATCGCTTGCAGCAAGGCCGACTGTGTGCGCGGGCTGGCGCGGTTGATCTCATCCGCCATCAGCAATTCACAGAAGATCGGGCCGGGAATGAACCGGAAGTGGCGACTGCCATCCTCGGCCGTATCCAGAACCTCGGATCCCAGAATATCAGCCGGCATCAGATCCGGCGTGAACTGGATACGGGTGCCATGCAGGCCCATCACGGTCGACAAAGTCTCAACCAGCCGGGTCTTGCCCAGCCCTGGCAATCCGATCAGCAATGCGTGCCCGCCGCATAACAGCGCGGCCAGCGTCAGGTCCACGACCCGCTCTTGCCCGATAAAGCGTCGGGTGATCGAGGCCTTGGCCTCTTGCAGTTTGGTTTCCAGCGCTTCGATCTCGGATACGAGGTCGGCAGGTTCGCTCATGACTTTCCCTTCCGTGGACGAGTATGGTTGAAGTGTATCGCGCGAAAAGGAAATGGCAAAAGTAATGAGCGGACAAATCCCTGTGACACCTTCTCCTGATGGCATTGCGGCATCAGTCAAAGCCGCGAAAACACGGGATTTACCCCCTGTTCACCTGTGGAATCCCCCGTTTTGTGGCGATCTGGACATAAGGATCGCAAAAGATGGTTCTTGGAGTTATTTAGGCTCGCCCATCGACAGGTTCGAGCTTGTGAAGCTTTTTTCCTCAATTCTTAAGAAAGAAGAAGGCAAATATTACCTGGTGACCCCGGTCGAAAAGGTGGGAATCACGGTCGAGGATGTCCCGTTCGTCGCTGTCGACTTTGATGCCACAGGCTCAGGCGCAGCGCAGATTTTGACTTTCAGCACCCATGTGGGTGACACGGCCAAGGCCGGACCGGATCACCCGATCCGTGTTGAGTTTGATCCGAAGACCCAGGAACCCTCGCCCTATATTCTGATCCGCGCCAATCTTGAGGCGCGCATCGACCGCAAAAGCTTTTACCGGCTGGTCGAGATCGGCACCGATCATGAAGACTGGTTCGGGGTGTGGTCGGGCGGTCAGTTCTTTCCGCTGATCCGCTCAGCCGATCTGGGCTGAGCGCGGCCTGCGATCCTGCGCCAGAACAACGGCGACCGCCACGATGCCCGCGCCCAGCGCGCGGGTTGAATTCCACTCATCTCCCAGCACAATCATGATCAGCATCACGTAAAATGGCGCGATGTTCATATGGAATGAGGCCAGCGCCACGCCCAGCTTTCCAACCGAAGCAACGAACAGGATCTGGCTCAGCCCCAGCGAAATCAGCGCATAGATCCCCAGCATCCCGATCTGCTGCCCGTCAATGGCAACCTCGGGGATCACCTCCATGCCCATCAGGCCAGCGGCAAAGCACAAGATCACAGCCATGGCAAAGCCCCCGATCAACGTGATCGTCGCGCGCCCGGTCTGGCTGAGTTCGGGGAAATCGCGCGCTGTGGTCATGCTGCCCCAGCTGAAAAAGACGACCGACACGACCGCGCATAAGGCCCCAAGGCCCAGCTGCGCCGGGGCGACGGCGCTGGTGGCGATCAGCCCGCCGATAATTGAAACCAGAACGCCTAGGCCAAAATTCCAGCTCAGCCGACGTGTGCCCGCCTTAAGCTCCAGTAGGGTTGCGATTAGTGGCGCGCAAGAGGCGATGATGACGACGGTTACCGGATCGGTCAGCTTTTGCGCCAGGATCAGCAGGAACATCGGGCAGCCAAAGCCAAACGCTCCGACGATCATGGCCCATCCCCATCTGGCCCTTAGAATACGACTGGGACCGTCCAGCATCAGCCAGATCGGCAGCAGCACCAGAACCGCCAGACCCAGACGTGCCGCCAGCAAGCCCACTGGCGACCAGCTTTGCAACAAGACCTCTGCCGCCGGAAAGCCTGCGGCCCATGCCAGCATCGAGGCAACCGCCAACCCGTTGCCAGACAAGGCGGAGTTGCGGTCGGCGGACATAGAAATAGCGGTCCCGCGCACGGGGTCAGGGCTCATTGCCATGGGTCATACCTCTGGTCAAAGCGGCGCCAGAAATGATTCGCCGCATTGTCCCGAACGTCACTGAATTAAACCGGGTGATCTGGCCGATTTTCGACAATCTGTCGTTTTCAGTCCCTTTCGCTGAAATCACCCGACCGATATGGTCCGGCGAACAGACACGCAAAGGCCATCCATGCCCAAATTCGCTGCAAATATCTCATTGCTCTTTGCCGAACTGCCCTATCTCGACCGGTTTCAGGCCGCCGCGCAGGCCGGGTTCAAGGCTGTTGAGGTTCTGTTTCCCTATGATCTGGCTACCAAGGAAACCCACCGTGCTCTGCTGGCTAATGGGCTCGACCTGGTGCTGATCAACGCGCCGCCACCCAACTACACCGGCGGCACTCCCGGATATGCCGCCGTTCCGGGCGGTGAGGCGCGGTTCCAGTCCGACATCCGCCGTGTTCTACGCTATGCTCAGGCGCTACGGCCCGAAAAGATCCACATCATGTCCGGATATTCCTCGGGCGCGGATGCTATGGATTGCTTTGTTCAAAACCTGCAATGGGCCGCAGACCACGCGCCCCAACAGCCGTTCACGATCGAACCGCTCAACCCGGTGTCACAGCCTGAATATTTCCTGAACTCTTACGATCTGGCCGCCGAGGTTTTGGATCGTGTGAACCGGCCCAATGTTGGCCTGCAATATGACAGTTTTCACGCCCAGATGATCCATGGCAACGCGTTGCAGGTCTGGCAGCAGTTCCAAGCCCGCATCGTGCATGCCCAGATCGGAGCGGCACCGGATCGCTCAGAGCCCGGTCGAGGTGAGATGAATTTTGCGGAGCTGTTCCGAGCGATTGATGACAGCGGCTACACCGGCTGGGTCAGTGCTGAATATCAGCCATCGATCCAACGTACCGCCGAGACGCTCGGCTGGATGCACCTTTGATTGTCCGCTGGCACTGGTATTACCCGGAAAAATGGCGCAGATCATTGCCACCTCACACCAAGGATGTCCGGATGATCCCTGCCCGCTATGCCCGCGCCCTGTTCAGCCTGATCATGTCAGGCATGATGTCCTGCATCGTCACCGGTATCGCCACGGCCAAGGCCGTCGGCTTCGGTCCCACGACGCTGGGCGACTGGATGGGCTCATGGGTTTTCTCCTGGCCCATCGCGTTCACAGTTATCCTACTGCTGGGCCCCAGCGTGCAACGGATGGTCAACCGCATGGTCAGACCACAGGGCTGACCCGCCGCGAAGAGGGCCCGCAGGGCTTGATGAACGGCGGCGCTAGTGCGCCTCGGCCCAATTCGCGCCCTGTCCCGCATCAACGCTGAGTTTCACATCCAGTTTCACCGCTGGGTCCGAGGCCTCCTCCATCACGTCGCGCGCCGCGTCGATCAGCGGGTCAACGGCGTCCTCGGATACTTCGAACAGCAATTCGTCATGCACTTGCAGCAACATTTTCGCAGGCAACCCATGGATCGCATCCGGCATCCGCACCATGGCGCGTCGGATCACGTCGGCCGCGGTGCCTTGAATCGGAGCGTTGATCGCCGCCCGACGCGAAAATCCCGCATGCGGCCCCTTGGCATTGATTTCGGGCGTATGGATTTTGCGCCCGAATAGGGTCTGCACATAGCCATTCTCTTTGGCAAAGGCGACGGTGTCGTCCATATAGGTCCGAATGCCGGGGAAGCGTTCGAAATAGCGGTCGATGAAGCCCTGCGCCTCGGCCCGTGGAATGCGCAGGTTGCGCGCCAGACCAAAACCCGAGATGCCATAGATCACACCGAAGTTGATCGCCTTGGCCTGACGGCGAATATCCGGCGTCATCTCATCCAGCGGCACTTCGAACATTTCCGACGCAGTCATGGCGTGAATGTCCAGCCCATCGGTAAACGCCTGCTTCAAGGCCGGAATATCGGCAATATGCGCCAGAATGCGCAGCTCGATCTGGCTATAATCCAGGCTGACCAACACATTTCCCGGTTCGGCAATGAACGCCTCGCGGATGCGACGACCTTCCTCGGTGCGCACGGGGATGTTCTGCAGGTTCGGATCGGTCGAGGCCAAACGACCCGTGTTCGCCCCGGTGATCGAATAGGATGTATGCACCCGGCCCGTATCGGGATTGATATGGGTCTGCAGCGCGTCCGTATAGGTCGATTTCAGTTTCGATAGCTGCCGCCAATCCAGCACCCGACGCGGCAATTCATGCTCGGTCGCCAGATCCTCAAGGATATCGGCCCCGGTTGAATATTTACCGGTCTTGCCCTTCTTGCCGCCTTCCAGACTCATCTTGTCGAACAGAATCTCGCCCAGCTGAGCGGGCGAGCCGACATTGAAGCTTTCACCAGCCAATTCGTGGATTTCAGCCTCTAACCCGGCCATTTTCTGGGCAAACGCGTTGGACATGCGGCTGAGGACATCGCGGTCAACCTTGATGCCATGCATCTCCATTTCGGCCAGGACCGGCACCAGAGGGCGCTCCAGCGTTTCATAGACGGTCGTTACCTGAACCTGATGCAGCTGAGGTTTGAACAGTTTCCACAGCCGCAGGGTGATATCGGCGTCCTCGGCGGCATAGGCCGTGGCCTCGTCAATCGGAACCTTGTCGAAGGTGATCGCGGATTTGCCGGATCCCAGCAGCGGTTTGATCGGAATCGGCTTGTGGTTCAGATAACGCTCGGACAGGGTGTCCATGCCATGCCCATGCTCGCCGCCATGCATCGCATAGGACATCAACATCGTGTCATCAATCGGCGCCACATCCACACCATAGCGGGCAAAAATCTTGGCATCGTATTTCATGTTTTGCCCGATCTTGAGGATCGACGGGTCCTCTAACATCGGTTTTATCAGTGTTAGAGCCTGTTCAATCGGCATTTGCCCCTCGGCCAGCGCGTCCGAGCCGAACAGATCGTCGGTGGCGCTTTGACGATGGATCAATGGGATATAGCAGGCCTCGCCCGCCTCGATGCAGAGCGAAATGCCAACCAAATCTGCGATCATCTCGTTCAGCCCGGTGGTCTCGGTGTCCACTGCAACCCAGCCACGCTCATAGGCCTGGTCTATCCATTTCTGCAAAGCCCCCGCGTCGCGGACGCATTCATACTTCGACGCGTCGAATGGAATGTCTTCAGCCTCGGCCACATCTGCAACGGGCGCAGGCGCGTCTGCAATCACCGGTGCCTCGGCCCCCAGCTTGTCCGCTATGCGCTTGGTGAGGGTGCGGAACTCCATCTCAGCCAGAAAGCCCAGCAGAGTGTCCGGTTCAGGGTCTTGCACCTCAAGATCGTCTAAGGTGAAATCCAGCGGCGTGTTCTCATCCAACTGCACCAGTCTTTTCGACAGCTCAATCTGGTCGCGTTTGTCGATCAGGGTCTGGCGGCGTTTGGGTTGTTTGATCTCTTCGGCGCGGTCCAGCAGGGTTTCCAGATCCCCAAATTCATTGATCAAAAGCGCCGCCGTCTTGATCCCAATGCCCGGGGCCCCCGGCACATTGTCCACGCTGTCCCCGGCCAGCGCCTGCACGTCCACCACACGTTCCGGCCCGACGCCGAATTTCTCGAACACACCATCGCGGTCGATGCGCTTGTTCTTCATCGCATCCAGCATTTCGACCCCATCGCCGACCAGCTGCATCAGGTCCTTGTCGGAACTGACGATCGTGACGCGACCACCGGCCTCACGCGCCTGTATGGCAAGGGTGGCAATGATGTCGTCGGCCTCATAGCCCTCAAGCTCTTTGCAGGCGATATTGAAGGCGCGGGTCGCCTCGCGGGTCAGCGGCATCTGAGGGCGCAGATCCTCGGGCATGGCCTCGCGATTGGCCTTGTAAAGGTCATACATATCGTTGCGGAACGTATGAGAGCCCTTGTCAAAGATCACCGCCACATGGGTCGGCGCGTCTGGCCCAGTGTTCCCCTCGACATATTTCTGCAGCATGTTACAGAACCCAGACACGGCCCCAATCGGCAACCCATCGGACTTCCGCGTCAGCGGCGGCAGCGCGTGATAGGCCCTGAAGATAAAGGCCGATCCGTCAATAAGATGAAGGTGACACCCTTTTCCGAAATTGCTCATGCGCGCGCTCCCTGTCGGTCAGGGATGGTTCTGCCACAGGGGCGCACGGGTGACCAGTACAGAAGGTGAACTATCCGCCGAACAGGCCGCCAAATACATCCGAAAAGCTGTTGAGCAGCGCCATGATGACCAGCACACCGAGGAAAGCGAAAAACGCAAAAGCAAAGAACTGAAACAGGATTGCGCCGATGCCGATTGCGATACCCGCAATGGCCGGGCGCAGTTTTTCGTGGCGCAGAATGCCTATGGCCGACAGGATGACGGCCAATCCTCCCAAAAGGGCTACGCCGATCTGCAGAAAGTCGTCCAGATCACGGACCCGGGCCACCGGCTCGGGTTGGTCCAGCCCGGCGGCCGAGCGCAGGGTGGATTTTCCAAGCTCGGCTGCAAGCTCTCCCAAAGACACGCCAGTCGATTGTTGCGGTGCGAATGGCCCGGCCCAGAACAGGAACAGGGCGCCCAACAGGGCCATCGCGGAAACACTAAAACCAATCCATCCGAAGACCGGTTGGTTGGTATTTTGGATACTGGCGTCCATCAACACACTTCCTCCATTGAGCCGGCGCAAAGCTATCGTCAGAACACGACATTAGTTGGGCAGGTTAGACCTTGCCTGATTGGTTTATCAAGCGGGACAAAGTGATCGAGTAAGGCAATGGAACCCAAGTGCCGAAGTCTTCATTCGCAGCCCACAGCACCTCACCGGCCCAGACATGGCAGGTTCGCAGCGCGTTGAAACGCCCTCTGGCCTTAAAACTGATTGTGGTTGGAAAAACCCGGCAGCCAGGAGGCCTGTAGATCGGCCCGCTGACCAGGCGATTTCGATCGTATCATCGCCCTGCGCCCGATTTCCCGATCCGGTTAGAAGCATTCCGATAGCGGCGGCCAGAAAATAGCCAACAGCTCCAATGATTAGGCAGAGGTAAAACCTACCCGCGGCTTTGCACATTCAGGCGCTGGCCTCGTGCCCTTTTAAGACAAATTTGCAGTCGCAATAGGGGCACTCGACCCAGCCGGTGTCTTCGGGGATCTGTAACCAAACACGTGGGTGGCCCAATGCACCTTCGCCGCCATCACAGGCGACACGAGAGGTTTCGACGATCTTGGTTTCCGGCGCTTCGATTGTCACGGCTGGCGATCCTTCACTGGTTGTCGGCCTCGCGGGCATGCATTAGGTGCGTTTATGAGCGATGAGCAAACCGGGGGCAAGAGCCACATGGACAATGCGGCAATCAGGATCGAAGGGCTGCGCAAGACCTATCGCGGCAGCAAGGGCCAGCCTGAAAAGCAGGCGCTGAAGGGTATCGACCTGACAATCCCGCGTGGTTCAGTCTTTGGATTGCTCGGGCCGAACGGGGCCGGGAAATCGACCCTGATCAACATTCTGGCCGGGCTGGTGGTTAAATCTGCAGGCCATGTGTCGATCTGGGGTCATGACCAAGACCGCAACCCGCGCCAATCTCGCGCTGCCATCGGCGTTATGCCGCAAGAGCTGAACCTGGACCCTTTCTTTACCCCGCGCGGTGCTTTGGAGGTTCAAGCTGGCCTATATGGTGTACCAAAGGCGCAGCGGCGCAGTGATGAAATCCTCGAACTGGCTGGCCTCAGCGACAAGGCCGAGGCCTATGCCCGCACCCTGTCCGGCGGGATGCGGCGCCGGTTGCTGTTGGCCAAGGCTTTGGTGCATAACCCCAAAGTGCTGGTTCTGGACGAACCCACAGCGGGCGTGGATATCGAGCTGCGCCAAATGCTCTGGGCCAACGTGCGCAAGCTGAACCAGCAGGGCATGACCATCATCCTGACGACGCATTACCTGGAAGAAGCACAGGAGATGTGCGACCAGATCGCCATCATCAATCATGGCGAAAAGATCGCACAGGACAGCACGGCAGACCTGCTGAGCCGCATGGATGGCCGGACGATGGTAATTATTCCGGATGGCCCCGTCACTGAACTGCCTGCGACCGAGGGAGTCGAGGCCACACTGCGCGACGATGGCAGCTTGGTGCTGCGCTATCGCAGTGCCCAGACCAGTGCCGAACAGGTTCTGGAATCCGTCAGGGCCGTGGGCATCCGTATCCGGGACGTTCGCACCGAAGAAGCGGATCTTGAGGATGTGTTCCTGGCCCTGACCTCGACCCGGGCGGGCGATGTCCCGGCAGCTGATCTTGATCAGCCGCGCCGGGGATTGCACCGGGTTAAGCTTTAGGCGCGGTCGATCCGCGCGTGATAGCAGTTATTCGACGCGGATCTGATGTGGATATAGGCGACATCCGCGCGGGCAAAGATATCCCCGGCAACGTTTTGCAATTCCGCCTGCGGCGTAATGATCCCGGTGCCGTAAACAATCCTGTCGTCCGATCCGTACCCTTTAATCAGATAAGTGGGTGAGGCGGTCAGCGCCTCGGGCAGGTTGGTGAGATCCTCATAGCGCTGACAAGGCTCTACACAAAGGTAAATCGGCCCGGTTTCAGCAAAAGGTTGTGTCGCTGGAAAGGGCCGGTGGGCCAGCACCAGCATTTCCTTTCCCTTGGGAATATAGGTCAGGCAATGACGGCAGGGGTTTCCTTCCCCGTTCGATATCGCCCGTTCGGGCGGGTTGCCATAACCATCAGGCGCACCTTGGCGATAGGCCTGCACCTGCGCAGTGGGGAGGGCGGATATTTTGTGCATGTTAGGTCTCCTTCTTTGTACAAAAGATGCCTGACCCGGCGAGGGGAACCGACCCGTTTCCTGCGCAAACGCTTCTTTGAGACAGCGCGACATATACGCGCCGTGGCTTGACAGCACGGGCTACAATCCGATCTGAACGGGACGCAATTCAGTTTCGGAACGCCCATGTCCAAACCTACCTCTCCTGCCCGCCCAGGAATTCCTCCGAGGTTTCCCGCCACCGCTGAACAGATCATGTCGCAGGTGAGCGCATTCTACGCCCGCGTCCGGCAGGACGAGGCACTGGCGCCGGTCTTTGCAAACCATGTCAGCGACTGGCCCCCGCACGAGAACAAGATCGCCGCGTTCTGGCGCAACGCCATTCTGCATGAGCGTTGTTATGACGGAAATCCGCAGCGTATTCACATCGAAAGGCCTGATATCAGGCCCGAATTGTTCGATCATTGGCTGGACCTGTTCGAGGAGGTGGCCCATAGCACCCTGCCCGCAGAAACCGCGCTGCCCTGGGTGGCGCTGGCCCGGCGCATCGGCGTAGGGATGAAAGTGGGTGTACAATCCGCGCGCCAGCCAAAGGACGCGCCACCGATCCTGCGATGATCTCAGATCATGGCCGGTAGTCATGTTAGCGGTAAAATAAAGGCTATCAGACTCTGAAAAATGGGTTTATGCAACGGATGAACCCACCATTCCGCTGCCCAAGGTCAAACCCATGAGCACTCAAAACACCACCCTCAGGGGCCTTGGCTATGCGTTTCTGGGCTTTGCTGTCTTCGCCAGCCACGATGCTCTGATCAAGGTGCTGGGCGGAACCTATTCGGTGATGCAAATCATCTTTTTTGCCACGCTGTTTTCCTTTGTGCCGATGGCCGTGACAATCCTGACAGACCGCTCTACCGGCAACTTCCTTCCGCACCATCCCTGGCTGGTCCTGCTGCGGTCGGGGTTGATGGTCACAGGCATGTCCTGCGCATTTTATTCCTTTTCGGTCCTGCCTTTGGCCGAGGTATATTCACTCCTGTTCTCTTTCCCGCTGATCGTCACGGTCCTGTCGATCCCCATATTGGGCGAGGTGGTTCGCGCCCAGCGTTGGGCCGCGGTTGGCGTGGGCCTGATCGGCGTGTTGATCGTTCTGCGTCCGGGTACCACGGACATCACGCTAGGCCATCTGGCGGCGCTGACGGCCGCGTTCTGCAGCGCTTTCGCGTCAGTTCTGGTCCGTAAGATCGGCAATGAGGAACGCTCGGCCGTTCTGATCCTTTATCCGATGCTGCTGGCCATAGTGGTCATGAGCATCGCGCAACCGGCCGTTTATCAACCTCCGTCCCTGTTGCATCTGGCCATGATGGCACTGGTCGGAGTGTTTTCTGTCATTGCCCAACACCTGATTATTCTGGCTTATCGTGCCGCGCCAGCGGGGGTCATCGCCCCCAGCCAATACAGCCAGATCATCTGGGCCACGATCTTTGGCATGGCGTTTTTCGGCGAAAAGCCAGACGGCTGGGTTGCCGTCGGCGCCAGCATCATCATCGCATCTGGTGTCTTCGTCGTCTGGCGCGAGAGCCGGTCGAACACTACCTCAGCCAACACCCCGGTTCTGCGGGTTCGCTCACCGCGTTCGGATACAGGGGCGACGCGACCAGGGGAATGACAAACGGCGCGCCAGGAGCGCGCCGTAACAACTTTTCCGTCTGGATTAGAGCCTTAGTAAACCACAACCGAGCGGATGCTTTCGCCCTTATGCATCAGGTCGAACCCATGGTTGATGTCGTCCAGGCCCATGGTGTGGGTGATCATCGGGTCGATCTCGATCTTACCTTCCATGTACCAATCGACGATCTTGGGCACATCCGTGCGGCCACGGGCGCCGCCAAAGGCAGTACCGCGCCAGGAACGACCAGTGACCAGCTGGAACGGGCGGGTCGAGATCTCGGCCCCTGCAGGTGCCACGCCGATTATGATCGACTCGCCCCAGCCCTTATGTGCAGATTCCAGCGCCGTGCGCATCACGCCAACATTGCCGGTGGCGTCAAAGGTGTAATCCGCGCCGCCTTTGGTCAGGTTGACCAGATAGGGCACCAGATCGCCTTCAACCTCAGCCGGGTTGACGAAATCGGTCATACCGAACCGGGTGGCCATTTCCACCTTGGAGGGGTTCAGGTCGACGCCGACGATCTGGTCGGCCCCTGCCAATCGTAGACCTTGAATGACGTTCAGACCGATGCCACCCAGACCGAATACGATGGCGCGGCTGCCGATCTCGACCTTGGCGGTGTTGATCACGGCGCCGATGCCGGTGGTGACGCCACAGCCGATGTAGCAGATCTTGTCGAAAGGCGCGTCCGGGCGCACTTTGGCAAGCGCGATTTCCGGCAGGACCGTGTGGTTGGCAAAGGTCGAGCAGCCCATGTAATGCAGGATCGGATCACCATCCAGCGTCGAGAACCGCGAGGTGCCATCGGGCATCAACCCTTGGCCCTGCGTCGAACGGATCGCCTGACACAGGTTGGTTTTGGGATGCAGGCAGTATTCACATTCGCGACACTCAGGGGTGTAAAGCGGGATCACGTGATCGCCCGGCTTCAGGCTGGTCACGCCCGGGCCGACATCGACCACCACACCTGCGCCTTCATGGCCCAGAATGGCGGGGAACAGGCCTTCGGGGTCTGCACCCGACAGGGTGAATTCGTCGGTGTGGCAAATGCCGGTCGCCTTGATCTCGACCAGAACCTCGCCCGCCTTGGGGCCTTCGAGGTTCACATCCATCACTTCCAAAGGTTTGCCGGCCTGAACGGCGACGGCGGCACGGGTGCGCATGATGTACTTCTCCCAGTCAAATTTGGCCTGACCCTGCGTTAAATGCAGGGTTTTTTCAACTGCGCTTTGATGGCAGCAATGCTAAATATTTGATATTACAGAAACGACATTGCCAGAAAGAGGAGCGCCAATGCGCCGTTTGACCCCTGTTTTGATTTTGCTGGTCGCATGTACGGAGTCGCCCGCTCCTGAGGACGCGCCACTGCCACTTGAACCCGCCCCGGTCGATTTGGCTTTTTGCAGAGGAGAGCCATTTGCCGATGCGATTGGCAAGCCTGTATCGACCATTCAGTCGCAATTACCCGAACGGTCGCGCGTTTTAGGCCCCGATGACATCGCCACACAGGATTATCGCATCGACCGGTTGAACGTCTTTGTGGACGGCTCGGGGATCATACAGAACCTGACCTGCGGTTAAGCCTGGCAGAAGCTCAAAACCCCATTGTTAGGGCCTATCTTCCGCGATATATCACCCAATCCGGCAAATAGCCTACAAGGCGGATCAGCCATGAAAACGGCGCTGGGAAGTCTGTGCGGAATCTGTGGCGGGACATTGCCCGAACCACATGCTGGGCCGCGCCCTGAGGCGTCATCAGCATCGGCATCTTGAAACTGTTCTTTTCGGTCAGGCGAGTCTTGATGAAGCCGGGATTTACGATCCGAACCGTGACGCCCGAACCCGCCAGATCATGCCGCATGGTTTCTGCCAGTGAAATCAAAGCCGCCTTGCTGGCACCATACCCAACTGCAGATGGCAGGCCATGATAGCCGGACAGCGACCCGATCAGCGTGATCTCCCCCTGCCCGGCCTTAACAAACCCAGGAAGTACTTCGCCCAGAACCCGCAAAGCGCCCTGAAAATTCACATCGGACATCCGAAGAGCAGCCTCAGTGTTCCACTCAGTGCTGCGCATCGGGTCATAAGCCCCGGCATTATAGATAAGGCCATCCACCTTTCCGGCAGCGGAAGCGGCACGTCGAACAGAGTCTAAATCAGCGACATCGCAACGAATGGCTTTTGAATTTGGCAGAATGCTGCAGATTTCATCCAGGCGTTTCGCGTTTCGCGCCGACAGGATCACCCGGGCGCCGCGATTGCTTAGAGCCTGCGCCAATGCACGACCCAGACCTTCGCTTGCGCCAACTATCCAATAAGTTTTCCCGTCAAAGCTGTTCATGCCGACCATTTCTGAATTGTGTTATTTCGATACGGTTACACGGCCAGTTTGGATCACCTTCGGTTGCTCGCGGTGAGGCCGCTAAATTGCAGCCGCACCTGAAAAACCCCTGTCTTGAATGATCCAATCCTGCTCCTACTGCGTATTCATTATCAAAACGTCACGTAACGAGGCTATCATGTTCGACGAAACCCAAAGGGGCAGGAAAAAAATCGCCATAGTTGGCGCAGGCATCTCAGGCCTTTCAGCGGCTTATTATCTTTCCGAAAACAATGACGTGACACTCTTTGAGGCTGAACCCAGGCTTGGCGGGCATGCCCGCACGGTCACGGCGGGAAAAAATGGCGATCAGCCCGTCGATACCGGTTTTATCGTCTTCAACTATGCCACCTACCCTTACCTGACACGGTTGTTCGATACGCTGAACGTGCCTGTCGAAAAATCCGAGATGAGCTTTGGTGCGACCATCGACAACGGGCGCATCGAATACGGGCTGAACAACCTGCGCACTCTTACGGCGCAGAAACGCAACCTTGCGCGGCCGGCCTATTACAAGATGATCGCCGACATCCTGCGTTTTGGCAGAGAGGCCCCGGACGCAGCCAAGGACGATGACACAACGATCGGAGAGCTGGTTGATCAGTTGCAGTTGGGGCACTGGTTCCGGCACAATTACCTGATGCCCATGTGCGGTGCGATCTGGTCGACCCCAGTTGAATTTGTGGATCAATTCCCAGCGCGGTCGCTGGTGCAGTTCTTTAGCAATCACGCTCTGCTGGCCAATGGCCGCGCCAATCAGCACCAATGGTACACGGTAAAGGGTGGCAGCATTGAATATGTCCGCCGGATTGACGCCACCCTGCGTGCCCGCGGGGCCGAAATACGTCTGGCCAGCCCCGTTCAGAGGGTTCAGCGCAATGAGATAGGCGTGACCGTTCACAGCCAAGGCCAGTCGGATCAGTATGATGAGATCATTCTGGCCACCCACTCGGATCAATCCCTTGCCATTCTGGGCCAGGATGCCACCCCAGCCGAAGCAGCCGCGCTTGGCGCGATCCAGTATCAGCCCAACACGGCCATCCTGCATTGCGATCCGTCGCAGATGCCCAAACGCCGGGCCTGCTGGTCCAGCTGGACCTATCGCTCGCAGGCCGGGAATGTCGGGGTGACCTATTGGATGAACAGGCTGCAGAATATTCCCGACAGTGACCCGCTGTTTGTGACGCTGAACGCCTCATCCGAGATCGCCGCCGACAAGATCTATGATGAGGTCGAATTCGCCCATCCGGTTTTTGACAAGGCCGCACTTTGGGCACAGGGGCAAATCCGCGAGATGCAGGGACAGAACCGCACCTGGTTTGCGGGCGCCTATAACCGGCACGGGTTTCACGAAGACGGGATTGCCAGCGCCATGCATGTCGTCGAGCGGATCACTGGCGGCCCGCAAACCATCGGAGCAGACAATGGCACCCCCGAACAGATCGCGGCCATCCCTGTTGCGGCCGATCTTTGAGCTGTTGCGCCAGGCCATACTGGCGCTGGCGATGGTGCTGCCCTGCGGTTTAGCGGCGTCACCTTTGGCTGAACGGTTGGACGATCCAAAAGTTCTGGGCAGCTCTACGTTCCGGTTCCTGGGTTTGCCGGTTTACGATGCCAGGCTTTATACGCCCGGCGGCGCACCGTTTGACTGGAATCAAGAGTTCGGACTGAAACTGACATACCGCAAATCCATCGCGCAGAAGGCTCTGATCAAGTCGACGCTTGACGAAATGGTGCGACAGGGCAACCCGACTCCAACCGCCGATCAGTTGCAGGCCTGTTTTCAGGCCGTCAGCAAAGGCGACAGCTATTTGGCAATCTCGGAGGGGCCGGACAAGATCGGGTTCTGGCGCAATGGCAGCAGAACCTGCACCTTGTCGAGCCCGGGCATCACGCGCGCATTCATGTCGATCTTTCTTGGCAGCAACACCAGATCGGCCAACTTTACCCGGCAGTTGAAGGGTCAGTGATGCTGTATCCCCGGGTCAGTCTCTATGCGTTGATGCTCGCCGCTGCAGGCATCCCGCTTTACATTCACCTGCCGCGTTTTGCGGCGGTCAATCTGGGCATTGGCCTTGGGGTGATCGGCGCCGTCCTGTTGCTGATCCGTTTGGTTGACCTTGTGCAGGATCCCCTGATTGGCTGGGCGATTGACCGGTGGCCTGGTGGCCAGCTTTTGTTTGCTGCCCTCGCCGCACTTGGGCTGGCGGTTGGCTTCCCGCTGCTGTTCACTCTGTCTGAGGGCGCGTCCGTTGCCAGTTTGGTGGCCATCCTTATCCTGCTGTTTTCAGCCTACAGCCTGGGAACCATCCTGCTCTATGGCCGCAGCGCCACGTTGGCCAAAACGCCCACCCCGTCCGAGCTGATGACACTCGCCGCCTATCGCGAGGGCGGGCAGCTAACCGGCGTGATACTTGCCGCAAGTGCCCCCGCGCTGTTTGTAGCCATTGGCGCGCAGGCGCAGGGCTATCCTGCGTTCGGGCTGTTTTTGGGCCTCATCGCCATTCTGGCCCTTGCCCTAACTATCCCGATCTGGCGGCGCGCGCCGATCACCGGACAGGCCCTGACCTTTGCAGGGCTGGGCGATGCCGGAGCCTTACGCCTGCTGGTTCTGGCGCTGATCAACAGCTTGCCGGTCGCCATCACCTCGACCCTGTTTCTATTCTTTGTCGAAGACCGGCTGCAACTGCCGGGCATGGCAGGACCGCTGTTGATCTTGTTCTTCCTCAGCGCGGGGGCAAGCGTGCCCCTTTGGGCGCGACTCAGCAATCGAATTGGCCCGAAACAGACCCTAATGATCGCCATGCCGCTGTCGATTGCGGCCTTTGTCAGCGCCGCGACGCTGTCAACCGGCAGCCTAGCCGGGTTCGCCCTGATCTGCATTGCATCGGGCGCCGCACTTGGGGCGGATATGGTGGTGCTGCCGGCCATGTTCTCGGTCGCTCTGACACGCGCAGGTCTGAACGCATCCGCCGCATTCGGCATCTGGTCATTTGCGGGCAAGCTGGGGCTGGCCCTGGCGGCCTTTTTCACCCTGCCATTGCTGGAACGCAGCGGATTCACTCCGGGACAGGCAAATTTAGCCGAGGCGCTGCAAACGCTCAACCTCGCCTATGCCATTTTGCCCTGCATCCTGAAACTCGGCGCGTTTGGAATGGTCCTGACGCTGCCAACTGAGGTCTCAGCCAAATGAAACTACTTGCTATAGCCCTGCTCATCATCTTCGCCCTGTCCATTGCAAAGGGGCGCTATCTTAGCTTTCGGGCCCAATCGCCTGAGGATTACAGCGGTACCGGCCCCGCCTTTGAGATGAAGGAAAACCTGAACGGGGAGATCCTGTCCGAAGGGCTGATCTATGGCCCCGACGGTAAGATGTCGAACAGCTTTGTCGCCCGTATGGTCGGGGAATGGGACGGCAACACAGGCACCCTGACCGAGAATTTCACCTATTCCAACGGCAAGAAGATGGCCCGCAAATGGTATCTGACTCTGGGCACAGGAAACACATTCATTGCGACAGCAGATGACATCGTGGGCGAAGGGCGCGGCACGGTCTCGGGCTCGACCGTAAAGCTGACCTACAAGATCATCCTGCCCGAGGACGCAGGGGGACACACGCTGGACGTAACCGACTGGATGTACTTGACGGAAAGTGGCGTGATCATGAACCGGTCCGAGATGCGAAAGTTCGGCATCAAAGTCGCCGAGCTGATAGCCACCATGCGCCCGGCGCCCTCCACCAAATCGGCCTATCTGGACCGGGCGAATGGCCATGACACCGCCGCTGAAACACGGGTGCTGCAATGAAACCACGTCGTGTTTTCATCGCTGGCCTTGCTGTTCTGGGGCTGACCGTTCTGGCTGCCTGCTCCGCGAAACCCCGAACCCCCAAGACCTTTTTGTCCGATCGGCAGTTGAACCTGGAAGAGTTCTTTGAGGGTCAGACTGTGGCCTATGGTCAATTTCAGGATGTTCTGGGCAATGTGCCACGCCGGTTCACTGTTGATATCAATGGTACATGGGATGGCGAGACGCTGACCCTGATCGAGGATTTCGTCTATGACGACGGCGCAACCGAGCAGCGCGTCTGGACCCTGACCAAAACCGGCAAGGATAGCTGGACCGGCACAGCCCCCGGCGTGCTGGGCACCGCCAGCGGGATCGAGCGTGGCGATACGTTCAACTGGACCTACAAGATCGACCTGCCCGTCAAGGATGGGACCATGCGGGTCGATTTCGATGACTGGATGTGGATGCTGAGCGATGACCGGCTGCTGAACCGGGCCTATGTCTCGCGCTATGGCATCCGGCTGGGTGAGGTCATTTTGTTCTTTGAAAAGAAATAGTCAGACAGAAAAAGGGCGAACCCGAAGGCCCGCCCTTAGATCAATCTGGTTCAGATCAGCTTAGAAGTTGAACTGAGCACCAAAGTCGGCACGGATCTTGCCGTCGTCGTCGCCGTCTTTGATCTCGCCAACTGCACCACGCAGCGATACACCGCCGCCCAGGTCATAGATGGCGCCAACACCGATGTTGCGGGTGTCGTCGTCAGCCGAACCGTCACCGTAAACCAGCTGCAGCGTGGTTGCCGCACCCAGATCATAGGCGACCGAGAAACCATAAGCGGTGCCGTCTTCGGCGTCGTTGTTGACGTCATCGTCAGCCACGAACAGGGTGCCGTAGAAATCGCCCAGTTCTGCACCCAGGGTCAGAACAGTCAGGCTTTCCTTGTCAACGCCTGCACCTTCATCAGTTTCACCATATGCCAGCGAGGCGGTGAAGTTGTTGAAGGTATAAGATGCGCTTACGTCCCAGCGGTCACGGTCGTCAGTGATGCCTGCGCCCAGGAATTTCGTGTCCTGGTCATAGGATGCCGAGAATGCCAGATCGCCAACGGTGTAGCGGAAGAACACAGCATTCGCGCCCGTGCCGGTTGAGCTGTATTCCAGGAAGGAATAGTTCACGCCCGAATACTGACCCAGGAATTCTTCCAGGCCCGGCTCGGTACCGAAGTAGTCATCCAGGTTGTCGAACGAACCCGAAACGTTACCGGCGTCAACACGCAGGCCGCCATAGATAACCGAGAAACGGGCGCCATTCAGGCCAGCTTCGTTCTGCTCGCCGGTGCTTGAATCGTCATCCGCCTGCAGACGAACACGGCCCTGGAATTCAACGCCGCCATCTGTTTCGGCACTGGCGTCGATGTTCAGACGAAAACGCGACACCAAAATGGTATCGTCGGTCGAGGCGTTGTTTGCATTGACCGCACCAGACGCGGTCGTTGTGGTGGTGGTTGCTGAACGGTCTTCTTCATAGCCCAGACCAAAGCGGCCATAGCCGCTGAATTTGACTTCCGCGGCAGCAACACTGGCGGTTGCAATCAGCGCGGTCGATGCGATGAGTACGTTTTTCATGGTTAATCCATAAGTTTTGAGAGGAGTAGTGCCACCGAAGCGGCGGCTAAATTGGTCGAATAATTTCAGCATGGGCACAATAGCGAGACGGGATTTTCCACGCCCTCTGCCTGCGACGGTGTTGCCACTTTGCACCGGGCAAAAAGGCCGCAGGGCACAGATATTCAAGCTTTTCGAGCACTTTGTTCGCTCATTGGAAACGTTACAAAAATTTGAACGCAAAAAAGCCAGACCACCTCTTTAAACCGGGAATTATTGACAGGTCGCATGATTCAGGGATTCTCGGTCCCTAGCCCTGTTGTGACTGCAGCCCAATTTCAGGTGAGTCGCAATCTGAGAGTCCGCATTCCGGGAATTGCCACGCCCATTCAGACGGCATAATGCCCAGCCGCGCCTCGGGTAATATGCGATCCTGCTACGGCACCATTTGCTAGTTGCTGTTATAGAAAAATGACAGGCTGCGGCTGACACCGCCAGGGGGCAACGGGAAAGGTGACGCCGCACGAACCTGCGCCTTGGCAGCACGGTCGACTTCGGGGGATCCAGAGCTGTCGACCACATCGACAAAGGCCAAGGTGCCATCCGGGTTGATCTGAAAAAAGACCTGAGCGAAACCGCGCGCCGAAACATAGACCAAAGGGGCCCGGTTCAGATGCATGAGCACACGGCCAGCATAGTTGGTTTTGGTGGAATTGCCTGGCCCCCTTCCCCCTGAACCGGCACTGGTGTTGCCGCGTGTGAACGGGTCAATTCCCGCGCGTTTGTACTGCGACAGCGGGGATTCGACTTCTTTCTCAGGGAACCGTAGATCACTGAAATCGTTGGAGCCCGGCAAGACGCCCTGCGGTTTGGAACTAGGCCGTTGATCCGGTAGCTTCGGACGCACCGAAGAGGTCAGTGCCGTCTCTGTCTCTTCCTCCGCCTCAGGTTCGGGTTCGACAAGTGGGATGTCGACCTCGGGCGTCTCAGCTATCAGCGGTATCTCTGGAACCGGTGATGGTTTGGGCGTTGGAACCTCGGCCAGGGGCGGGTCAAGCGCTGCCTGTTCTTCGGCTTGCGCCGGGCTGGTTTCGGGCTCTCCCTCCGTTGTTTCGGCCTGTTCACTGGGTTCGGCCAGAGGCGTGGCATCCGTGTCTTGGCTGGCGGCCTCATTCGTCTCCGAAGGTGTCTCAGACTCGGTTTCAGACGGCTCAACCGTTTCCGTCACCACGGGGCGCACAATTTCGGATTTGCCCAGATCGGGTGAAGGGACCTGCTGAGGGTTATCAGAGGCGACCAATGCTTCGCTGACCGGCACTTCTTCGGGTTCCGGTTCGGGCGCCAGCGGCTCTTCCGGTTCCAGTTCGGATTCTGGGGCAGGCTCGGGCTCAACCGGGTCCGCAACGACATCGGCAATCTCTTCGAACTCATTGCCCAGCGCGATGGCATCGGCCGGGCCTGCAGGTTCCGTGGTTTCAGTCAGACGGGGCGCCGTCACGCTCAACCCGACTAAGTGAATCAACAGCGACACCAGGACCGCAATAGTCGCAATGACAACCGAGCGTCTGATCATTCCAGCGCCTTTTCGGTCACTACAAAGACTGAGGTTGCCCCCAGCCGCCGCAAAGTGCCGGTCACCTCGATCAGCCGGTGGCCCGGTGCTTCACGGTCGGGCACGATGCGCACCGGCGCGGGGTCGCGACCGGCCATATAAACTTCGGGGGTCATCGGGCGGCCCCGAAAGCTGAGCAATCCGTTCTTGTGCAGAACCAATGCGTCGGGAGGCTCACTGCCATCCAGTTCTGACGTATCCACAAGTTGCAGATCCGGATCCAGCGGCGGCGCTATCGTTCCGGTGATCAAAAAGAAGATCAGCATCAGAAACACGACATTGATCAAAGCAATGGTCGAATCGCGTTTGCGGCGGGGTCGAAGATTGCGGATCATCGCCTCACTCCAGCACCAGAACGCTCAACCCGTCACGGCCACGCAACCGCACCAGCAGATCCACCAGCCTTTGCGAAGTTGTATCCGGGTCAAGGCTGACCAATACCTGCCCGGTATCTACCTGCGCGACCAACTCGTCCAGTGTGACCGGCACGCCGTTCAGGATCAGGCGTTCCGACCCCAGCTGGAGAAATACCCGCTGACCCGTAACTTCGTCGGCAGAGGCGCCACCGGTGGCGCTGCTTAACTCGATCTCGGCATATTTCGAGAATGTCGAGGTCAGCATGAAGAAGAGCAACAAGAGGAATATGATGTCGATGAGCGGCGTCATCGACATTGGCCGTCGCACAAATGGTGCAGAATTACGCATGATCTGCTGTCGTTGGGACAGCGGCCACCTGGGCAGAGTCTGACGATCCCCGCCCCGGAACAAGAACGGTCCTCAAGGCCTTGTCGGCAAAAACCCGTTCGCGCGCAGTGCGACTTTCGAACCAGGACAGAACCATCGAGGTCGGCATCGCCACGGCCAGACCAACCGCTGTGGTGACCAGCGCTACCCAGATACCGCCCGCAAGCAGCGAGGGATCAACCGACGATCCGGCAGTCTGAAGGCTCTGGAACGCTTCGATCATGCCAAGGACGGTGCCGAACAGGCCCAGCAGAGGCGCCAGCTGTGCCACGGTGTCCAGCAGGCGAAAGCCGCGTTCAAGGCCCGCCAAGGCCAACCCGGCCTCGGCATCCAGCCTTTGGTCCAACCCGGGCATGATGGGCGCATCCATGGCAGTGCTGACCAGCGGCGCAAGATAGCTGCGGCTTTCCGCCAGCTTGGCCCTTGCGGCTTGCGTGTCACCGGCATCCCAGGCCGCAAGCGCCTGGGACAGGATCTTGTGCCGACCGACACCGGAAACCGTGAACTGCCAAAGCTTGTACAGCGTGACGGCCAGCGTCACGATCGACATGGCGATCAGGACCGCAACCACTGGCCCGCCAAGGGCAACAATTTCACGCAAAGCATCAAGCGGGCTCATCTGAGAAACTCCACATCTGTTCGGTTGTTTAGCGTAAGGGCTTCGTCGCAAAGATCGCTTTCGGCGCCTTCGACCGTACATGTATTGGATCCGTTGATCAGAATCCGGCCAACATCGCCGCAGCTCATGTCCGCGATGCTGAACTGCCGCACCCGCAGACGTCCCGCAGGAATATCGCGGAAATTATACAACGACAGGCTGACAACATTGCCCTCCGCGTTAAAGATAACGGTTTCAAAATTGGCGGCCTCAATCTCGGCACCGGTCTGATTTTGCAACAGAAATGACAGTCGGCAGTTGCCATCGACCTGTTGCAGATTGTTCAGTTCCATCAACAGCCCAGCGCTTGGGTCCTCGGCGGATTGCGCAAGGGACATGGTTGGAATGCCAAGACAAAGGATCGCTAGTTTCGCCAGGCGGAAAGACGTCACAGGTATTCTCCCGGTAATTCAATGAAGACATCGAAGGCCGGCGTTTCGGTGCTGGCGCGTTATTCTTTTATCCAAGAGCTATGGCCCGCGAAAGGGCTCGCGACGCATTTGTGACCAACCGGCATATTTACGGCCATCCGGTCAGGCCACTGGTTTCCGGCCGGATTAACCTGAACCCCTGAGGCCTTGTACCTGGTGCCAATTAACCTCGGACCGACCGAAATTGCCTCTGAGTGGTGCGACCACACCGGGCTGGTTCCGATTTGACAACAAAACCATTCATTTGGGAGGCTTGACCGCAATATCATAGCAATTCGGCCCGACATCTGCCACACTTGTTACCAAATTGGTCTGATACCACGTCAATCTTTTGGATTCGGCGCGATATTGACGCGAATGAGGCATGCAAAGATGTGCCGAAGAAGTACCAGGGGGCAAGCGCTGATCAATGACGACTGTCATCGGGAAATCCACACGCCTTTCAACTATTCTGCAAAACGCCGATCTACATGACTTCAGCGCGCGGTTTCTCGAAGAAGGGATAGACGACGTAATATTGGACGAATTGACAGACCCGGAACTTCGAGATCTGGGTTTGACGGTCGGTCAAAGGAAACGTTTTCGGCAAACACAGGCAGAACTGAAGCTTCAGGAAGCGTCCGACAAACCCGCAATGTCCCGCGTGGCCGAACGGCGACAGCTGACGCTTGTATTCTGCGATCTGGTCGGGTCCACACAATTAGCACAACGGCATGATCCGGAAGAGCTGATGCAGATCATGAATCTGTATCTGGACACCGCCATCGGCACGATGAAACAACACGGATGCCACCTGGCTTATAAGCAGGGCGATGGCATCATGATGTATTTCGGATATCCGAAAGCCACTGAAGATGATACCGAGCGCGCGGTGCGTGCGGTTTTGGAAACCATCGAAGCGGTTCAGAATCTGGAAAACAAGTTCGGTGAAAACCTGGACCTGCGCGCGGGAATCGCAACCGGAGTTGTCGTTGTCGGGGTTGTTTCCTCTGCCAGCCTGGGAACACAGGATTTCATTGTTGGCGAAACGGCCAACCTTGCCTCACGCCTTCAGGGATTGGCCAATCCCGGTGAAGTTGTCGTCTCGTCCGAGACATGGCGCCTGACAAAAGGGGCCTTCAACTTTGAACCGCGCGGCAATCACGAATTGAAGGGATTTGATGGTGAGCGCTCGGTCTTCCGCGTTATTGACGAAAAGATCGCCGCCAGCCGGTTCGACGCGCGCACCGGCAAGTCGACGGTCAAATTGGTTGCCCGCGAAGACGACCTGACCGGCCTGACAGGGCTTTGGGATCATGTGCTGCGCGGATCGGGTCAGGTTGCGCTGGTTGGTGGCCCGGCCGGTATCGGGAAATCGCGCCTGATCAATTCCCTCAGCAAAACGCTGGGACAAAGGCCTATGACCCTGCAATGTGTCCCGCATCTTGCCAGTTTGCCCCTGCACCCGCTGCGTGCCGAGCTTCGGCGGTTTGCAGGGGATGAGACTGATACCGACAAGGTAACCGAGTCGATCAGGGAATACGCGAAAAACGCCTCTCGTTTGACCGAAGAAGATGCTGCGCTGCTATTGGATTTGGCCGGGTTTGAAACTGACGCTCCGGTCGAACCCGATCCGATCAAGAAAGCCCGCAAATCTTTGGATTTGCTGATCCGCTGTGCCGGGAGCATCTGCGATGAACGCGGGTCATTGCTGTTGGTATTCGAAGATGTGCACTGGGCGGACGCAACCACGCTGGATGCCTTGGACGCGCTGATCGACGCCTTGGACCAATTGCCCATCCTTGTGGTTCTGACGCACCGCCCTGAATACGAGCCTCCGGAACATTTTGAAGGCCGCGCGTCAATCGTCGAATTGACACCTCTTTCGGTTCTCGAAGCGTCTGAACTGGTGCGCCGTGTTGCCGTACCGCGCAGCCTGCCGGTCACTTTGGTCAGACAGATTGTCGAAAAAGCCGATGGTGTGCCGCTTTATATCGAGGAAATGACCAAGGCGGTTCTGGATCAGCTGCCGCAGGACGTACCCATCGACGCCGGGGTAATGGGAACCCTCAGTATCCCCGCAACTCTTCATGACTCGCTGATGTCGCGGCTGGACCGGATGGAAAATGCGCGACCTGTAGCGCAGTTGGGATCCGTGATTGGCCGCAGCTTCACGTCGGCGATGATCCATGCGGTAGCGCCCAAGGAAACGGATGTGGAATCGGCATTGATCCAACTGATCGGTGCAGGTCTGGTATCCATCACCAGCGAAGCCGGGGCGCCGACTTACACGTTCCACCATGCGCTGGTGCAGGACACAGCGTACCAGTCGCTTTTACTTGAAGACCGGGAACAGATTCACCTGAAAATCGCCAAAGAATTGCTGGCCGGTCACAAGGCTTTTGGTAACCCGACACCGGATACCGTGGCGCATCACTGCGATCTAGGCGGTCTTAAGGGCGAGGCTGTTACCCACTGGGTTCTGGCGGGTGAACAGGCCCTCAGCCGCCTTGCGAACCTACCGGCGATTGCCGCTTTTCAGGCCGCATTGCGCAATATCGAAACGATGCCCGGCGGTCCCGAACGAGATGGGGTAGAGCTTGGCGTTCAGATGAATGTGTTGCCTGCGTTCATGGCGATACACGGTTGGTCATCCACACAGGTTGGGCAGACCGCAGCCCGTGCGATGCATCTTGCACAGGCGCTGGGTGCGGGCGAAACCCTGTTTGCCGCGACCTTCTGCCGATGGACGCATTTCTTTGTGTCGGGCCAGATGAACCGCGCACTTGAGATGGCGCAGGCCCTTGACGGCATGGCTAGCCTTGCACCGGATCCGGTTACAAACGTCCTTGCTGCTCGAGCGCTCAGCTATACTCATTATTTCCGCGGCGAGTTTGCCGATTGCGAAAGACAGCTTGAACGGGGCCTTGCCCTGATCACGCCCGAGCTTGACATGGCCATGATGCCGATGACCCAGTCCTCGACCAGCGCGTCGTTCTTTGCCATTCAGGGCTGTCTTCTGTGGCAGCTTGGCAAATTCGACGAGGCCGAAGAGGCCCGCCTGAAGTCGATCGAAATCAGCAAGCCGTTCGAACACGCCCCCAACCTTGTTTACATTATGGGCGCGTCGTCGATGTTCCTTCCGTATGCGGGCGAATGGGACTTGCTGGACGATACGATGAACGAAGCGCGTCGGATCGCGGACGAAGAAGGGTTCCTGTATCTTCACGCAATGCAGGATATCTATCTGGGTCTGGCTCAGGCGGGCAAAGGTGACGTGATCGGGGGGGCTGCTCGTGTCGGGACCTATATGGACCTTGTGTCCCAGGCTGGCGGCAACTTTACCTTCCCGCAAAACCAGATTGTCCTGTCCGAGCTGTTGATCGATCAGGGTCATATCGAGGATGCCCTGAACCGGCTTGAACATGTTTGCACGCCCGGGTGGGAGCGTGGAGAGATGTTGAACAAGCCGGAATATCACCGTGTGCGCGCCAAAGCATTGGCCGCCCGTGGCGATCTTGACCAGGCTGTCACTGAGGCAAATCAAGCCCTGCAGCTTGCACGTGACATCGGGGCAGTTGTTCAGGAGAAACGCGCTCTGGATTGCCTGAACAAATTTGCTAAAACGTTATGAAATTAGATAGCTGCCAGATTTAACCGCGCAGTGCCATCCAGAAGGGGGAGACGATGACCGAAGCACTTGAATTGGACCAGCAGCAGTGGGACGCCGTGAACAAGGCCGTCCACGATGAAGCGTTGCGCGCGCGTATTGCTGCCAGTTTTCTGCCGCTCTACGGCCCGCTACCGGCTGATACCCAATCGGTTCCTCTGAACAAGCTTGAACTGGTTCCCGAAGCGACCGGTCCAAAGATGCGCTTTGGCGTGAATGATTTTGATACGACGCGGCTGTCGACAGTGTCCGTGAACGTCCATGTCAAAGGCGCACAGCTTGCAGATCCCGAACTGGCCGCCGCGCTGATCATGTTCCGCCGGGCGGCTGCCATTGTCGCACGGGTCGAGGATGAGATCATTTTTAACGGTCAGGCCGGCACTGGTGAAGGCCCCCAACCCGCGCCCGGCGCACCCGTCACGCTGCCCCCGGTCTATACCGTCAGCGGTGGTGGAAAATACGAAGGCCTGCTGGAAGCGGGGGAGGCACAACCCATTTCCGGCGGTTCCAAGAAAAAGCCTACCGGCCCCGAGGTTTTCGAGGCCGTGGTTGCCGGGATCAGCCAGCTGGAATCCCTGGGACATCTTGGGCCCTATGCCTGTGTGATGGGTAACGGCCTGTTCCAGGCGGTCACGACACCGATGGAAAACTCGATGGTCCTGCCCCGCGACAGCATTCTGCCATTTCTGGACGGGCCGCTGCTGCGGTCTGGCGCATTTCCAGTGAACAAGGCCGTGCTGGTGTCTTTGCAGGGCGCACCGGTTGAGATTGTTGTGCCTTCTGACATTGCTGTCAAATATCTGCAGACCTCGGCAGATGGCGATCATATCTTCCGCGTTCAGCAGAAGTTCCGCCTCAGGATCAAAGAAGCTCAGGCTATCTCGACCATCACGTGCTGACCGGCGCGATGGGTATGCGGGAATTCAGCGACGGCGGGGTCACCCTGCGCTGGTCCGAGGCCGCCTTTCAAGCAGCCACCGGGGTACAGCGGGTTCTGGTTGAGGCCGGGCCTGCGATATCTCCGCATGACACGCTGCGCCTGTTCTATCGCGAAGGGGGCGGACCTGAACGGGCTGTCCGTGGGTGGCCACTGGGTCAGGATCCACAATCGGGGTTGCAACAATTTGCAGCGGCCCTGCCGGTTCCCGCTGTGGGAAAACAGATGACCTGGCGGCCGGTTCTGACCTCGGGCGGGCGCGATTATGACCCCGGAAACGCGGTCGCGCCGAAACCAGAAGATCGCGCGCCAAAACACGAGACATCCAGTCCGGTGCTGGATCATATCGCCCATTTTGAGGTGCCGTTTTCAGGCAACTTCAACCCATCGGGTGAAACTCCCGATGGCATATGGCTGCATTTTGCGATCAAAGAAGGCGGTACCGTGACCGGCCCGAACCTGAACGGAACGATCGAGCCCGTGGGCGGAGACTGGATGCGCGTGCGCCCTGATGGCGTGGGTATTCTGCATGCCAAGGCGCTGATCAATCCGACAACCGGCGGTGCCCCGGTCATGTTCGACGATACCGGGATCTGCGATTTCGGTACGGATGGCTATGCCGCCCTTGCAAAGGGCAAGCTGCCACCCAGTGCCCCGGTTCGGCTGGCACCCCGGTATCTGACCTCGAATCCGCGTTATATGTGGATCAACCGTCTGCAGGGTTTCGGAATCGGAGAGGCCAGCCTGTCCGACATCACCCTGCGATTTGACGTCTATTCCGCGAAAGGAACATCCGATGGCTGAAAAGGTGGTCATATTAGGCGGAGGCGTCGGCGGGATGAGCGCCGCGCATGAGCTGATCGAACGGGGTTTCGAAGTCGAAGTCTACGAGCGTCAGCTTATCGCCGGCGGCAAGGCACGCAGCATTCCCGTGCTTGAAGGTGAAGACGATCACGGTTCGAAAGAGGAACATATCAGAGCGCTGAAAGACTGGATCGGGATGCACGGCTATGACCTGCCACCCGGTGTCAAACGCCCCTGGTTGCCCGGTGAACATGGGTTCCGGTTCTTTCCTAACTTCTACCGGCACATCACCAATACGATGTCGCGCACGCCCTATTATGACAAGGGCACCTGCTACGACAATCTGGTTCCGACAACCCAGGTATTGGTCAGCCAGTTCGACCACCCCGGTATCATCGTACCCGAGCGGTTTCCACAATCGCTAAAAGAGGTCGCCAATGCGCTCAAAACCTTTGCCTATACAATCTCGCCGCGCAACGAAATCGACTTTGAGGATATCGAACATTTCCTTGGTTGCATGTGGCGCATTGCGACCTCGTGCAAAGAGCGCCGGTTCGATGAGTATGAACGTATCGGCTGGTGGGAATTCATCGGCGCCGCGGAGCGGTCCGAAGCCTATCAGAAGTTTCTCGCAATCGGCCTGACCCGGTCACTGGTGGCAGCCAAAGCGACAACCGCAAGCACCAAGACCGTTGGCGATGTCGCCATTCAACTGCAGCTTGGGATCGCAACACCCGAGGCGACCAGCAACAGGCTGCTGAACGGGCCGACCAACCTGGTCTGGATTCAGCCTTGGCTGGAATATCTGAAAAGCCGGGGTGTGGTGTACCATTTCGATTCCAAGGTCACCGGGATTGAATGCCGAAACGGCCGAATTTCCAGCGCCACGGTTGAACAGGATGGCGTGCAAAAGCAGGTCACCGGCGACTGGTTCATCAGCGCCCTGCCCATTGAACGCATTGCACCTTTGGTGACGCCGGCCATGACAAAGGTAGATCCGGGTCTGGCCAAGCTGCCATTGCTTGCCGAAGACGTGCAATGGATGAATGGCATCCAGTTTTACCTGACCAAGGATGTTGAACTGGCCCATGGCCATGTGATCTTTATCGACAGCCCTTGGGCGCTGACGGCTGTTTCGCAAAAACAATTCTGGTCCCAGATAGATTTTGAAAACTGGGCCGATGGTAAGACCAAGGGATTGCTCTCGGTCGATATTTCCGAATGGGACAAGCCGGGCACAAACGGAAAAACCGCGCGCGACAGCTCTCGTGAAGAAATCGCCAAAGAAGTCTGGGAACAGCTCAAACGCAGCCTGAACGTTGATGGCAACATCGTCCTCAGGGATGAAGAACTGCACTATTGGTTCCTGGATCCCGACATCGTTGAGGACCCCGATCATCCTGCCCGAGAAAGCAATGTCGAACCGCTGTTGGTAAACCGCATTAACAGTTGGCGACTGCGGCCCGAAGCGGCGACGCTGATTCCGAACTTTATGCTTGCGTCCGACTACGTCCGGACCAACACCGACCTGGCCACCATGGAAGGCGCAAATGAGGCTGCCCGAAGAGCCGTCAATGCCATCCTGCGGCGCAGTGGTTCTGAGGCGCAGCCCTGTGAAATCTGGGATCTGCATGAGCCTGACATCCTGCAACCCCTGCGGGCCTATGACTATGCCCGATATCAGGCGGGTGAGCCCTGGGATGAACGCTTTGCCATCGCTGTCGAGGCCGCTCTGCGCATGGGACAAGACGCCACCGGCACCAAACGTGGTGGGCAAGGACCGCTGGCCGCGATTGGTCCGCTGACGGCCGAATACTCCAAGCCCGGCGGAATTGTCGAAGACCCTGCGATCTCGGACGCGTTGCGCATGGTCGCGGCACCTCCAGAGCTCTATAATCTGATGGCCGCGCATCTGCCAGGCCGGGACACACCGATCCCCGGCGCGGACTTTGCTGAAGATCTGGCGATCGGCATTGTCGAGGCGACCACACCGCCAACCGACACGTCCGGTCGCAAAGTCATCATCACACAGAAGGGCTGACAGGTGACTGTTCCCAAGGCGCAGCCGGCATCCGCGGCCACGCAAGGCTTCCTTGAGCAACTGACGCGTTATGGCGATCAGGCGCGCAAGGTACTGTTGGACAAAATGCCAACGGGTGAGCCGCAAGCCTATCTCTATGGGCCTATGCGGGACTATATCGAAACCTCGGGCAAAGGGCTTAGACCTGCCCTTCTTCTGGCCACATGTGAAGCATTCGGCGGAAAAGCCGAGGATGCCGAAATTGCTGCTTCGGTCATCGAATTGCTGCACAATGCATTTCTGGTTCATGACGATATCGAAGACCTCAGCGATTTCCGACGGGGTCGGGAATGTATGCACAAACGTCTTGGTGTGCCTTTGGCGATCAATATCGGCGACGGCATGCAATCTCTGGCGCTGAGCCTGCTGCGCCAGAACCTCGGCCCTCTGGGCCCGATGACCGGCGCGCGCGTGGTGGACGAGTTTGATCACCTGCTGAAAGAGTCGATCGAGGGCCAAGCTCTTGAATTGGGATGGATAAAAGACAATCGCCTTGACCTCAGCCCGTCCGACTACCTGACCATGTGTCTGAAGAAAACCTGCTGGTACAGCTTCATTCACCCGATGCGTATAGGTGCCCTGATCGCGCGCCCAGACGATGTCGCCTCCGGAACGCTGAATCTGGATGACTTCAACGCGTTCGGCTTTTTTCTGGGGGCCGCCTTTCAGATCCAGGATGACGTTCTGAATCTTGTGGGAAGCCAGGGGAAATACGGCAAAGAGATCGGCGGGGATATCTACGAAGGCAAACGCACGCTGATGCTGGGCCGTCTTGGGGCGCAGGCGGATCGGCAGGAACAGTCCCGACTGTCAGAGTTTCTGGAAAAGCCAAGAACGGCCCGTTCGGAACAAGAGGTCGAATGGGTATTGGCGCGGATGAACCACTATTCTTGCATTGAATATGCTCAGGCCGCAGCAAATGACCTGCTTGCGGCGGCCCGTCGGGAATTCGATCTTGTATTTGCAAATACCAACGCGGCGCCGCGCGCGTTTCTTGGTCAGTTCATGGATTATCTGGTGGCGCGCCAAGTCTAACACTCGCCCTATTTTTTTGTAGATATTCAATATCTTAAATTTCGAAATTCCGTGAATCCACCGCCGAATCCAATACGCATTCCTTTCAAGTTTGTCATTTACTAAACGCTGTAGGCTGTGCACATTAAGCTATGCCTTATTTCGAGCGAAAACCATTTGTCAGCGCTCTCTGCACGGCCACCAAGGCCGTTCCGGAGCAGGATACACTTCCGATATCTCAGATCGCACGGGGCATTCTGAATGCGGAAAACAGCACCACACAACAGCTGGACGGACCCTTTCACTGCCGCAAGCCCTGCAGGCCCGGTGATACAGGAACCATTCTGTTATCCTTTGCTGCACCTGCCGGAGCAGACGTTGTCGACTTGCAGTTCGAACCTGGCGACATGATCAGCCGCGACGGCAACGTGTTGCCAACCGACAAGATGAGCATCCAACCTTCCGCAGTCCGTATTCCCCCGGGACAGGCCGTCGACGTTGCCGTAAGCCTCACCATTCATGATCTGGCAGAACCCGGCCAGTATCAGGGGCGCGTATACTCCCGAGGCACTGAAAACACCGCCATCGTTGTCACCTTTGAGGTTGTGGCTGACTAAAGTGATCCTGCCCCGAAGGTACGGTGCAGTACTGCCCGTGGTCGGAGTTTTCTATTTCGATTGCACATATGCAGAAAAATAGCTTCGAAAAATATTTCGAATCGTAATCATGTGCCTCATACGGAGCTGGCACCGGGCGAGGCTAAACATGCGCCTCATAGATAACTTAACTATTCCTGCCATTGGGCTTTTAGGTGCCACAGCCAACGTGAATGCCGAGCAAGAACAAACAGCTTCTTAAATCGGGTGAGATGGGTCGGCTTGGCACAAAAATCGACCAAAAGATTACCGGGAAAACGATATAAACTGCTGAACAACATCGACGCGCGAAGCGAAATGACCAGCCAGGATTGTCCCCTGTCTCTCGCATACGGAATCGAAGGCGGTCAGGCATCGCGCTTTGCTTCAGCCACCTCACGCAGCCAAAAAAATAACGATGCCCTGAACCCAAATTCCGCGCACTCGGAATTGCCGCGATTGTCCGATTTGATAACGCGCTTCTGTTCGATACTCAACCGCTCAAATCATCTACGGCTTGGCGCACAGCAGCGATCATCTGCGGCGCCAACCCGTTGTGACCCAGTCTCTCAATCTCCTCAAATTGAAGCTTTCCAGCTTGGGCAAAGGCACGGGCAGGTTCAATCGGGCATATTAGGTCATCCTCTCCATGGATCAAACGATGTGGGAGTACGGCGATTGTATTTGGATCTCCGGGGCCGGTAGCAGGTAGGAAGAAATTATTAAGCCAGTACCAAAGGTACACGCGGGTGCGATTTATGTCGCTTTGGGTGACGGCTGCCGGAAGCCGCACAGTGCCAGGTTGCGGTCCATGAAACGCATCTTCAAGAGCCATCACACGGCGGGCTGCCTCACGTGCTTGCGCGTCATTGTCTTCCATACGGGCAAACCATGCTATGGCAGGATGGAGCTGTTCAGTCTCATCGAGAGGATCGAGAAACAGGCCGCGCGCAAGCTGCCCGGCTTCGAAACGCTTTGCCCTATCGCGCAACATCCACTGGTCCATTGAAGGACGGCAGATATGCGTGCTGCGCACGATCAATGCGCGTACCCGATCAGGATGAGCGGATGCGTAGGCCAATGCCAGTGCGCCACCCCATGAACCACCCAGCACTATCCAATCTTCATATCCCAGGGCCATCCGGATGGCCTCGGCATCGCGTAGGGTGTGCTGGGTCGTGTTTGCTGTGACCCGACCAGCTCTGCCCGACAACCCCGTTCCGCGTTGGTCAAAAAGAACTACCCGATGGCGGTCGGCGTCGAAATAGGCTGTGTGCTGCGGGTTGAGACCCGACCCTGGCCCCCCATGGAAAATGAGCGCGGGCGTATCACCATGCCCCCAAATCTGCACGTTCAAGCCGTCTATTGGGACAGGTTTAAAAGTGTTCATCGGTAGGTCTGCGACCTCCTCTATCATTGTCTCGCGACTGTCTTACTGGTGATGCTCTTCAACGAAGTTCGACGCGAAAGCCAATACGCCACGATGGCCAATACCCCGCAGATTACAAAGGTGAGCTGCATCCCGTTGGCAATCGCTTCAGCAGATGCTGCCTCGACGGTGCGGGCGCCGATCCCAAAGGAAAAGACCGTCCCCATGACAGAGGCGCCGAAAATAAGGCCCAGATTGCGCGACAAGCCAAGCAGCCCTGAAACTGTCCCCCGCTGATCTGCCCGAACCCCCACCATGATCATGGTGTTGTTGGCGGCCTGAAACAACTGGTATCCCGGTGTCAGGATGCTGATAGCGCCAATGTAGCCAATGACACCGAATGCGACTGGCAGGACCGCAAGTGCAAAGGTCCCGGTGGTCAGAGCAATGAGCCCAAGCGACAGAACACGCGCCGCCCCCCATGCATCCACAAGCCGACCCGATGGGACGCCGAGGAAGATCGATATGATTGGTCCGACCGACATGACAAGCCCCACTTTCGCCGCGCTTAGCCCAAGAGACTGCCCCAGAAAGAAGGGGCCTATCAGCAAAGTGGTCAACATCACATTTGCCACCAGAAAATTTGCCGCAAGGCCGGGGATAGCGCCGCTCTTTCGCAGTGCAGTTAGTCCGACCAGAGGTGTTATCCCAGAGGAAACACTCGCGGGCAAAAGCCGAACGGCCAAAATGGCCGTAGTCAGGCTCATCGGCACCAGGACAAAGAACACTCCTTGCCACCCGAGTTTTCCAATCAGCACCCCACCCAACGAAGGTCCCAGTGCAGTTCCGACCGCCGACATCGTGCCCAACAGGCCCATGGCTTGCCCGACACGCTCTGTTTCAAAAATATCGCGAACGAGTGCGACGGTCAGCACCATGAGGAATGCAGCGCCAATTCCTTGAAGAGACCGCGCGGCACTCAACACCTTAAGATTGGGCGCCAAGCCGCAAAACGCAGAGGCCAGCGCGAAAAGTATAAGCCCGAAGATCAGCATCTGCTGTCGTCCAAAGCGGTCCCCAAGTCGTCCAGCCAGCACAGAGAACAGCGTCAGTGTCGCGAGATATGCGATCACCACCCATTGCACTTGATGTACCGGCGCCTTCAGGTCCTGGGCGATTGCAGGCAAGGCGATATTGGCAATGCTGGTGCCCAATGAGGCCAGCAGCATGGACAGGGAGAAACACAACAAAGCGCCGGGTCTCGTTGTCTTCAATGCATTTGATTTGATGTGCACGACTATTTTCCTCTTGTCGGAATCGCTACAGAAGGCGACGTTACGAATTCAAGTCGACTTGAGGTCAAGCATGAAACTTTTGGATATAGGCGAGGTGTCGAAAAAGACCGGTACCCCAACTTCAACGCTGCGTTACTATGATGAGCTTGGCCTGATCTCGTCTGTTGCGCGGCACGGGCTTCGTCGGCAGTTCACGCCGGATGTCTTATTGCAACTAGCCCTGATCACGATGGGCAAATCTGCGGGGTTTTCACTTGAGGAAATCTCGGGGATGTTCGGCCTTGATGGAACTCCGAATATCCCCCGGCAAGAGTTTCACATTCGTGCGGATGCGCTGGATCGGCAAATCCGCGAGCTGACGGCGCTGCGCGATACCCTGCGACATGTGGCGGATTGCCCGGCGCCATCGCATTTGGAATGCCCAACATTCAGACGGCTCACCGACCTCGCCCATCACCGGGGCACGAAGAAAGCCAGTGGCAGGTAGCGGCAAGCCAACTACGAATTTTTGGTATACCGCTGAGGGGTATGGTCGGCCCGCACCATTGGATGCAATGCCGATATGTAAGTGTCCGAAATACACTAATTCAGATCGAAGTGAGCGGCCAAACTGTCAATTATCATGTCAAGGACTTGGGCGCGGTCCGTTCCCACGGGATCAGTGCAAACAGGATCGTCCTGCTCTTCGATCAAAATCGCTTCACCGGCGGGCTTACATAATCCAAGCGCGGTGAAATGCATTGCGGGCGCGATCGTCATCACCGCGGCCTGAGGAACCAGCGCCTCAAAATTGCTTCCCAGAGCGCTCGTGTCTGTTGCATTCAGCCTGTCGGCCCCGTCACCCAATCCAATCAGAAAAAGCGAGGCTGTCACGTCCCGCACATCCTTATACGCAAGATCCCAAGTTAGTCCCGGATCAATGGCTGCGACGGCACTGACCCGTGGATCCTTGTAAGATGCCTCATATTTTTCCTGGTCGATTGCGGTTACATTGACGCCCTCTGCCGTCAACTTTGCGCAAAATTGTGACCCTGCCCCTGCGGCCTCGCAATAATCGAAAAATCCGTCACGATTGCCCTGGACGCCCGCAAGCGAAAGGGCTGTCCAGCCACCATAAGAGAAACCCGTGGCGTAGATCCGTGAAGTGTCGATGAGGGGGGCGAAAACCGGGTCTTGCAGCGCGTGATCCAACGCCGTGGACATGTCCTGGGCGCGGGTCCAATGATTAAATGCGGTATCGAAATCCAAATCTAAGGTCGTGCTGCCTGGATGGTTTACTGCCACTACGATTGCACCTTGCGAGACCAACCCCGCACTAAGCCACGCCATTCGTGCATAATTGCCGCCCCATCCGTGTGAGAGAAGAACAACCGGATGTTGCCCTGGCACCGGCTTGGCGTTTTCGACTACTGCCGTTCCATAGAACACTGCATTTTCTGCAAACATAGTCTGGCGCTGACCTGCCGCAGGGAACATGACAGCCATTTGCATGTCCTGATCATGATGAGGTGCGGCAATCGTCAATTCGACGAGGCCGACATCTTGTGCAGCAATTTCCGTGCCCGCCGAAAGGGTCATGACAAGGGAAAGAAGAGGAAGTTTCATGGCGCGCCTTTTTTGTAGGGTGGCATTAGTGCCGGCCTACATTCAGACGCTGTCGGGATTTCATACGACCTGAATCCGGATTAAGGTCGCGCAGATCAGGATTTAGGTCCTATGACAGACGAAAACGGACCCCCCTGATGCCAGTTCTACCGATCCCAATGATTACTGCCCTGCTGCTTTCGGGATTTCTTTTACATCGCTTTCTGACCCGCAAAACCCATCCCACGCTTTTGGTCCTCATCGGATGCTGCGCAGCACAAAGTGCGGTTATCGCGCTTGTGCAATATTATGGCTTTACGGGTCTCAGAGTCGTTCAGCCCATTCTTGCGACTGTAATTGCCGCATCCGCGTGGCTGTCCTTTCGTCAGGCCTCGGTGGGTTATCTGCGCAGACAGGACTTGTATTTGCATGCGGTAGGTCCGGCCCTTGCGATAAGTTTTCTGGCAACCCGACCCGAAGCGCTGGACGTGTTGATCCCCTTTCTCTTTGCGGCATACGGTATCGCCATCGCGTTTATGCTCTTACGCGGCGAAGATAGTTTGCCCCATAGCCGCTTAGAAAACGGGCGCATGATTGTTTGGGTTTGGCGTGTTCTGGCCATCGCTTTGATCGCCTCAGCAGGCAGCGACATATTCATTGGAGTCCGCCTTGCATCCGGAGACACCGAGGTCTTGCTCTGGCTGCCAAGCCTGTTTTCCGCAATCACACTGCTCATATTAGGGGCGCTCAGCCTATCGCATGCAATCGAAAGTCAGAGCATTGGCTCTGACACGCGCGATGCGTATTCCAAGCAAGATAAAACCCGTGACACCGCTATTGTCGAAAAGCTCGACGCCTATATGGAAACACATAAGCCATATCTCGATCCCGATCTCACATTGGCCCGGTTGGCCCGAAAATTGCAGGTTCCAGAAAAGCAGCTTTCAAGCGCAATCAACAAAGGCAAAAGAGAGAATGTGTCTCGCTACATCAATAGGCATCGGATATCTCACGCTTGCACCGTAATGAAGACTGGAAAATCGGTGACCGAGGCGATGCTGGCCAGCGGGTTTAACACCAAGTCGAACTTCAACCGCGAGTTCTTAAGGGTGATCGGCGTCAATCCGCGTCGCTGGTTGAGGTCTCTTGTGGAAGTGCCCGATGAAAGGGTCAAAACCTAAGACGTTCTGGTGTACCAAGCATCCTTGCCACAGCTGCCGAACCTTGATTTAGGACATCGGCGTCAGAGCCGTCGAACAGTGAGAATCCGATCTCTATTCTGTTTTCTGTCAGCATGATTATATTACTATCAGGAAAAACCGATGCTATGGTAATCCGAATTGAATTGGGTATTGCGCCGCGCCTGCTTGCAGAACCGGTTTGGACACGTGTAGCAAGACGTTGAAAGAATGAAATTGAAAAAACGCGACAAAGAAATGGCAGCAAACCTGACGCAGGACCCACATTCCGTTCGTTCGGGTGACAGAGAGAAAGTTCTTGAAGTTGCCATCGGCCGCGAGGTTCGTGCCTTTCGCAAACAGCAGAACATAACGGTCGCAGAGCTGGCCCAGTTGACCGGCCTCTCGATTGGCATGCTGTCCAAGATCGAAAACGGAAATACGTCACCGTCATTGACGACTCTGCAATCGCTGGCGGATGCGCTTTCGGTTCCTTTGACAAGCTTTTTCCGACAGTTTGAAGAACGCCGCGAGGCGGTTCATACAAAAGCAGGAGAAGGCGTCGAACTGGAGCGTGAAGGAACACGTGCGAACCATCAGTATAACCTGTTGGGACATATTGGTGCCAACGGATCCGGCGTGATCGTCGAACCGTATCTGATTACCCTGACCGCTGAATCAGATGTGTTCCCAACTTTCCAACATGGCGGGATCGAGACGATTTACATGCTGGACGGTGAGGTGGATTACCGCCACGGGGACCAGATTTACCCGCTAAAACCCGGCGATACCCTGTTCTTTGATGCAGATGCTCCGCATGGGCCCGAACGGCTTGTCAGTCTGCCGGCGCGGTATATATCAGTGATCAGCTATCCGCAGACAAACTGATCGGTTTGCGCAATAAGAAATCTGTGGGTCTGTCATAACCTTCGCGACTGCCCGTGCTTACGATCGTGAACCCCAGCCTCGAATATACGCGATGGTTTTCAGTAAGTTCCACGCGTGTTTCCAGTTCCAGCGCAGGTAAGCCAAGCTCTGCTGCACGGCGTGCGGCATGATCCACCAACCTGCGGCCGATACCCTGACCCCGCAATCCATCCTTCACCGCAAGCTTTCCAAGGTACAAACTGTCGGGCTTGGGCGTCAGAAACATACACGCGAAAAGTGGTCGCCCAACAGCCCAGATTTCGCCGCCACCCTGACAATGCACCTGCATTCCTTCCACGTTCAGACTATGGATAGAAGACGGAGGGTCGATCCGGGCATCCATGTACTGAAATGACCCGCGAAGCAGCGCAAGCACGTCATACAATGCAAAATCGTCACTCGAGATGAGCCAAGGCGCTTCGCCCGGATCAATCATATGAGTTGAGAAATTTCGCAAGTCTCGCTTACTTAGACAAAGGTGGTTCCGTTTCCAAATCCGGCCAGATCCCCGGAGATGTGGGCAACCCGTCGTCAAACTGGCTGAGATAGTCCAACATCATGGGGCGGTTATCGATGAACCCTTTATAGGTTGCCAGCTCGACCGGCAGGTCCCGGATGACCCGATGCAGACGGCGGCCCCATTTGGGAACGGTCATCAGGTCCTGAAAACTACACAGGTAGCAGCGGATCGGGAATACCAGGGCGTTGGATCGCGGCAGGCGGAAAAAGGTTTGCAACTCGACCCGCAGATACTGTTTGTGCGCTATGTTTTCAGGTGTCAGCGTCGTCTTCTGGATACCCCATTTGTGATAGTTTTCCGGGCTGGTATCCAGCAGCGGATTCACTGTCATAGTCCAATTCAGACGCCGTGCCGGGGCACCCTGTTGAATGTTCAGCAGGAATTTCAGGGCGCGTTGGAAAATGCCCATTTCATGGGCTTTGGGAACCGGCGCGTGCCATTCGAAAAAGTTCATTCCGATGTCAAAATCCAGGCTCCAATCCGCTTGGGTCGTCACCATTCCCGCGTCCATCCACAGCATCTCGTCACGCTGATCCAGCACGGCGAAATCACCCTGTGCCTGACGGGTGATGTATTCCATCGGCCCGTACGGAATCGTGGTTTCGTCCATGAAGGTAAAGCTGTGATCAATGCCCATCGGTTTGTTGACCCAGCGCCACTGGTTGCCATTGCGATGCAGTTCGAACAGATTGGGATAGTCTTCGGACTTGCTAACCATGATTAGTTCCAGCAAGTCCCAGCCAGCCAATGTCATATGCGGCAACGACTGACAGCGCAGCGGGTCCTGATCCAGAACCATTGCGCGGTCTTTCATCTCTGAGACGTAGTGCTCGTCCACATCGAACCGCATCTCATAGACTGATCCGTCGGGACCGCCGCGATGTTGTTCCATGTTGACCGAATACATGTAGCTGTCTTCGTGGAATGGGAACGGAAAGCGTTTGATCGCCCAGTCCGAGTTGTGAAACGTATAGTCATCGCGGAAGGATTCGTCGTTGAATTGAATGGTCATGTTGGGCCTCCTCTCAACGGTCCAGCACGAGGGACTTGCCCTCGAAACGCGATACACAGGGCATGATTTTCTTGCCCGCAGCCTTTTCTTCGCCGGTCAGCCAGTGATCGCGGTGAACGAAATTACCTTCATGGTCGAGCACAACGGTTTCGCACTGACCGCAGGCCCCTCCGCGGCACAGATACGGTGCGTCCACGCCTTCACGTTCGATGGCCTCCAGCAGGCTTTCGTTTTCACCCACATGAATGACCTTATCCGATGCCGCCAAGCGCACCTCGAACGGCTTGCCGGGCTGAGGCGCCAGGAACTCTTCGTAGTGCACGCAATCTTCGGGCCAGCCTTCGGCGGCAGCCGTGTTTCGGACCCAGTCGATCATGCCCTTTGGACCACACACATACACATGCGTTCCCAGGGGTTGCCCGCTGAGCAGATTATTCAGATCAATCGCCTGGCTCTGATCGTCATAGTACAGATGGGTTTCGTTCGGATGTCTGTCTGTCAGTTGCTCAGCATAAGATGCCAAGGCAGTGTTTCGGCACGCGTAATGCAACTCCCAATGCCCGTGCAGCAGTTCCAACTGTTTGATCTGCGCCAGAAACGGGGTGATCCCGATGCCACCGGCCAGAAACAGATGCTTGCGGGCGCGCAAGTCCAGTGAAAACAAGTTGACCGGATAGCTGATGGTCATCTCGTCGCCCAGCTTGACCTGGCGGTGCATGAACAGCGAACCCCCCCTGCCCTCATCATCGCGTCGAACCGAAATTGTATAAGATGACTGATCAAACGGATCCGACATCAACGAATAGGGGTTAAGCCGTGTAATGGCACCATCCTGCATTTCGACCACAGTATGTGCCCCGCCCGAAAAGGTTGGTAATGGCGCGCCGTCGATACGTTCGAACCGGAACCGCGTCACCAATTCGTTCAGCGGAGTGATCTCGGTCACCTTGACCTGAATTTTCTCAGCACCGCTCATTCGTAAATCCCCTTCGACTCGGGCACATTACCATGATCCTCGGCGTCGATACGGACGCCCTGATAGGCGGCAAGACGGCGGGAGTAGTGATCGCGCACAAACAGGTTTAAGCCGCAATGTGAACAGACAAACGGGTCAATCTCGACGTCTTCGGTGATGCCCTTGCAATGCACGCATTGCATCCGACGGGCGACCGATCCGCGATGTTCGGTCTGGATCGCCGTGTGCGGCAGACCCACAGCCATCACTTCATTCATGGCCTGCCCCATCATGCCTTCGGTGCCGGTCAGGTAGACCTGCAATCCCATATGCGCGTCCTCCAGAACCCGACGAATGCGCGGCAGAGACGCCTCGAAAGACGGGCCTTCATAGAACTGAGCAGGGTTCAATGCCCTTAGCTTTTCCGCGAAATCCGTGCCTTTCGGGATATAGATCAGATGGGTTTTGGCCATCAGGTCAGGTGTTGCGATGTCGAGAATGGCTTCGGCCCCTTCAGCCTCGGCTATCATGAGATGATGTTCGCCCTGGCGAACCTCTAGCGTGCCCCAGACCGGGCGGCTTGCGATTGACTTGGGAAATTCGAACTTTGACATTGTGCCCTCAATAGGAAAAGGGCGCCACGGTGTGTCCGTCGCGCCCCCTGAAACTCAGCCCTTTGCGGTTCTGATCGATTTGTCCTGATCGTAGAACGGCATCTCTTCCGCAGTTGCCGTTATTTCTGTCCCATCGCCGTTCCGCACCGTCAGCTTGGTGCCGGGTGATGCACATGCGACCGGCATCCGCGCGATACCCACATTGTGACCATTGATATCAGAATACATGCCGAAGGTGACAACGCCGACTTTCTCGCCGTTTTGCAGCAGATCCGCGCCTTCATCCGCCGGGGTCGTGCCGTTCAGTTTGACGCCATAGATCTTGAACCGCTCTTTGCCTTGCGATGCATAGTGGTTCTCGGCGCCGATAAAGCCGGTTTTTCCAGGTGAGACAGTGAAATCCAGGCCCAGTTCCCACAGTGTATCGCCGCAGGTATCGCCATCGAACGGATAGGTTTCGGAATTGTCGCCGGGGTAAAACAGCAGGTAGCTTTCGGTGCGCAACAGGTCGAGCGTCGAGAACTGGACCGGGACGATGCCCATATCCTTGCCATCAGCCAGAATGCTGTCCCACAAATGCACGGCGTGCTTGGCCTGACAGAAGATCTCATACCCGCGCTCACCGGTATAGCCGGTCCGCGAAATCATCACCGGGCAGCCATATAGCTTGGTCTGCATGATGCCGAAATAGGCCAGATCGCGAATTCCGGGGATGTGCTTAGCAAGGAAGTCTACAGCCACCGGGCCCTGCAGCGACATGTCATGCATGTCATCATCAAAGATGACCGAACAATTCTTACCCGCCGCCACGGATGTCAGCTGCTCCATTCCGGTGCCTGTGCCATGCACCACCAGCCACGTGTTCACCGACAGGCGATAAATGATGCAATCATCAACAAACTTGCCTTCGGCATTCAGGATCGAGGCATAGGTCGACCGTCCCGGCATGATCTTTTCGACGTTCCGCGTGGTGACACGATCAATGACATAGGCGGCATCCTCACCAACCACGTGAACCTTTTTCAAGCCGGAAACATCCATAAGACCAGCTTTGGTTCGAATTGCTTCGTAGTCAGCTTTGGCGCGTTCAGGGCTTTGGTCATAGAACCAAGCAGTCCCCATCCCGTTCCAGTCTTCAAGCTCACCGCCGATCTCGGCGTGGCGCTGCGCAAGGGCCGACGTCCTCCAAAGAATGGCCATAGTTCGGTTCTCCCGTTGATCGTTTTTGTTGCCCATATTGAGGCCGATGTTGGGTTGAAAATCAACACTTGTGTGCAGAATTTTTTCCTGTTGGGAATATTTGCCTGCAATTTTTGCACCCTAAGAACATCCGGGAATATTGATATTTCTTTTCTTTATCTGTGGCTTAGTGCGTTTTTGGATGTGTGGGGACATACATCAAGCACAGACCTTAAAGATGTTTGCCCCACATATCTATTGACAGGTCGCCAATGAGATTGTCCCCTTAGTATACAATTATTCCCAGCAGGAAATGCTTCGCAGAAAGACCTCCTGCTGCAACAACAGGGAGACTACGAAGTGGATGGCAATCTAAATGCACTTACGACGGTCTTTACCGAGTTTTATTACTGGGTAACGGTCGTCTTCATGTTCCTCATCCATGTGGGCTTTTGCATGTACGAAGTCGGCGCCAGCCGGGCCCGTAACCATATGCACACATTGATGAAAAACATCATGATCATCCCGCTGGTGACGGTCACGTTCTTCTTCTTTGGATGGTGGATCTACTGGGCGTTCCCGAACTTTCCGTTCTGGGGCGGTCTCGACACCGAAGCAGGTGCCGCAAATCTACCGTGGGCGAACACAATGGCAACCAATTTGGACGACAGAATCACAGGGGTCTTCTGGGCCGCGTTCCTTCTGTTCTCGTGGACAGCTGCCTCGATCGTTTCTGGTTCAGTGATCGAACGGATCAGGTCATCTGCTTTGTGGGTCCATGCAGTCATGATCGGGTCCGTCTGGTGGATCATCGACGCTGCTTGGGGCTGGCACTATGGTGGCTGGATGGTGCGCATCTTGGGGTATCACGATGCATATGCGTCAGGCGTTATCCATGCAATCGCAGGTGGTTACGCACTTGGTGTGATCATGGTACTGGGTCCACGACTTGGCAAGTTTGCCAAAGATGGAACGCCGCGGGATATTCCTCCGCATAATCCATGGTTGCTGACCATCGGAATTTTCCTGATCTATACCGGGTTCTGGGGCTTCTATGCCGCCTGTAACGTTCCGGTAATCTCGCCCGAGGTTATCGACGGTCAGATCGTTGGCGCCACCTGGACTGCAACCAACATCTATCTGGCCCCGACCACGCTGTCGGCGATTACCTTTAACTTCCTGATGTCGCTGTCGGGTGGGTTGATGGCAGCCTATGTCGTCTCGAAGGGAGATGCCTTCTGGACCTTCTCGGGCGGTCTGGCCGGTATCATCACCGCGTCTGCTGGAAACGATTTGTATCACCCGATCCAAGCGATGATCATTGCCGCAATCGGCGTCGTGATCGTCTATAATCTGCACTACTGGGTAGAGCGTCGGTTCAAGCTGGATGATGCTGTCGGTGCTGTAGCCGTGCATGGCTATGCTGGTGTCGTCGGGCTGGTCATCGCGGGCTTTGTCCTGTGGGGCGTGCCTTCGTCACCATACGAAGGTTATGCAACCATCAACCCGATCGGTCAGATCACGGGTGCGGTCATCATGTTCTTTGTCCTTGGGTTCCTGCCAGGCTGGGCTCTGGCGAAAATGCAATCCGCTGCCGGCGTACTGCGCATCCCGGAAGAAGTTGAACTTCAGGGTCTCGATTACGCTGAACACCATGCCTATGAGGACGCCAAAGCTGCCATTATCGAAGCCGATAAAGAAGAACTGGCCGCCCGTGGCGTAGCAGCGAAATGAGGGAGTAAGATATGTCTACGAATGGTTATACAAACTGGGCCGTGGATCTGGCCGAAGTCGGGCCGGTCTATCCCTTCCAAGGTTACGAAGTTCTAATGGTCATCATTGGTGTCGTCTTCTGGGTTGGCTGGCATCGCATCCAATTCGTCCGCGAAGCTGAGCACCTGGAAAAGGCGCGCCACACCGGTGACGAAGAAAAGGTGAAAGCACAGTTGGAGCGATATTGATCCAGCCTTGAATGCTTGCAATGGGCGCGAAAAACACATGGCGCGCCCATTGCCTCTTAGGAAAAAAACTTTCCTATGATTATTGATGTCCCACTGATTTGTTGGTACCGTCGAATCATAATGAAACACATAAGGAGATCTGCCAGCCATGTGCGGAATTGTTGGATTATTCCTCAAAGACCAGTCTCTTGCGCCCCAACTGGGCAATATGCTGACAGACATGCTGATCACGATGACAGATCGTGGCCCCGATAGTGCCGGTATTGCAATCTACGGCTCTGAGTCCGATGGCAAAACCAAGATTACAGTTCAGTCCCCCAGCCCCGAAACGGACTTTGTCGACTTGGCTGATGAGCTAGGCAAAAGTCTTGGCGTGACGGTTGGTCAGGCAGACAATGATACACATGCCGTCTTGGAAATTCCCGCCCGTCAGTTCGAAGCCGCGCGCGCCGCGCTGGCTGAAATCCGGCCGACGGTTCGTATCATGAGTCGTGGCGAAAGCCTCGAAATCTACAAGGAAGTTGGCCTGCCCAAGGATGTTGCAGACCGCTTCAGCCTCAGCGGCATGAGCGGCACTCATGGCATTGGACACACACGCATGGCGACGGAATCCGCCGTGACAACAATGGGCGCACATCCCTTCAACACGGGGTCCGATCAATGTCTGGTTCACAACGGATCGCTGTCTAACCACAACTCGTTGCGCCGCAAGTTGCGCCGCGAAGGCGTTACCATCCAGACAGAGAACGACACCGAAGTTGGTGCCGCATACCTGACCTGGAAAATGATGAATGGCGCCACTTTAGGGGAAGCTCTGGAATCCAGCATTGATGATCTGGACGGGTTTTTCACCTTTGTAGTAGGGACCAAAGACGGGTTTGGCGTCGTACGTGACCCAATCGCTTGCAAGCCTGCAGTGATGGCAGAAACGGATCAATATGTTGCCTTTGGCAGCGAATACCGCGCCTTGGTGAACCTGCCAGGAATCGAAGACGCCCGAGTTTGGGAACCTGAACCGGCCACCGTATATTTCTGGTCGCACAACGACAGTCCCACAACCCACGAAAAGGCCGCCTGAAATGCAGACCTATGATTTAGAGGCAGACGGACTGCGTGGATTGAACTCGTCCCTGCAGGCGCAAAACGCCGAGACCAACCAAACCAGCTGGGAAATTGTAAATCCAAAAGGCAGCCATGCGATTGCTGTCGGACTGGACGCGCCGATCGAAGTGACGGTCAAGGGGTCTACCGGGTACTATTGTGCCGGCATGAACCAACAGGCGACCATCAAGGTTCACGGCTCAGTTGGTCCGGGTGTGGCTGAGAATATGATGTCCGGCCAGGTCATCGTCGATGGCGACGCCAGCCAGTATGCCGGGGCCACAGGCCATGGTGGGTTGCTGGTCATCAAGGGCAACGCAAGCTCGCGCTGCGGTATTTCGATGAAAGGTATCGACATCGTGGTGCATGGCAATATCGGCCACATGTCCGCCTTCATGGCACAGGCAGGAAATCTGGTCGTCTGCGGAGATGCGGGCGATGCGCTGGGGGATTCACTCTACGAGGCACGGCTGTTCGTGCGTGGTTCGGTCAAAAGCCTCGGTGCTGATTGCATCGAGAAAGAAATGCGCCCTGAGCATCTGGATATTCTGAGGGATCTGCTGGACCGCGCTGGCAGCGACGCCAAGCCGGAAGAGTTCAAACGCTATGGTTCGGCTCGTCAGCTTTACAATTTCGACATCGACAATTCCGCAGCTTACTGAGGAAGAAGGGTATGAAAGATATGGACGATCAGATCCCCCGCACCCTGCCGATTCAGTCGGCGACATTTACCAATCCGATCAATGCTGAGATCCGTCGCGCCGCTGCAACAGGTATCTATGACATTCGTGGCGGTGGCGCCAAACGGAAAGTTCCCCATTTCGACGATCTACTCTTTCTGGGTGCGTCGGTGTCGCGCTATCCGTTGGAAGGCTATCGGGAACGTTGCGATACCTCAGTAACGTTGGGCACGCGCTTTGCCAAAAAGCCGATCGAGCTGGATATCCCGATCACCATTGCTGGCATGAGCTTTGGGGCTCTGTCCGGGCCAGCGAAAGAAGCTTTGGGCCGCGGCGCATCTGCTGCGGGCACGTCAACAACCACCGGTGATGGCGGCATGACACCCGAGGAACGTGGCCACTCAACCAAGCTGGTGTATCAATACCTGCCCTCACGCTATGGCATGAATCCCAACGATCTGCGTAAGGCTGATGCGATTGAGATTGTGGTTGGCCAAGGCGCCAAACCCGGCGGGGGCGGTATGTTGTTGGGTCAAAAGATCAGTGACCGTGTGGCCGAGATGCGGACCCTGCCCAAAGGCATTGACCAACGGTCCGCTTGCCGCCATCCAGACTGGACAGGGCCGGACGACCTTGAGATCAAGATCCTCGAACTTCGGGAAATCACTGATTGGCAAGTGCCTATCTATGTGAAAGTTGGCGCCACGCGCCCCTACTACGACACTGCATTGGCAGTGAAAGCCGGGGCGGACGTTGTCGTCATGGATGGCATGCAGGGCGGCACCGCTGCGACGCAAGACGTATTCATTGAACATGTCGGGTTGCCAACACTGTCATGCATCCGCCCTGCCGTTCAGGCATTGCAGGATCTGGGCGTACATCGTGAGGTTCAGTTGGTCATCTCGGGCGGCATTCGCACCGGGGCCGATGTGGCCAAGGCATTGGCGCTGGGTGCAGATGCAGTTGCCATTGGCACGGCTGCTCTGGTGGCCCTTGGGGACAACGATCCCAAATGGGAATCCGAATACCAGAAGCTGGGCACAACCACTGGCGCTTATGACGATTGGCACGAAGGTCAGGACCCGGCAGGGATCACCACGCAAGACCCCGACCTGGCTGCGCGTCTTGACCCGGTTGCTGCGGGTCGCAGGCTGCGCAACTACTTGAAGGTGATGGCGCTTGAGGCCCAAACCATCGCGCGTGCATGTGGCCACAATCACCTGCACAATCTGGAACCTGAAGACCTGTGTGCCCTGACAATGGAGGCGGCCGCCATGGCGCGAGTCCCCTTGGCAGGCACCAGTTGGTACCCGGGCAAGGAAGGGTTCTGAACCGATGCTGCGCGGCTCCCTGATGGGGGCCGCGTTTTTGCTTTGAAAAACTAGAATTCAACAGGGAAAGGAAAGCAATCGTGACGACAGATCTCGCAGCTTTCGCAAAAGAAAAAAGCGTCAAATACTTCATGATCTCGTTCACCGACCTGTTCGGTGGACAACGGGCCAAGCTTGTGCCGGCGCAGGCGATTGCCGACATGCAGCAAGATGGTGCGGGCTTTGCCGGGTTCGCCACCTGGCTGGATATGACACCGGCTCATCCTGACATGCTGGCAGTTCCAGACCCTTCATCGGTCATTCAGCTGCCCTGGAAGCCCGAAGTGGCTTGGGTTGCTGGCAACTGCGTTATGGAAGGCAGCGATGTCGCGCAAGCCCCTCGTAACGTATTGCGCCGCCTGATCGACGAAGCTGCAAGCGAAGGCATGCATGTCAAAACCGGTATCGAAGCCGAGTTCTTCCTGATGACGCCGGACGGAGAACAGATTAGCGATCCTTTCGATACAGCTGAAAAGCCTTGCTATGACCAACAGGCCGTGATGCGCCGGTATGATGTCGTGCGCGAAATCTGTGACTACATGCTGGAACTGGGCTGGGGACCTTATCAGAACGACCACGAGGACGCCAACGGCCAGTTCGAGATGAATTGGGAATTTGACGACGTTCTGCGCACTGCTGACAAACACTCTTTCTTCAAGTTCATGACCAAATCGGTTGCTGAAAAACACGGGCTGCGTGCGACGTTCATGCCGAAACCGGTGGAAGGCCTGACCGGTAATGGCTGTCATGCGCATATCTCGGTCTGGGATGCGCCAGGCGATGCGGCCAAGACCAACGTGTTTGCAGGCGAGGGCGACGGCCCGACCGGTGAGGTTGGTCTGGGAGAGCGTGGCAAGCACTTCCTCGGTGGCATCATGAAGCACGCGTCAGCACTGGCCGCGATCACCAACCCCACAGTGAACAGCTACAAACGCATCAACGCGCCGCGGACGATGTCGGGTGCAACATGGGCGCCCAACACCGTGACATGGACGGGTAACAACCGGACTCACATGGTGCGTGTGCCCGGCCCCGGGCGGTTTGAATTGCGTCTGCCGGACGGAGCAACCAACCCCTACCTGCTTCAGGCCGTGATCATTGCGGCTGGACTGTCAGGTATCCGATCCAAAGCAGACCCTGGCAAGCGCTGGGATATCGATATGTATGCCGAAGGCCATAAAGTGCGCGGAGCACCAAAGCTGCCGTTGAACATGCTTGATGCACTGCGCGAATACGACAAAGACAAAGACCTGAAGGGCATGATGGGCGCCGAATTCTCGTCTGCTTTCCTAAAGATGAAGCATCAGGAGTGGAATTCCTTCGTGTCGCATTTCTCGCGCTGGGAAAAGGAAAACACGCTGGATATCTGATCCGGTAAAACTGGAAGACATCGAGGTTGCGGCCTGTGCCGCGGCCTTGTTGTTCATTCACCAACAACGATCACGCCGGGATGTTCTTTTCAGTCAACACGCGCCGGGCGAAGATCGAGGCGCGTCTTTTGCACACATATCGTCAAACGGGGATTCCGTTGAAATTGTGCGCCTTTAAGACGGGAACCCAATCCCCGCATTGCACAGCTGCTTTGGGCGGCCCCTTGGTTGTCTGGGAAATCGGAATCATCCCTGGCTTGCGGCCGAAAAGCAGTCAATCAGGGCATGGGCTAAGGGTGCTGTGCAAAAGATGACACCTAATCGACGATATCGCGATCGAGCAAATCTTTATGACGTTCAATACTTGAGACCAGCTTCATCTAATCTGAACGGTCGGTTGTTTGACGACTGATTTCGAGACCCTGCAAATAGCCTATTCTGGGACTTCTTGTTCTTTTTCCCTATCCACCTCGATGCGCCAGTCGGGAACGTCGTTAACAAGCATCAATGCCGCACGTCGCAGGGAGGTTCGCATCTTATCCACCGCCGGGCCGCGCAGTTCACAATCTTCCAAAGCGGCGTCAAAGGTTTCCAGCCAAAGCTCTGCATCGGCCTCGCGAATAGGCACATGGGCATGTATTTCCCGTAAATCCATGTGGCCAAATCGTTCCCGGTAATAAGCTCGCCCGCCCAAAAAACCGCTGAGGAACTCGAACTGCGCTTGTCTTGTATGGTTCAATCCGTGACCCCGAAAATGCAGCCGGTGCAAGGAATACACAGCCGGATCGGCCTCCATTCGATCATAAAATTGTTCGACAAGCGCGCGCAGGCTCTCTTCGCCTCCAAGTTGATCCAAAGCCGAGGACATAGTGGATTCTCCGGGTCTCCATTGCCTAATTTATTGCATAACAGGAATATTAGTTTATCAACAGTGACATCTTGGCGCTGTTGATATCTGGGACCGAACACATGCCAATATGGTCGACACTACAACAATCTTCCCTTACATGAGCGCCCTTGCACTCGGGTTGCTAGCTGCGTTGTGCTGGGGCATTCATGATCTCTCGGTCCGCTATATCAGCCAGTCCGTCAGCGTGGTCGCCTCGCTTATGTTTGTTTTGCTCTTTGGTGCCATCCTGCAGATCGGGATGGTTGCAGCCTGGGGCGACATCAACTCCATATCGGGCAACGCGATGGCTTATGCGATTGCAGCAGGTTTTTTTTACCTCTTGGCCGGGCTCAGCATGTACGAGGCTTTTCATCGAGGGCCCGTGCGATTGGTTGCGCCGCTAGTTGCCAGCTATCCGGTCTTGTCCGTCACCGTCGCAATTTGGCGCGGCTCGATGGTCAGTGCGTGGCACTGGTTGGCCGTAATTGCAATCGGCCTCGGAGTATCCATCGTCGCAGCCCGCTCAGACAAAACCGAGACAACCTACCCTGCCCGTGGCCTAACCATTGTCTTGTCTTTGCTCGCCGCAACCGGGTTCGCCGCAGCATTTGCCCTGGGGCAATACGCGGCAGAGATCAGCAACGAATACACCGTGTCTCTAATCGGTCGACTCACGGCAATTCTGGTTCTGGCAGCGATAGCTTTTGCGTCTCGCAAGTCGATTTGGCCCGGCACAAAAGCTCTGCCCCTATTGTGCTTAATGGGTTTACTGGACGCCGTCGCAATTCTCAGTGTGGTCGCGGCTGGTAGGTTGCCCAATGCCCAATATGCATCCGTCGCGGCTTCGGTTTTTGGATTACTGACCGTTGTCCTTGCCTGGGCAATCTTGAAGGAGCGTATGTCACCAAGCCAGTGGCTTGGTTGTGTCGTCGCGTTTGCCGGAATCGGCTATCTCGCGCTCTGAGAACGGCCTTGCGAATTGACGTGCCTGATGGGCTGCAGCCGGGCTGTTCCGCAGGCACTCAATCTCGCCTGAGCGTGGCGGTCCGGATTTACACCACGCTCGTAGAAGGGGGGATCGGAGCGAATTGGTAGGCGACACGCCAATGGATACGATCACCATGCACAAGTCGCGATCTACAAGGTCGCCAATACCTACCAAAATCGGAACGGAAAAAAGAACAGCCGCAGTTTGAACAGCAGCGGCCTCGTTTTAAGCCGTCAGGCCTTCTGGTTCTGGGAGTTTGTTTGCGCGGCATGCGGCGGTCAGGGTGTTGGCCAGCAGGCATGCGATTGT
>NZ_JBXWQG010000008.1:0-173258 GCF_059612265.1 Ruegeria sp. CDSA077
ACAATCGCATGCCTGCTGGCCAACACCCTGACCGCCGCATGCCGCGCAAACAAACTCCCAGAACCAGAAGGCCTGACTGTGTGACCCATAGCGGACAGTCGTGCATGTAGATTTTCAGGGCCGGGGTACTCCCCGGCCTAAAATTTGTTAATATGTAAACTAAGTGTGAGATTACGGGCATTGAATGTGCCTGTATTGGTGATAAACTTTCTATTCCAGCCGGTTACGTTGTAATATGGCAAGTCCCCGGTAGTATTGGCTGGACCCGGAGAGTTGTTGTCGAGTGTTTATGTTCACGAAACTGCGCCCAGTTTTCGCCGAAATAGTAGGGTACCGGTTGATTGCCGGGCTGGTTTTCCTTCTGCTATTGTCCTTCGTATTCCAACCATTTCAGGCCATCGAAGTAACCTTTCCTTGGCGCTTGGCCTTCTGGGTCGGGGTGATGGGGCTGGCGCTAGGAGTGACCTGCGTCGCAAGAAGATTGTTGCGTAGGTTGTTCGCTGAGACCGAGTTTTCTGGGCGCGACCTTGTGCTGATATCTTTGGTTTTCGTCCTTTTTGTTCCAAGCCTTTGGTTGATGGTCTGGTTGCTGTTTTCGGCCAACGGACTGCCGTGCCCGGATATGTTATCTGTAACATCTTATGGCGCCTTGCTGTCGGTGGGCTTGATCCTGGTGCGGCGTGAGGCATCGAAACCTCAATCCGAAAATGCTGAAATTCCGCTGCCGCGCATCTACAAACGGTTGCCGGGATCCTTTCAGGGTCGGGTCTATCGCCTGACGGTCCAAGACCACTATGTGGATGTGGTGACTTCTGAGGGCACGTTTACGATCCGGTCGCGTTTTACCGACGCCATAGAGGAAATGGAACCTATACCGGGCCATTGCACGCACCGATCGCATTGGGTTGTCGATGACGCCATTGCTGGGGTCGAACGTAAGGGTGGCAAGACCATGTTGCGCCTGAAGAACGACGAGCTTGTTCCGGTCAGCAGGAAATACCGTCCGTTCCTAGAAGAAGATGGCCTGATCTGAGCCGCCCTATCTGGGCATTGGGATCATTTGCGGGATTTTCCCTGTCAAGATCGCCATTGCCTGATCGCTCATCATGGCGTCCAGAACGTGATCCGAGCTAAAGAGCCCACCAGTATAAGTCCCATAGGCAGGCAGGATCAGACGCGCCTGATCCATCAGGAAGGCGGGGCGGGTGATGGAACGACCGCGAACCCGCACGCGCGCCTTGGGGTGGTAATGTCCCGAAACCTCAGCCTTGCCCTTGGGTTGCGCAATATGACGAAAGACCAGAGGATCAACCGCATATTCGGCCAGATGGCTTCCGCCCAGATCTACCGGGCCGGGGTCATGGTTTCCTTCGATCCAGACCCAGCGGCGACCGGCCTGCATCGCCGTAATCTGCAGCCTGTCGGGCACACTCAAGGCGTTTAGGGCATCAAGATCATCAAAACTATCCCCAAGGCAAATAACGATGTCAGGCTGAGTGTGCTCGATATCTGCGGCCAATCGAGCTAGGGTGTCCTGGCTGTCATAGGGGGGTAATGTCGTGCCGCCCCGGCGCGCCAAACGCTCGGATTTACCCAGATGCAGATCGGACACGCAAAGCACGCTTTTGTCGGGCCACCAAAGGGCACCAGACCCAAGCGCCAGCAGATTTTGCCCGGCTAAACAGATCGAAACTTCGTTCATGTTACGTTCTTTGCGACGTTCCGCTACCGCGCGCAAGAGGTTTTAGCAGGATTTCAGCCCAGCCTCTTGCAATAGGCGCGCGCTTTCTTCCGCCAGCAGGCGTTCTTCAGCAGCACCTTTTACGGGTACCTTGCCAACCTCAAGAAACAGTGGTGCAGCCAGAGGTGAAACCCGATCCAGTCGCATCAGATCTATACGTCCCCCGATCCGCTCGATCAGTGCTTCGATCCGCCCGAAATCGACGAGGCCGCGCATGGCCTCTTCTCGGGTGATCTGCATTAACAGGTGATCGGGATCGTATTTCAGCAAAGTATCGTAGAGGATATCTGAGGAAAACGTGGCCTGCCGACCATTTTTGCGCTGACCGGCCATGTTCCGTTCGATCAGCCCTGCAATCGTGGCCGAGGCACGAAAGGTGCGCTTCATCACGGCATTGCCCGCCAGCCAGGTTTCCAAGCCGCTGCGCAGCTCGTCCGGTTGGAACAGCAGGCGCGGGTCCATTACTGCGTCCAGCCCCCAGATCAGGGTTGCATAGTCGGTGGCAACAAAGCCCAGCGGTGCCAGGCCGGTTTCCTCCATTCGTTTGGTCAGCAACAGCCCCAGTGTCTGCTGCGCATTGCGACCCGCAAAACCGTAGACACACAGGTTTTCGCGCCCATCGTTGGGGAAACTTTCGATCAGTAACCTGTCACGTTGAGGCAGGCGCGAGATATCGCGCTGCAACGCCAGCCAATCCGCGGTATGCGCGGGTAACTGGGGCCAATCGGGCTGTGCAAACAGCCGCAGGATACGGTCGCTCAGCTGCGTCGAGGTCGCAAATTTGGTGCCTGAAAACGTTGCGATCTTGGGCTTCTTATCCGCTCGGCGGCTGACTTCGACCGTCATCTCGCGCAATCCCTCATAGCGCACGATCTGGCCGCCGATCAGAAAGGTATCTCCGTGTGTCAGCGAGGCAGCAAAGGCTTCTTCGACCTCTCCCAGAGGTTTGCCCCCTCGATTGCGTTTCAGGCGGACTTTCAACGTATCGGTGTCCTGAATCGTGCCAAGGTTCATGCGGATACGCTGCGCAGCACGGGGGTCACGCAGCTGCCATTGACCATCTGGCCGTAGCTGCAGCCTTTGCCACCGATCATAGGCGCGCAGCGCATAGCCCCCGGTTGCACAAAAGTCCAAACAGGCGTCGAACTCTGCTCGGGTCAACCCGGCATAGGGGCCCGCTGCGGTCATTTGCCGGAACAGGTCATCGGCCAAGAATGGCCCGGATGCCGCGGCAATCAGGATATGTTGACACAACACATCGCGTGGACCTGCGCCGCGGGGATCACCGTCCAGATCATGAGCTTTCACAGCCTCAAGTGCCGCTATGCATTCCACAACTTCGAAGCGGTTTGCGGGCACTAACAATGCTTTGGAGGGGGCGTTGTATCTGTGATTTGCGCGCCCGATGCGCTGAACCAGCCTTTTGACGTTTTTGGGCGCCCCGATCTGAATGACCAGGTCGACATCGCCCCAATCAATACCAAGATCCAGACTGCCTGTGCAGACGATTGCGCGCAGCTCACCGCGAACCATTGCGGCCTCGACACGTTCGCGTTGCTGCCTGTCCAGACTGCCGTGATGAATGCCAATCGGCAGCCCGTCTTCGTTGGCAAGCCAGAGGTTGTGAAAGAAAATCTCGGCCTGTGCGCGGGTGTTGTGAAAGATAAGCGTCGTCTTATGCTTCCGGATCTGGTCCAGAACGGCAGGGATGGAATAGGCCGCTCCACCGCCCGACCACGGAGGCATTTCCGGCGTTTCCAACATTTGGATATCGGGGTCAGGCCCAGGATCGGCCTCAACGATCCGGCAGGGATCAGGGTGACGTGCCAGAAATCGGGCAATCGCATTGGGGTCTTCGACCGTTGCAGACAGGCCCACCCTGCGCAGGTCCGGGCAGAGCCCCTGCAAACGGGCCAGCGCCAGCATCAGCTGGTCGCCACGCTTGCTCTCGGCCAGGGCGTGGATTTCATCGACAACCACCCGTTGCACGCCCTGAAACATCCGCCCGGCGTCTTCATAAGAGGTCAGCAGGGCCAGGCTTTCAGGTGTGGTCAAAAGGATCTGCGGTGGGTCAACCCGCTGACGCTTTTTCTGTGTGGCTGAGGTATCTCCGGTGCGGTCCTCAATCCGGACGGCCAGGCCCATTTCCTCGGCTGGGCCACGCAGGTTTCGCCGGATATCTGCCGCCAGCGCCTTGAGAGGGGAGACGTAGATTGTATGCAGGCCATCATGGTCCCGCTCTGCCAGATCGGCCAGCGTGGGCAGAAATCCGGCCATTGTCTTGCCCCCGCCGGTGGGGGCTATCAGCAACGTCGCCGGTTCAAGGGCCCGGTCGTACATGTCCTGCTGATGCGGGTGGATGGACCAACCTTTGTTTTCAAACCAGTCAGTAATCCGGGCGGGAATCTGCGTCATAAAGGCAGATTACCCGGCCCGTTAGCGAAATGGCATTAGGTTATTTGACGATTTTCTCATCTTTGACGAACATGTTGGCCCAAGCGCGTTCAATCAGATCGGGGCTCATCTGATAGGGGATGCCCTCGAATTCGCAGATCGAGATCATCTGATCAATCAGGAATATCGGCTGATAGTTCGCATAGATGTTGTCGATGGTCGGGTATTTGACCTTTAGCAGATGGACCAATGCGGCCTCGTCGAGAGGCATCCCGCGTTTGCGGGCCACCATGGCGAAGATTTTCAGGAAGTTCTCTTGGTTCGGACCGTCAATCTTGATCTTGAAGAAGATTCGGCGCAGAGCGGCTTGGTCAAAGATCTCGTTGGGGTGAAAGTTGGTCGAAAAGATGACCAGCGTGTCAAAGGGCACTTCGAATTTTTCACCCGATTGCAGGCCAAGGATATCCTTGTTCTCTTCCAGTGGAACAATCCAGCGGTTGATCAGGGCCTGTGGTGGTTCCTGCTGACGGCCAAGGTCGTCAACGATAAAGATGCCGCCCGTCGATTTCAGCTGCAGCGGGGCCTGATAGGTCCGCGCCGTAGGGTTATAAACCAGATCGAGCATGCTGAGTGACAGTTCACCGCCAGTCACAACAGTTGGTCTTTCACATTGGACATAGCGCGAATCAAACCGCTTGCGGCGGCGCAAGCTATTGGGATCATCTGCTTCTTGTTCGATGGCTGTGTGTACAATCGGGTCATACACCGTGATCACCTGACCAGCGTATTCGATAGCATATGGGACATAGACACTATCGCCCAAAGCATCCCGAATACCGTTCGAGATAGAGGATTTACCATTACCCGGAGGTCCATACATCAGGATTGATCGGCCTGCACTAACCGCGGGTCCAAGGTGATCCAGCAGGCTGTCAGGCAGAACCAGATGGCCCATTGCCCCGGTCAACTGGTCGCGGGAAACCTGGATATTCCGGATCGACTGGCGTTTTACCTGCTCGCGGTACACATCCAGCGGGACGGGCATGGCGCCGAAATATTCGGATTGGCTGAGCGCATCCAATGCACGCGCTTTGCCCGCATCGGTCAGCTGATACCCCATCTCATTGCCGCTGTTGGCGTTCAAAGTACCGGTTGCTTCCAGCAGCTTTTGTTCGCGGGCAAGGTCGATCAATTCCTGTGTGACAGAACCCGGCAAGCAGATCGCTTGGGCAACTTCGGAAACTGTATCTACGGTTTTACGAAAGATAGTTTTCAGCAGGATATCCCGCATCATAACAATAGGAAGCTGCATATCGCCCAACCCCTTTGGGGTAGGGGGGGCCATTACCGAGGTTGTCTGCATATTCATGAGCGTTGCCCGTCTAATTCAGTATTCACGCCAATAGCCCTGAAAAGGGCCCTTTGACGAAAATTTGGCCGGGCTTTGTGTCAGTTCCAAGGCGGGGACAAGGCGGACTGATGATAGTTTACGAGCCGTAAACAGTTCCAAGTATCAGGTAGATGGCCAGGGTTGCACCAAGCGCAAAACCCATTGGAAATTGTTTGTCCCGACGCCAGCTTTCCCAATCTGGGGCAATAGCTCTGAGAGCGGTATGTTTGGCCAATCGATGCGTGACAAAGGCCGCCAAGGTGGTCGACATCAGGATCAACAATACCAATGTGAAATCGCCCATCCAGACAAAGGCCGAGGCCGCGGCTATGAACTTTGCGTCTCCGGCTCCCATAATGCCGGCAGCGTTGAGCAGAATGCCGATGACCAGCATTACAACTATATGTAACAGCTGCCACAAATAGGGTGGGAGGGACACAGAAAACGGGCCGGTAATCCAACCCTCCGACCAGGGCGGCAGGACAAACAAGCCGATGACCGCAAATACCAGGGCCAGTGCAACTACGGCGTGATTCTTGATGAGCATGTCACGCAGGTCGGTGAAGGCCACGTAATAGCAGATCGGCAGTACGAACGGCAAAAACCAGACCGCAGCACCCGCTGGAATATGCATGTATCAGGCTTCCTCAAGCGCGCGCAGGGATCGAACGGCTTCGTCGTAATGTTGCGGATGGGTGGCGATCGCTTCGCGGAACAGGTTCTTGGCCGTCGCCACATCACCGCGTTTCACCGCCGAGATGGCCATCGTGTTCAACAACATCGCGCGTTCGACCTGAGACATGGGAACGACCGGCATGCTGTAATTGCCCTGTGCAGCCCGGGCGAGGACCAGATTGTTCTTTGCCGTGAATAGAGAGTTATCCTGTCGAATGGCCTCGGTGAATAACCGTTCGGCTTCGTCGTACTGGCCGCGCGTCAGTTTGGAATATCCCCAGTTGTTCATCACACCACCGGGGCGGGTCGTCAGACCCACGGCGGTTTCATAGAAATGATCCGCGCGTTTCCAGTCTTTTTGTGAATCTGCGACGACGGCTTCCAGGCGGTAGCGTTTGAAAGATTCAAAAGTCGGCGGGACCGAATCCAAAGTGGACTTGGCTTTTGCCCAGTTCCCGGAACGTACCAGAGAATCTGCGTATTCGACCTTGTCTACATTGGTCGTACCGCTCATCGTGGTGACTTTTTTCCAGGCGGCGGTTGCCTCGGTCGTCCGTTTGGCGCGCGCCAGTGAAATCGCCAGCCCACGTTGCAGGTCTATACGACCCGGGTTCTTGGCGGCGGCACCCTGGAAATAGGTAACGGCTTCGTTTGGGTCGGCGGCCGACAGAAGAACGTCGTTCAGGTTGGTCTCGTCAATGACGTTCACCTCCTGAAATGTACGCTCGACCTTTTCTTCTTCGGATTCTTTTTCACAGGCTGAGAGGATCAGCCCGCAGATTGCGATAGACGGAATCAAGAATTGTTGGCGCATTTTTGCGTCCCTTACTGCTCTTGCCTATGTTACGGGAGCTTGCGCAGCATGAATTGCCCGTCGCCTTGCTGCTCCAGTGTGTATTCTTGTTCTTGAGGGGTATTATTATCAGTATTTTCCATTTTTGCGAGAGCTAACCGCAGATTGTCCCGGATTGCGTCACTTTCGCCATTATCGAGAGCATAGGCCCGGCGAAAGACCTGAGCGGCCTCGGGGTATTCACCGATTTCCATCAGCAACACACCCAGATTGTTCCAGGCGACAGACCATTCGGGGTCATCTTCAACCGCACGGCGCAGCAGTGTTTCCGCCTGCCCAAGCCTCCGAAGGCCCAGATTTGCCGTCCCCATCGAGGTCAGGATCTGCGTTGTCATTCCCTGATTGAGCGCTGCGCGGATAAAGGCATCCAACGCAAGCTCGTATTCACCCGAAGCCATCAGCCGGTTGCCGACTGCAATCTGATCCTCGGCCGGGGCTTTACGATCAATGCCAGGTGCATCCAGATCCCCGGAGGACCCCGTTTCCGTGCAAGAAGCCACCGTGGCAAGAACCACGGTGGCCTGTAACACGCGGCGTATCCCCGTTTGGATGCACCTGGGTTTCAATTTCATAGGCTATTAGCCTCCGCCGAATTCAGCGATGCCTTTGGCCGAGGGTCCAACCAGAATGACCAGCAACGGTGGCACCGTCAGCATCATAGTGGCGAGTGTCATTTTGGTTGGCAACTTGTTAGCGGCCTCTTCGGCGCGCATCACGCGCTTATCTCGCATCTCGCCAGCGTAAACCCGCAAGGCTTCGGCGATGGATGTACCGAATGTTGCCGATTGGATCATCACCGTCACAAATGAGTTAACATCCTGAACGCCACAGCGCGTACCAAAATCGCGAAGAACCGTATCCTTGTCCTTACCGGCCTTCAATTCGTGGGCGACGACTTCAAATTCAAGCGAAATCTCAGGGTAGGAGGCTTTCATTTCGCGTGCGACGCGAACGATGGCCTGGTCCAGCGACTGGCCAGCTTCGACACAGACCAGCATCAGGTCAAGAGTATCGGGAAAGCCTGCGGTGATCGCTTCTTGCCGTTCTGCGACCCTTCGGGTGATCCAATAGCGCGGCAGAAAATACCCGGCGGCCGAAGGGACAAGAACTCGTATTATCATCTGCTGCGCGGTAAATTCCTGACCGTCGGAAAGGACAGTGACCAGCAAAACACCAATCACAATTCCGATGATGCCCAAGGAAAATTGAGCGAAGTGGAAGAACCGAACTGCGTCCTTTGACTGGTACCCCGCCTGCCGCAGTTTCAGCTGCATGGCAGACAGTTCTTCCTTATTCTGTGGCTCAAGGAAGTTGGCAAATTTCTCAAGCTGCTCGTTTCGCCCGCTGGTTCTGAGCTTGTCCTTTTTGACCTTCTTATCCTGTCGAGGGGCTGCATTAGAACGCTGCAGTTTCTTCAGGGGATCTTCTGGCTGGCTCAGGATCAAGGGGACTGTGATCAAGATCATGAACAGTCCAAGTACACCAACCACGATCAGTGGACCGAAGGGGCCAAGGAGCTCGGTTAGAAAGTCGTTTATTCGGGTCAGGATTTCCATGGTGGTGTCCTCAGACCTTGATGTCGGTTAGAATGCGCATGACGATCAGGTTCAGTGTCAGCATGATGCCGACAAAGAAACAGGCAGGAATGAACCATGGGTGATCCATAACTTCGTCATAGTACCCGGGGTCGTTCACCAAAATGAATCCCAGGCAGAACAGTGGAAATCCAGATAGGAATTTTCCTGACCATTTTGCCTCGGCTGTGATGGCGTTGACGCGCCGGAAAAGTCGAAAACGGGCCCGGATCACCTTGGCCAGACCGGCCAAAATTTCGGCCAGGTTACCACCGGATTGCTGTTGGATACCGACGGCCACTGCCAAAAACCGTAGATCCTGCATATCCAGTCGTTGTGCCAGATCTTTGAGAGATTCACCGACGTCACGGCCATAGGCACATTCATCAGCGATAACCCCGAATTCAGTGGCGAGTGGATCCTGGACTTCATTTGCGACGATTTGAATGGTGGACACAAAAGGGTTCCCGACGCGAAGCGACCGAACCATCAATTCCACAGCATCTGGCAACTGTTCTTCCAGCATTGCCATACGCTTTTTGGCCTTGTTGTTTACCCACGCATAGACACCGCCAACACCGATTGCGACCGAAATAGCGGCCCGCATTATGGTTTCCGTTCCCGTTGCAATACTGAGCCCCATAAAGGCAAAGCCTGTCACCAACACCATAATCAGGATCAACTGACGGGGTGTGAAGGCGATGGCGGCCTTCTGAGCCTTGTCCGCCAACAGGGAATAGAGCGGAATGCTCTGGGACTTCATATGCTGCTGCATTTCCTTGCGCAGCTGTTCCAGAACTTGTTCGCGCCCGACGCCTTTATCCAGCATGTCCAGACGGCGGTTCACGCGGCTGTTCAGACTGATGGATTTTCCGAAGGCAACCAGATAGATTCCTTCCACCAACGCAAGTACGCCTACGAAGATCGCGACGTAGATCAGTGCCTCCATAGGCAGTTGCATTTCAAGATCTCCTACATAGTCGTTGGTTCGTAAATCGAAGGGGGCAGATCATAGCCCCACAGACGGAAGCGTTCGGAGTAGTGGCTGCGAACGCCTGTCGCGGTAAAATGGCCAATGATCTTGTTGTCGGGCGTTAATCCAACGCGTTGAAAACGAAAGATTTCCTGCATGGAAATCACATCACCTTCCATACCAGTGATTTCGGTGATCGAAGTCATACGCCGCGAGCCGTCCTGCAGGCGGCTTGCCTGAACGATCAGGTTCACAGCACTGGAGATCTGGCTACGGACGGCCTTGATCGGCATTTCGATCCCGGCCATCGCGATCATGTTTTCAAGGCGCGAAATCCCGTCTCGGGCCGAGTTCGCGTGGATCGTTGTCATCGAGCCATCATGGCCAGTGTTCATGGCCTGTAGCATGTCGATAACTTCCGAGCCCCGTGTCTCACCCACGATGATACGGTCGGGACGCATACGAAGGGCGTTTTTCAGACAGTCGCGGGGGCTGACTTCACCCTTGCCTTCGACGTTAGGCGGGCGGCTTTCCATCCGGCCAACATGAGACTGTTGCAGCTGGAGTTCCGCTGTATCCTCGATGGTCAGAATACGCTCGGCGTCGTCGATAAAGCTGGACAATGCGTTTAGCGTGGTTGTTTTACCGGAACCGGTACCGCCCGAAACGATCACATTCAGGCGTGTAGATACAGCAGCCTGCAGATAGGCGGCCATTTCTTCGGTGAAGGCACCAAAATTCACCAGGTCATCAATGGCCAGCTTATCTTTTTTGAACTTACGAATGGATACCAGCGAGCCGTCAACGGCAATCGGTGGCACCATGGCGTTGAAACGCGAGCCATCCGCCAGACGGGCGTCCACATAGGGGTTGGATTCGTCAACACGGCGGCCCACGGCGGATACGATCTTGTCGATGATCCGCATCAGGTGCTTTTCGTCTTTAAAGGTAACGTCGCTAATTTCTAGCTTACCGAACCGTTCAACGAAAATTTGCTGCGGGCCGTTGACCAGAATATCGCTGACAGAGTCGTCCTGAAGCAAGGTCTCGAGAGGGCCAAGACCGGTTACTTCGTCATACAGTTCCTTGTTCAGCTGTTGCCGGTCGTCGCGGTTCAGAACGATGTTGCGGGATTCCAGAACCTCACTGGCAATCGCACTGATTTCCGAGCGCAGCTCGGATTCTCCAGCTTTCTCAAGGGCCGCAAGGTTCAGGTTTTCAAGAAGCTCGCGGTGGAGTTCGATCTTGATTTCGCCCAGACGCTCTTTGCGCTTGCGTTCCTTGTCCGCCCCTACAACCTCGGCCGCCTTTTTGGGGGTGGGTCGTCGGGCAACTGCAGTAGCGGTTGATGCTTGCTCCGCTGCAGGTGCAGGTGTGGCCTCGGGCGATTTAGCCGGTGCCTGGACCGGTTGTGCTTCGGGTTTTTTATATCTTGAAAACACGGCGGCTCTCCCTGTGGGATTGTGTTATGCGGCTTCGGCGCTACTGCTGCCCAGGCTGTGCAGCGACTTCGCAAGCTTTGCGATTTCCTTGCGCAGTGGGTTCTTGGCCGCAGCGTTGGCCAATGGCAGACCGTGATCACCGCTTTGCATCACGGGTTTGCCGCCATCCGGCAGTTGAAGATCAATAGAGATGCCCAGGCTTTCACCCATGCGCTTGACCCGGCCCTTACCATTCAGATCGGTAAATTTCGGGGCGCGATTGAGAGCGAAACGCAACTTATTGAAGGGTAGTTCCTCGGCCTGTAAAGCGCGCTTGAGGCGCAATGCGTTCTGAGCCGAACGCATGTCCAGTTCTATCAGGGCAAAGTAAACATGGGCGGCCTGCAGTACAGTTTCCGACCAGTGAACCAATGTCGTTGGCATGTCGACGATCACATAATCGAAGTGTTTTCGCGCCTTTTCGATCACCCGTTCGATATCTTCTTGCGTAATCAGATCCAAAGGCACCATATCCGACGGCGCGGTTAGCACCTGCAGCTTGTCCTCATAGGACTGAAGCGCCTGGTTGAAGACGTCATCATCCATTGCCGCCGTATCAGACAGCATCTCGAATACAGTTTCTCGACGGGGAAGATCCAGATAGGTCGAAACCGTTCCGTATTGCAGGTCCAGGTCAATCAAACAAACCGAAGGGGCCTCTTTGTCAGAGACCGTTGCCAGTTCCCAAGCTAGGTTGACGGCCATAGTCGTCGACCCGACCCCACCGGCAAGTCCCTGAATCACAAACAAAGCACCCTCTTTAGAGTCGCCAGCTGCACGTGCGGCATCTGATCCGGGGGCAACGGCGACGGGTTCGGGTTTGTTCATCCGGTCGATTGCTTCTTGCAATTCACCTTCTGGAAGAGGGTAGGGGACGAATTCGTCCGCGCCCTTGCGCAACAACTGATGCAGCGAAGCCGGGGTCACGTCCTCGGCGATCAGAACTATTTTGATATTTTTGTCTTTGGCCTGTGTGATGATTTCACCCATCAGTGACAGGTTGTCTTCATCCTCGCCATCAATGGCCAACGCGACAAATTGCAGTGAATTGGCTTCGGGTTGGTTAAAAAATGTCAGGGCTTCGGCAAAGCCGAGATCGCCCCAACGCTCACCCAAAGCGCCTTCCATATCTTCTATAAGCAGATCGAAATTCTGGACATCACGACTGATCGTGCAGGCCAGAATTGCGGTCTCTTCGTTTTGCGGCGTGGCGCTTGTCATTAACACAATCCTCGTCGAAGGGTAGGCGAACCATCCTGGCCCAGAGGACAGGATTGGCTTGCTGTCACCCTATTGCGGCCATTTTCGGACGCAGGTCACCCAATTGTTGAAAATGTGGCTTGGAACTTAGGCAAGAATTAGGCGCAAAAGAACCAATTGTAGGGAATTGGGCGACGATGTCGCCCAATCACAGTTTATTGTTCGCTTGTATCGCCAATAGCGGTCTCGCGGCGCAGCTGGGTTTCATAAACGGCGCTCTCCACGTACTCACGATTGACGATGGCGGCGTATTTGCCATCGAGTAGCTGGGGTGCACGATCAACGAAGCCTGATACTTCGGTCACGGTGCGCCTGTTGCGACGGTCTCGATCCGGCGTAGCCACAAGAGGTCGTGACTTACCGAATGAAACAACCGCCTCCAACCGCGAGCGAGAGATACCCTGCCGCGTAAGGAACGCAACAGCCGCATTTGCGCGCCGCTGGCCCAGGCTTTGGTTATATGCCGTTGATCCAACAGCATCCGTATGGCCATAGACCCGGAACCGTGCCTCGGGGAACTGTTTGATCCAGTTCGCCTGACGCAAGAGTACTCGCTGAGCTGTTTCGTCCAGTTGAGCGCTGTTGAAATCAAAGTTGATCTGGGTCGGCACTTCGGCTGCGAACCGTTGGCCCAGGATCTGGGCATATGTCAGTTCGCCATTCATTACTTGAATGTTGTTCAGTGTCGCATTCCCGAACGCGCCCTGATCGGCTTCGTATCCGGCCTCACGCGTACATGCGGCGACAGCGACCGAAAGACCCAGTGTGATGATCCACTTCTGCATTGGTCCTATCCTCCTAATCAATCCAGGACGTAGCCGTACGAGCTACCGAAGTCCTGATTCGCGACTTCCGAAGCTGCACCGGCACCCAGACGTTCAGTCCGACCGACTTTGCCATTAACGAACAGATCAAATTCGCTGGGTGGTTTGACCCGATCCGTAGGCAGAGCCAGTGCCTCACCACGTGTCGGCGACACAAGGTGGGCTGTGATGATGATCACCAGTTCACTTTGCTGACGCTGATATTCCGCGCTGCGGAAGAGGGCGCCAAGAACCGGGACGTCACCCAACCAGGGAATTTGGTTACTCAGGTCGGTGAAGTCATCCTGGATCAGGCCTGCGATTGCAAAGCTCTCACCATCACGCAATTCAACCGTTGTACTGGTTTGGCGCGTGATAAAGGACGGGACATTATCACCCTGAATGGTGAAGTTCGAGGACCCATCGATTGCCGATACAGCTGCAGCCATTTCAAGGTTAATCAGATCACCATCCACAACGCGGGGGATAAAGTCGATTTCGACACCGAAGGCTTTGTATTCAATGGCAATTACGCCATCGTCCTGCGGCACCGGAATAGGAACTTCACCACCTGCGAGGAACGTCGCTTCCTGACCCGAAAGGGCAGACAGGTTAGGCTCAGCGAGGCTGCGTGCCAGCCCTTTTGATTCAAGGGCTTCCAGCAACAAACGCACTTGCGTTGACCCTGCGCCAAAGCCGAACAGGATCGCACCAGTATTCGTCTGTGAAACAGGAATGTTGTTGCCAAGAGCATTCGCCAGAGCAGCAGAGTTGTTCAGAGTGTTGATACCACCGGTTACGTCGCCGCCGCCAAAACCAAGCGATGCGGACAGGCTTTTAGCCACCGACCGATTCATCTCGGCAAAGCGCACTTTCAGCATGACCTGCTGAACGCCGCCAACCGACATCAGGTTCGATACGCGCTCCGGTGCATAGCGCTCTGCCAGCTCCAATGCCCGCGCCAACTTGGCAGCGCTAGAAATTGTGCCAGAAAGAACGATACCGTCATTGGCGGTGCGAACTTCGATAGGCTCGGTTGGCAAAATCTGGCGCAGACGTTCTTTAAACTCGGTAACATCCGGTGCCACACGGACCCGAACATTAGCAAGTAGATTACCTGCACCGTCGAACAATGTCAGGGTCGTCAGGCCAGGAGCCTTACCCAAAACATAGATAGTACGATCCGAAAGCGACGAAATATCAGCGATGCCTGCATTGGCGATGCTGAGTTCGGCAAACGGTTGCTCACTTTCTACAACTATTGCGCGGTTCATTGGCACATCAAGCGTTTCCGCTGTACCCTTCTTTACCACGCGAAGTGTTTCAGCCCAGGCAGCATTGCCGACTGGGCCAACTACGAGCGCCAAGCCCAATAGGGCTGCGCTTATCCAGGAACTTCTTTTCATGTGACCTGCCTCTCCGATCACGCCTCGTTTTTTGCGGCTACTGCCTTATGTCTGATAACACTGCGCGAATTGAGAATTTATTGCAATAATCAATGGTTTCTGGAATTTTCCTTATGTGGACAATGCGCAACATGCGAACAAATTAGGGCCGCGCAATTCGCGCGGCCCCGGTCATGTAACGCACTGATTTTCTGTTAATTTGTGCAGGGTGTTACTATTCCCGTGTCGACGATCTCGGCACCGCGGCGTGTCTTGACCGTACAGACCTCTTCCGCGATTTTGGGTGCCACGGGGACGACATCTTTAATGCCCAGAAGTTTTCTTTGGTCAACTTCGACCGCGCTTGCGATTGTGTCGTCTTGCACGCCAACCAGCGCCAAAGACAGGCGGCCGGTGTTCTGAGCCTGAGCCAGTGCCGCGATTTGTTCCGGAGTAGCAGCGACCGTAACGGTGCGCGCGATCGTGGCTCCGGTCAGATCGGACCCGGCGCTCTGGTCAACAGCGATCAACTCAATGCTGGTTTGAATCAGGCGGGTGATTTCGCCGCGCGACCCATCGATTCCGCCACCATACGAACCGGTCCAATAAACATCGATACTGTCACCAGGGCGAAGGAAGCCGGATACGCCCGAGGCAACGTCCACGCTGATTGCAAATGCGCGCTTACCTTTCGCGATTCGTGATGTCAGACCCGCTGCCTCGCCTGGTTTGGTTACTTTGACCTCCATCAGGGCTTCGTCTTTTTCCATGGTCCTCAGAACGAAGCGGTCGCCACTTGCATCCTCTGGAAACAGGACGGCCATTTCAAGGAAGCTTCCTTCGGGAATTGCATCCTCAGGCCATTTCACGATCCGCACATCTTCAGCGGCCAGACGCTCACCATACTTAAGAGCACGGTTCGAAACCAGAACGTCCACCGTCGGGACGGACTTAACATTTGCCAATGCTTCCTGAGCCGCCAAACGTTCTCTGGCCAATTCCGCCTGATACTGAGAAATATAGTCCCGCGCCATATAAACAGCTCCTCCTGCCAGAGCCACCCCAACAATCAGGACAAGTCCAAATACTGCACGCATGCGCGTTCCCTCATTTATTTGTATGCGATGTCAGTCGTCATAGGGAATACGACTTCAACTGACTATTGGTTACAGGAGAATTGTGTCGAAAAGGGGGACAATGAAGTATTTTTTTGACGCCCGTGTCCTTAGTGCCAGATTGATCAATCTGATTCCGATGCCTGTTCCTGATTCGCAGAATAGACCTCTACACCGCGAAGTGCATTACCTGTCTCGGTATCGACGTGTTGTACCCCGCCCGTCAAGTTGAATACCGTGACAAGTCCAAGGCCGACCAGCGCAGCAGTAAGCACCACCCAATCAACGGTGATCGCGCCATGTTCCCCGGATAAGAATTTTGAAATACCCTTCATCGCAGGACCTCGTCTTTTTTCTATAAAAAAGGGGGCCGCGATCTGACGAGCGCAGCCCCCTTCAAAATTCTATCTAAATTATTACGGGGTTGGGCCCGAGTTAGGTGCTGTAACAACAACGCCGGTCAAAGCGACATCAATGTCGCTGGCCAGATCGTCGACACCGTCGCTAACCTGTGTCCAAGCAACGGCCGCCAGGCCAACAACGGCTGCGGTCAGAACGACCCAGTCTACTGTTACGGCGCCGTCTTCGTCAGTAGTGAAATTCTTGATGAACTTGATCATGTTACGTCCCTCCTAAAGGATCTAAAAAGTCTAGTGAACCTCGGCGTCTTCCAGAGCTTCGTCTCTCAGTCCGCTCCCGATCGTCTCGGTATGGCATTATGTTTGCCTGTTGGGCGTGGCAGGAATTGGGCCAAACCCCAAATTTTTGTGCCTCAGCTTAACTTTTTGGTAGCTTTCCGTTTAACCAATTGAAATTAAATCAATAAAAACTCTCCCTCCGTGCGGACACCGATAAAACCCGATGCAAAATGGCGCCAAATGAGGCGAAATTGCCCCAATTCACATTGTTTTTCTGGCCTTACAGACAGATTCGGGGTTCAAATCGACGCAAAAGAGAACGTGAGGCAGGCAAATGAATCTCCGGAACGCAATAACTTGCGCCGGCTTGGCGCTGGCAGTGGTATCCGCACCTGTGTCTGTCCCCGCCAACGAGGTCGAACCGCGTGGCGTATATAAACGGATCAAAGCAGCCAAGCCTGGTCAGCGCCCGCGCATTACGGTTCAGATATCGCCTACAGAACATGCCTCAGCACCTTCGGCGCCCAGCACAGGGGCTGAGATCGTAGTTCCTGAGATTATCGCAAGGACACGTGTTACGCCTCCGGGGCTTCCGGGAATTACGCCGCAAAACAAACCTGTCGGGTCTTATAAAGCGTTCTGGGACAGGATCTCACCCGGGATAGATGAGGCCAGTTCGGGTCGTTTGCAGGACTCGATAAATGCGCTTGCCGCCATAAACGTAGCCTCGCCCCGATTGCAGACGCTTCAGAATATTGCTCAACGGCAGGGGATCGACATTTTACGCTCGACCGTAGGGACAAATGTGTCGCCTGCGTTGGTGCTGGCCGTCATCTCGGTTGAATCGGCGGGCCGCGAAACGGTGGAAAGCTCGGCTGGGGCACAGGGATTGATGCAGCTTATGCCCGCGACCGCGAAACGATTTGGGGTCGAGGACAGCCTTCACCCGGGGCAGAACATCTCGGGCGGAGTGAAATACCTGAACTGGCTGATGGAAGAGTTTGGAAACGACCCGATCCTGGTCCTGGCCGGATATAATGCGGGCGAGGGTGCGGTTCGCAAACATGGTGGTGTACCGCCTTATGCGGAAACACGGGATTATGTGCCCAAGGTTCTCGCGGCTTTTCAGGTGGCGCGAGCGCTGTGTTCGACACCGCCCGAGTTGATTTCTGACGGGTGCGTGTTTCAAACCGCGCTCAACTGACCAAGGCCCGCACTGACGCGGGCCTTGCCGGTACATGACTAGATCAGTCGACGAGCGTCGCCTGTGTCGCGGCGCGCATCTCATCTTCGCTGACACCATCTGCGAGCTCTACGATCTTCAGGCCGCCATCGACCACATCCAGAACTCCAAAATTGGTGATGATGCGATCCACAACACCCTTGCCGGTCAAGGGCAGAGTGCATTCCTTCAGCACTTTCGATTCACCGTGTTTGTTGGTGTGATCCATAACCACGATCACACGGCCAACGCCGGCCACCAGATCCATGGCGCCGCCCATGCCTTTGACCAGCTTGCCGGGAATCATCCAGTTGGCCAGATCGCCTTTTTCATCCACTTCCATGGCACCCAGGATTGCCGCAGCGATTTTGCCGCCCCGGATCATGGCGAAAGACGTAGCGCTGTCGAAATAAGCAGTCCGAGACAGTTCGGTGATCGTCTGCTTGCCTGCGTTGATCAGGTCCGGGTCTTCGTCACCCTCGAAAGGAAAGGGACCCATACCAAGCATTCCGTTTTCGGATTGCAGGGTGATATCCTTGTCGCCAACATAATTTGCCACCAGCGTCGGGATACCGATGCCGAGGTTTACATACATGCCGTCTTCCAGCTCTTGCGCCGCGCGGGCGGCCATCTGATTCCGGTCCCAGGGCATTATGCGTCCTCCTTCTTGCGGGTGGTGCGCTGTTCGATGCGCTTTTCGTGATTGCCCTGAATGATGCGATGCACGTAAATTCCAGGTAGGTGGATCATGTCAGGGTCCAGAGAGCCACGGGGCACGATCTCTTCAACTTCGACCACACAGATCTTACCGCAAGTGGCGGCGGGCACGTTGAAGTTTCGGGCGGTCTTGCGGAACACCAGATTGCCGGTGTCGTCGGCTTTCCACGCCTTGATAATCGCCAGATCTGCAAAAATACCTTCTTCGAGAATATAGGTCTCGCCGTTGAAGTCTTTGTGTTCTTTGCCATCGGCAATAACAGTGCCTACGCCCGTTTTTGTGTAGAAACCCGGGATCCCGGCACCACCTGCGCGCATCCGTTCGGCCAGGGTGCCTTGAGGGTTGAATTCCAGTTCAAGCTCACCGCTGAGGTACTGACGCATGAATTCGGCGTTTTCGCCCACATATGAACTGATCATCTTTTTGACCTGCTTCGTTTGCAGCAGGATACCGATACCGAAATCGTCCACGCCCGCATTGTTCGAGGCAAAGGTCAGGTCTTTGGCACCCGAGGTCTTGATCGCCTCAAGCAGCAGCTCGGGAATCCCGCACAGGCCAAACCCGCCAGCGGCGATCAACATGCCATCCGAAAGCACGCCATCGAGCGCTTCGTTGGCATTGGCATAGATTTTCTTCATGGAAAACTCCCCCAATGAGATGGTGTTGGGCAGGTTGTGCCGTCACGTCACGGGGAAGTCAATGAAACCGGGCGAAGGGTGGTATTTCTACCTAACCGGCCTTCTTGGTTGTCTTCTTGGCGGCTTTTTTCTTGGGCGCCGCCTTTTTCTTGGTCCCTTTCAGGGCCGCGCGCTCATTGACCAGTTCGATGGCCATTTCCTGCGTTACGTCCTCGGGTTTGATGTCTTTGGGAATGGTCGCGTTGACCTTTTCCCACTTCACATATGGACCATAGCGCCCATCCAGAACCTGCATTGCGCCACCATCGGGATGTTCCCCCAGTTCTTTCAGCGCTTTGGCCGCAGCCCGGCGTCCGCGTCCCGGATTGGAGCGCTTTTCAGCAAGCAATTCGACCGCGCGGTTCATGCCGATCTCGAACACGTCATTGGGGTCTTTGAGGTTTGCATAAACCGGTTTGGCCTCGTCCGCCAGCTGGTGCATCAGATATGGTCCGAACCGCCCGAAATTCGAGCTGATCATACCGCCCTCGGGGTGCTCACCAATCTGGCGGGGCAGGGATAGCAATGTCAGCGCCTTGTCCAGATCCATATCATCCTTGCTCCAGCCACGTGGCAGCGAGGCGCGCGGAGGTTTCTTGTTCTCGGGCGTTGGCTCTCCACGTTGAACATAAGGTCCGAACCGACCGGTCTTCAGCCAGATATCATCACCTGAATCTTCACCCAGCAGGCGCTCTTCACCCTCGGCACCTTCACCGGCGATAGGACGGGTATAGGTGCATTCGGGATAGTTGCCGCAGCCGACGAACCCGCCAGTGCGTGAAGTTTTCAGGTGCAACTGGCCTGCGCCGCATTTCGGACAGACACGCGGGTCAGATCCATCCTCGCGTGGCGGATAGAGCTGCGGTGCCAATGCTTCGTCCAGTTTGTCCAGCACTTCGGAAATGCGGAGTTCCGATGTCTCGCCAATCGCGGCCGAGAAGTCGCGCCAGAATTTGCCCAACAGATCCTTATAGTCCCGATCACCTGCACTCACATCGTCCAGCTGTTCTTCCAGATTGGCGGTGAATTCATAACCGACATACTGACGGAAGAAGTTCAGCAGAAAAATCGTGACGATCCGTCCCTTTTCTTCGGGGATCAGCCGGTTCTTGTCCTTGCGTACATATTCCCGGTCCTGAATCGTTGTGACAATCGAGGCATAGGTCGACGGTCGCCCGATCCCCAACTCTTCCATCCGCTTGACCAGCGTCGCCTCGGTATAGCGCGGCGGCGGTTGAGTGTGATGTTGCAGCGCCAGAACTGATTCATTGTCTGACAGAATGGCCTCTTTCGCGGCCCGGTCCGTGCCATCGCTTGTCGCTTTGGTGAACTGATCCCGCAACGTGGTTTTAGAGAACCGTGCAGGGTCGCCCTGCATGATCTGGGGCAGGCGTTTGTCATCCTCATCGGCGACATCATCGCGGCCTTCTTCATAGACACGCATGAACCCGTCAAACATCACCACCTGACCGGTCGCGCGCAGGCCAACCTGCCCATCTTCGCTTCCGATTTCGACAGTTGTGCGTTCCAGCCGGGCAGCGGCCATCTGGCAGGCAATGGTGCGTTTCCAGATCAGGTCATAGAGCTTGCGCTGATCGTCGTCCGTTACCTTCAGCGCTTTGGTATCGCGGGTCATATCCGTAGGCCGGATGCATTCGTGGGCTTCCTGCGCGTTCTTTGCCTTGTTCTTATAGATGCGAGGGCTGTCCGGCACATATTCCGCGCCATAGCGGTCGGCGATGGTCTCGCGCGTAGCCGCCACGGCCTCGGGGGCCATGTCGATGCCATCGGTTCGCATATAGGTAATGTAGCCGGCCTCATACAAGCGCTGTGCCACTTGCATCGCGTGACGCGCACCCATGCCGAACTTGCGGCTGGCCTCTTGCTGCAGGGTCGAGGTCATGAAGGGTGCGCTGGGATTTCGAGCGGCGGGTTTCGCCTCGACCGAAGTGACACTGAGCGCGCGGCTGGTGATCGCCTGCACCGCCAGTTCGGCCTGGGTTGAGTTGGACAGATCGTGCTTGTCCAGCTTTTTACCGGCCAGTGTGACCAGGCGTGCCTCATAGGTCTGACCACGAGGTGTTTCGAACAGGGCGCGCACCGACCAGTATTCCACCGGTTTGAACGCCTCGATTTCCATCTCTCGCTCGACAATCAGGCGCAGGCAGACAGACTGCACGCGGCCTGCGGATTTTGCACCAGGCAGTTTGCGCCACAAGACGGGCGACAGGTTAAACCCCACAAGATAATCCAGGGCACGGCGGGCCAGATAGGCCTCGACAAGTGGCATGTCCACCTGACGGGGGTTTCGCATCGCCTCGGTCACTGCGTCCTTGGTGATGGCGTTGAAGGTCACCCGGCTGACAGGCGTATCCTTTTTGATCGACCGGCGTTTGGTCAGTGCTTCCTGCAAATGCCAACTGATCGCCTCACCCTCACGATCGGGGTCGGTGGCGAGGATCAGGGCGTTGTCTTCTTTCAGCGCGTCGGCGATGGCTTTGACATGTTTGCGGCTGTCGTTCCCGACCTCCCATTTCATCGCAAACTCATCCTCGGTATCGACCGAGCCATCTTTGGGCGGCAGATCTCGAACATGGCCGTAAGACGCCAGAACCGTGTAGTCCGGGCCAAGATATTTATTGATTGTTTTGGCCTTGGCAGGGGATTCTACAACAACTACAGGCATTTAAGGGGAAACCTCGCTCGACGGAATTGGCGCCTTCTATGAGTGTGCAAGATGTGTAGGGCAAGAGCGAATTGTCAATGCGTTCCTTTGAAAGCAAGGATTTATACGCGATTTCAATGGGATATCTGTGTAAGGTTGGATATCCAACACTCAGGCGGTCAATGAAAGAAGACCCCCGGGTTGGCGTTGAATACGTCCGTCCAGTTCCAGATCGACCAAAACCGGGGCAATTTCACCCGCCGTCGCCTCAACATCGCGGATCAACTGGTCTTCGGCGATAGGAGAGGGGCCGAGCCGGGTCAGAATCAGGCGTTCCAGGTCATTGGTTGAGCATGGTGTGCGGGGTAAATTCTTTTGGAGCATTTGCTGGGGTTCGAATAGGTTCGCTTGCTGCGGTAGCGCTTCGATCACATCTTCTGCAGACCTTATCAAAGTAGCACCGTCGCGGATCAGCAGGTTGCAGCCGGCCGCACGCGCGTCAAAGGGGTGTCCGGGCACGGCCAGAACATCGCGCCCCTGGTCCAAGGCGTCGCGCGCTGTAATCAGGCTGCCGGATTTGGCGGCGGCTTCGACCACAATAACGGCCTTTGCCATGCCCGAGATGATCCGGTTGCGACGCGGGAAATGGCGCGCCTGTGGCGTGATGCCCATCGGTTGTTCCGAGACGCGCAGCCCGGAACCTGCGATTTCAGCGGCAAGATCGGTGTTTTCGGCGGGGTAAACCACGTCGACCCCCCCCGCCATAACGGCGATGGTGCCTGTTTCAACCGTGGCTAGGTGCGCCGCGGTATCAATCCCGCGGGCCAGGCCAGAAACGATCACATAACCCTGTTTTCCCAGATTGGTCGCCAATCCGCGCGCCATTCGCGCGCCCAGAGATGAGCAGTTGCGGGCACCGACCATAGCGACCGAGGGGCGCTGTAAAAGAGAGAGGTCGCCGATTGCCCACAGCATTGGCGGAGCATCATTCAGATCATGCAAAGCGGATGGGAAATCGGCGGACCCTAGGCACAAAAGCCGCGCATTGGCAGCTTTTGCGGCCTTGAGTTCCGCCTCAATCACGCCGGGCGGGCAGATTTCATACCCTTCTATTCCGGCAGCGCGTGCCATTTCCGGCAGCGCGGCCAGCGCATTCTGCGCCGAGCCATGTTCGCGAAGCAGCCGCCGAAACGTCGCCGGGCCCACTTTGCGAGAGCGCAACAGACGAAGCCAGGAAAACCGATCCTCTTCCGTGGTGGGTGGGAGTGTGGGGTGATTGGAAGAAAGCTGCTCTTCGGTCATCCGTTGCTCCGTCTGATTGCAGAACTGGTTTACGGCTGCCAGGGTTAACAGCGTGTGAATCCCGTCAAATTTTCCGGATATATTTCGAGTCTCGGTTGTCTCAGATGCGTAGGTTGTTGAAAAACAACGGCAAAAAATACAGCCGAGTCGGAAGCCGGAAAACGCCTCTCCGCAAAGTATCAATGCATATCCAAAGCGGGGCGTTAACCCTGCGCTTTGGAAGCAGTGACCGATTCTACTTAGGCCGCCGATCCTCCAATCGTCAGCCCATCCATCAGGACCGTAGGTTGCCCGACGCCCACGGGCACCCATTGGCCATCCTTGCCACACGTGCCCATTCCCGGATCCAAGGCCATGTCGTTGCCCAACCCGCGAACGCGTTTGAGGGCAGAGGGGCCATCGCCAATCAATGTTGCTCCTTTGACCGGCGCGCCGATTTTGCCGTTTTCAACCCGGTATGCCTCGGTGCAGGAAAACACGAACTTGCCATTGGTGATATCCACCTGGCCGCCGCCAAAGCCTACGGCCCAGATGCCATCCTTTATATCGGCTACCAAAGCGGCGGGATCGGCATCGCCACCCAGCATGATTGTATTTGTCATCCGCGGCATTGGTTTATGGGCATAGCTTTGACGCCGCCCATTCCCGGTTGGCGCAACACCCATCAGACGGGCGTTTTGGCGATCCTGCATATATCCGGTCAGGATGCCGTCTTCGATCAGCACAGTGCGCGAGCTGGGTGTGCCCTCATCATCGACGCTGATTGACCCGCGCCGGTCGGCGATTGTGCCGTCATCAACGACCGTGACACCTTTGGACGCGATCTGTTGCCCCATCAGCCCGGCAAAGGCGGAGCTGCCCTTGCGGTTGAAATCCCCTTCTAGACCGTGGCCAATCGCTTCGTGCAGCAAGATGCCGGGCCAGCCAGGGCCCAGTGCGACCTCCATCACGCCCGCAGGGGCGGGAACAGCTTCGAGGTTGACCATGGCGATGCGCAGGGCCTCGCGGGCTTTATCCTGCCAGTCGGTTGGGTCGATCAGCCCGTCCAGGCCGATCCGGCCACCTCCACCGGTCGAGCCGCTCTCACGACGGCCGTTCTGTTCCACGATGACCGAGATATTCAACCGGGTCATGGGGCGGACATCGCGGACCAGAATGCCGTCAGGGCGTAGAATCTCAACCTCCTGCACAGCAGCAGCAATAGTGGCACTGACCTGTACTACACGCGGATCAAGATCGCGGGCAAAGGCGTCAATCTCGCGCAATGTTTCGATCTTGACGGGAAAACTGGCAGATTCGATCGGGTCTTCGTCTGTATAGAGGCGCTTGTTGGTGGCCCGGGGGGCATCGGCTAGCGTTCCGCCACCATCACCGACCGCCAGCCGCGCGGTCTCGGCGGCCCGTTTCAGGGCAGGAATCGAGACGTCCGTTGAATGCGCATAGCCTGCCACTTCGCCCTGTACGGCGCGCAGGCCGAAACCTTCGGACGCGTCATAAGAAGCGGTCCGCAAGCGCCCGTCATCAAAGACCAGAGACTCGGATTTCCGGCGTTCAACGTACAATTCTCCGTCCTCGGCCCCGGCGGTGGCGGATTGCAGTACCGCAAGCGCTTCGTCATGTGGAAGAGCGCTTTCAAACGGGCGAAACGGGTCGTTGGGCATCTCTTGGGACCTTTCGAGTTTGATCCAGATCAAAAATAGCGTCTGTTTGACGCAAGCATTTTGCTTTATCTACCCGCAGGAATATGGTTTTTAACGCGGCCAAAGACAACGGGTGAGGTGTGGCCGATTCACACCTTTTCGCCAGGGACGCAAAGATCAAACGATCAGGACAGAAAATGAAGAACGCTTTGAAGCTTTCGGGGCTTATGACAGCCCTCTCCAGCCTTCCCGCCATGGCTCAGGAGCTTGAGATTATCGGTCAGCCGGTTGACGGCGGCATAGGATTCCAGCCCGCAGCCACAAGCCTTGCCGAGGGGATTCATCGCCTGGATAATATGATTCTGGTGATTATTACCGCGATCTGCATATTCGTTGCGGGCCTGCTGGTTTACTGCATCATGCGTTATAACCAACGCGTCAACCCGACCCCAGCGAGATTCTCGCACTATACTCCGGTCGAGATCGTCTGGACGTTGGGTCCGATTCTGATTCTGGTATTCATCGGTGCTTTCTCTCTGCCGGTTCTGTTCAAGCAGCAGGAAATTCCCGAAGGTGATGTCGTTATCAAGGTTGTCGGCAACCAGTGGTATTGGACATATGAGTATGTCGATCACGATTTTGCATTCGACAGCTATCTGCTTGGCCATCCGGCCACGTTGGACGAAGGTACCCGCCCTGCCGATGCGGACGTGACGGCGTTTGTCCTGGATGACGCGATGCGGGCCAAGCTGGCAGACGCAGGGTATAGCGACGATGAGTGGCTGCTGGCCACCGACACAGCGGTTGTTGTCCCGGTTGGCAAGGTCATCGTGATGCAAGTGACCGCGTCCGACGTGATCCATTCCTGGACCATTCCGTCCTTCGGTGTGAAGCAGGACGGTGTACCCGGACGCCTGGCTGAGCTGTGGTTTGAGGCCGAAAAGGAAGGCATCTATTTCGGCCAGTGTTCGGAACTGTGCGGCAAGGACCATGCCTATATGCCGATCACTGTCAAAGTTGTCAGCCAAGAGGCGTATGACGCTTGGCTGAAAGGTGCGATCGACGAGTATGCGGGCCTGCCGCAGAATTATCAGGTCGCTTCGAACTGATTTCAATAAGGGCGGGATGCGTCCCGCCTGCTACAAGATGCAGGCTGTGCGAGAGATCGCACAGCCTTCGCCCCAAAAGGACCCGAGATGAGCGACGCAAGCATCAATGCAAGCCAAACGACCGCCCAAGCGTATGCGAATGAGGCCAGCTTTGGCGATTACTTCGCCCTGCTGAAGCCGCGCGTGATGTCGCTGGTTGTATTCACGGCGCTTGTTGGTCTGCTGGCAGCGCCGGTACCGGTACATCCGTTCGTTGGGTTCTGCGCGATATTGTTCATTGCCATCGGAGGTGGCGCATCCGGCGCGCTGAACATGTGGTGGGATGCAGATATCGACCGCGTTATGAATCGCACCAAAGGTCGCCCAATACCGTCGGGCAAGGTACAAGAGGGCGAAGCGATGGCCTTGGGCCTGGCACTGTCCGGCCTGTCGGTGATCATGTTGGGTCTTGCAACCAACTGGTTCGCCGGAGCCTTTCTGGGCTTCACCATCTTCTTCTATGTCGTTGTCTACACGATGTGGCTCAAGCGCTCGACGCCACAGAACATCGTGATTGGCGGCGCAGCTGGGGCTTTCCCGCCGGTCATCGGCTGGGTCGCTGCAACCGGATCCATGTCCGTTGAACCTTGGCTGATGTTTGCCCTCACCTTCATATGGACGCCGCCGCATTTCTGGGCGCTGGCCCTGTTTATGCGGTCGGATTACGACGATGCGGGTGTGCCGATGTTGACGGTAACCCATGGTCGGCGGGCGACGCGCTGGCATATTCTGGTCTACACCGTTCTGCTGGCAGTGCTTGCGATTGGAACCGGCTTTTCGGCAATCGGCGGTCCGATCTATCTGACTGTCGCTATTGTACTGAACGCGTTGTTCCTGCGCGGAGCATGGGCAATATCGCGTCGGACCGAGGATGACTCCGAGGCTGATAACTTCAAAGTTGAGCGTGGCTTTTTCAAGCTCTCGCTGCTGTATCTTTTCCTGCATTTCGGCGCGATCCTTGCCGAAGCACTGCTGAAGCCTTACGGGCTGGGAGGCTGGGCATGAGCCTGCGCAAAAGCCATGAGTTGCATCAACGTCGGTTCAGCCGAAATCTGGGCGTTGGCCTGACGCTTGCTGCATTCATCGTGCTGATCTTTGGGCTGACGATCGTCAAAGTCTCAGGGACCGATTTTAACAGGGCCATGCAAGAGGTGCAGAACTGATGGCGCTCACGGGGCCGCAAAAAACCGTCGTGCAAACCGTCGGCGTTGTTGTTCTGATGGGCAGCCTCGCCTGGGCTTCGGTACCGTTTTACGACTGGTTTTGCCGGGTCACCGGGTATGGCGGCACAACCGGAGTGGCTGAAGCCGCGCCAGAGGACATCCTTGAGCGCACTGTTACCGTTCGCTTTGACGCCTCAAAGGCGAAAGACATGGCCTGGGAATTTAAGCCGGTCGAGCGCCAGATGGAAATCCGCATCGGTGAAACGGGCCTGGCCTTCTATGAGGCATATAACCCCACGGACCGCCCGATTGCCGGTCAGGCGTCTTACAACGTTGCGCCTTATTCGGCCGGTGGGTATTTCCAGAAGATCGCCTGTTTCTGTTTTGAAGAACAGGTGTTGCAACCCGGAGAACGGGTTCAGATGCCGGTGAGCTTTTTCGTCGATCCCGAAATGGTCGAGGATCTGGAAGCCAAATATGTGCATACGATCACTCTGTCGTATACATTCTACGAAATTGACCTGCCCGAGGGCTATGCCGCCCTTGATGTTCAGGCTGATACAAACAAGAACTAACGCCTGTAGGTGAGGGACGCTGATGGCACACGCAAAAAATCATGATTACCACATTCTGACCCCTTCGATCTGGCCACTGATCGGCGCCGCGGGCGGCTTTGTAATGTTGTTCGGGGCCGTCCTCTGGATGCACGGCGTCACCTCCTACATGTTCTGGGCCGGTCTTGTCGCGGTTCTTTACACCATGTTCGCCTGGTGGTCCGAAGTGGTGGCCGAAAGCCGTGTAGGCGATCACACGCCGGTCGTGCGCATTGGCCTGCGCTATGGGTTCATCCTGTTCGTGATGTCCGAGGTGATGTTCTTCTTCGCCTGGTTCTGGTCCTTCTTCAAACACCGTATGTACCCGATGTACGACTATGCGGGCACCGAGTACATCCAGCCGGATATCCACGCGGTTGACCCGTTCCACTTGCCGCTGATCAACACACTGGTCCTGCTGCTTTCGGGCTGTGCCATCACCTGGGCGCACCACGCGCTGGTGCATGACAATGACCGCAAGGCGCTGATCAACGGCCTCGCTATTGGTATCGTTTTGGGCATCGCCTTTACCGCTCTGCAGGGCTTTGAGTACTACGAATTGCTGGCCCATGAGGGCTGGAAATTCGGTGGTGATCAGTTCTATTCGAACTTCTTCATGGCAACCGGCTTTCACGGCTTCCACGTGATTATCGGCACCATCTTCTTGTCGGTCTGTTTGATCCGGGCACTGAAAGGTGATTTCACGCCAGAAAAGCACGTCGGTTTCGAGGCCGCGGCCTGGTACTGGCACTTTGTTGACGTTGTCTGGCTGTTCCTGTTCTTCGCAGTCTATATCTGGGGACAAGCCCCTTTGATCTGACGCCGGACCGGTAACAAAATTGCAAAAGCCGCCCCCAAGGGCGGCTTTTTCTCTATCAGGGTGCAAGATTGCACCCGATACAAATGGGTGGTTGCAATTCAGTTCACACAGCCCTTAACAAGACGCCGGTTTCTGCAACAAGGTTTGACCCCGCCATGCGCCGCATAACTTTCCTGCTGATCTTCGGGCTCGCCGGTCTGGGCGTACTTGTGTCGCTGGGCGTCTGGCAGGTACAGCGGCTTGGGTGGAAACAAGACGTGTTGGCCGAGATTAACGACCGGATCTCTGCCGAGCCTGTTTCCCTGCCGCAGCAGCCTTCCGAGATACGGGACAAGTACCTACCGGTTTTCGTCCAGGGTGAGATGCAGCCGGGTGAAATCCATGTTCTGGTTTCGGTAAAACAGGTTGGTGCCGGCTACCGGGTTATCCAAGCTTTTGATACTGGAATTCAAAAGATACTAGTGGATCGGGGCTTTATCCTGGCCACTGACAAGCAGGTAGACAGACAAACAGGGAAGATGGCGCTGACGGGCAATTTGCATTGGCCGGATGAGATCGACAGCTATACGCCCGAGCCAGATGTGGATGCCAATATCTGGTTTGCCCGCGATGTTCCCAATCTTGCTGCAGCTCTGGGAACCGACCCGGTTCTGGTGATCGCACGATCCCGGACCGATCCGAATTTGACACCTTTGCCGGTGAATACGGCAGGCATCCCGAATGATCACCTGGGATACGCAGTCACATGGTTTGGTCTGGCACTGGTCTGGGCTGCGATGACCGTTTATTTCCTGTGGCGCGGCCGCGCCCCATCAGAAAGTGAAGCGCAATGAAATATGTCTCAACCCGTGGGCAGGCGCCCGAACTGAGTTTTGAAGAGGCGATGCTGACCGGGCTGGCCCGCGACGGCGGCCTGTATCTGCCCGCTGAAATCCCGGTCTTGAGCCACGATGAAATCGCCGCGTTGGCAGGACTGTCTTATGAGGACATCGCCTTTCGCGTGATGTGGCCCTATGTCAGCGGATCATTTGGGGAAGATGAGTTTAAACAGATCATTGCCCGCGCCTATCAAGGGTTCGGCCATGACGCCCGCGCACCGTTGAAGCAGTTGAACGAGAACCACTTCCTGCTTGAGTTGTTTCACGGCCCGACACTGGCCTTCAAAGACTTCGCCATGCAGCTAATCGGTCAGTTGTTCCAGGTAGCACTGAAGCGTCGCGGGAATCGGGTGACTATCGTGGGCGCGACCAGCGGTGATACCGGTTCTGCCGCGATTGATGCGTTCCGGGGGCTGGATGCGGTAGACGTGTTTATCCTGTATCCGCATGGCCGTGTATCTGAGGTGCAGCGTCGTCAGATGACCACACCTGCGGACGGCAATGTGCATGCTCTGGCCGTCGACGGGGACTTTGACGACTGTCAGGCCGCGCTGAAAGATATGTTCAACGATTTCGACTTCCGTGACGGTGTGAAACTGGCGGGGGTGAACTCGATCAACTTTGCCCGCGTGCTGGCACAGATCGTCTATTACTTCTCGGCCGCCGTCAGCCTTGGCGCACCGCATCGCAAGGTCAGCTTTACCGTGCCTACGGGTAATTTCGGGGACATCTTTGCGGGCTATCTGGCCAAACGCATGGGCTTGCCGATTGACCGGTTGGTAGTGGCGACCAACCAGAATGACATTCTGCATCGGTGTCTGGCAGGCGAAGGGTATTTCAAGGGGGACACGATCCCTTCGATCAGCCCTTCGATGGATATTCAGGTCAGCTCGAATTTTGAACGGGCGCTGTATTATGCCTATGACGAGGATGGCAATTCTGTGGCTCAGCTGATGGACGAGCTGAAGACGGGCGGCTTCAATGTCAGCCAAGGCGCGATGGAAGCGTTGCGCGAAAGCTTCGACTCGGGCCGCGTGTCCGAAGAGGAAACACTGGCGACGATCACAGCCACGCTGGCCCTCAGCACCGAACTGGTCTGCCCCCATACTGCCGTGGGTATCAAAGTTGCCGAGGAGCACCGCGACGCGAACGTCCCGATGATCACTTTGGCGACCGCACACCCGGCCAAGTTCCCGGCTGCGGTCGAGAAGGCGAGTGGCGTACATCCGCCTCTTCCCTCTCGCATGTCTGATCTGTATGAACGTCCGGAACGGGTGACCCGCATCGCCAATGATCTGGGCGCCCTTGAGGATCATATCAAAGGGCATATCGCCGAGTGACTGTCAGACAAGACCAACTGAAGAACGGCTTCCGTATCGTCAGTGAACATATGCCGGGGCTGCAATCTGCGGCCATAGGCATCTGGGTAACCGCCGGTGCGCGCAATGAGCGGATCGAACAAAATGGCATAGCCCATTTCCTTGAGCATATGGCGTTCAAGGGAACCAAACGGCGATCCGCGCTGCAAATTGCCGAAGCGATCGAGGATGTGGGCGGGTATATCAACGCCTATACTTCGCGCGAGGTGACGGCCTATTACGCGCGCGTTCTAAAAGACGATGTGGCGCTGGCGATGGATGTCATCGGTGACATCGTCCTGAACCCGATCTTCGATCCGCGCGAGATTGAGGTCGAACGCGGTGTGATCCTACAGGAAATCGGTCAGGCCTATGACACGCCCGACGATGTAATCTTTGACTGGCTGCAAGAGCAGAGCTATCACGACCAGCCCCTGGGCCGGACCATACTTGGCCCCACTGAACGCGTCAGCGCATTCTCGCGCGAGGATCTGTCGGGTTTCGTGGCCGAGCATTATGGCCCTGAACAGATGATCCTATCCGCTGCTGGTGCGGTTGATCATGATGCACTGATGAAAACGGCCGAAGAGATGTTTGGTCACCTGCAACCACGCAAGGGTTTGATCCCTGAAGTGGCCCGATTTACCGGTGGTGAGGCGCGGCAGGAGAAAGAACTGGAGCAAGCTCATTTCGCTTTGGCGCTGGAAAGCCCTGGCTATCGCGACGACGCGATCTATACCGCTCAGATTTATTCGACCGCGCTGGGCGGGGGTATGTCTTCGCGCTTGTTTCAGGAAGTTCGGGAAACACGCGGGCTTTGCTATACGATCTTTGCCCAGGCCGGCGCCTATGCCGACACCGGCACTACCACGATCTACGCGGGCACATCTGCGGATCAGATCGGTGAGTTGGCGACGATCACCATTGACGAAATGAAGCGTGCCGCCGAGGATATGAGCCCCGAAGAGGTCGCCCGTGCTCGTGCGCAAATGAAGGCCGGAATGCTGATGGGGCTGGAAAGCCCCTCGAACCGGGCCGAGCGTCTGGCGCGTCTGGTGCAGATCTGGGGACGGGTGCCGTCGCTTGAGGATACAGTCGCCAAGATTGACGCGGTCAGCACCGAAGATGTCCGCAGCTTTGCCGAACAGATAGCAGCACAAGCGCCAGCGGCGCTGGCGCTGTATGGTCCGGTATCAGGTGCACCCACACTCGCGGACTTGCAGGAGAGGCGCGCGGCGTGATGCTTCTGGGCAGACGCAAGCTGAAACTTGAAACCGAGCGGCTCAGCTTGCGCCCGCCCGTGCACTCCGATTTTAACGACTGGGCGGCGCTGCGACGCTCGTCCAAAGACTTTCTGACCCAGTGGGAGCCGATCTGGGCCTCGGACCACTTGAGCCGGAAATCCTTTACTAACCGTGTCTACTGGGCGCAGCGCTCGGTTGCGAGTGGGACGGCGATTCCGTTATTTCTGTTCCGGCGATCTGATGACCTGCTGGTCGGTGCGATCACCCTGGACAATGTGCGCCGTGGCCCAGCACAGGCGGGGACCCTGGGCTATTGGACGGGCCAAGCCTTTGCTCGCAACGGGTATATGCGCGAGGCTATTGGCGCGGTGGTCCATCATGCCTTCACGCGTTTAGACCTGAGCCGGATCGAGGCGGCCTGCCTGCCCGAAAACAAACCCTCGCGCGGATTGCTGGAAAGCTCGGGCTTTAAATACGAAGGCGTGGCGCAGTCCTATCTGCAGATTGACGGGCGCTGGCGAACGCATGTGTTATATGCCTGTCTGCGGTCGGACCGGCGCGGGAAGACAGAAGCGGGGTAGGTGGCCTCGGTGAGGCCATTGGGGCTCTGCCCCAAACCCCGAGGTATTTTTGGCCAGATGAACTAGGGGCATGACTTGGCGGGCTCTTGCGCTACAATCACGTCATGCGCTGGGTGGTTTTTGCATTGATGGTGATCTCGGGCGGGGCTGTGGCGCAGGAGCGTCGGCCAAGCCATTGCATCGCCATTGCGGATGCGGCGCCGGGGATCGAGTACCTGCATAAAGCAGCCTGGCAGGATCCGGTGCCGGAGCATTCGGTTCGGATCAGCTATGTCGCGCATGCGTCTTTCCTGATCCAGACGCAGGGCGGGTTGAACGCCGTGACGGATTTCACCGGGTTCATCGGCGGGGCCAGTCTGATTCCCGATGTGGTGACGATGAACCACGCCCATGGCACCCATTGGACCGAATACCCCGATCCCGCCATTCCGCATGTGCTGGAGGGGTGGGGCGTGTTCGGGGAGGGGATCGAACATCATCTGGATCTGGACGAGATGCTGGTACGCAATGTCTCGACCGATATCCGTTCTGTTTATGGCGGGGTCGAAGAACGTGGCAATTCGATCTTTGTGTTTGAGGTGGCGGGCTTGTGTATCGGGCATCTGGGTCATCTGCACCACGTCCCATCGGACGCGCAATTTGCGGCCCTTGGGCGGTTAGATGTTGTCATGGCCGCCGTTGATGGCGGGACGACCATGCCGCTGCCCGAGATGATCTCGGTTCTGAAACGATTGAAAAGCTTGGTCATTATTCCGATGCATTGGTTTTCGGACTATTCGCTGGATCGGTTTCTGGCGGATGTCAGGGGCGATTTCCCGGTTGAGCGCGATGGCGTGTCGGAAATCACCGTATCCCTGCGCTCACTTCCGGACCGGCCAACGGTGGTTGTGTTAGAGCCGCAATACCTGATCGAGTTGGAATAGGGCTTGTCGGGACCCGTTGCCTTGGGCAAGAAATGGGCATGACCCTGAATCCCGCAGACGATCAATTCGCCCAATCAATTCGCGCCGCCTTGCCGGATGAAGTGCTGCGACCGGTCACTGCGCGATATCTCGAGGAGCCGCGCCGTCGGATTTCCGGGCAGGCGGGGGTGCTTGCGGTGCCCAGAACGGCCGAGGAGGTGGCGGTTCTGATCCGATTGGCTGCCGAGGCATCGGTCCCGGTGGTGCCATATGGGGGCGGCACTGGTGTGGTTGGCGGGCAGGTGACGTCGGACGGGCCTGCGCCTTTGCTAATCTCGCTAGAGCGGATGACAGCGATCCGGGCTGTCTATCCGACAGAGAATGTGATGATTGCAGAAGGTGGTGTGATCCTTGCAGATGTGCAGGCGGCTGCCGAAGGCGCGAACCGGTTATTTCCACTTTCCCTTGCCTCACAGGGGTCATGTAGGATCGGAGGGAACCTGTCGACAAATGCAGGGGGGGTTAACGTGTTGCGCTATGGAAACGCCCGTGACCTGTGTCTGGGCCTAGAGGCGGTTCTACCAAGCGGCGAAATCTGGCATGGGCTCAGCCGGTTGCGAAAGGACAATACCGGGTATGATCTGCGCAATCTTTTGATCGGAGCCGAAGGGACGCTAGGGATCATCACTGCGGCGGCACTCAAGCTGTTTCCCTGCCCTGAGGCGGTTGGAACGGCCATGGTTCAGGTCACCTCTGCCGAAGCGGCGGTTGATTTGCTGGCGCTGGCGCGGGACCTCATGGGGGACAGCGTCAGCGCATTTGAACTGATTCACCAACAGGGGCTTTTGTTCCTGAGTGAGGTTCTGCCAGACACGCGGCAGGCCTTTGCCGAGCCGCCCGAATGGTCTGTACTGATCGAGATTGGCTTGTCGATGGGCCAATCACCTGAAACCGCGTTTGAGGTGCTGTACGAGGCCGCTGAGGCACGTGGGCTGGTCACCGATGCGGTGATTGCACAAAGCGAGGCGCAGCGGCAGGACATGTGGGCTGTGCGCGAGCGTATTCCGGATGCAAACCGGCTGATCGGGTCGGTCTCAAGCCACGATATCTCGGTGCCGATCTCGGCCATCCCAGAATTTATCCGGCGTGGTGCAGATGTTGTGGCCGCGCTTGGTCCGTATCGGGTGAACTGTTTCGGGCATCTGGGCGACGGGAACCTACATTACAATGTGTTTCCGCCAAACGGGCATTCCCGGTCAGAGTATGACGCCGAAAGTGCGAAGGTAAAAAGGGCCGTTCATGACCTTGTGCATGAGTTCCAGGGATCCGTCAGCGCAGAGCACGGTATCGGGCGATTGAAGACCGATGATTTGGAACGATATGGCGATCCGGTCAAACTGAGCGCGATGCGGGCGATCAAATCGGCGTTGGACCCCAAAGGGATCATGAACCCCGGCGCGGTCCTGCGGCTGTAACTGTGGGATCGATCAGAGTCCTTCGAATTCGCACAGGACATGAACATCCATGCCCATCTCTTCCAGAACCTTGCGCCCGCCCAGTTCTGGCAGGTCAATGATGAAGGAACATGACACGATCTCGCCGCCCAGCCGTTCGATCAGTTTGATCCCGGCGGCGGCGGTGCCTCCGGTGGCCAGCAGGTCATCCACGACCAGAATTTTCTCACCCGGTTGGATGGCGTCATCGTGAATCTCGACAATGGCCTCGCCATATTCCAGCGTGTAATCCTGGCTGATTGTTGTGCCGGGCAGCTTGCCCTTTTTGCGGATGGGGACGAAACCGACGCTCAGCTGATGAGCGATGGCGCCGCCCAAAATGAAACCGCGCGCCTCGAGCCCCACGACCTTGTCGATCTGTTCGCCAGCATAGGGGTGCAACATCTGGTCAATCGCCATGCGAAACCCGCGCGGGTCCGCAAACAAGGTGGTGACATCCCGAAACATGATCCCTTCGTGCGGAAAGTCGACGATGGTTCGGATGTAATCCTTGACCGACTTGTTTCTTGACATGACCATCCCCTTCTGGCGTCAAAACACGCTGGGTTGTTTGGCCCATCGGGGACGGTCATGCAAGAACAGAATGAATGTGCTGGCTTGCAATCTTCCTAGAACGTGCGATTGCCTATCTCACCGAAAAAACCGGATAGGTTTCCCAAGACGTCGTCTTTTTTAGCCAATGCGTTGGTTCCGAAAAAGAATTACCTGAATTGAACACAGGCTACTTGCAAAGATTCCGCAAGGTTGTTAGCTGCCCATCATATGTTTTCTATATACTTAGTATATACGTTTCATTCCTTCTGAAGTCTTTTGGAGACAAAGTGCATGTCAGGGACAGATCGTAAGGTTTCAGCCAAAAAGGACAGCCAGCTGGTTCTGCGGCTGGATCGTGGCGAGCGCGATGCTTTTGTAGAGCTGTGCAGGGAACTCGACACGTCGGCGGCGCGAGAAATCAGGCGGTTTATTCGCGGATTTATGAATGATCACACTGCAGAATAGGCCCTCAGGCCGGGCGACGCAGGATTGATGTGGCGATCCCCATACCGATCAGGGTCAGCCCCCCGAAACGCGTCAATGCGCGAATGGTGCTTGCGCGGCCGATCATATGGCGCAGCCGATCTGCCAAAAGGGCATAGGCCAATGCGTTCAACCAGGCCAGCCCAACGAAAGTGCCTATCAGGATCGCGAATTGAGGGCCCAAAGGTTCGGTAGGGCGCAGGAATTGCGGCACGAAGGCGATAAAGAACGCAATCGATTTGGGGTTCAGGGCGGTTACAGCGGCCGCGTGACCAAAGACGCCTCGCGCAGTGATATCTGCGCCGGGTTCAACCGCTTGCAGCCCCGCCGATGGGTCGCTGCGGAGTAACTTGATACCCAGCCACACCAGATAGGCCGCGCCGATCCACTTCAATACGGAAAACAACGTAGCTGAGGCCAGAACCAATGCCCCCAATCCCAGCAATGAGGCCGTCATGGCCACCAAATCGCCAACCGCCACCCCGGTGGCCGAGGCTACGGCAACGCTGCGGCCTTTGGACAGCGCATAGCTGAGCACCAGCAGCACAGTGGGGCCGGGGATCAGCAGCAAAGCGGTGGATGCGGCCACAAAGGCCAGCCAGATGTCAAAGGGCATGTGATCTCCGAATAAGATACGCGGGTATCAAGCTTTGGTGACGAGCAAAGGTCAAGCCCCTGAGGGCCGGGTCACGCGGTGCATCAACGCCTCAAGTGGTCCGCGTCTGAAGCGCAGGAACCATAGCAGCGCAAATCCTGAGGACAGCACGCAGAAACCCAAGGCGTAGCCAACGATCTGTGGCGCGCTGAGCGATCCGTCCAGCAGGCCGGCCTCTTCCAGAATGCCCATCCCGATTACGATATGCGCAATATAAAGCGTCAGGCTTTGCCGTCCGGGCGCAGTCAGCGCCATCGCGGCGCCCAGCCCTTGAATCCGCGGCCAGAGCTTTAGCAACAGGCCGATCACCACGCAGGCGGATCCAGCCCCGGCCAAAATGTAAAACGGCCCGGGAGGGATGGATTGAGTGCCCAGATAGGCCACCAGGTCAGGATCGGTTGCCAGCTTTTGTGGAAACAGGGCCAGAACCGCTGCGCCAAATCCCCACATGATCAACCGGTGCTGAACACAGACCGTCTGTAGTTGCGATCGCCCAATCGCCATACCGATCAGCAAGAACGCTGCCCAAGGTAGAACGGGGTGCCAACCATTGAACAGCAAGTTTCGTACAAAGCCCGGTATCGTCCACAGGTCGGTATGGGTCAGGGAAACCCAGTCCCATCCCTGATCATAGTCAAAGATAAGATTGGCGAGAACGGCCAGGACAACGACACTGCATGCGCCAAGCCACAAACCAAAGATGGACGAGGACAGAAACGCCGCGCCGACAACAAAATACAATGCATAGAAATGCAGGATATCGGCCTCAAACATGGTCATGTTGATCAGGCCAAGTACGAACAGAAATGCAGCCCGTCGTAACAGAATTCCAGCAGAAGGGCTGGACAGGCCAATACCGATCCCGGCCAGAATGACAAACAATGCAGCAGCACGACCTTCCAGTGCATCGACAAGCGCCGATGCCCAGTCATCTGTCGGATTGACCTGCGCCGCGATGCGAAAGTTCACCAGCACCATGCCGCAAAATGCCAGAAAGCGTGCGGCGTCCAGGGCCTCGAGCCGTTTCATTCCTATCCTCTTCGTTCCCTGCCGCCCATACCGAACTTAAAAGGCTGCCTTTCGGTTAAGTACTGATGCGGCCGACCGGAATAGGCGCTGATACCAATCGCTAGAGCACCCGCCCCGCGACTGCGTCCAGTTTCGCCAGCAGCGCCGGATCACGTTTTTCTGGCGCGGTCAGGATCGCGTATTCCAGCGCCCGGTCACACCCGTGCGGGCAGGGCAGGCGCTCTGCCCCCAGCAACTCTGGCAAGCCCTTGACCAGCGCCCGGCCTTTTTCGGCGTTCCCGGTCAGGGTGGCGATAATGGCGGTCACGTCGACCTCGCCATGGTCCGGGTGCCAACTGTCATAGTCGGTGACCATCGCGATCGAAGCATAACAAAGCTCGGCTTCTCGGGCGAGTTTCGCCTCGGGCATGTTGGTCATTCCGATCACATCGCAGCCCCAATGCTCGCGGTACATTTTGGATTCCGCCAGTGTCGAGAACTGCGGCCCTTCCATCGCCAGATAGGTGCCGTCGCGATGAATGTTGATGCCGGCAGCCTTGCCAGCAGTCTCACAAGCATCTGACAAACGTGGGCAGGTCGGGTGGGCGACGCTGACATGGGCCACGCAGCCGGAGCTGAAAAAGCTTTTCTCCCGCGCAAAGGTGCGGTCGATGAATTGGTCGACGACAACAAAATCTCCGGGCGCCATATGCTCGCGGAACGATCCGCAGGCCGAGACCGAGATCACATCCGTGATCCCCAGACGTTTCAGCGCGTCGATGTTGGCGCGATAGGGCACGTCCGTCGGCGAATGAATGTGGCCACGCCCGTGGCGAGGCAGGAACGCCATCTCTATCCCGTTCAGCGCGCCGGTCAGTATTTGGTCCGAAGGCTTACCCCAAGGCGTTTCAACCGAGACCCATTGCGCATTCTCCAATCCGTCGATGTCGTAAATGCCTGATCCGCCGATGACGGCAATCTTGGTCTGGGTCACTGGTATTCTCCGATTTTGGTGCCTGTTCAGCGATTTGTGCGCTGCGCTGCATGGTTTGACAAGGGTGATCGCCCGGTGGATTTATCACTTTTTTCGCAGGGGTTCGGGTCGTTGCTATCCGAGCCAGGCAGAGCGTCAAGCCAAGGTGTGACGGCAACGAACCGACATCAATTCACCTATTCGCGAGATATGTGCTATGCGTGCTGCGCATATCAGCCTCCCGCCTGATGCGGTGGCTCAAAAACCGGTTCACAGATAGAAGTCCCTTTTTCGCGCGAACCCATAAACCAACAGGACGCCCTATGCCCCGAGCTATGCTGGCAAGCTTTGCCAATCGTATCGCCAAACCTGATCTTCGTTGGGTTCCGGATGAGGGGCTGACCGTCTCGCGCCTTCGGATCGAGCTGCTGTCCGGCCTGACGGTTGCACTTGCTTTGGTCCCAGAGGCGGTGGCCTTTGCGTTTGTCGCGGGCGTGCATCCTTTGGTTGGTTTGTATGCTGCGTTCATGGTGGGGCTGATTACTGCACTGATCGGTGGGCGTCCGGGTATGATTTCGGGCGCAACCGGGGCCCTGGCCGTGGTGATGGTTGCCTTGGTGGCAGAGCATGGGGTCGAATACCTCTTCGCTACAGTTGTTTTGATGGGAATACTGCAGCTGATCGCAGGGGCGATGCACTGGGGGCGTTTTATCAGGCTGGTACCACATCCAGTGATGCTTGGGTTTGTGAACGGATTGGCCATCGTGATTTTTCTGGCCCAGATGGGCCAGTTCAAAGTTCCCGGCAGCATGGAAAACACGGGCCATGGCATGAGCGGTGGCGAATGGCTTTCCGGTATTCAGCTTTTTACTATGTTGGGTCTGGTCGGCCTGACTATGGCAGTGATCCTTATCGTGCCGCGCATTACACGCATTGTCCCGGCGCCTTTGGCAGGGATCATGGTCGTCGCAGCATTGGTGATTGGTTTTGGACTGGACGTCCCACGGGTGGGCGATCTTGCCTCGATCGAAGGTGGCTTGCCGCCGTTCCACATCCCGATGGTGCCGCTGAACTGGGAGACGTTTGAGATCATCCTGCCATACGCCGTCATATTGGCAGCGATTGGCCTGATCGAGTCGCTTCTGACGCTGAATCTTGTTGGCGAAATCACCGGCAAACGTGGTGGTGCCTCGCAAGAATGTATCGCCCAAGGGTTTGCCAATGTGGCCACTGGCTTTTTCGGAGGCATGGGCGGCTGTGCCATGATCGGTCAGTCCATGATCAACGTGAAATCAGGTGGGCGCACGCGCATTGCCGGTATCGCAGCGGCGCTGTTCCTGTTGGTATTCATCCTGTTCGCCTCCCCTCTGATTGAGCAGATTCCATTGGCCGCTTTGGTCGGGGTGATGTTCATGGTGGTGATCGGGACCTTCGCCTGGAACTCGTTCAAGATCATGCGCAAAGTGCCCTTGATGGACGCGTTTGTCATCGTGCTGGTGACTGTCGTGACCGTGATGGAGGACCTGGCGGTAGCGGTTGTTGTTGGTGTGATCGTCTCGGCCCTGGCTTATGCTTGGAATAACGCCAAGCGTATCCATGCAATCACCCGCGATTCACTGACGGAAAAAGGCGCAAAGGTCTACGAGATTCAAGGGCCGCTGTTCTTTGGTTCATCCGAGGGATTTGTTGAGATATTCGACGTTTCAAACGACCCGGAAACCGTGATTGTCGATTTTGCCGAAAGCCGTGTGGTGGATCAGTCGGCATTGCAGGCCATCGAGAACATCGCTTCGAAATATGAAGCCGCAGGAAAGCGCGTCATGCTCCGTCACCTCAGTCGTGACTGTCACAAACTGCTGAACAAGGCAGGCCATTTGATGGTCGACAGCGACGATGACCCCGATTACGCGCTGGCGGTCGATTATTCTGTTCGCACCGGCATTCTGGGTGGGCACTGATTGTGAAAGGCGGCCAAATGGGCCGCCTTTTTTTAGGGGGTTAAACGCTCCAGCATATCGACGTTTCCGGACAGCAGAGCACTTTCGGATTCGGTAATCAGATCAGTTGGCCAATCCCACCACTTCAAAGCAAGCATCCGGTCGATTGTACCGGCCTCAAACCGATACCGTCGTACCTCTGCAGGATTGCCTGTCACGATTGCATAAGGCGGTACTGTTCCGCGCACGACGGATCCTGCACCGATAATGGCGCCATCTCCGATTTTAGCGCCAGGCATGATCAAGGCACCGTATGCGATCCAAACGTCATTTCCGATCACGGTATCGCGCCTGTCAGGTTGATATTCCAACAGCTTTTCGGGATCGAAAACGGGAAAAGGATAACATGTCGCCCCGCTCATGGCGTGATTGGCCGATGAAGTGATGAACCGGACGCCGTGGGCGATTTGACAGAATCTACCCAAGACAAGTTTTTCGCGGGAAAACGGGAACAGATAAGGGGCAAGGCGTTGCGCCCAATCCTCTGGTGCGTCGAAATCCGACGCATAGCTATATTCACCGGCTTCTATTCTGGGGTGGTCGATAGCCTGAGACAGGAAGACCGTACCCGGGTGGTCCGAGCCGTCAGGCAATGTGATTGGGTATCGGCGCGATGCGTCAGGTAAAGGCATTAGTCATCCGGTCTTGAAAGGCTGAACAGCTCGGACGCGACCGAATAATCCCGGTAGCCAAGCCGTGCCAGTGGTTTGAAAGACGTCACATCGAATTTGCCATCCCGCATATGGTCGTCGTGCAGATGCACTCCTGTCACTTCGCCGAACACAACCCGGTTCGCTTGTCCGGGCAGGGTCACGATCTGCGTGAGCTTGCATTCCAATGCGGCTGGGGCACCTTCGACACGGGCGCAGGGGATGGTCTCGCATTCGATTGCGGTAAGGCCGGCGTGTTTGAACTCGTCGACATGTTTGGGCAGCGCGGCTGAACTGGCGTTCATTGCGTCGCGGTGGGCGTGGGCGACAACGTTCACGCAGAATACGCCTGTTGCCTCGATATTGGCGATGCTGTCCTTTCCACCGTCCTGATCGGCCTTGGTTCCGGTCGAGGCAAACATGACCTGCGGGGGTGTGTAGGCCACACCATTAAAGAACGAATAGGGCGCGAGGTTGTTGGTCCCATCCGCGCCACGGGTTGATATCCAGCCGATCGGGCGCGGGGTGATAATGGCGTTGAACGGATTGTGTGGCAGGCCGTGGCCGTCTTCTGGGCGATAGAACATAAGGTCTCCAAGCGTTTGCCCAAGGCGTAACGAAGTGCTAGGGCGAATTCCAGCTAGGAAAAGAGGGCAGGGTGCAGCAATTCGTGATCAGGCCGGAGGAGCCGGACGATTGGTGGGAAGTCGAGGCTTTGTACGATTTGTGCTTCGCGCCCGGGCGCGAAGCGCTGTCTTCGTATCGCCTGCGCGATGATGTCCCGCCAATGTCAGGCTTGTCACAGGTGGTGCGGGACGGGCAGGATATCCTGGCCGGTGCAATAAGATTCTGGCCCGTGCATGTTGGCAATCAGGACGCGCTGCTTTTGGGCCCTGTGGCCGTCCACCCGACCCATCAAGGTGAAGGACTGGGTGGATTTTTGATCCACGAAGGATTGCGGGCCGGGCGAACCAAGGGTTGGGACAGGGTCATGTTGGTCGGGGATGCACCCTATTATGCTCGGTTTGGATTCACCCGTCTGACCGGGGTCGAGATGCCCCCGCCAACCAACCCGGATCGGGTTCTTGGCGTGGACCTGATACCCGGCGGATGGGACGGAATAACTGGTCCGGTAACCCGCTGGAGCCGCTGAGCTATTGAAACCGCTGCGGTAAGTGCCGATGTTCTAGGGGCAGGAGGGTACTTATGCAGGACATGGTTCTTGTCGGAAAACTCAATGCCGAAGCGGAACTGGACCGTTTGGCCGGATATTACCAATCCGCCGGAGGGCCGGGCGTCAAGTTGTTGAACAGTGTCGGTGGCTCGGCAGAGTCGTTGCTTGAACAGCTGCCGCCATCTGTGCGCGAAGCCCTAACCGGGGCGACAGAAAAGGCGCTTTGGATTGCGATGAACGCGGCTGAAGGGTCGCGTAGGGCGGTGCCCGATCAGTTGCCATGGGTCAATACGGCCCTGACGACAGCCATGGGAGCTGCAGGTGGTATCGGTGGTGTTCCGACCGCATTGATGGAGTTACCGGCAACCACGACCATGCTGCTGCGTTCAATTCAGGGCGCTGCGGCGCGCGAAGGGTTTGACCCTTCTGAGGTTGGTGTCAAATTCGACTGTGTCCGGGTATTGTCAGCCGCTGGTCCGATGTCTTTCGATGACGGCGCGGATCTGGGTTTCTTTTCGGCGCGCCTGACCCTGACAGGCCCAGCTTTGCAAAAGCTGATATCTGCCGTTGCCTCGAAACTGGCGGTGGTTTTGGGGCAAAAACTGGCTGCGCAATCTGTGCCTGTGTTGGGCGCCATAGCCGGCGGCGGTACGAATTATGTCTATACACGCTATTACCAACAGATCGCCCGCGTCCATTTTGGCCTGAGGCGGCTGTCAGTAGATGCCGATATTCCGCATGAGGTTCTGATCCGCAAACTTGAGGCGCGGATGCAAGGGATTGAAAAATAACGCTTCATATGGCATTCTTCAGATGCGGGCCCGCTAAATAAGCGCAAAAGCGCATCGGGCGGGCATATCCAACGTTCCCTGAAGAGGCAGCAGGACGTGATCGAGCAAAGGCAACTCAACCTGCATCAAGCGGGCACTGTACGAGTCGTACGGCAATCGGCAGCTCTGTGCTATCGTGTCCAACGCGGTACGCCTCAGGTGTTGCTCATTACAACGCGTGGTTCCGGTCGTTGGATAATACCCAAGGGGAATTTGATCGAAGGCCTCTCACCCTCCGGGACAGCCAGTCAAGAAGCCTGGGAAGAGGCGGGTGTGACCGGTACCTGCACTCCAAATGCCTTTGGGCAGTTCCTGCATTACAAGCGGAGGTACAAGAAAGGATCAGCGGTTTATCTGGTCGATGTCTATCCGCTGGTGGTCAAATCCCTGGCCGCGCGATACCCTGAATGGCAAGAGCGCAAGCGCAGGTGGTTTTCGCTGGGACATGCCGCCTCTCGGGTTAATTCGCCCGATCTTGCATCATTGTTACGCAATGTAGAGCATTTGTATCACTGATGACCCCCTCAGGGGCTTGCCATTGCAATAGTGGTTGGTATCTATTTGGCATCCGACATTTGGACAGAACATGATTCAATATGCGTTGAAATGTAATAGCGGTCACAGCTTTGACAGTTGGTTTCAATCAGCCGCCGCTTACGACAAACTTGCCGCCGCGGGCATGGTGACATGCGCTGTGTGCGGTGATCCGCAAGTTGAAAAAGCAATCATGACCCCGCGTGTCCGCCCCGGACGTACGGTCGAATCTCGTACCACGGTCCCGGCATCTCGGGATGAGGTCGTCAACATGGCAACGCCAAGCGTTGATGTCGAGAAAGCCCTTTCTGAGCTGCGGCGCAAAGTCGAGGACAACTCGGACTACGTTGGCAAGGATTTTGCCAAAGAGGCCCGTAAGATACATTTGGGCGACGCGCCGGAACGTGCGATCTATGGCGAGGCCAAGCCAGAAGAAGCCAGGGCATTGATCGATGACGGCGTTCCTGTTGCGCCGCTGCCTTTCGTACCTTCGCGCAAGACGAACTAGCCCATGCATGTTGTTATCACCGGTGCTGGGCGGGGGATCGGAAAGGTTCTGGCGGACAGGTATCGGGCGCAAGGATGCGATGTAACGGGCACGGCTCGGGATGGCAGCGCGGAGGTGGCGCTGGATGTAACAGACCCGAAACAACATCAAGCGATGGCGGAAAAACTGGCAATGCGCCCTGTTGATCTGCTGGTCTGCAATGCCGGGGTATATCTGGATAAATCCCAAACCATCGATGGCTACCCCGCCGAAATGTGGGCGCAGAGTTTCGCTGCCAATGTGACGGGGGTCTTTCTGACAGTTCAGGCCTTGTTGCCCAATCTGCGCGCGGCACAGGGCAAGATTGCGATTTTATCCTCGCAGATGGCCTCGCACACGCGGGCACCTGGTGGCAGCTATATCTACCGCTCGTCCAAGGCGGCGGTTCTGAACCTAGGGCGCAATCTGGCTGTGGACCTGCGCGGCGACGGCATTTCAGTAGGCATTTACCATCCCGGCTGGGTGCAGACGGATATGGGCGGGACCGGGGCTGATATCACGGTTGATAAGGCTGTTCAGGGCCTGATCAACCGTTTCGATACTCTGTCACTTGAAAATACTGGGTGCTTTGAAACCTATGAAGGCCAGTCGCACCCTTACTGACGGGCAAGAGCGACTTTAGGGATCTCATATACCTCACCGGGATCAACGAAAATCACCATAACATCGCCTCGGTTTTCATAGGTGATCTTAGCTGCCGAATTTGTCGAATCCGGGATGCCATCGGTGAAATAGATGTTGCGGACTTCGCCATTTCCCATCGCAACCGCAAGCGTAGAGCTGCCGTCGTCACGGCGCCGCATTTCGGCGTTGCAAGTGCGCATCGCCTCGCCTGGGCTGGTCGCACAGGGTACTTTCCCCAAGGCGTTTTGACCGTCGGTGCCGGTCAGCGAGGCGACTTGCGCCGCTGCAGGTGTGGAAAATAGGGCAAGGACAAGGGCAAGACGGTGCATTGAATACCTCGTAGTGAATTTGATGCGTCAGGCTTACACCGTCATACGCGGTTGTAAAGCGATGCTAGGCCCCGACTGATGCGGTATTGCACTCTTGCTCTTGCGGCCCCCCTCGCATAAGACGCACGGGATCTGAATTCCAAGGCGCGGAGACATCAGCCCCCATGCCCGTACTCGTGATGAAATTCGGCGGCACATCCGTCGCAAATCTGGACCGTATCCGCCGCGCTGCAAAGCGCATAGGCGTTGAGGTGGCCAAGGGTTATGACGTGATCGTCATCGTCTCGGCCATGTCGGGCAAGACCAACGAGCTGGTGGGCTGGGTCAACGAAACCTCGCCACTGTTTGATGCGCGCGAATATGACGCCGTGGTGTCTTCGGGGGAAAACGTCACCGCCGGCCTTATGGCGCTGACATTGCAAGAGATGGACGTACCAGCCCGCAGTTGGCAGGGCTGGCAGGTGCCGCTGCTGACCACCAGCGCCCACAGCCAGGCGCGGATCGAGGATATCCCGACCGACAACCTGAACCAGAAATTCGGCGAGGGTATGAAAGTGGCCGTTGTCGCGGGTTTCCAGGGTCTCAGCCCTGAAGGCCGTATCACGACACTTGGCCGTGGCGGGTCGGATACCACTGCGGTGGCCTTTGCTGCCGCATTCGGGGCCGAGCGCTGCGACATCTATACCGATGTAGACGGCGTTTACACGACCGACCCGCGCATCTGCCAAAAAGCGCGTAAGCTGGATCGAATCTCGTTCGAAGAAATGCTGGAACTGGCCTCGCTTGGGGCTAAGGTGCTGCAAACCCGCTCGGTTGAGCTGGCGATGCGATATAAAGTGAAATTGCGCGTTCTCTCAAGTTTTGAAGAACAATCCGACGAGGCCGGTACGCTGGTCTGCGACGAGGAGGATATCATGGAATCCAATGTTGTGGCCGGTGTGGCCTATTCTCGTGACGAGGCCAAGATGACCGTCGTTTCCGTGGCGGACCGCCCCGGTATCGCCTCGATCATCTTCACGGCGCTTAGCGACGCGGGTGTGAATGTGGATATGATCGTTCAGAACATCTCGGACGAAGGGCGCACGGATATGACCTTTTCCTGCCCCACGGATCAGGTGACGCGCGCCGAAAAGGCGCTGTTGGCTGTGAAAGACCGGGGAGAGCTGAACTATGCCGACCTGGTCGCAGATAATGATGTCTGCAAGGTTTCTGTGGTCGGGATTGGAATGCGTTCGCAATCGGGTGTTGCGGCCAAAATGTTCAAGATACTCTCGGATGAGGGTATCAACATCAAGGTCATTACAACCTCTGAGATAAAAATTTCCGTCTTGGTGGACAGGAAATACATGGAACTTGCGGTTCAGGCACTGCATGATGCCTTTGAATTGGACAAGGCGGCCTGAGCAATTCAGCCAAGGGTCACGCCTGAAACCTTAGACTGGTTGGGCTATGGCAGACGGCACTGAAACAGAATCCCGTAAGCTGCTGGGGCGGCTGCGTGAAGAGATGGCGAGCGAAGCTGCCGGTCAGGAACGTCTTGACCGGATCACTCACCTGATCGCAGACAGTATCCGGGCCGAGGTCTGCTCGATCTATCTGTTCCGCGACGAAGAAACCCTGGAACTTTGTGCGACCGAAGGCCTGTCGCCCGAGGCCGTTCATAAGACCCGTATGCGCATGGGCGAAGGACTGGTGGGGCGCGTCGCGAAATCCGGCAAAATCGTGAATACGCCCGATGCGCCGTCAGCCAAGGGCTTTCGCTATATGCCGGAAACGGGCGAGGAGCGTTTCTCGTCTTTTCTGGGTGTGCCGATTCAGCGGCTGGGTGAAAAGCTTGGCGTTCTGGTTGTTCAGTCCCGCAACGCGCGCGAATATTCTGCGGATGAAGTTTATGCGCTGGAAGTGGTTGCAATGGTTCTGGCCGAAATGGCTGAACTGGGAGCATTCGTTGGCGAGGGCGCGGCCCTGTCGCCACGCCACCAGCAACCGGTTCAGTTTACAGGCGGCCCAGCACAAGAGGGCTCGGCCGAAGGCCATGTCTGGCTGCACGAACCGCGCGTTGTTGTTACCAACCCGATTGCCGATGACCCGCACCGCGAACAGGAGCGTCTGACCGAGGCGGTCGAAGAATTGCGCGTCGGTGTCGACAAGATGCTCGAGATATCCAAGAACGGCGACAAGGAACAGCTACAGGTTCTGGAAGCCTATCGCATGTTCGCCAACTCCAAAGGTTGGATGCGCCGGATGGAAGAGGACATTGCACTCGGGCTTAGCGCCGAAGCTGCGGTGGAAAAGGAACAATCCCAGGCGCGCGCGCGCATGAGCCAAGTCTCCGACCCCTATCTGCGCGAGCGATTGGCGGATTTGGACGATCTCAGCAACCGTCTGCTGCGCATTTTGACCGGGCAAGGGCAGACAAACAGTGCCGACCTGCCACCGGACCCAATCCTGGTTGCCCGGAATATCGGTCCAGGTGACCTGCTGGAATATGGCCGGTCCTTGAAAGGCATCGTGCTCGAAGAGGGCTCGGTCGGAAGCCATGCCACCATTGTTGCCCGTGCTTTGGCCATACCACTGGTGGTCCATGTTGGGCGCATTACGACCGAGGCCCTGAACGGAGACCATATCCTGGTTGATGGCGATCAGGGCACTGTGCAGCTCAGACCAGAAGATACCGTGGTTAGCGCGTTCCGTGATAAGGTCGCGATGCAGGCCAAGGCGCAGGAACGCTATGCCTCGATCCGCGAAACGCCAACGGTGACGCGGGATGGAGAGCGGATCAATCTGGTGATGAACGCGGGTCTGATGGCGGACCTGCCTTCGCTGAACAATTCCGGTGCCGAAGGCGTGGGCCTGTTTCGTACCGAGCTCCAGTTCCTGATCCGCAATAAGATGCCCAAGCGTTCCGAGCTTGTGACGCAATATCAGCGGGTTCTGGATGCGGCCGATAAAAAGCGCGTGGTATTTCGCACGCTGGATATCGGGTCCGACAAAGTTCTGCCCTACATGAAACATATCGAGGAGCCGAACCCGGCCTTAGGCTGGCGCGCAATTCGGGTTGGCCTGGATAAACGCGGCGTGATGCGGATGCAGCTGCAGGCTCTGATCCGGGCCGCCAATGGTCGTCCGTTGACGGTCATGTTCCCATTCGTGGCACAAGCGGAAGAGTATTACGAAGCGCGATGGGAAGTGAATAAGACCATCGACCGCGAGAAACGTCTGGGCCATGCCCTGCCTGAAAGTATTGAAGTCGGAGCGATGTTGGAAACACCCTCACTCGCTTTTGCACCGCAGAAGTTTTTTGACGAAGTCGATTTCATTTCGATTGGTGGCAATGATCTGAAACAGTTCTTCTTTGCTGCCGACCGTGAAAACGAGTTGGTCCGCCGCCGCTATGACTCGCTGAATGTCAGTTTCCTGACTTTTATCGAACGGATCGTAGAACGCTGCAACATCTCGGATACGCCGCTCAGCTTCTGCGGTGAAGACGCAGGACGCCCGGTCGAGGCGCTGTGTCTGGCCGCGATGGGAATCCGGACGTTGTCGATGCGCCCGGCGTCGATTGGGCCGGTCAAAAGCGTATTGTTGCGGGCAGATCTGCAAGCAGTGCGCAAGATCATATCGGACGCTCGTCATCGCGGAGAGCAATCCGTGCGACCGGCGGTGATGGAATGGTTGCGCAGCCAGGGGTAGTGCGTCAAATCCACCCTTGCTTTCTTTTCTCGCTTTGCCTAAGGAAATAGTGAATGTTAGCGATAACATTTTCTATTCACCGGCGCTGTTAGCTTTAAGTGCTATTGTGGTTCAGCAGAGGATTGAAGGAGCCCGACGATGGTTTCACGCGTAATTCCCGTTAACCCGTTCGATCTGGTGCTGTTTGGCGCGACCGGTGATCTGGCGCAGCGAAAAATCCTGCCGGGTTTGTGTCATCGTTTCGAAGTCGGCCAGATGCCAGACGAAGCCCGGATTATCGGGTCTGCCCGATCCGCCATTGATAGCGACGCGTTTCGGGATCAGATACGCGCCTCGATGAAAGAGTTCGCGCCGGAATTCAAAAAAGACGTTCTGGACCGCTTTCTGTCACGCGTGGAATATGTACAGGTTGATGCCTTGGGTGATGCGGGCTGGGACAATCTGGCCAAGTCATTGCGCCCAGACGTTGTGCGAGCGTTTTACCTTTCTGTCGGCCCAAGCTTGTTCTCGGGCATTGCGAAACGGCTGAACGATCACGATCTTGCAACGCCTGACAGTCGTATCGTTGTGGAAAAGCCGTTTGGTCATGATTTGGCCTCGGCCAAAGCGCTGAACGAAGGGCTGCGCGCCTGTTTCGAAGAACATCAGATCTATAGGATCGACCACTATTTGGGCAAAGAGACCGTGCAGAACCTGATGGCCCTGCGCTTTGCCAATTCCCTGTTCGAGCCGTTGTGGAACGCAACACATGTCGACCACGTCCAGATCACCGTGGCTGAAACCGTCGGCGTCGAGGGGCGCGGGGCCTATTACGATCAGTCGGGTGCAATGCGGGATATGATCCAGAACCACTTGGTACAGCTGCTGTGCCTGACAGCGATGGAGCCGCCGTCCAAGTTCTCTCCCAACGCGGTTCGCGATGAAAAGGTCAAAGTGATCGAGGCGCTTGAGCCGGTGATGCCTGCGGATATCGCCCGCGGTCAATACCGCACGGGCGAGGGCGGTGACGGGTATCTGGACCATGTCGGCAACCCTGCAAGCCGGACAGAAAGCTATATTGCGCTAAAGGTTCATTTGGGTAACTGGCGTTGGGCTGGGGTGCCTTTTTATCTGCGCACCGGAAAACGTTTGCGTGCTCGCGAGTCGGAAATCGCCGTCTACTTCAAGGATCCTCCACACACTATCTTCCCCAATGTAGGGCCATTGCATGGAAATGTGCTGGTGATCCGTCTGCAACCGGACGAAGGGATCACCCTGCGCACCACCATCAAAGATCCCGGTCCGGGCGGATTCCGGCTGTCGGATGTGTCGCTGGATATGAGTTTTGCCGAGGCGCTGGGCGCAGATGCGCGGGCTCAGGACGCTTATGAACGGCTGGTGATGGATGTGATCCGCGGCGACCAGACCCTGTTCATGCGTGGCGACGAGGCCGAAGCCGCCTGGGCTTGGGTTGACCCTATTATTCAGGGTTGGGAAAACCGGGGCGACCGGCCATCGAAATATGATCAAGGCAGTTCCGGGCCTGAAGAAGCTCTGATGCTGATGCATCGCGACGGGCGCCGCTGGCGTCAGATCGGAGGTTAGACATGGTTAATTCAGTTATCACCGACGTCACGCAACGGATTATAGCGCGCAGCGCCGATTTGCGTGGCCCGCATCTTGAGCGGATGGAACAGGCCCGGTCCAAAGGCCCGGCGCGGGCGCATCTGTCCTGCAGCGGTCAGGCCCACGCCTATGCCGGCGCAGGCGATGACCAACAATCGATGGCCACTGGTACGGCGGGCAATCTGGGCATCGTCACCGCCTATAACGACATGCTGTCAGCCCATCAGCCGTTCGAGCGCTATCCCGGCCTGATCCGCGATGCGATCCGCACCGCAGGTGGAACCGCGCAAGTGGCAGGTGGCGTACCGGCAATGTGTGACGGCGTCACGCAGGGCGAGGCGGGGATGGAACTGTCGCTGTTCTCGCGCGATGTGATCGCATTGGCTACAGGCGTGGCGCTGAGCCACAACACTTATGACGCTGCCGTGTTTTTGGGGGTCTGCGACAAGATCGTGCCCGGCCTTGTGATCGGCGCGCAGGCGTTCGGCCATCTGCCAGCTGTATTTCTGCCCGCAGGCCCGATGACCAGCGGTTTGCCAAATGACGAAAAGGCCAAGATCCGTCAGAAATTCGCCGCCGGAGAGATCAACCGCGCCGAGCTCATGGCCGCCGAGATGGCCGCCTATCATGGCCCCGGCACCTGCACCTTTTATGGCACCGCCAATACCAACCAGATGCTGATGGAGTTCATGGGCCTGCACCTTCCGGGATCCAGCTTTGTCAATCCAAACACACCGCTGCGCGATGCGCTGACAGAAGAAGGTGCGCGCCGTGCTCTGTCGCTCAGTGCGCTGGGCAACAACTATGCGCCGGTCTGCCAGATACTTGACGAACGTGCCTTTGTGAACGGCATCGTCGGTCTGATGGCCACGGGCGGGTCGACAAACCTGCTGATCCACCTGATCGCGATGGCGCGCGCGGGCGGTATCGTGCTGGATTGGCAGGATTTTTCCGAAATCTCCGCCGTGGTGCCTTTGGTCGCGCGAGTCTATCCCAACGGACTGGCCGATGTGAACCATTTCCACGCCGCGGGCGGGCTGGGCTATTGCATTGGCACGCTACTCGAAGACGGGTTGCTGCACCCCGACACGCTGACCGTCGCGGGGCAGGGGCTGCACAATTATACCAAAGAACCCAAGCTGAAAGACGGCGACCTGACCTGGGAGGACGGCGCAGGCCAAAGCCTGAATGACAAGATATTGCGCCCCGCCAAAGACCCGTTCCAACCTACAGGAGGTCTCTCGCGGCTCAGCGGCAATCTGGGTACCGGAGTGATGAAGGTTTCGGCGGTTGCCCCCGAGCATCAGGTGGTCGAGGCCCCGGTACGGGTGTTCCAAACTCAGGATGCGGTCAAGGCGGCGTTCAAAGCCGGAGAGTTCACGGATGACGTCATCGTCGTTGTGCGATTTCAGGGACCCAAGGCGAATGGCATGCCCGAATTGCATTCATTGACGCCGATGCTGTCGATCCTTCAGGGCCGGGGGCAAAAGGTGGCGCTGGTGACCGATGGCCGTATGTCCGGCGCCTCCGGCAAGGTTCCCGCTGCCATTCATATTTGCCCCGAGGCTCTGGATGGCGGTGCGATCGCCTATTTGCAGGATGGCGACATTCTGCGCGTGGATGCCGTAAACGGCGCGCTCGAAATCCTCACCCCAGGTGTGCTTGACCGCACTCCGGCCACGGCTGACCTTTCTGCCAACCAACATGGTGTCGGGCGCGATCTGTTCGGCGCGTTTCGCAACGCTGTCGGCACCGCGGATACCGGCGCCAGCATCTTCGGAGTGTAAGACCTATGTCCAAGACACAACGCACCCGTGAAATCTGTGCCCTTGCCCCGATTGTCCCGGTTCTTGTAATTGACGACGCCACCAGCGCACGACCTCTGGCCGAAGCTCTGGTCGCGGGCGGTCTTCCTGCGCTCGAAGTCACCTTGCGCACCCCGGCAGCGCTCGATGCGATCCGGGCGATGGCGCAGGTTCCCGGTGGCGTCGTCGGGGCGGGTACATTGATCACGCCTGATGACGTGCGCGCCGCGAAAGAGGCTGGCGCGCAGTTTGGCGTCTCGCCCGGTGCCACTGACGCCCTGATCGCCGTATGCGAAGCCCAAGACCTGCCTCTGCTGCCCGGCGCCGCAACCGCCACCGAGGCGATGGCCCTGCTGGAAAAAGGCTATGACATGCTGAAATTCTTCCCGGCCGAGGCCTCGGGCGGGGCGCCTGCGCTCAAGGCTATCGGCGCGCCCTTGCCGCAAATCACCTTCTGCCCAACGGGCGGTGTATCGCCTTCAAATGCCCGAGATTACCTGTCTCTGTCCAACGTGATCTGTGCAGGCGGCAGCTGGGTTGCGCCCAAACAGATGGTCGCAGAAGGCAACTGGTCCGGGATCGAAACGCTTGCCCGGGATGCCGCCAAGCTGATGGATTGACGCCGAAATTGGCCACGTTAGGGTAGGGCCAATTCAAACAGGTTGATCCCATGACACATCCAATCTCCCTCGCGCGTGGGCGCGAGTATCTGGCCATTCCAGGCCCCTCGGTCATGCCTGACGCTGTGCTGCAGGCGATGCACCGACCGTCACCTAATATCTACGACGGCGAATTGATCGAGATGATGCCCGATCTGATCCGCGATCTGCGTCGCGTTGCCCGCACGGTCCATAACGTGGCCATCTACATTGCCAACGGCCATGGCACGTGGGAGGCGGCACTGTCGAACACCATCGCGCCAGGTGAGACAGTGCTTGCCCCCGCATCGGGGCGGTTTACCCATGGATGGGCCGAAATGGCCGAAGGGATCGGCGCCAAGGTGGATGTGATTGATTTCGGAACCAGCTCGGTCTGGGATTTCAATCGCATTGCCGAGGTGCTACGTGCTGATTCATCGCATGATATCAAGGCTATACTTGCAGTTCACGTGGATACCTCGAGCTCAATTCGCAACAACCTCCCGGCGCTGCGCGCGTTGCTGGATGATCTGGGTCACCCGGCGCTGGTGATGGCGGACTGCATCGCCTCGCTGGGATGTGAGCAATTCGAGATGGATGCCTGGGGTGTCGACGTGACTGTTACCGCCTGTCAAAAAGGGCTGATGACCCCACCGGGCATGGGGTTTGTATTCTTCAACGACAAGGCGCAGGCAAAACGGGCAGCAATGCCGCGTGTTTCCCGGTATTGGGACTGGCAACCACGAGCCAATCCCGAGCTATTCTACCAATACTTCGATGGTACCGCACCGACCCATCATCTCTATGGGCTGCGGGCCGCGCTCGACCTGATCCACGCGGAAGGGATCGAAAATGTCTGGGCGCGCCATCAACGCCTCGCTCAGGCAATTTGGACCGCCTGCGAAATCTGGGCACAGGGCGGTGCACTGTCGTTGAACGTAGCTGACCGCGCAGACCGAAGTCATGCGGTCACCGCGCTGCGCCTGAGTGGAGGGCTCGGAACCCCATTGCGGTCCTATACCGAACAATCGCTGGGCCTGACTTTGGGAATAGGCCTCGGGATGGAAGATTGGGACGGCTGTTTTCGCCTGGGCCATATGGGTCACATCAATGCACAGATGGTCATGGCGATGCTTGGCGGCGTGGAAACTGCCATGGCCGCCCTTGAAATTCCGCGCGGCACGGGTGCGTTAGAAGCCGCCGCCACCGCGCTTGTGACCTGAGACCAGCTCCCGATCTCAGTGCTAATCTGTATCTTCATCTGACTCAAAATACTTTCGGGGGGAATCGCGCAAACGGCGCGATGGGGGCAGACAGCCCCCCGTCCCGATGGCCATAAGCGAGAGCTTCAGACGTTCAGCGCCCGGGCGTCAGCAAGCGCTTTTGGCAAAGAGGCGGCAAAAGCCCCTAGATTGGAGGCATCGCCGCAGCTCACTCGAATGCACCTGTTCTGAGGCGCGGCAAAGGGCATCCGAACGAAAACCCCCTGCGCCACCAGCGATTCCAGAACAGCCTTGGCAAACACCCCATCCTGACCGCAATCGATGGCCACGAAATTGGTGGCTGAGGGTAAAGGGTGCAGCCCGTTCTCCAACGCAATCGCGTTGATCCGCTCGCGCGCATCTGAGATGCGGGCACGGATTTGTAACAGCCAAACTTCATCCTGCAGCGCAGCCAACGCGCCTGCTTGTGCAGCCTTGTTCATACCGAAATGGTTGCGCACCTTGTTGAACGCCGAGATCAGGCCTGGCGCCCCAATGGCATAGCCGACACGCGCGCCGGCCATTCCGTACACTTTGGAAAACGTGCGCATCCGGATCACACGCGGGTCATCTGCGGCAACCGGCGCTGCAGTCCCGTCGGGGGCGCATTCCACATATGCCTCGTCCAGAACCAGCAAACAGCCATCGGGCAGCGCATCCAATACAGCCACGATATCAGTGCCCGAATGCCAGCTGCCCATAGGGTTGTCAGGATTGGCCAGATAGACCAGCTTAGCCTTGACCTCAGCGGCCTTGGTAAAGAGTGCCTGAGGGTCTTCGTGATCGTCGCGATAGGGAACCGTGTGTATCACCCCGCCAAACCCGGCGACGTGATAGTTGAAGGTCGGATAGGCCCCGTCCGAGGTCACAACCGTATCTCCTTGCCCAACCAGCAAGCGCACCAGATAGCCCAGCAACCCATCAATGCCTTCGCCAACCACGATATTTTCGGGTGAGACGGCGTGGTATTCAGCCAGGGCGTGGCGCAGGTTGTGGTTTTCTGGATCGCCATACATCCAGATATCGCCAGTTGCCCCCCGCATGGCCTCGATAGCGCGTGGCGAAGGGCCAAAGACATTCTCATTCGCACCCAGCCGGGCCACAAATGGTGCACCGCGCTGTCGTTCCTGTGTTTCAGGGCCGACAAAAGGCACAGAAGCAGGAAGAGATTGGGCAAGCGGGGTATAGCGTGGATTGGTCATGCAGACAGATAAACGCAAGGTCATCCGACAGGCAACCTTGCTTTGCCTGCACAGTGCCCACAGTCTGGCATCAACAAAAACAAAGGAGTGTCCATGCGCATCGCGATTGGTTTGGCTTTAGTGGGGCTTGCCTATTTGATATTTTGGCCTGTTGGCGTGGACCCAGTGGCCTGGGAGCCGCCCGAAGCTCCGGGCTTTACCGGCGTGTTTGCCGAGAACAACGCTTTGGACAGCCTCGAACTAGTCTCTTTGCCGGATGGCGAGGAAGGCCCGGAAGACATCGCGATCATGCCGGATGGCACGATCTACACGACATCCATGTCCGGCGCGCTTTATCGGATCGACGGCGACAGCCCGGTCAAGATCGACGACCTGGGTGGGCGCCCTTTGGGTCTGCAAGCTGGGCCGGACGGCGCGCTATATATCGCAGATAGCTACCGGGGGCTGATGCGCTGGACCGGGCCCGGCACGCTGGTATCCCTTGTGTCCGAGATTGGCGGGTCTCCGGTGGTCTATGCCAATCAGTTGGACGTGGCTCCGGACGGTACGGTCTATTTCTCGAACTCGTCTGATCGGTTCGATCCCGAAACCATGGGCGGTACCAAAGCCACCTCGGTCCTGACCATCTGGGAGCAGTCGGATACGGGATACGTGGCCCGCTATTCCCCTGATGGCACAACAAAAAAGGTGGCCGAGGGCTTTGTCTATACCAATGGTGTAGCGCTTTCCCCGCAGACGGATTTTCTGCTGATCGCCGAAACTGGTCGTGCGCGGGTGCACAAGCTCTGGCTAACTGGGCCGAGTGCTGGGCAGCGCGAGGTGTTGATGGAAAACCTGCCGGGATACCCCGATAACCTCACGGCGCAGGGCGACGGCACTTATTGGATGGCCTTCGCCAGCCCACGGGTGCCGAGTGAAGCTTTGATGCCCTATCCGTTTTTGCGCAAGGTGATCTGGCGGCTGGGTCCCTTGGTGCGACCGGCGCCGATTCATCGCGGCATGATCGTCCAATTCGACGGGGATGGCACAATCCTGCAAACCTTGCAGGACCCCGGCGGGCGGCTGGGCATCACCACGGCGGGTCAGGTCGTTGGTGACCTGTTCTATGTCATGACGCTGGATTCGCCGTGGTATGGCCGGATGCCCGTCGCTGATTTGCCCTGACGTCGTGGTGGCACTGTCCTCATCTTGCTGGCATGGTTGACGCAACACTGATTTCCGGAGGGACCGATGTCTCGCGTTTCCATCGAATACAAAGACCATATCGCCCATGTCACGCTAACCCGTGGCGACAAGATGAACGCGCTGGACGAAGCCATGATCAAGGCGATCCTGTCTGCCGGGCAAGAGGTGGCGGTCTCCGACGCCCGCGCCGTGGTGCTGTCGGGTGAGGGTAAAAGCTTCTGCGCCGGTCTCGACATGGCCAGTTTCGCCAGCATGGCCCACAAGGACCCAACCGAATGGCTGATGAACCGCAGCCATGACGACGCCAACGAAATGCAGGAGCTTGCCTTGATCTGGCGCCGTGTTCCCGTTCCAGTCATCTGTGCCATTCAGGGTGTGGCCTATGGTGGCGGACTGCAAATCGCACTGGGCGCGGATATCCGCATTGCCCACCCCGAGGCGAAATTGGCGGTGATGGAGATGAAATGGGGTATCATTCCCGACATGGGCGGCATGGTTCTGCTGCCCGAGCTTGTGCGCTCGGACGTGCTGCGCTTGCTGACGTATACTGCACGTCCAATAGGCGCGCCGCAGGCGGCTGATTGGGGGCTGGTCACGAAACTCTCGGACGATCCTTTGACCGAGGCGCTGGCTCTGGCTGAAGACATCGCAGGCCAAAGCCCTTCAGCCATCCGTGCCGCCAAGCGCCTGATCGACGTGGCCGAAACCCGTTCGCGAGCCGACGTTCTGCTGGCCGAATCTGCCGAACAGGTGGAGCTGATCGGCAAACCCGATCAGATGGAGGTTGTCATGGCGCAGATGCAGGGTCGTAAGCCGAAGTTCAAGTAGTCACCACATGAATCCCGATGCGCATCGCGGACCTGCGTGTCAGGCAGTGGGGTGTAGGCTTTGCGCATCTTTTCCAGCGTTACATGAAACGAATTCTCTGGGTTGGACTTTGGTCTGTGCTTTCTTGACCCGGCGTTCCACCAGAGTTCCCAATGATCCAAATTTAAGCTGGTTTTGCTTTGGCTGTGGCCTCAAGGCTAAGCGGCTATCGCAGCCGGTTAGTCACCAGATAGGCAATGCCACCAGCCAGCAAACCCCAGACCGCGGCCCCCAGCCCGAAGACTGTGATACCGGACGCAGTGATAGCAAAAGTCAGGATCGCCGCCTCACGCTCGGCCACAACCTCCAGCGCAGCGTGGATCGCATTTGCCAGCACGCCGATCAGTGCGACCCCGGCCAGCGTCCCCATCAGCAACGGATCGGCATGGGCGGCAAATCCGGTGATGGCCACGGCAAAAATACCAAACAGGCAATAGAATACGCCACCCATGATGGCCGACCAATAGCGCAGCGCAGGATCGGGATGACTATCCTGATTTGAACACATCGCGGCAGTGATGGCGGCAAGGCAGGTGGCGGGGGCTCCGAACGGGGCGGACAGCAGGCTGGCCCCTCCGACGGCCGAGAACAATTTGCCCGGCACGGGCGCAAAGCCAAAGCTGCGCATCACCGCGATGCCGGGGATGTTCTGTGTCGCCATAGTGACGATGAACAGCGGCATTCCGATCCCTATGGCCGAGGCCAGCGAGAATGTAGGCATGGCCCAGATCGGTGCCGCAACCAGACGCTCGGGCATGATCGTTGTATCCCCGGCGTTCAGGATGACTATAATGGCTGCTGCGATCACTGCCGCGGGAACCGCAAAAAGCCGGTTGAACCGCCCCGCGATGAACCATGTCAGGATTACGGGTAGCGCCTGCGACGGAATCTCGACGGCCGCTTTGAACGGGAGGATACATAGCGGCATCAGAACCCCGGCAAGCATTGCCTGCGCTAACGTGGTCGGGATTGCAGCTGCCAACCTTCCCAGCGGTTTCCACAACCCAGCCACAACCGTCAAAGCGCCAGCGCACAGGAACGCACCGATAGCTCCTGAGAACCCCTCGACAGGTGTAGCGGATACAGCCAACAGCGCGACACCCGGCGTGGACCAGGCGACACTGATCGGCAACTTGTAGCGCAAGCTCAGCACGATGGCGGCCAGCCCCATGGCGATGGCGGCGGTCATCAGGCCCGATGCGGCCTCCTCCGGTGACGCGCCCATCGCATCCAGCCCCTGCAATACAATGGGGAATGAGCTGAAAAAGCCGACGATGGCCACAACCAATCCGGTTGAGATGGTCTGCATTGGTGGAAATGCGCGTGTCATTCTGCCCTCAGCGTTATCAACCTGCACTTGCTAGCAATCGTAAGCGGAGGTGAACAGGGCGAAATCCGGGCCGGGGAACGAAAACCCCGCCAACGCGGGCGTGGCGGGGTCTGGTATCTTGAACGGCTTGGAGCAGGCGAAGATCAGGCGATTTCGGCCAGACGTGCTAGCGCCTCGTTCAGTTTCACCTCTTCCTCTTCACGGGCGGCGAGGTTGGCTTTGGCTTCGGCAACAACCTCTTCCGGGGCCGAGGCCACAAATTTCGGATTGTTCAGACGACCGCGCAAACCACCCAGTTCCTTGGCAAGTTTGCCCTTGGCCTTCTCAAGTCGTTCCTTTTCGGCGCCGATATCGATGATATCCGCCAGCGGCAAACCGAACGTCGCACCCGGCGCGGCAATCGAGATCGTTCCCTTGGGAAATGCATCCACTTTGGTCAGGCTGTCGATCCGCGCCAGCCGCATGATCAGCGCCTCGTTACGGTCCCACGCAGCTTGGCCATGCGCGTCAATCTCTGTCACCAGCATCGGTACATAAAGGCCAGCGGGCACCCGCATCTGCGAACGCGCCGAGCGGGTGTTCTCGATCACCGAGATCACCCAGTTCATTTCGCGATCCGCCTCTGGGTCGACCAGTTCGGTGCCGTAAGTCGGCCAGTCGGCGTGTACGACCATCTTGGCGCGCGTGCCTGTCAGCCCCCACAGTTCCTCGGTAACGAAGGGCATGATCGGGTGCAGCAAGACCATGCACTGGTCCAGAACCCAGCGCATGGTAGCGCGGGTCTCGGCCTGTGCTTCGGCATCGTCACCCTGCAGCAGCGGTTTGGAGAGTTCAACGTACCAGTCGCAGACCTTACCCCAGACAAAGGCGTAAAGCCCGTTGGCCGCATCGTTGAAACGATAGCTTTCCAGTGCGGCGTCGACCTCGGCCCGTACGCGGGCAGTTTCGCCTATGATCCAACGGTTTACGGCGGCCTTGGGTTTCAGATCGGCGACGTCTAGTTGCGGTACGGCGTCGGTGAAGACCTCGTTCATCTCGGCAAAGCGAACAGCGTTCCAAAGTTTTGTACCAAAGTTGCGATAGCCGGTGATGCGTTCGCGAGACAGTTTCAACACGCCGCCAATCGCCGCCATCGAGGCATTGGTAAAGCGCAGCGCGTCGGCGCCGAATTCGTCCACGATCTCCAGCGGGTCGATGACGTTGCCGGTGGTCTTGGACATCTTCTTGCCCTTCTCGTCGCGGACGAGCTGGTGCAGGTAGACGGTGTGGAACGGGATCTGATCGACCACCGCCAGTTGCATCATCATCATCCGGGCGACCCAGAAGAACAGGATGTCAAAGCCGGTGATCAGAACGTCCGTGGGGAAGTAGCGTTCCAGCTCCTCGGTCTGCTCGGGCCAGCCCAGCGTGCCGATGGGCCAGAGGCCGGAGGAGAACCAGGTGTCGAGAACGTCGGGGTCACGCCAAACCGGATAAACCAGCTTCGTCGGGTCTTGTTCAACTGCATACTGAGCAAGGCTTTCGGCGAATTGATGGATCGCTTCTTGCTTATCGGCAACTTCGATTACAGTTGCGTGGCTTAGCGGGCTGGGAATGTTTGCATTATCGTCCAGGAATTTTTCAGTCACTGCCTCCAGACTCGACGCGCATTCCATGACATTGCCACGATGCAACATACCACCTTCGTTCAGCAAACGACCCAATTCGACCAGATCAAGGTTGCCGTCGTTTTCGTCATCTTTGAAGTTTTCGGCCGACAGGTCGAGACCATACCAAACCGGAATCTGATGCCCCCACCACAACTGGCGCGAGATGCACCAGGGCTCGATGTTTTCCAGCCAGTGGTAATAGGTCTTCTCGCCCGACTCGGGGATGATCTTGACCGTGCCGTCCTTGACCGCGTCCAGCGCGGGGCCGACGACTTTTTCGGCATCCACGAACCACTGGTCGGTGAACATCGGTTCGATCACGACCTTCGAGCGGTCGCCAAAGGGCTGCATGATCGGTTTGCTCTCGACCAGCGGGACGAGTGCAGCCGGGTCGTCGTCCTCACCCAGCTTTGTGCCCAGAACCGGATTGTCGGCGCGGGTCATTACGGCCAGGCCGTCGGCGGTGATCTCTTCGACCACTTTAGCGCGCGCTTCGAACCGGTCCAGTCCCCGCAGGTGATCAGGGATCAGGTTGATCGCGTCGATCTCATTCTCGGTGAATGCTTTGCCGCGTGCGTATTCCTGCGCTTTGCCCGCCTCCTCGGCGTAAGGCGCGCCATCGGCCCGCATTGCGCCACGCGTGTCCATCAGACGGTACATCGGAATACCGCCACGCTTGGCGACCATGTTGTCGTTGAAATCATGCGCGCCGGTGATCTTCACCGCGCCCGAGCCGAAATCGGGATCGGGATAGTCATCAGTAATGATCGGAATCTGCCGACGATGCACTTTCGGTCCAACGGGAATTTCACAGAGTTTGCCGATGATTGGCGCATACCGCTCATCTGACGGATGAACCGCAACCGCGCCGTCGCCCAGCATTGTTTCGGGCCGTGTCGTGGCGATTGAGATATAGTCGCGCTGTTCCTCAAGCACGATATTCCCGTCCTCATCCTTTTCGACATACGTATAGGTCTCACCACCCGCCAGCGGGTACTTGAAGTGCCACATATGGCCCGCGACTTCGATATTCTCGACCTCAAGATCCGAGATTGCGGTCTCAAAATGCGGGTCCCAGTTGACCAGACGCTTGCCGCGATAGATCAGGCCCTTTTCGTACATTTCTACGAAGACCTTGATGACGGCATCGTGGAAATTTGCAGAATTCTCATGCCCTGTGCGCGGGTCACCCGGTGCACCTGCCATGGTAAACGCGTTGCGCGACCAATCGCAGCTGGCGCCAAGACGCTTGAGCTGTTCAATGATCGTGCCACCGTATTCACCCTTCCATTCCCAGACTTTCTCAAGGAACTTCTCGCGCCCGAGTTCACGCCGCCCTTCGTTGCCCTGCGCCGCCAGCATCTTTTCAACCTGCATCTGCGTGGCGATGCCCGCGTGGTCCTGACCGGGTTGCCAAAGCGTGTCGAAGCCGCGCATCCGGTGCCAGCGGGTCAGGATATCCTGCAGCGTGTTATTGAACGCGTGTCCCACATGCAGCGCCCCCGTCACGTTGGGCGGCGGGATCATGATGGTAAAGCTTTCATCGCGCGATCTGTTCGCGCCCGCCTTGAAGGCTCCGACCTGTTCCCAAGCCTCGTAAATGCGGGCCTCGGCCTCGGCCGCGTTGAATGTCTTTTCCATCGCCATTGGATGCGTCCTGCGTCAACAAATTCGGGTTAGCGCTTGCAATATCGAAAGGATAGCAAAAGGGAAAGGGCCAAGCGCCGGGGCTATGGACAATGATGCATCGCAGCCTAATGTCGCCTAGAGGCACAGACAGGAGTGCGCGGTGGAAAAGTTTGGCAAAAGCCAGCCCGTCAAACGGACCGAGGACCAGCGGTTTCTGACCGGGCAGGGGCATTTTATGGACGATGTCCTACCGCACGGGGCTTTGCATGCGGTATTCGTGCGATCCCAGTTGGCGCATGGGGTGATTGGGGCGCTGGTTCTGGATGACGCGCGCGCGGCCGAAGGGGTGCGGCTGATCATGACGCTGGACGACCTGAAGGCCGCCGGGATCGACACGTGTATGAATGCGGCCATCCTGAATAACCGAGACGGTTCGAAAGCCGCTGCGCCGGACCGGCATATGCTGGCCGCGGATCGCATACGATTTGTCGGAGAACCCGTCGCTGTAGTCATTGCCGACACCGCCTTACAGGCCCGCGATGCGGCCGAGCTGATCTGGGTCGAAACCTCAGAATTGCCCGTAAAACTGGACGTGTGTGCGGGCGGAGAAACGCTGCACGCGGAAACTCCGGATAATCGGGCATTTGACTGGGCGCTGGGCGATGAGGCGGCAACTATTGCTGCGTTTCAGCAGGCGGCTCATACCGTTGCACTGAATGTAGTAGACAATCGAGTGATCATCACGTCGATTGAACCGCGGGGCTGTCAGGCGCATTGGGTTGATGGGCGGTTGCACTTTTCCTATGGCGGGCAGGGAGTTTGGGCCATGCGTGGTCAGCTGGCGCAAAAGTTGCGACTCAACCCCGAAGATATCCGCGTCACGACCCCGGATGTCGGTGGCGGGTTCGGCATGAAGGTCATGCCCTATCCCGAATATTTCTGTGTGGCCGTAGCTGCGATGAAGTTGGGCCAGCCTGTTCACTGGATGTCTGACCGTTCCGAGGCAATGTTGTCCGATCACCATGGCCGCGACCTGTCTTCGCTGGCAGAGCTGGCATTTGACAGCGATCACCGGATCACCGCCTATCGGGTGCACAGCAAGGTAAATCTTGGGGCCTATAACAGCCATTTCGGCCAGGCGATACAAACCAATCTCTTCAGCAAAGTGTTGATGGGCGCCTATGATGTACAAACCACCTATCTGCGGGTCGAGGGGTTCTTTACCAATACAACGCAGGTTGACGCCTATCGCGGCGCAGGGCGACCCGAGGCCATATATGTCCTTGAACGCGCTATCGACCGCGCGGCCCGAGAACTGGGCGTAGATCCCTGGGAGTTGAGGCGCAAGAATTTCATCCGGCCTGAGGCCTTTCCTTACAAGACCGCGACCGGCGAAACGTATGATGTCGGCGATTTCGACATGGTCCTGTCCCAAAGCCAAAGACAGTCCAGCGGCTTTGCCGCCCGCAAGATCGCCGATGCTGAACGCGGTTTGTTCCGGGGGCAGGGGATTTGTTACTATATCGAAAGCATTTTGGGCGACCCTTCCGAGAACGCAAAGATCGAGTTCGTTGAGGATGGCACCTTGAAACTTTTTGTCGGAACCCAATCCAACGGGCAGGGGCACGAAACGGTCTATGCTCAGTTCCTGTCTGACCAAACCGGGGTTCCCCTGGATTGCATCACCGTAGTTCAAGGTGACAGCGACCAGCTTCCGAATGGTGGGGGAACCGGGGGATCGCGATCAGTTACGGTGCAAAGCACAGCGACGCTTGCCACGATCGACGTCATGGTTGCCGCATTCACGCCCTATCTCGCAGATAAGATGGGGGTGGAGGAAAGCGACGTGCGCTTTGATTTTGAAACCTTCCGCGCGCCGGGATCAAACCTGACGCCCACTTTGACCGAGGCCGCGGATATGGCCCGTGCCGACGGGCGCGTTGATTTGTTGCAGCATCAGGCAAGCATCACGCTGGACGACCGTAGCTATCCCAACGGGGCACATGTTGCCGAAATCGTGATTGACCCTTGTACCGGCGAAACATGGGTAGACCGCTATACTGTGGTCGATGATTTCGGTAATCTTATCAATCCGATGCTGGCCGAGGGGCAAGTTCATGGTGGTGTCGCACAAGGCATCGGTCAGGCGCTGTCCGAACATGTTGTCCATGATGCGCAGGGGCAACTGCTCACGGCATCGTTGATGGATTACGCCTTGCCCCGCGCAGCCGAGATACCCATGATTAAGTTTACCTCGGCGCCGGTACCGTCAACCTCTAACCCGTTGGGAATGAAAGGATGCGGAGAGGCCGGCACCGTGGGCGCGCTGGCTGCAGTGGCAAATGCGGTTCAGGATGCGCTCTGGGATCACGAGGTGCGGCAGGCCGATATGCCTTTTACGCCGCACAAAGTATGGGAACTGCTGAACGATGCAACTGTCGCGGCTGAGTAGAAAGGTACTGGGGTGGCTTGGACGGCCGCTGCGTTCCGAGCATTCGGCCGAAACGCGCCATCGTGAACCTGTCAGCCATGTCATCATTCTAGACGGCACCATGTCGACGCTTGAGCCCGGATATGAAACTCATGCGGGGCAGGCGCTGCGGCTGTGCTGCGAGATGGGAAGCAAGGTATCCGTCTTCTATGAGGCCGGCGTGCAATGGGAAAGCTGGAAGTCCTCGTTGGATGTGATGATGGGGCGGGGGATCAATCGCCAGATACGCCGGGCCTATGGCTATCTGGCCTCGCGGTATAAGCCCGGCGACCGTATCTATTTCATCGGCTACTCACGTGGGGCCTACGGTGTGCGCAGCCTTGCGGGTGTGATCGACATGATTGGCCTGCTCAAGGCCGAGCACGCGACCGTTAGGAATATCAAACAGGCCTACCGCCACTATGAATGCAATGCCAATGGTAGCGCCGCCGCTGCGTTTCGCCGGCAGTTCTGCCATGAAGATGTTGCAATCGAAATGATCGGCGTGTGGGATACAGTAAAAGCGCTGGGCTTGCGTCTACCGCTGCTTTGGCGGTGGGCCGAGGATCGCCACGCCTTCCACAACCATCAGCTTGGTCCCGCTACGCGCCACGGCTACCACGCGATGGCGCTGGATGAAACGCGCGAGGTATTCGAGCCGGTCCTGTGGAAATGTACCCCCGATTTTAAAGGCCATATCGAGCAAGTCTGGTTCCGAGGCACCCATGGCGATGTGGGTGGCCAGTTGAACGGGTTTGAAGAAGCCCGTCCTCTTAGCAACATCTCGCTGGTTTGGATGCTGGACAAGGCAGAGCTGCACGGCCTGCCCTTGCCGGAGGGATGGAGAGACCGCTTTGTGATCGACCCTCATGCGCGTTCGGTCGGCACATGGCGCGGTTGGGGTAAGATTTTCCTACTGCGCAAGCACCGCAAAGTAGGCCGCGACCGATCCGAGCGGCTGCATGTCTCGGTTTCGCCAAACGAACTGCCCGGTTGGGTGCCGATGCTGGATTTGCCATCGCATCCAGCGCAGTAATTCGGTTCCAGCTGCGAACAAAAATCACTGGGAACATTTACTGGTTAGTGAGACCCTAGTACTCATATATTGAAACAAGTATCGGATCATCATACTCACGCCGAACACAAAGGCGAATTGACATATGGCAGACCCATATTTTTCCGAACTCAAGTACCTTGGAGGCCCACCACAGGACTTTATCGAGGTCGCTGTTGACGCGGGTGCGGATGTTTCTGGGCTTGTTGTTACGATCTACAACTCTGACGGATCTATCCGCAGCACTAACACGCTTGATGGGATCACCCCGACGACAGTCGCAGGCCGGGACGTCTATGTAATTGACTCAGCCAGTTCCGCCACCTTTACCGGGCTCGGTAAAACGAATGGTATCTCTTTATCCGACGGGTCAACGGTTTATCAGTTCAGCTCTTTCAGCGATCCCCCCAGCCCCGGCCCGATAACGGCGACAGCTGGCCCCGCCAATGGGATGAGTTCGACGGTTATCGGCGAGGCCGGGGCGGGAGATTCACTTATTTCCACCGACAATGGTGGAACCTATACTCTGAACACCACTCCGACACCGGGCACCATACCGTGCCTTACGGCAGGAACGTTGATTGCGACCGATCAGGGCCCAGTCTTGATCGAGAGTTTGAAGCAAGGTGATCGTGTCTTGACGGATCATGGTTGCACGCAGCCTTTATCACAAATCATTCGGCGACATGTCAGCGCGCGGGATTTGCGCCGCCATCCCAAGCTTTACCCAGTACGCATTTGCGCTGGCGCGCTAGGGCAGGGCCTGCCCAGACGCGACCTGCTCGTGTCCCGTCAGCACCGGATGCTGATATCCTCGGCGATCGTTAAGCGCATGTTTGAGTGCCCCGAGGTTCTGGTCTCAGCTATAAAGTTGGTCGAGCTTCCGGGGATATACGTCGACGACAGAATTACAGAAGTTACTTATTTCCACCTGGTGTTTTCTGAACATGAGGTAATTTATGCAGATGGCGCCCCGACCGAGAGCCTTTTGCTTGGCGATGAAGCACTGAAATCTCTACCGGCAGCAGCCATGGAAGAGCTTTTTACGCTGTTCCCCGATCTTGTCGAAACCCCGATGCAAAAGACCAACTACAAAATCCCAGAGGGGGGGCGGCAAAAGCGATTGATCGCTCGGCATGCACGGAACCGGCGGCCGCTTTTGGCAGATTACGACTCTTCTTCGATTCCAGTGTGATCGCTCTTAGATGACGCAGAGCCAAAACAGGTGTATTACCTACATTCCGGCCTGCTGCGGGCACCGCGCTCTTTTGCTAGGTGCCTGCCTTCGTCAAAGCCTTACCGCCGCCGGTCGCGACGTGAGCTCATAGGCTGGAACGCCACACCCACATGCGCTTCGCAATAAGGTTTGCCTGCCTCAACGGGCAGACCGCAAAACCAGAAATCCTCGGTCGCGGGGTCGCCGACGGGCCATTTGCAGGTCTTCTCGGTCAGTTCCATCAGTGTCAGCTTTTTGGCTTTCTTCTCAACCTCGTTGACCTTGGCCAGCGCCTCGGGGCTGATCTCGTTCGCTGAAGGTTGCGGCGGCAGCGGTTGACCGGCCGGGATGATCTGACGGCGGGCCGGAACAGCGGGCTTGGCCTCGGCTGCCGGCGCTGCGGCTGGACGTGCCGGTTCCGTCTTGGGCGTGGGTTTGGGCTTGGCCTCGGCCTTGGGCGCGGGCGCTGGTTTTTCCTTTGGCTCAGCCTTGGCGGGGGTCGCGCCGGTTGCGCGATTCGACAGGCCCAGCCGGTGGACTTTGCCGATAACCGCATTGCGGGTCACACCGCCCAGTTCCTTGGCGATCTGGCTGGCCGACTGGCCCTCGCCCCACATCTTTTTAAGCAGCTCTACACGCTCGTCAGTCCAGGACATCATTTGCCTTTCAAAAGCGGAAAGCGGCCCCGGATTCGGGCCGCCTTGGGAATTCGTCTCAGCCCCCTATTTTAAACACTGCGGTCCGAGTTACAAGCGGTCTTCGAATCAGGTAGAGGGCAGATCATGCAGAATCTCATGGATCAGGAGGCACGCCGCTTTGGTGCGGTGAACTGGATGGGTCTCTATACGCTGGCCCGGCGGGAAACTTTGCGGTTTATGGCGGTGTGGACGCAGACACTTTTGGCACCGCTGGTGACTGCGGGGCTGTTTCTGCTGATCTTCAACATCGCTATCGGGCCCAGCCGGTCTGATGTGATGGGCGTGCCATTTTTGACCTTTCTGGCGCCGGGCATCATGATGATGACGGTGATCCAGAATGCGTTTGCCAATACGTCGTCCTCGATGGTGATCTCGAAAGTACAGGGCAACATCGTCGATACCCTTATGCCGCCGCTTTCGCCGTTGGAGATTCTGCTGGGATACCTTGCGGGCGGCATTGCCCGCGGCTTTCTGATCGCTGTTGTCGTTGCAACCGCGCTGGCGCTGGTGCTGGGTATTGTCCCGCAGAACCCACTGATCGCCATGATCTTTGTAGTGCTGGGAGGGGCCTTTATGGGCGCGCTGGGCCTTTTTGCCGGGATATTCGCCAATAAGTTCGACCAGATGGCTGCAATTACCAACTTCATCGTCACGCCTTTGGCGTTTCTTTCTGGCACCTTTTACTCGGTCGAGGCCTTGCCGCCGGTTTTGTACCGGCTAAGCCACGCCAACCCGGTTTTCTATCTGATCGACGGGCTGCGGTATGGTATGATTGGGGTTTCAGACAGCTCGCCCTACCTTGGGATGTTGATCTGCACGGCTGCAACACTGGTGGTCGGTGCACTGACCTGGCAGATGCTGCGAACGGGCTATCGGCTCAAGGCCTGACGGTGCCGCGCCTCGCGCCACACAAGAATCAGCCCTCCGGCCAAGATGATGGCAGATCCAATCAGGCTGACCGCGTCGGGGACCACATCGAAAATCGCAAAATCATATAGCGCAGCGAACAGCAGTGTCGCATAGCTTATCGGCGCTACGAAAGACGCATCTGCCCGCGCCATGCCGTTAACGAAACAGGCCTGTGCGCAAGCCATCAATGCGCCGATTCCCGCAAGGGCCGCCCATTGCGCCGGGTTGGGCATCTGAAACACGAAACTCACCGCGACTGATGCGATGGTCAGGCCCATCGCGTTGTTTACCAATAGAATTTGGATCGGGCTCTCTCGCCCTGACAGCTTTTTGATAAAGATCAGCTCCATCCCAATGACGACCGCCGCCGCCAGCGCCAGTAACGCCGCAGGTTGGAAGCTCGCAGGTGTCGGGCGCAGCAGAACCATTGCCCCGATCAGGGCCACCGCCGCCGCCAGCCAGCGCCAGGGGCCGACGCCTTCTTTCAGCAAGGGAATGGCCAGAACCATCGCAAAGACCGGGTTCAAGAACGAAATCGCCGTCGCATCCGCCATCGGTATGAACGCGACCGATGCAAACATCAGCGTGATTCCCAGCCAGCCAAAGCTTGTCCTACCGATATGCAGCCCCCAATGGGGCCGCCGCAGGGTAGGGCGCATGATGCCCACTGCCGAAACGATGACCAGGAAGGCGAATAGAAACCGCCCGTGGCTGATCTGCATTGGATGCAAAGGAGCACCTAGCGTATCTGTCCCCAAAGCTTTGGCCAGCAGGGTAGTTGCTGCAAGGAATGCACTGGCGACAAAAATCAACAGTGCCGCTAGGGGCGGGTTATGCGCTTTGGGAACGAACATGCGTAAGCGGTGCTGTACGGGTGGACGAAAGGCAAGGGGTAAAACGGTCAGGGCTGTCCCGACGGTGTAGCAAGAGCCTGTTTGGCCTGTCGCAAGCTGTCCAGAAAACGATTTGCGCGCTCGATCCGCGCCTCAACCTCTTCGATCCGTTCCTGAAGAAATGCTACGCCGTCAAAGGTTTCGGGATCAGCCGCACCAAGTTGCCCCAGCAGGGTTGCAAGTTGGGCGATACTGATCCCCGCCGCCTGTGCATCGCCGATCTGTTCCAGCGTGATCAGCGTGTCATCCGGGTAGTCGCGATAGCTGTTTGTCGCTTCTGGCCCGGGGCGCGAGGCAATCAATCCGTGCCGCTCGTAAAACCGCAATGTGTCGCGGGGCAGCCCGCTTCGGCGGGACAGTTCTCCGATACGCATATGTAAACCATTGACTATACTCTATGGTTTTGATCTTATGGTCCGTGGTCAAAGCCTGCAAGGGGAAAGATGATGGGATCCAAATGTCAAAGCTGCGGCATGCCTCTTAGCAAGGATACCGAAGGGGGCGGCAGCGAAACGGACGGAACCCGCAGCACACGGTATTGTTCACTCTGTTACGCTGACGGTGCGTTTCGACATCCCGATGCCTCGTTCGAGGAATTTCAGTCCCATTGTCTGGATGCGCTGGTGAACAAGGGCATGCCCCGCATTCTGGCCTGGGCTTTTACGCGCGGTATGGGGCGATTAGACCGCTGGAGCGAAGGCTGATACGGGGGTTGCAGCGTTGCAGCAACAAAGCCCTTTTCATCGCAAAACTTCAGCGCTATACGGCATCCATGATCAAACACGCTGATATCCTGCGACTTCGACGCCGACGCTTTGCCGCGTAACCGGCCCGTTTGATCCTTTTGCGCTGTCCAAATCGGCGCATCTCCCACCAAATCAGTTGACGAACATGGCCCTCGTGTATCACTCACGGGGCTCAACATATCGAAAAGGATGATCCGATGATCCCGTCCGTTCTGCCGACCTATAATCGTGCGCCCCTGACCTTTGTGAAGGGCGAAGGCGCTTGGCTGACCGAGGCGGATGGCCGACGTTTTCTGGATATGGGCGCGGGGATTGCGGTGAATGCACTGGGCCATGCGCATCCGGCGCTGGTGAACGCGCTGACGGAACAGGCCCACGCGCTGTGGCATGTGTCGAACCTTTATAACATCCCTCAGCAGCAGGCGCTGGCTGATAAGCTGGTTGAACATACCTTTGCCGACACGGTGTTCTTTACCAATTCAGGCACGGAAGCCTGCGAGCTGGCTGTGAAAATGGCACGCAAATATTTCTACGATAAAGATCAGCCCGAACGGGTCGACATCATCACCTTTGACGGTTCGTTTCACGGTCGGTCTTCGGCAGGTATCGCCGCTGCGGGGTCCGAGAAGATGACCAAAGGTTTTGGCCCGCTGCTGCCCGGCTTTGTACACCTGACATTTGGTGATCTTGACGGTGTCACCAATGCGATCTCGGACAAGACCGCGGCGATCTTGATCGAACCCATTCAGGGCGAGGGCGGTATTCGCCCCGTCCCTGATGCCGAGCTCAAAGCGCTGCGTCAAATCTGCGACGACAATGGCCTGTTGCTGATCCTCGACGAGGTCCAATGCGGCGTTGGGCGTACCGGTAAACTTTTTGCCCATGAATGGGCAGGCATCACGCCTGACATCATGATGGTCGCCAAGGGCATCGGTGGAGGGTTCCCTCTGGGTGCGGTGCTGGCCACCGAAGACGCGGCCAGCGGCATGACGGCAGGTACGCACGGGTCGACCTATGGCGGAAACCCTCTCGGTTGCGCGGTGGGCTGCGCGGTGATCGACCAGGTTGCAACCCCCGCCTTTCTGGACGGGGTCAATCGCAAGGCGGGCATGTTGCGCCAGAAGCTCGAAGGATTGATTGCAAATCATCCGGACGTGTTCGAAGAGGTGCGCGGCGCAGGGCTCATGCTGGGTCTTAAATGCAAGGCGACCAACTTGGATGTGATGAATGCGGGATATGATAACGGCCTCATCACCGTTCCCGCCGCTGACAATGTGATCCGCCTATTGCCGCCTTTGACCCTGACAGAGGACGACATTGCACAGGCGGTTATTCGTCTGGAGAAAACGGCCGCGCAGGTCGAAAGCAATCTGGCGTCTGCCTGAGCCCACCCGATTAGAAAAGCGAAACGACATGAAGCACTTCCTCGACATTCACAAAACCAATGCCGCCGCTTTGCGGGGCATGATCGACCAGGCTGCTGCCATGAAGCAGGCGCGTCTGGGGCAGCCAAAGGCGGCACCGGATGACGAATTGGCACTCAAAGACCGCATGGTCGCCCTGATCTTTGAAAAACCGTCAACCCGGACGCGCGTGTCCTTTGATGTAGGCGTGCGCCAGATGGGTGGTCAGACGATGGTCCTTTCGGGCAAGGACATGCAGTTGGGCCACGGCGAAACCATCGCTGACACTGCCCGCGTGCTGTCGCGCTATGTCGATATGATCATGATCCGGACATTTGACGAAACCATCCTAACCGAAATGGCGGAATATTCCGATGTGCCGGTGATCAACGGCCTGACCGATCGCACCCATCCTTGCCAAATCATGGCCGATGTTCTGACGTTCGAAGAGCACCGTGGCCCGATCGCCGGGAAGAAAGTCGTTTGGACTGGCGATGGTAACAATGTGTGTGCCTCGTTCCTTCACGCGGCGGGCCAGTTCGGGTTTGATCTGACTTTTACGGGCCCGGCGCAATTCGACCCCGAAGAGGATTTCATGGGTTTTGCCCGTCAAAAAGGGTCCAAGATTGTTGTGGAACGGGACCCCTACAAGGCTGTAGATGGGGCCGATCTGGTTGTCGCCGATACCTGGGTTTCGATGCACGACTCTCAATCCGCGAAAGAACGGCGCCACAACCTGCTGCGTCCTTATCAGGTAAACGCCGAATTGATGGCCCATGCCAAACCCGATGCGTTGTTCATGCATTGCCTTCCCGCGCACCGCGAAGAAGAAGCGACATCCGATGTCATGGATGGGCCGAACTCGGTCATTTTTGATGAGGCCGAAAACCGACTGCACGCCCAGAAAGCCGTTATGCGTTGGTGTCTGGGCGTCTGAACACATGAAAATGGCAAGAGAGAGCCGTGTGCTCTCTCATGATTTCCGGAGTGCACAATGCCCCATATAGTCCTCGAATTCTCTCAGGGCCTTGAAGAGAAACATGATTTCCATGCGGTCTGCGAGAAGTTGTTTGCGGTGCTTTCTGAACATGCTGAGTTTGATGCACCGGCCCTTAAGATCCGGGCCAACCCGGTCACCTATTTTCGGATCGGGACCGAACCGCAGACCTTTGTCCATGCGACGCTTTTATTGATGCAGGGCCGGGATGGGGCTACGCGAGCTGAACTGAACGCTACCGTTTTGGATGTTCTGACTGTTGCCATGCCCGAGGTTGGCAGCATCACGGTACAAGAGGTCGAACTGAACCGTGCGTCTTATGCCAAACGCCTGGCGTGATTGTTTTTGGCAATTTGTCGATCTGAAGCACGGCGACTGACACCTTCTTTGGTCGTAAGCAACATTCCTTTGCAGGGCAGCAAAAATGCCCTGCATTCCCCGTCAAACAGGTGATCGGATAGCGAGCTGTTTGGATGGTTCTTTTCTCAGGTGGAACTTCTGTTAGAATTGTTATGTAATAACATTAATGATATGTCATAACGGACAAAAATCCACCGGAGTTGTGCAATTATTGAGGTTTCTTTCAGGTGCAGCGGCCTGCATCTTGCAGGGGCGAACCGTTGCCTGCCGAAAAAGGGAGAAACTGGAATGAGCTGGAACCCGTCTCACAACCCCGATCGTTTGACTGAGAACCCGTCTTTAGAGGCACTGATCATTCCTCGTGCACGTGATCTGGGTGGGTTCGAGGTGCGCCGCGCGCTACCCTCGGTCAAACGACAGCTTGTTGGCCCGTTCATTTTCTTTGACCAGGTCGGCCCTGCAGAATTCATCACAGAAGGCGGTATAGACGTCCGGCCTCACCCTCATATCGGGTTGGGCACGGTCACCTACCTGTATAAAGGGGAATTTGAGCATCGTGATAGCTTGGGCACCCATCAGATGATCTATCCCGGTGAGGTCAACTGGATGATTGCAGGACGTGGCGTGACCCATTCTGAACGCACCAGCAAGGAAACGCGCAGCAAAAGACACAGTCTTTTTGGCATTCAGACCTGGATCGCGCTGCCAGAGGACCAGGAAGATATTGCACCGGACTTCGAACATCACAAACAATCTGCGCTGCCCCATATTCAGGATGCTGGGGTCAGCGCTCGTCTCATCCTTGGCTCGGCTTATGGTGAAAGCAGCCCGGTCACGACACTGTCTGAAACCTTCTATCTGGACGTGCAGCTTGCCCCCGGGGCCTCTTTTCCTTTGCCTGATGATCAAGAAGACCGCGGTGTTTATGTGACGGAAGGAACGGTTGAGATTGCCGGCGATCAGTTCACCCAAGGTCGTATGATGGTGTTTCGGCCAAGGGATCGCCTTTCCGTTCAGGCAGGGCCGCAGGGTGCGCGGCTAATGTTGCTTGGAGGTGCGACGTTGAACGAGGATCGTTATATCTGGTGGAACTTCGTGTCGTCCTCAAAGGAAAAGATAGAAGCAGCCACCCGCGAATGGAAAACGGCGGACTGGGCCAAAGGGGCTTTTCAACTGCCTCCGGGGGACGATCAAGACTTCATCCCGATTTCAGAAGACCTTGAACGCACCCGTCCGAGGCGCGCGCGCTGACCTGGCGTCAGTTGGCCTTGTCTGACAGGCGGATCGCGGCAATCTTTGACCGAAGGGGAGGGGCGTCATGAGGATCGCAATCGCGGGGGCGGGCAGCATTGGATGTTACTGCGGGGCTTTGCTGGCCCGATCCGGTCACGATGTCACCCTGTTGGGGCGGGCACGAATCCTCGACCCGATCCGGGATAAGGGGCTGATGGTCACAGATTTTTCAGGCCTGCGGTGTCATGTGACCAACCTGTCCCTGACCGAAGATCCGGCGGAACTGAGTGATGCTGAAATAGTCATTGTCACGGTAAAGACCGGCGCGACGGAAGAGATGGCGAAGGATATCGGGAAACACGCTCCAGACGCTGTGATCCTCTCCTGGCAAAATGGGCTGGAAAACGCAGGCACCTTACGTACGATGCTTCCGCACCACGATGTCCGCGCCGGTATGGTGCCGTTCAACGTCGTACCGACAGATACCGGCGGATTTCATCGCGCGACTTCAGGTGAAATCGTTATCCAATCCGGCCTCGGCGATTTGGGCGCAAAGCTGACTGGCCCCGACCTACCGGTGTCAGAGAGTGACCAGATCGAAGCCGTCCAATGGGGCAAGCTGGTGATCAATCTCAATAACGCGCTGAATGCGCTGTCGGGGTTGACGTTGAAACAGCAGTTGCTGGACCGCAACTGGCGCCAACTGATGGCGGATCAGATGTCCGAGGCTCTGACCGTGCTGCACTCCGCCGGCCAACCGATTGCGTCAATGACGCCGCTGCCCGCATGGATGACACCGTATATCCTGCGCCTGCCGACGCCCTTGTTTTCGCGGGTTGCCTCCCGGATGCTGACCATTGACCCCTCGGCGCGCACCTCTATGGCCTATGACCTGTTGGCAGGGCGCCCAACGGAAATCGACAGTCTGCAAGGCGAGATCATCCGTTTGGGCGAGCGGCAAGGCATTGCGACCCCAATCTGCGCGCAGGTTCGCGAAAAGATTGCACAGAACCCAAAATCCCCGCTTACTCCCGAGCAAATCCGAATCTGATGGGCTAGAGAAAAGCCGTCAGCGTCCAGAAAATTGCTGCCGACAGCACTGCCGTTGCGGGAACCGTTATGATCCAGGCCGCCACAATCGTCATGAAATGCGAGCGACGGACGAGCTTCCGGCGCCTTTTCTCTTCTTGCGCCTGTCGCTGCTCGGGCGGGCGTTGGTGGTTCGCGTTTTTCCTGCGCCGTTCGGCATGCCATTCGCGATAAAACCCCACGCCGAACACCGCGCCCACCGCGATATGGGTGGAGCTGACAGGCAGGCCCAGCCAACTGGCTAGGATCACGGTGATTGCCGCAGACAGGGCGACACAGAATGCGCGCATTGGGTTGAGCTTGGTGATCTGACTGCCGACCATCCTGATCAATTTTGGGCCAAACAGGAACAGCCCAAAGGAAATTCCCAGCGCTCCGATCACCATCACCCAGGTTGGAATTGCGACTTGTGCAGCGAAATCCCCGAACTGCGCCGTATGCACGATTGCCGCCAACGGACCAACCGCATTTGCCACGTCATTGGCGCCGTGGGCAAAGCTAAGAAATGTTGCTGAAATAATAAGTGGTAGCCCAAACAGCGTTTTCAGAGACTTCGTTCTGTTTTCTAGTCCTTCTGATCTGCGATGCACCCAAGGGACTGTCACCAGCCATGTCAGAAATCCGGTGGCCAGACCGAACAGCAAAGCGACTTCAAGCTCAACTTTGACCAGCTTGTTCAGGCCTTTGACGGCCAAATAGGTGGTAAAGGCACCAGCCATGACAGCAACGAGTATCGGCACCCAACGGCGGGCAGCGGCGATCTTGTCGTCCTGATACTGAATTTTGGCATTGATCAAAGCCAGAAAGCCAGCGGCAATAGTTCCACCTAGCACAGGAGAGATGATCCAACTGGCGGCAATGGCGCTCATCGTGGTCCAACTGACCGCGCTTAGGCCAGCTGCTGCGATGCCCGCCCCCATGACGCCCCCTACCACCGAATGTGTGGTCGAAACAGGCGCGCCGACCCAGGTGGCCAAGTTGACCCACATGGCTGAAGAAATCAGAGCCGCCATCATCGCCCAAATAAAGACGGTGCTGTCGTGAACTGATGCCGGGTCTATAATCCCTTTCGAAATCGTCGAGACGACATCCCCACCTGCCAGCAAGGCCCCCGCGCTTTCTGCGATGGCGGCGATGACGATTGCGCCGGTCATGGTCAGCGCGTTGGCCCCGACAGCGGGGCCCATGTTATTGGCAACGTCATTTGCGCCGATATTGATGGCCATATAGGCCCCAAAACCCGCTGCCGCGACAACGATCAACCCGCCATCAGCCCGCCCAAAAACCACTGCGGCCGTCAGCCCGGCCAGCGCAATAAAGGCGAAGGCGATACCCGGCGCCAGCATGGGGCGTGCCACATGGGCATTGGCATACTCAACGCGCGAGATGCGCGCCAGATCGCTGTCCAGCGATTGCCAACGGAGTTTGGAGCTTGGGTTCGACATCAGGCTATTGCGGGCGGTTTCCAAAAGAACACCCGCGGCTATACGGTTTCGCTCAGACGAGCAACCGTGGCGTCATCACTTTTTGTGGAGGTGTCACAGCTGCAGCAGCAAAGCGCGCAGTTCGGGTTCCTGAACACGTTCGGCCGCTATCACGGGCGAAACCCACTCGCGGGTCCTTTCCTCGGCCTCGGGGTAGATATCGGCCAGTTCCTGCACTTCGATCCGATAGACATTGGTCACCACAGTCTGGCTGGCTCCGTCTTTTAGGATCTTGTCATAAGTATATTGCCCAACAGGGTCTTTGGATAGGGATTGGGCGCACACGCCGGCTTCTTCCCAGGCCTCTTGCCGGGCAGCCTCGGCGCCATCCAGGCCATCAATCGGCCAACCTTTGGGGATGATCCAGCGTCCGGTGTCCCGGCTGGTGATCAAAAGAACCTGCAGCCCGTCCTGCGTTTCGCGGGTGCACAAGGCGCCAAACTGCACCCGATGGGGGCGCAGGAACAGAGGCCGGGCGACCTCTTCCCAAATATTTCGCAGCCATTTTGTCATGTTTGTCGTTCGCGTACCCGGGTTTTACCTGAGCAGCCCACATAGCAATGAAACAGATAATCTTCAATGAACGCCCGGAATCGCCGTGCTTTCCGCATCTTCATGCCAAGAATTTTCGACGAAAATTCCCGACGGCCGCCTAATTTCGACGTTTTGCGCGCAGGGTGGGGTCGGCCTTGGTCGGATCTTCGGGCCAAGGGTGTCTGGGATATTGCGCGCGCATATCTTTGCGCACATCCGCGTATGACCCAGCCCAGAAACCGGGCAGGTCGCGCGTGATCTGGATGGGTCGTTGGGCCGGTGAAAGAAGCGTGATCTTGAGGGCCTCACCGCCAATGACTGGATGGCGCGTTACGCCAAACAGTTCCTGCAGCCGCACCGAGATTTCCGGTACTGCACCGCCATAATCTATCGGCACCTTTCGCCCCAGAGGAGTTTCAAACGACCCTGGAGCGCGCCGGTCCAGTTCCTGCGTCTGGGCCCAGTCCAGTCGGGCGCGCAACGCTGGCAACAGGTCGAACCGTTTCCAGTCTTCAGCATTGCGGACGCCGGAAAGCATCGGCAACAGCCAGTCTTGCAGCGTGTCGGTCAACCCCTCGATCGAGAAATCAGGCAGCTCTGCGCCTTCGGTCCGGACCAGTTCCACCCGTGCCGCCAATCGCGCAGCGGCCCCGTTCAGTCGCAGGCCAAGATCACGGACGCCATCCAGCATCGCCAATGCAACTGCTTCGTCCGGAACCTCTTTCCAAACACGATCACTCAACGTGATTGCGCCTAGCCGTTCTTGTTTGCGCGCAACGACACGGCGGTCACGTTTTGACCAGTCGCAGACCTCGATCCAGGTGATCTGATCCTCGAACAAGTCACGAATTTCCTTTTCCGAGATCTGTGCGGCCATGCGCACCTTTGCTTCGCGGGGGTTGCCATCGGTATCGGTCACAACCAGATAAGGCGCGGCAGCCAGCGTATCGCTGCCATCCAGCACAACACCCTTCCCTCCTGACAACACATAACGCGGCTCATCCCCTTTGCGCCGTTGTCCAATGCGATCGGGATAGGCGAGTGCGGCTGTTGCCGCTGGGCTGAAGTCGGACAGGTTGCCTTTGGTTTGCAGCCGCTTGGTCTCGGTTTTTATCCGTTCTAACGCACCAATGTTGACCTGCCAGACACGGTTGCGTTGAAAGGCGCGCATATCTCGCATGGCTTCGAGCCTAAGCAACAGATCCACCGGAGCACCCCGTAAGGGATCGCGTTCGGCCATGAGAGCGGCCAAAGGTGCGGCGGCGGGGCCGACCTGTTCCAGCATATGTCCCAATCGCGGGTGCAGAGGTAGCGCCGCTAGTGACCGCCCGTGGTCGGTGATCCGTCCCTTCCCATCCAGCGCGTCCAGCATCATCAGCAACGTGCGTGCCTCTGTCATCGTGCCCTCGGGTGGAGGGGTCAGGAAAGACAGTTCTTCGGGGTCCGCCCCCCAAAGTGCCAGTTCCAGCGCCAGCCCGGTCAGGTCGGTTGCCTCGATCTCGGCCGGGGGATAGGCGGCCAGCGCGCCTTCTTCGCCCTTCGACCATAAGCGATAGCACTTGCCTTCGGCGACACGACCAGCGCGGCCAGCGCGCTGCGTTGCCTCGGCGCGCGTCACCCGCTCGGTCACTAGTCTGGACATACCCGACCCCGGATCGAAACGCGCCCGCCGAGCCTGTCCCATGTCCAAGACCACGCGAATGTCTGGAATGGTCAACGAGGTTTCGGCAATGGACGTAGCCAAAACCACTTTGCGACCGGTTTCGATCGGTGCAATCGCTTGGCGCTGGGCAGCAAAAGGCATCGCACCGAATAGTGGTCGCACCGTAGCTTTGCTGGATAGCCGGCCAGCCAAGGCGGCCTCTGCCCGGCGGATTTCGCCTTCTCCGGGCAGGAACACCAACATCCCACCTTCTGTTTCGCGCTCGGCCTGAACCACAAGATCGACCAATGCGTCCAGCTTTCGCGCCTGTTGTCCTAGCGGTCGGTCCAGCCAACGTGTTTCGACCGGGTAATTGCGCCCTTGGGACGTCACAACGGGGGCCTCCATCAACCGCCCCACGGGTTCAGCGTCCAGCGTTGCCGACATTGCCAGCAGGATCAGATCGTCCCGCAATGCCCCGGCGACCTCAAGGCACAAGGCCAGGCCGAGATCCGCGTTCAGGGACCGTTCATGGAATTCATCGAAAATCACCGCACTAATGCCGGGCAGATCGGGTTTGACTTGCAGCATTCGGGTCAGGATACCTTCGGTGACGACCTCGATCCGGGTCGATTTCGATACCTTCGCCTCGCCCCGCACGCGATAACCAACTGTGTCGCCCACGCGCTGTCCCAGCGTATCGGCCATGCGCTCAGCAGCAGCCCGGGCCGCCAAGCGGCGGGGTTCCAGCATCACGATCTTGCCATCGCATAGCCCCGCCTCGAATATCGCCAGCGGCACTCGTGTTGTTTTCCCCGCGCCCGGAGGCGCCTGCAGCACTGCGCGGCCCGAAGCCTTTAGGGCGGCAAGAAGGTCAGGAATGGCGTCGTCGATGGGCAGGCGTATCATGCGGGCTTTATCCGCCAACGGTACGACAAGGTCCAGTTCCGTCTCTTATGCCCGGAGAGCGCATATCCCAGAGGTAAATTCTTGTGCGCTCTGGTCTGGACAAACCCCTCATTGGGACGGCAACTAGAACTGCCGCAACTGATTGGGGGCGAAATGGAACTGGACAGCCTGAGTGACAGGATTTTGAACGGAGACCGGCGCGCGCTGGCCCGTGGTATCACGCTGGTGGAAAGCGGTCGCGCCGATCATCGTGCGCAGGCGACGGAACTGCTGACCAGATTGACCAAAGAGGGCCGCCAGGCCCTGCGGATCGGATTGTCAGGAACGCCCGGCGTCGGCAAGTCCACGTTCATCGAAAGCTTTGGTATGATGCTGACAGGGCAGGGGCTGCGTGTTGCAGTTCTTGCAGTAGATCCCAGCTCGACTCGGTCGGGCGGGTCCATTCTGGGGGACAAGACCCGGATGGAACGCCTGAGCCGCGAGAAAAACGCCTTTATCCGTCCATCACCCAGCCAGTCGCACCTGGGCGGCGTTGCCCGCCGCACACGTGAGGCCATCGCTTTATGTGAGGCCGCTGGGTTCGATGTTGTTTTGATCGAAACGGTTGGTGTCGGGCAATCGGAGACGGTTGTCTCCGAGTTGTCGGATCTGTTTATGCTGTTGCTTGCCCCGGCGGGCGGTGACGAACTGCAGGGCGTCAAGCGCGGTATCATGGAAATGGCCGACATGATCTTGGTCAACAAGGCGGATGGTGACTTGAAATCTGCCGCCACTCGCACCTGCGCCGACTATTCCGGGGCGCTGCGTCTTTTGCGTAAACGACCCCAGGACCCGGAAGGATTTCCCAAGGCGATGACTGTCTCAGCGGTCGAGGAACATGGGCTGGCTCAAGCCTGGGAGGAGATGCAGTCCCTCAGTAAATGGCGCCGTGAAAATGGCCACTGGGAGGTCAACCGCGCCACGCAAGCACAATATTGGTTCGAACAAGAGGTTCGGTCTGCCCTTCTGGCACGCCTGGCGACTCCACAAGCGCGCTCGGAAATGGAGCGTCTGGGCTCGCAGGTCAGCACTGGTCAGCTCAGTCCGTCGGTTGCGGCGGAACATATGTTGTCTGCTTTAGTCGCTGGCTAAGGCCTTATTCAAGCCTTTGATCTCATTCTCTTTCTGATTTCGGATCGGTGGGATATCGCCCATAGGTTGCAAGTTGACCCAAACTTGATGCAAACTCAGGTTAAGGCCGCGCATCTGTCGCCAGGCCGGATATGCGGGAACCGTCAGCTATGCCCGATATTACTGGGACCAACGGCAACGACGATATCGACGTTAACAATGACACGGGGACCCTGAACGGTTCACCGGCTGGAACTCCGATTGATAATATCCGCGGCCGGGGTGGCGACGACGACGTCGACATCAATAACAGCACGATTACCGGGAATGTCATCGGCAATGCCGGCTCCGACACGATCACCGTCACCAGTAGCACCATTGGTGGCAGGATTGCCAGCGGGTCGGATGACGACACTGTCGATATCAGTGGCTCGAATGTTGGAAACATCCGGCTGGGGAGCGGCAACGATACCCTGAATTTCACCAGCACCAGCGTCAGTGGCGATTTGCGGGGTGGCGGCGGAACCGACACGTTGAACTTGCCTGTGGGTACCGTCATCACCGATACCAATTTTGGCGTCATTAACGTCGTAGATGGCGTAGGCTATACCCTGTCCAGCGGGACATTCACCCTACCATCCGGTATCACGGTCACATATTCTGCCTTTGAGAACGGAAGTGGCGTTCCTTGTTTTACCCGTGACACGCACATCCTGACGAAGGACGGCATGAAAGCAATCCAAGCGCTGCGGATCGGGGACATGGTCCCGACCATGGGGTGCGACCCTCAGCCTATACGCTGGATCGGTCGTCGACAGTTTGACCGCGCCGCCTTGCTGGAAAATCCCCGGCTCTTGCCGGTACGAATCCTTGCAGGTGCGTTGGGCGAGGGGTTGCCGCATCGCGATCTTCTGGTCTCACGCCAGCACAGGATGCTGGTGCAGTCCAGAATCGCGGAACGCATGTTCGGTACCACCGAAGTTTTGATTCCGGCGATCAAACTGACCGCACTGCCGGGAATCTATATCGATGAGGCCGTGCAATCGGTTGAGTATTTTCACCTGCTATTTGATCGCCATCATGTCATCTTTGCCGAAGATGCCCCAACCGAAAGCCTGTTCACCGGAGTCGAGGCCCTGAAATCCCTCGGATCGGAGGCGCGGCAAGAAATTTTCGAAATCTTTCCGGAACTGATCGAAAACCATGGTGAAAATCCGGCCCGGTTCATTCCATGTGGACGTCAACAATCCCATCTGATCCAGCGGCATTTGAAGAACAACAAACCCTTGCTTCAACGCAATGGCGCCTAGGTCTTATAGAGTTTAAGATGGGTGCAAAGATTTCGCACTGCCCGTCTTGACCCTTCCTGTGATTCCCACTAAACGCATCCAACCAGTTTTCGGGCGCGACTTCGGGTTGCGCCCCTTGTGATTTGGCCACGGGTCCTGTACCCAGCCCGCAGATACAAAGGAAGAAACCATGTCGCGCCGTTGCGAACTGACCGGAAAAGGCCCGATGACTGGCAACAATGTCAGCCACGCCAAAAACAGAACTCGTCGTCGTTTTCTGCCCAACCTGAACGACGTAACCCTGCAGTCGGAAACCCTGGGTCGTGGCGTCAAGCTGCGTATCTCGGCCGCTGCCCTGCGTTCAGTTGACCACCGTGGTGGTCTGGATGCGTTCCTGGCCAAAGCCAAGGATGACGAGCTGTCCACCAACGCACTGAAAGTGAAAAAAGAAATCGCCAAGGCTCAAGCTGCGGTCTAAGCGTTCTTTTTCACCAAAGATTTCGACCCTGTACCCGAACGGTGCAGGGTCTTTTCTTTTGTCTGATTGAGTTTAGACGATTTCGCCGTCAGAGCGTGATCTTGTTCACATACAGTGTTCTGATGTTTGAATATGTTTGTTCATATTCTATTGGCGGAGTTCGATCTCATGTCTTTCAAATCCTTTGATTCCCTCTCCCTGTTGGCGGCCTTTTTTGGCAAGACGTTTGGGACATGTGTGCGGATGCAGCGTCAGGTGAACAGGTTGCATACCAGCCTGACCAAAGGGTCTGTCAAACGTCCTGGATTGGACAACTGACCTCGTACTGACCAAAATGACCCGAGGGCTTCTGGCGCATTCGATTGTGCTTGAAGCCCTTTTTGTCTCGGGCGTATACCGAAGGCAGGATGAAACACTTTCGGAACAGATTTCTATCATTTGCCCTGTCGCTGCTGGTCATTCTGACCGGTCAGGGGGTGGCTGCGTCGCGTGGCGTTGATACCGCAGTCGGGCAGATGGTGCTGTGTACTGGTGTTGGTCCTGTGGTGATCTATATGGATGCCGAGGGGCAACCGGCAAAGCCCCCGCATTTCTGCCCCGAATATGCGCTGACGTTGCTGGGTGCTATTGCCGTCGTTTCACATGTGCTGCCCGATGCACCAAGTTATGCCGGGCCATTTTTAGAGCGCGGCGACAGGAGCCTAATAGCAGCGCCCGTTCCGTTTCAGCCCGCCCGCGCGCCACCTGCAAGAGCCTGATTAAATTTAACTTTTTCAGACACTTGACATAGGAGAGGCGCAATGTCCCTCACTTCCAAACTTTTGGCAACCCTGGCTGCGGCCGCATTTGCCACCACTGCTATGGCGCAGGAAACCATCACACTAGAAGATGCCTATGCGCGCTCCGCCGGCAAAACGGCGAAAGCGGGCGCGGCCTTTATGGTGATTCAGAACACGGGCGAGGCGGATGACCGTCTTGTTCGTGCGGAATCGGAGGCGGCTGCACGGGTTGAGCTGCACACGCATCTGATCGATGCCAACGGCGTGGCGCAGATGACCCATGTCGAAGAGGGATTCGTCATCCCAGCCGGTGGTGCGCATGCGCTCAAGCGCGGGGGCGATCACGTGATGTTCATGGGATTGGTTGCTCCGTTTGAACATGGTGCAACTGTGCCTGTAACGCTGGTTTTTGAAAAAGCCGGTGAGGTTGAGATCGACGTGCCGGTTGATCTGGAACGAAAAGACATGGGCGCCCACTCGAACTAAGGTCACGTCATCCTTCAAGCCGCTATGCGGCCGTCATCCACGCGTCAGGCCGGGCTTTGCCCGGCCTGTTTGCCTATCGCTTCAACGGTGAACAACCCGCATCGAAACGCGGTCATGTGCCCGTTTGAAGCGCACTGCCAGAAAGAACATCACGGCGGCGAAAGCCAGCGCGGAAAAGGCAATGGCCCACCCCAGTGCGACCATGCCACTGCCGGGCCAGAACAACAGCACCAACCCAATGATCAGTGCAATGATCCCCGAGTTTCGCACCATCACGGCATCCGGGTTGTTGCTGGGTATCTGCCGCCATGCCAGCAACGAACCGATGCCGACGATCAGCGCCCAAGCACCCAGCAGGAAAAACGTCAGCCGCGCAACACCCTCGGGCCAGATCAACAGGACAAGCCCAATCAATAGAGCCCCGATGCCGACGCCGCCGATCAATCCGCGCCGTCCAAAGCCCAGTAGGGTCAGGCCGCCATCTAGAACCAAAAGCAGGCCGACCAGTCGCAACAGCAAAGAGATACTGCCCGTTGGCCAAAACAGCGCGGCGATCCCCAATGCTCCGGCCAGACATCCGCGCAACAGGAAGGTCCACCACAGATTTGCCAGTTGGTCGCCAAATGTATCGCGGCCCTCCATACTGGAATCGTCCAGGATTTCTTCGCGCGTGTGGTGGGGGTCGGTCATGGGAGCCTCTTATTTAGATTGTCGTATCAATAATTTTGGTGCCGGTCTGGCGGGTTAAGATTCGCGCAGTAGCTTTTGAACCCAGCGTGGCACGGTTTCGGATGCAGGGCCAAGTATCACCTGATCGAAACTCGAGGCGCCGGATGACGGATCCAGGTTCAACTCGACGGTTCGTGCGCCTGACATTGTCGCCTCGTGCACAAATGCTGCGGCGGGGTAGACCTGACCCGAGGTGCCGATTGAAGCGAAGATTGTAGCATTGGCCAGGTGATCGTAGATCAGGTCCATAAAATAGGGCATCTCACCGAACCATACAACATCGGGTCGGGCGGTTGGGCCACCGCAGGCGGGGCAGGGTTCGCCCACCGACATCTCGGGCGGGGCGACCCAGCGGTAATCGCAGGTGGTGCATAAGGCCCCAGCGAGGGTGCCGTGCATATGGATCACATTCTCGGATCCTGCGGCTTCGTGGAGGCCGTCGACATTCTGGGTCACGATGATAACCTCGCCGGGCCAGTTGCGTTGCAGGTGGGTCAGCGCGGTATGGGCCGGATTGGGTTGCGCCTGTGCAGCCTGCACACGGCGCGCGTCGTAGAACTTGTGCACCACCGCCGGATTGCGGGCAAAGCCTTCGGGCGTGGCGACATCCTCGATCCTGTGCTGCGCCCACAGACCTCCTTCGTCGCGGAATGTGCCCAGCCCGCTTTCGGCGGAAATCCCGGCACCGGTCAGAATGACGATCTTTTGCATTTCCGCCTCACGCGTTACACCCGGTTGTATGACACACCGTATCCTTTTCGTCTGTTTGGGCAATATCTGCCGGTCTCCGGCCGCCGAAGGTGCTTTTCGCGCCCGTGCGCCGCATCATGCCACTGACAGCGCCGGAACCTCTGGCTGGCACATCGGAGACCCGCCTTATGGCCCAATGCAGCAGGCTGCTCATGCCCGTAGTATCGACATCAGCGATCTGCGCGCGCGCAAATTCGTGGCCGAAGATTTTGACCGCTTTGACCTGATCATCGGAATGGATGCAGAGAACCTTACCAATATCGAAAATTTGCGTCCCCGTGGCAACGAAACTCCGGTTCGCTTGCTGACTGATTTCGCTACTGAGACAGGCGCGGATCATGTGCCCGATCCGTATTACACCCGTGATTTCGAGGGCACGCTGGATTTGATCGAAAAGGCCGTCGCAGGTCTTGACGCACATCTGAGGGCTTAGTTGTAAGAGCTCTGATGTCTTCGACATTCAGATGTAAAATCAATCGACGCCTGCATCGGGGCCAAGCTCACCTGTTTGGTTCTTTCGCAATCACAGTGGATAAGGTGCGTGTCGTCCGGCTTCTGGTGATCGCAATCGCACCCAAAACCAAAGCGCAGGCTACGGCCTGTGGCGTTGTGATTGCTTCGCCAAAGGCAAGAAAGCCCACAGCAAACATTGTCGGCAATTCAATGCTGCCGACGACCGCAGTTTGAGAAGCGCCGATCAACGGTGAGCAGATCGTATAAATGAGCTGTGGCACAAGCGCTGTGACCAGGCCAATTCCGACGATCAAAATCCAGTCGGATTGCCCCTGCGGGAGCAACTTGGCAACATCGGCGTTCAGCATCAGCGGCAAGAGCCCGAGAACCGATCCCAAGGAAACCGAAGCAATGCGCGCAAGCGGTGCGATGCGGGACAACCTGTGAACCAAGACACATATGCCGAAGCCGAACCCGATTGGGGCTGCTAGCGACATCAGAAGCGTTGGTATGTGCTGTAGCGGAACGGATGCGGGCGATCCTGCAATGAGTGCCGCCAACGTAATGAGGCCCGAGGCGAACAATGCGCGCCTTGTGGGTGTATCGGCGAACAAAGCCCAGGCAATGATCAGCGTGAAAACCGGATAGGTCATATAGAGAACGCCCACAGTCGATGCGGGTAATGTCTCCAGCGCCGTCACATATCCAATCCATCCAAGGCTCATTACCGCGCCTGCCGAAAGCCCCCAAACAATCTCGCGCCAAGCGTTTCGGTGTATAAAAAGAACAGGCAGCAGCAGAATTGCCGTAACGATGTAGCGATAGAACGCGACGGCATAAGGCGCGACGCCTTGCTCGGTCAGCCCTCGGCTAAAATAAGGAACCAGCCCGAAACAAATTGAGGCGAATAGAACGCCGGCAACCGCAATCGGATAGGGAATAGTTGGTCTGGTCTGTGTTGATATCGTTGCCATTCCAATTTGCTATCACAGGTTTGCGACTGCTGTAGCAGAGATTCGTCGAGCGGTTGCTTCGGTTCGCAAAGCTAACCCTAGTTCGGTTCTGTATGAAGATGGTGGCAGAAACACACGGCGCGTTGGTAATTATGCTTCCAATATCTGCGGTGCCCTACACTAACTCATCACCTTCAACTGCCCGCCCAGCCACGGCACCTGCGCGACTGCCGGATCAACAATCTGGGTCCGCATCAGCCGTCGGATCATGTCTGCAACCTCTTTGGGTACTTGGTCCGACCAGTCAGAGCGGGTGAACAGCGAAATTGTGCGGGCGAAGTCACCGAACGGGACCGGATGCGCCTCCATCCCGTCATGAAACCGCGTCGCACGCATATATCCCAGTGGTGTTGTGATCGCCCAGCCAAGCCCCTGTGCGACCATTGCCATCAGCGCCAGGTGCGAGCCGATTTCAAACCGTTCCTCGAACTCCATTTGCTGGCGCGCCAGATGCGCCTCGATCTGGCGACTGATCAGCTGATCTCGGGCGTATCGCAGAAAGGGCAGGTCCTGTATTGAATTCCCCATACCCTTTGGGGTCACCAGAATGAAAGGGTCCTGAACCAGAGGGTATTCAATCACACCCTTCAGGACCTCTCCGGAATGCGCGGATACAGCCATATGCAGCCTCTGCGCCTCCAGCTCGGCGAACAGGTTTAGACTGGGCAACGTGATCAGTTTGAATTTCGACCGGGTCAGGCTGTCGGCCAGCAAAGTCGCCAGCCGCGGGGTCAGATCGTTGTCGAAGTCGTCAATCAAACCGATGGAGAGGGTGGTCAGATGCCCCAGATCCATCACGGTCAGTTCGCTTTGGGCCATTTGCAGTTCGGCCAGCACGACCTCGGCCCGCGCCAGAAAGCTGCGGCCGGCTTGCGTTAAACGCATTGGTCGTCGCCCGTGATCGACCAGATCAGTGCCCAATGCCTTTTCCAGATTGCGCAATTGCTGAGAAATCGAAGGCTGGCTGAGCCCCGTGATCTCGGCGGCCTGTGCCACCGATCCTGTCCGCGCCAAAGCCTCGAACACCTCAAGGCCCCGCAGGGTCAGCCCTTTCATTACCATCTGATACACCTTTCGCTGCGCCATATCTGAGGTGCAGTGCGCATCAGGTCAAGCAGCGTGACCAGCTTAGTTGCAGATTGCCTGCGCCATCTGGCCAAAGTTCTTATACCGATCCCACAGCGCATCATCGCGCGAAGTCTGCGACATCTTCAACTCCTGCGCCTGATGGGGGTCGGTGAACCACTTGGCGACGGTCTTCTGATCGCCCCGCGTCAACGCCTGATCTGCGACGCGCTGAATGCAACTGCACCGCGCCCGCGTCGCCGCCGACCGGTCCGACGCCAGACACGCCCGTTTGATCTGCGCAGCCTCGCTCGGTGCCGGAGCCATCACCGTCAGCGATGCCGCACAAAATGCGATTAAGAGGAACTGTTTCATGCTCTTGCCTCGTTTTTGCCTGCCCGGACGGGTCTGATGCCCCTCTCGGTCTGTGGCGGAGTATGAATCAAAGTGGATTTCGGATCAATCATGTGCTGCGAAAAAGTGATTGCGCACATAATTGATGTCGCGTTTTCTGGCCTGACTTCGCTTAGAACTCTATCGTGAGACCAAAATGCTAAAGAAATACGGGCGTACATTCCACTTGCCGCAATCTCCCGGTGCTACGAGCGATGACAAGATCATGTCGAGTGTTGATGAGTTGGCATCAGCGGACGAAGTCGTCTTTACCGAAAAGATGGACGGTGAGAATACGACCATCCACAGTCAAGGCTGTCACCCTCGCAGTATCGACGCCAGATATCACCCGTCGCGAGACTGGATGAAGGCTTTCGCAGCTGGTATCGCACCGCAACTTACAAAGGATGAGCGCATTGTTGGCGAATATCTATTCGCACGTCATTCCATCGTGTATTTGGAATTGCCGACTTATTTTTTGGGATTCGCGTGGATCAAGGCTGGCGTCGTTCAGCCATGGGATGCGACGCTGTCACGCTTTACAAAACTTGGAATCAGCCCTGTTTCCGAACTGTATCAAGGACGGTTCTCAGCTCAGGTCGTCGCTGATGTAATTGCAGCCCTAGATCTAGACAAACAAGAGGGGTTTGTCGTTCGCACAACAGCAGCATTCGAGGAAGAAAACATGCCCACTCATCTCGCGAAGTACGTACGTGAAGGTCATGTGCAAAGTGAGACGCATTGGATGAATGCTGAACTGGTTAGAAATGGGCTGGTCTGATCGGATCGAAGCCTAGCAACTAAAGGGTTTCGTCGGGTCTCGTCCTACCTTGACCGCAGCCCATTTCCGACGCATATCCCCAACCCATGACAGACCTCGCTCACATCCGCAATTTCTCCATCGTCGCGCATATCGACCATGGCAAATCCACCCTTGCTGACCGGCTCATCCAAGAGACCGGGACAGTCAAGGATCGTGACATGAAGGAACAGCTGCTCGACAGCATGGATATCGAGCGCGAGCGCGGCATCACCATCAAGGCCAACACGGTCCGCATCGACTATACCGCTGACAATGGCGAGCAATACGTGCTGAACCTGATCGACACCCCCGGCCACGTGGACTTTGCCTATGAGGTTTCGCGGTCGATGCGCGCGGTCGAAGGCTCGCTGCTGGTTGTGGACTCCACCCAAGGGGTCGAGGCGCAGACGCTGGCGAATGTCTATCAGGCCATCGACGCCGATCATGACATCGTGCCGGTGTTGAACAAGATCGACCTGCCTGCGTCCGATTGTGACCGCGTGGCCGAACAGATCGAGGATGTGATCGGCATCGACGCGTCCGAGGCGATTCAGGTCAGCGCCAAGACCGGGCAGGGCATCCATGAGACGTTGGAGGCCATTGTCACCCATCTGCCGGCCCCCAAGGGTAATCTGGATGCACCGCTCAAGGCGATGCTGGTCGATAGCTGGTACGACGCCTATCTCGGCGTCATCGTTCTGGTCCGCATCATGGACGGCACCCTGAAAAAGGGCATGCGGGTCAAGTTCATGTCGAACAACACCCTGCACCATGTCGACCGCGTCGGCGTCTTCCGGCCTGAGATGGAGATGGTCGACAGCCTCGGCCCCGGTGAGATCGGCTTTCTCACCGCCTCGATCAAACAGGTCCGTGACACCCGCGTCGGTGACACGATCACCAATGACCGCAATGGCGCAGAAATCGCGCTGGACGGCTTTAAACCCGCGCAGCCGGTGGTGTTCTGTGGCCTCTTCCCCGTCGACAGTTCCGAATTCGAAGACCTGCGCGATGCGATTGACAAACTGGCGCTGAACGACGCCAGCTTCAGCTTTGAGATGGAAACCTCGGCCGCTTTGGGCTTTGGCTTCCGTTGCGGCTTCCTTGGCCTGCTGCACCTTGAGGTCATTCGCGACCGGATTGAGCGCGAGTATGATATCGAGCTGATCACCACCGCGCCTTCGGTGATCTATCACGTCTTCATGAAAGACGGCGAGATGATCGAGCTGCACAACCCCGCCGACATGCCCGACCCCTCAAAGGTCGACCATATCGAAGAGCCGCGCATCAAGGCGACCATCCTTGTGCCGGATGAATTCCTGGGCGACGTACTGAAACTGTGCCAGGACCGCCGCGGCATCCAGATGGACCTGACCTATGCGGGCAGCCGCGCCATGGTCGTCTATGACCTGCCGCTGAATGAGGTCGTTTTTGACTTTTACGACCGCCTGAAATCGGTGACCAAGGGCTATGCCTCGTTTGACTATCAGATGACCGGCTATACCGAGGACGCGCTGGTCAAGATGTCGGTGCTGGTGAATGACGAGCCCGTTGATGCGCTGTCGACCATGGTTCACCGTGACCGGGCCGAGATGCGGGGCCGGGCGATGTGCGAAAAGCTCAAGGACCTGATCCCGCGCCACATGTTCAAAATCCCGATCCAGGCCGCCATCGGAGGCAAGGTCATCGCCCGCGAGACTCTCTCGGCGCTGCGCAAGGACGTGACCGCCAAATGCTACGGAGGCGACGCCACGCGGAAACGCAAACTGCTGGACAAGCAGAAGGCGGGTAAGAAGAAGATGCGTCAGTTCGGGAAAGTGGATATTCCGCAGGAGGCATTTATCTCAGCGTTGAAGATGGACAGCTAAAAGCTGGCCATTTTCAAGGCGGGTGGGCGAAAGCGGTTGGCGCAGCCAACTAGCGTGCCCACACGGTCGCTTTGGAACCAAAGTTTCTATCGCTTTTCATAACCTCTAGATTGTTTGTTTTTCGGGGATTCACTTTTGAGTGGATGTGTTTAGAGTGTTATTATGGTTAGAAAGATACGTATTTTAGACGAAGAGCCGAATGCTGACGCAGATCTTGTATTGAAGATCAACTACGATCCTAGTGTTGGGTCGGCGGCACGCGCATTTGAAATCGCAGCAGACCTGATTCATTCGCTCGAGGATATGGACCGAGTTTTCACGCAAACAATCGATGCGCAGCTTGAGACAGCGTTGATTGTAGAAGACCTTCAAAAGTCGAGCCTAAAAATTTTTCTTCGAAATGTACTCAAAAGTCTCCCTGATGAAGCCCTAAAAGACGGGGATATCAAGAAGCTGATTGGCCACTATCTGCTCAAGGCCAAGTATGCTGCGATTGAGTGGTTAGATGAACCGGCGAACGAGAACAGGAAACTCACCGATTTGACGGAAGAAATCGCCGAAATGGCAAGAGCAACAGGGATTCGCCAACTTCCAGATTATCCGCCTGCGAACCCAACAAGGCTATCGCAACCACTCGATAGATTCCAAGAAACAAAGCGCAAGTTTACGTCGGAGGAAGGACTAACGATTACTCTTGGAAAAGAAGAGTATACGGTCAATCTTAAGAGTGATTGGTTGCCTTCCGAGACGAGTGAAGACACTGGCGATGAGAAGGAGTTGGTCAACGAACAAGACCTATTTCTAGTGATCGGAAAACCAGATTTCATCGGTAACGCCAAGTGGACTTTCAAACACGGCAAGACAACACTGACATTAAATATCTTGGATGACATTTGGTTGTCTGAGTTCAAAGCAGGCAGCTTCCCGATCAAACCCGGTGACGCTCTTAAAGTTCGTTTGCGAGTAGAACATCATTATGATGCAAAAGGGAATTTGACCAGTTCATCGGAAGAAATAGTTAAAGTTTTCGAAGTGATTGAGGATGCTGGCAGGCCCAGCGGTTTGTTTGATAATCACTGAAAGCCAAGACCATCAACCCACCCGCCCGGCGGCACCGCCGGGCCGCGCCGACCCGCCCCGTCAAACCGAGGTTTGCCTCCGGCAAAACGGGCGGCGCGTTTGCGCCACCCCTCGGGTCGGCGCTGCCCTCATCTCTGCTGATCATCCGTTGCGCTGCGCGGGACGCCGCAGGGCTCCGCCCGTTCGGCCCTGAAACTCCGCCAGACCGTTTCCAAGACGCCGCTCACCCTGACCCAGATCAAAGACCGCAGGCGTGCTCGATCCTAGGATCAGCGGAACCTGAGTCCCTGATATGAGGCCCCCATGCTTCCCCTGATGTTGATCGTACATATCTTCCTTGGTTCCACCTTTGCCGGGTCCGCTGTCATTGCGGTTCTGTCGATGGGGTATACGACGCTATACCCTATCCTGATCGCTGCCGGAGCTGGCTTTATTGCGGCGTTTCCGGTTTCGTATCTGGTGACCCGAAAGATCGCGGGATAAGGCCTGTTCGACCCATTGTGACCAACCTCACAGCCGCATCCCGGCTGGCCTGCTAGAGTTTACCCTGCGGAACCCTAGCAGGAGGCGCAGATGTCCACATCCATGATCCCCTTCATTGCCCCCGGGTCAGCGGGTCTCTATTCCGTTGCCATGGTCGCGATGAAGTTCTGGTGGAAAATCCCAGGCCTGGGGCTTGGCCTGCTGATCGTCGCGACCCTGCTGGCCGGGGCGACGCTCGAACTCGCCGCGCTGCGCGACGAACGGTTGGGCATAATCTATACTGGCATTCTGGGGGCCGAGGTCGTTCTGATCGCCATCGCCTCATTCTTTCTGTTTGGCGAAAACTTCTCGCATCGCGAAGTGTTTGGCATTTCCCTGGTCGTGATCGGCACCGCGCTGGCCTGGGCCTAAGCGCGACAGTCTGGTTAGGCTTTTTTAAAGCCTTCATGAAGCTTCCTTTAGGTAAGTTGCAACCGGCCCTCAGCCACCCAATCTGTATAAAAGGCCAGCGAAAGGCCCAGCACAGGAGGTGAGCCAGTGACAGCAAATTCAACTATCGAAGCGGTAAATGCCCCTTCATTTAGGTTGGCTGCGTGGGCTGGCGCAAGATCCTTGGGCTGTATGTAATTTTGAATTTGCGTAGCCTGCGCGATCGAACGAGTTCCGGGCTCGTCTCTGGTCTCCAGGTGAACTGAAGCGTCTCTGGTCCGGTTGGAATTTAGGGGGTACTGGCTGCGAATTGCCGCAGCGCTTAGTAGGTAACCCAACCGGGTCGGAGCGCTTCTCAAATTCAGAACAGGCTTTCAGCGCAAAATGCGGGCAGGTGGCCCTGATTGGTCAGAAAATGCCTCGGTCCTCGGAGGCCGTGGCCAAAGAGCGACCCGTTCAAGGCGGGTTTGATTCGAAATATCAGGGATCGGATCGGCGCAATCGCTCACCAAAACCCCCAGAAGGGTCGTGCAGTCCGTTCGCGCCTGCAGAAAGAGTCCAAAATCCCGGGCCGAGCACGCAATTTCACTTGTCCATTGGCAACTCTGCGCAGGAACGCAAAATCTAGAGTTATCCACATCACTCTCCAGCGAGATATCAACAGTTTATCCCCGGCTATTTTTTATGCTGCAGTGCTATTTTCTTGCCCGTTTATGACCGCGATGTAACAGTTAGGTTACCGCAGAGGTTCTTAGGATCCTGGGTGGGACGCAAAGACCAAGGGGGTCGCTGCGGTGAAGGGAAATCTTAGGATTTTGTTCTACTGCAAAGACTTACCGGTGCGTGATCCGCTGATTTGGGCGTCAAGTTTGAAACAGGTGATCAAGCTCTCAGAAGGTTAATGCGTGCTGTGCGGGGCCCTCGGGCTCTGTTCAGCGGCTGTGGCCCCTTAGGGGGACAAAGCAACTGGATCGGGACGTCCCTCGGGCGTGTCGAACCGGTAAGGCGTCAGGGGTGTCCTTTGGGCACGTGCAAAGACCGCGTCTGCGCACCTGACGCCTTTTCCTTTTTCCGGGCCCCGGATTCATACAGGCAGCGATTTAATTCCCCCTAAAACGGGAACGGGGTTCTAGCGTTTAAGCAAGAACCCCGTGATCGTGTCAGAAATGCAATGCCGCGTCTATGCACCTGTGTCCGCAACGATAGCGGGTCCGGGTGCAGAGGGCAACTATATCTTGTATGTCGCCCGATCTTGATCGCTACATTCCGAAAGGAATCAGATGTTTTCCTGAACCTCGGTGGCTGCGCCCTGAATTGCGTCACCTGCTTTTTCAATATCTTTACCGGCGCCTTTAGCGGTTTCACATGCGGCGAGTGTGCAAAGGGCCAGTCCAATAAGTGCGGCTCGGATCATAGGTCTCTCCTTTTGTATAAGTCCCGATTTTCGTAGCAGTTTTGCTAATGGTGAACCAGAGTTTTGAACCGGCAATCTATTCTTTACGAAAAAGTGGCCCGATGGCGGCGGTTACCAGAAAGATCACAGCTGCGGCGCAGACGATGCTGGGCCCGGCCGGAGTGTCGGCAAGATACGCACCGCACAGCCCGACAAGGGCGGCAGCTGATCCGATGATGGCGGCCCCGAACGCCATATTTTCAGGGGTTCTCACTAAAGACCGCGCGCCGGCTGCCGGGATGACGAGCAGGGCGGCAATCAACAGAACCCCTACCACTTTGATTGCCACGGCAACGGCCAGCGCCATGGTCAGCGTCAACCACACCTCCTCGCGCTTTGGGTCAATGCCGGATGCATAGGCCATGTCCGGGTTCAGCGTGGCGACAAGTAGGGCTGACCAGCGCCAGATCATGACTGCCAGGATCAACGCGCCGCCACCCCAAATGGTTGCCAAATCGCCTTTGGTGACAGCCAGGATATCACCAAACAGAAAGGCATTTAAATCCAGCCGGACGTCGGACAGCAAGGCGACGGTGACTAGCCCTGCGGCCAGGGCTGTATGCGCTATTACGCCTAGTAATGTATCCATCGCCAACCCCTTGCCACGCAAAAGCGTGACGGTAAGCCCCATGGCAAGCGCTGACGCCACAATCGACGGCAGCATCGGAAGTGAAAATGCCAGAGACAGTGCCACACCCAGAACAGCCGCGTGCGCTGTGGCCTCGCCCAGATAGGCCATCCGGCGCCATACCACAAAGCACCCCAAAGGGGCCGCCGCGAGTGCAACGCCAATACCCGCCAGCGCCGCACGAACCATAAAATCGTCTAACATCAGTTGGTTGTTTCCTGGTCGTGGTGGTGGTCATGGTCGTGCGAATGGCTGTGTTGATGTTGGTAAAGGGCCATCATGCCCTTGGTTCCGCTGCCAAATAAGGCCCGGTATTCAGGTGCGTCCGCGACGGTATGAGGCGACCCCTCGCAGCATATATGTCCGTTCAGACATAGCACACGGTCTGAGGCCGCCATAACAACGTGCAGATCGTGACTGACCATCACGATCGCACAACCAAGGTCGCGTCTGACCTGCTCAATGCGTTGATAAAAGGCAGCTGCACCCGGTTGATCCAGGCCTTGCGTCGCTTCATCCAAAAGCAAGACCTGAGGATCATCAAGGAGTGCGCGCGCCAGCAGAACTCGTTGAAATTGACCGCCCGAAAGCTGGGTCATTTGCCGGTTGCGCAGATCCGGGACGCCCGCTCGTTCTAGTGCATCCAGCGCTTTGCGGGCCGAGATCCGTTTGGGTAAGCCCAGGAAACGTTGCACGGTCATCGGTAAAGCGGCGTCCAAAGCCAGTTTTTGCGGGACATAACCGATGCGCAGGCCGGGTGCGCGGCTTACCTGGCCTTCTGATGGGGCAATGGCCCCAATGATCGCCCGTAAAAGAGTCGACTTACCAGATCCGTTGGGCCCCACAATGGTCACGATCTCTGCTTCGGAAACTGCCGCGTTCACATGTTCAAGGATCGTGCGGCCGTCGATCCGAATGGACATGTTTTTCAATGAAATAAGGGGAGTATTCATGCCGCCGAACCTACGCATTCGGGACATAGGCCCTCGGCCTCGACCACTACTCGTTCGATTTGAAACCCCGAGGTGTTCGCCGCAGCGCCCAATCGACCCTGTGTCAGCTCGGTTTCCGTTTCAGCCACCGCTTTGCAGGACCTGCAGATCAGAAACGCGGGGACATGGTCATGGGTCGGGTGGGCGCAGGCTGTATAGGCATTCAGTTGCTCGATACGATGCACGAACCCGTTTTGCACAAGGAAATCCAGTGCACGATACGCGACCGGAGGTTGCGACCCGAGCCCTTCTGCAGCTAGCACAGCCAGGATATCATATGCGCCCATTGCCCGGTGCTTTTCCAACAGGATCTCAAGAACACGGCGTCGGACAGTGGTGAACTGCAGGCGCTTTGTTCTGCACTTGTTTTCGGCCTGAGACAGCGCAGTGTGAACGCAGTGGGCGTGATCGTGTTGTCTGAATCCAACGGTGCTCATAACGGGGCTCCAATGATTTTGAACTTGATATGTAATAACGTCCGGATTAACAAGCGCTCAACGAATGTAATAACATATCAATTTGGAGGGAAAATGTTCCGATCTACACTATATGTGTGCTCACTTGCGTTTGCGGGCCAGGCAATCGCCGAGGCGCCAAGCGTGGCCGTCGATATTGCGCCTGTCCATTCGCTGGTCGCCCGGGTGATGGACGGCGTGGGTGAGCCCAGCTTGATCATTCCACCCGGCGCGTCTCCGCATGATCACGCGATGCGGCCTTCTGAGGCGCGGTCTTTGCAATCCGCCGAGATCGTATTCTGGACCGGAGAAGAGCTGACCCCTTGGCTGGTTAAACCCTTGGGCGCGCTGTCGCCGGATGCGCTGCATGTCTCTTTGTTGGATGCGGATGGAACAATTCTCTATGAATTCCGGGATACGACCGACCATGATGACCATGATGACCATGATGACCGTGCGGATCATGATGGCCACGACGATCACGCGGATCACGACGATCACGCGGATCACGACGATTATGCGGATCACGACGATCATGCGGGTCATGACGATCACGACGACCATGCGGGCCATGCAGACGACCATGGCCATGATCACGAAGGGGTTGACCCCCACGCCTGGCTGGATCCCGAAAATGCACGTATCTGGGTTCAGGTAATTGCCGCAACGCTCTCAGAGGCGGACCCTGAAAACGCCGATGCTTATCAGCAGAACGCGGCGACCGCAGATCGGGAACTGGTTGAACTGAAAGAAAAAATTATGACAGATCTGACAGATATGCAGACGCTGTCATTCATAACGTTTCATGATGCCTATCAGTATTTCGAAAAGCGATTTGGGCTGGAGTCATCCGGCGCAGTCAGTCTTGGCGATGCGTCCTCTCCCGGGCCGGCGCGATTGGCGGCTTTGCGTGAAAAGGTTGAGCATGAAGGAATTGTTTGTGCCTTTTCCGAGCCGCAATTTGACACAAGGCTGGTGCGGACAGCGATCGAAGGAACCGGGGCCACGATCTTTGAATTGGATCCCGTAGGCGTGAGTTTTGACACGGGAATTTCGCACTATGATAGTTTGCTAATGGCCATGTCCGCCGGCTATCAAGACTGTTCCAAAAGTAAGTCGTAAGTTGCTGGGATAGCGGATTGCTCTTATTCTTCGTTGCAAAAGAGTTCGTAGACAACCTCTAACATCCGGCGTGGCCGTTCATCGGCCAGTCTATAAAAGATCGCCTTGCCTTCGCGGCGAGGCGTCACCAACCCTTCAAGTCGCAACCGCGACAGTTGTTGCGAAACAGCGGCTTGCCGCGCCGAAAGCAGCTCTTCCAGTTCTGTTACTGACTTTTCTCCCGATACCAGGTGGCACAGGATCATGAGACGCCCTTCGTGGCTGATGGCCTTGAGAAAATTTGCAGCATGCGTTGCATTCTCAACCATTTTGTCGAAATTTTCCGGAGATATTTCCTGTGAAAGTTGTGGAAGGGCCATCCTCTGTTTCCTTACCAGCCCACACTTTGGGCGCCTGTTTGTGTTGCTGCCTGAAGAAGGTCGCAAGTCAGCTAATTATGAACATTTACTCTCATATGCATGAATCAAAATGAGGTGAAGGGAAAAGGGGAACTTGTGAGAGTTCGACGCAGATTTCGACTTTGAAGAGCGTATCGCTTTAGTCACCGCTGAATATCAATTTGCATTTGCAGGGCATGAAGTTTCCTGCACCCCTTGCAGCCCCACTGTGGCGATACTAAGACTCAGGTAACAGATTTTCGGGTAGTGTCCCGATCCATAGCAAAGCAGGCAGGTTTCTTATGTTCGATCCCGTTGACACATACATGAACACGCTTGTCCCAATGGTCGTTGAGCAGACCAGCAGGGGTGAGCGCGCATATGATATCTTCTCGCGCCTTCTGAAAGAGCGGATCATCTTTATCAACGGCCCGATCCACGACGGGATGAGCCATCTTGTGGTTGCTCAGCTGCTGCACCTTGAGGCGGAAAACCCGAACAAGGAAATCTCGATCTACATCAACTCGCCGGGTGGCGTGGTCACCAGCGGTTTGTCGATTTACGACACAATGCAGTATATCAAACCGAAGTGTTCAACATTGGTGATCGGTCAAGCGGCCTCGATGGGGTCGGTTCTGCTGGCCGGTGGCGCGAACGGGATGCGCTTTTCCCTGCCGAACAGCCGCATCATGGTGCACCAGCCCAGTGGCGGATACCAGGGTCAGGCAAGTGATATCATGATCCACGCAGCTGAGACGCAAAAGCTGAAGGATCGCCTGTATGATATCTATGTACGCCATACTGGACAGACCAAAAAGGCCGTTGAAAAGGCGCTGGACCGTGACAACTTCATGAGCCCGGAAGAGGCTAAGGAATGGGGTCACATCGACGAGATCGTTGAAAACCGCGCCAAGATGAGCGGCGAAGAGAGCTAAGCCCAGACCCCTCGTGTCGCCGATACGGGGGGTATTTTGAGATTGTAGCCGCCACAGTGCTGGCCTAAGCTGCACGAACAGGCGCAAGCGCGGCCCCGCAAGGGGCATAGGATGGAGCCCGAAAGGTAGATCATGGCGACGAATTCAGGCGGTGACGGCAAAAACACGCTCTACTGCAGCTTCTGTGGCAAAAGCCAGCATGAGGTGCGTAAGCTGATTGCAGGTCCGACCGTGTTCATCTGTGATGAATGCGTCGAGCTGTGTATGGACATCATCCGCGAAGAGACGAAAGCCAACGGGCTGAAATCTTCTGACGGAGTGCCGACGCCGAAAGACATCTGCGAAGTTCTGGACGATTATGTGATCGGTCAGGCTACGGCCAAGCGGGTTCTGTCAGTAGCGGTTCACAACCACTATAAACGATTGAATCACGCTCAGAAAGCCGGTAGCGATATCGAGCTGGCCAAATCCAACATCCTGTTGATCGGCCCGACAGGCTGCGGCAAGACGTTGTTGGCGCAAACTCTGGCGCGCATTCTGGATGTGCCCTTTACCATGGCCGATGCGACCACGCTGACCGAAGCCGGTTATGTGGGCGAGGATGTCGAAAATATCATTCTCAAACTGTTGCAGGCCAGCGAATACAATGTCGAACGCGCGCAGCGCGGCATCGTTTACATCGATGAGGTCGACAAGATCACGCGCAAATCCGAGAATCCCTCGATCACGCGCGACGTGTCGGGCGAGGGCGTGCAGCAGGCGCTGCTGAAGCTGATGGAAGGCACCGTCGCCAGTGTTCCGCCGCAAGGTGGACGCAAGCATCCGCAGCAGGAATTCCTGCAAGTGGACACGACGAATATCCTGTTCATCTGCGGTGGTGCCTTTGCGGGTCTGGATAGAATTATCGCACAGCGCGGCAAAGGCTCGGCCATGGGCTTTGGTGCCGATGTGCGGGACAATGATGACCGCGGCGTGGGTGAGATTTTCAAAGAGCTGGAGCCTGAAGACCTGCTGAAATTCGGTCTGATCCCGGAATTTGTCGGACGTCTGCCAGTTCTGGCCACGCTTGAGGATCTCGACGAGGATGCGCTGGTCACCATTCTGACAAAACCCAAGAACGCGCTGGTCAAACAGTATCAGCGTCTGTTCGAACTGGAAGATGCCGAGCTGGGCTTTACCGACGATGCGCTCAAGGCTATCGCCAAACGCGCCATTGAACGGAAGACCGGTGCACGCGGGCTGCGCTCGATCCTTGAAGACATCCTTCTGGACACGATGTTCGAATTGCCTGGCATGAAGAACGTGACCGAAGTTGTCGTCAATGAAGAGGCTGTATCCTCGGACAAGCAGCCGCTGATCATCTATGCGGATGCGGCGGAATCGGCTTCGGCCGGGTAATCACTGAATTTGAATTGCAACAGATGGCGCGGTGATCCCGCGCCATTTTGTGTTTGGGAGGGCAGGATGACGATAAGGCGAATTTCCTCGGGCGGCCAATATGAGGCCAAAGTCGGCTATTGCCGGGCAGTGGTTGCAAACGGTTTTGTCTTTGTTGCCGGAACCTGCGCACAAGGCGAAATCATTCCCAAAGATATCGTCGGACAGTGCAAATCCGCGCTGCAGGCGATTGAAAAGGCTTTGGATGTGGCTGGATCAAATTTGGCGCATGTGGTTCGGGTAAACTACTACCTTCCGGACATGTCGGAATTCGAACTGTGCTGGCCTTTGCTGGTTGAGGCATTTGGTGAAAACCCGCCGGCGGCGACAGTGACCGAATGCAACCTGATCACGCCAGAGGACCGCATCGAGATTGAAGTGACCGCAGTTTTGCCGGATTGATGCGCAACGCTACCCTAGCACTGGACCTTGGCGGACCTTTGGTCCATATCTGCAGAGACAAAAATGCCGGAGGCAGCCGATGGGAATCCTGAACAGTCTTTTGCGCGCCGTGACCTGGTGGAACGGGGCCACCCTGAACACCCAGATTTACACCGCGCGCAAAGGCGTGAAAGTCGGTGAAGATAATGAAGGCAATATGTTTTATCGTACCGCGGATGACAGCAGGCGTTGGGTGATCTTCAACGGCGAGGCCGAGGCCAGCAGGGTTGATCCCGATTGGCACGGTTGGTTGCACCGCACCTGGGACGAACCGCCAACCGACAAACCTCTGGCACATAAATCCTGGGAAAAACCGCATCAGGAAAACCTGACAGGAACCGCGCTTGCTTATGCACCGGCGGGGTCTTTGCGCCGCCCGGATCCGGTCGAGCGTTCGGATTATGAGGCCTGGAACCCGGAATAAGACGAGGCGAGCAATGTCATCTTACAAAGTTTCAGAAGTTTTGGTCGGAGGCGCCGTCCTGGCCGGGGCAATAGCGTTTGGCGTCTATGCGAGCCAGTCGACAGGCCTGTCCCAGGGCGGTTCTGGTTATGAGCTTAACGCCTCTTTCCGCTCGCTCGAAGGCGTCGGCGTCGGAACGGACGTGCGGCTTGCCGGGGTCAAAATCGGCACCGTGACAGGGGTGACCCTGAACCCGGAAACCTACCGGGCGGACACGACTTTTGCGATTTCTGATGGAATTCTGGTCCCCGATGACAGTGCTATCGTGATCTCATCCGAAGGGTTGCTGGGTGGTAACTTTGTAGAAGTCATGCCAGGCGGATCGCTCTTTAACTTTGAACCGGGCGATCAGGTCGAGGATACACAGGGCGCAGTCAGCCTGATTTCGCTTTTGGTTAAGTTCGTCGCCGGAGATGGCGGCGAATGAAGCGATATGCTCTGATCGCGGCAATGCTGGCAGCCTCTGGGGTAGCGGCACAGCAAAAGGTTCAATCCGGACCGGGTGCAATGCTCAGAGGGCTGGATAAGGTCAATGGCCAGACCGTTGATGTCGAACTGCAAAACGGCCAATCCAAGACAGTCTTTGGGCTGGATGTCGCGCTGGGTGATTGCCGCTATCCTGCAGATAACCCAACAGGGGACGCGTTTGCCTACCTGACCATTTGGGAACAAGGCGGAACGGATCAGCTGTTTGACGGGTGGATGATTGCCACCTCGCCAGCCCTGAATGCGCTTGATCATTCGCGCTATGACGTCTGGGTGATCCGCTGTATCACGCCATCCGGCGATTGATCGAGATCAGCAGAGAAATCTGCTGCAATAGTCACTGCCTCTTCCAGCGCGTTCCGATACTGTGCCCGCGGCACCTCAATCGCGCCGAGCGAGGCGAGATGCGCGGTTAAAAACTGTGTATCGAACAGTTTGAACCCGCAGGACCGCAACCGGTCGACCAGATAAGCAAGCGCAATTTTTGAGGCATCCTTGCGTCGGGAAAACATGCTCTCACCAAAGAAGGCAGCGCCAAGAGTAACGCCATAAACGCCCCCAACCAAATTCGGGCCGTCCCAGATTTCCAGTGAATGGGCGTGACCGGATTGGTTCAGCTTTTGGTAAAGGGTGCGAAGTTCCTGATTGATCCAGGTATCCGTGCGATCAGCGCAGCCATCAACAACGCCGGCAAAATCCCTGTTGATTGACACCGTGTACCGACAGTTCCGAATCCTGCGGGCCAAGCTGCGTGAGATGTGAAATCCGTCCAGAGGGAAGATGCCGCGAAACTTAGGATCAACCCAAAACAGGTCCGGATCATCGCGATGTTCAGCCATCGGGAAGATACCGATGGAATATCCATGGAGCAGTAATTCCGGGGAAAGGCTCATGCCAGGCGCCTCAGGGTCGGAAAGCGGTAACCTTCCGACCCAGCAGAGTTAGTCGGCCATATTCTCCGCAAGCCAGTGCTCCAGCCAGTGGATGTTATAATCACCGCTTTGGACGTCACTTTCTTGCAGCAGCGCGTGGAACAAGGGAACCGTCGTGTCGATTCCGTCCACGATCAACTCTCCCAATGCGCGTTCCAGACGGGCTAGTGCTTCGGGTCGGTCGCGGCCCTGCACGATCAGTTTGGCGATCAGTGAGTCGTAGTAGGGCGGGATCGTGTACCCGTCATACAACGCTGAATCCATCCGCACACCCAGACCGCCCGGCGCATGGTAGGCCGAGATTTTTCCGGGGCAGGGTGAGAAGTTTGGCAATTTCTCGGCGTTGATCCGAACCTCGATAGCGTGACCATTGATTTTCAGATCATCCTGACCGAATGACATTGGCTGACCAGCCGCAACGCGGATTTGTTCGCGCACCAGATCTACGCCAAAGATGCCCTCAGTGACCGGGTGTTCGACCTGTAGGCGGGTGTTCATCTCGATGAAAAAGAAGTCGCCATTTTCGTACAGAAATTCGATCGTACCTGCACCGATATAGTTGATCTTGGCAACCGCATCGGCACAGACCTTACCGATCCTTGCGCGCTCTTCGGGGGTGATGCAGGGGCCGGGTGCCTCTTCGAATACCTTTTGGTGGCGGCGCTGCAGGGAACAGTCGCGCTCGCCCAGATGAACCGCTTGGCCCTTGCCATCGCCAAAGACCTGAATCTCGATGTGGCGCGGTGTGGTCAGGTATTTCTCAATATAGACCTCGTCATTACCAAATGCGGCTTTGCCTTCGGCGCGCGCGGTCATAAAGGCGCTTTCCATCTCATCCGCACTCATCGCGACTTTCATGCCGCGTCCGCCGCCACCGGCGGTGGCCTTGATGATGACAGGATAGCCGAATTCTTCACCGATCCGCTTGGCTGCGGCCAGATCCGGCACGCCACCATCTGAACCAGGCACACAGGGAACGCCCAAGGCTTTCATCGTGTCCTTGGCTGTGATCTTGTCCCCCATCACGCGGATATGCTCAGCGGTGGGGCCAATGAAGGTGATGTCGTGATCTTCGACGATCTGCACAAACTCGGCATTTTCAGACAAAAAGCCGTAGCCCGGGTGGATCGCCTGAGCGCCAGTGATCTCGCAGGCTGAGATGATCGCAGGCACCGACAGATAGCTTTGTGGGCTGGGCGGGGGGCCGATGCAGACCGATTCGTCCGCCATGCGTACATGCATCGCGTCACTGTCTGCGGTTGAATGGACGGCGACTGTCTTAATCCCCATCTCGCGGGCGGCGCGGATGACGCGCAGGGCGATCTCGCCTCGGTTGGCAATCAGGATCTTGTCGAACATGGGGCCGCCTTACTCAACAATGACCAGAGGAGTGCCGAATTCCACAGCATCGCCATCACCCACCAAAATACGCTTGATAGTGCCGGATTTAGGCGCGTGGATGTGGTTCATGGTTTTCATCGCTTCGACGATCAGCAGCGTGTCGCCTTCGGAAACACTGGCACCGACGGAGATGAAGGACGGCGCACCCGGCTCGGGCTGCATGTACACGGTGCCGACCATGGGCGAAGTCACAGCGCCCGGATGGCTGGCTGGATCGTCACTTGCTGCGGGTGCTTCAGCTGCTGCAGGTGCGGCTGCCGGGGCTGCGGCTGGCGCGGCCGCCGGGACCGCAACCTGGACCGGAGCGGCGACGGGTGACATGCGGCTAACACGTACGTTCAGGCTGTCATCTTCGCCATAATCACGCTTTACCTGCAACTCGGTCAGGTCGTTTTCCCGCAGCAGTTCGGCCAGTGCCTTGATAAACGCCACATCCGCTTCGTGTTTGGTATCTGTCATGAGTGTCCTCGACGGTTCCCCTTTGGCCCGTCTGTTTCGCGCGGGCTTTGGTCTGATTACGCAGCGTTATAAGCTAAGCGTACGGCCATGAAAAGCACAGTCTCGGCCTGTCAGATGGGGGTTTTGCTGAAGATTACCAGTGGTAAACAGCGTTACAGCGGCATTCCGGAGAGTTTCGCAACCAGTTCAGGCAGTTTACGTGCCCCGAATTTTTCGAGCAGCCGCGCACGGTAGGCTTCGATTGTACGATAGCTCAGGTTTAGTTCCGCACCGATTTCCTTGGCCGACAAGCCCTTGCAGGACAGAATGGCAACCTCGCGCTCACGGCTGGTTAGCTCGACCAAAGGGCGTTCCTCGGAAATATCCGAAAAACTCCAGATGCCATGGCGGAATGGATCTTCAGGCGTTAGCGAACGTCCACGCGCGCGGCACCAGAATAAGTCGCTATCGCGGCGACGCATGACCCTCTCATCCGTATAATATCCGGTGTCGCGCATGATTTGCAGGCTCCGTGCGCCGATACGTTCCCAATCTGCGACAGAAGGATAGAGGTGTAGCAGGGGCATGTTGCGGTAATCGGCCTCTTCACCGCCGAAAGTGCGTGCGAACTGCAGATTACACCGGCGGATCACGCGGTTCTCCAACTCGACCAATCCGATCGGCGCATATTCAAAGGCTGGGTCGCTCATATGTCCATGGTGCAGGTGTTTTGCCGAAAATAGAAGGGGAAGGCCTGTGATTTTCGAAATATGCAAATGGGTTACACCGTGGACCGGGTGTTTGGAATTGCGGGATGCGTTTGTGAAGAAAGTAAATTGCTCAAGAAAATTAATTGCTAAAGACTTATATTTAAATAATAGTTTTGAAAATGCTTCTGAGGTTGACCAAAGGAGCCAGCGGAAAAAGAGGAAATTTTTGCGGGACACGTTAACAGGCAGCCGTATTCGCGAAAGGCGGCAGATCGCAGGATTGCGTCAGGCCCAGCTTGCACGGCAGGTTGGAATCTCGGCATCCTATCTGAACCTGATCGAGCATAACCGCCGCAGGATCGGAGGAAAGCTGCTGGTGGATATCGCTGCGGCTCTGACCGTTGAGCCTTCGGTGCTAACCCAGGGGATCGAGGCGACGCTGATTTCTGCGCTGCGCGAGGCTGCGGCAGATGCAGTTGGCCAGAAAGCCGAAGTGGACGGGCTTGAGGAATTCGCAAGTAGGTTTCCAGGGTGGGCGGGCGTTTTGGCGCAAATGCACAGCCGAGTGGTGTCGTTAGAGCGAACGATTGAAACCCTGTCGGATCGTTTGACCCACGATCCGCATCTGGCGGCATCCATGCACGAGGTCCTTTCGACAGCCGCCGCGATTCGTTCCACCGCTGCCATTCTTGCTGAAACGCAAGAGATTGAACCCGAGTGGCAAGACCGATTCCACCGGAACCTGCACCAGGATGCCGAACGCCTGGCCGATAGCTCCAAATCGCTGGTGGCCTATCTGGATGATTCCGAGGGGGCCGAGGATCGTCGCGGGGTCCCTCTGGAAGATGTCGAAGCATTTTTTGACAGGCATGATCACCATTTCCCGGAAATCGAATCCGGAGGCGGAAGCGCAGATGTTAATCTGAATGAGATTGATTCCTCTGCCGCGCGAAAAGTGGCGCGGGATATTCTGGACGTCTACGAATCCGACGCTCGGCTTTTGCCTCTGGATGCGCTCAAAGGGGCTTTGGATCGGGGAGTTACAGATCCTTTGCTTTTGGCAGCAGAGTATTCAGTCGACGTTGCCAGCGTACTGAGGCGGCTGGCCGCCTTGCCTAAAGGGTATTTGTCGCGCCCGACCGGGCTGGTGATTTGTGATGCCTCGGGCAGCATTTTGTTCAGCAAATCGGTGCCCGGTTTTGCCATGCCCAGATTCGGCGAGGCGTGTCCTCTGTGGCCGCTGTTTCAGGCGCTGAACCGGCCGCTGGTTCCGATCCGAAAACGGATCGTCCAGTTGGGGCGAACGGCTGCGGAATTCGATTGTTATGCCTATGCCTGGCCGCAATCCATTTCCGGCTATGACGATGCGCCGGTTTATCGTTCTGTCATGCTGGTTCGATCCGTCGAAGAAAGCCCTCAGGGCAGTCAGGCGGTTGCCCATGTTGGCCCAAGTTGCCGGGTCTGCCCCAATAAGGACTGTGAATCGCGCCGAGAGCCCTCGATTCTGAGCGAAGGTTTTTGACAGTTTCGTGACACTGCGCATAAGCTGTTTCGGACAGGTTGACAGTGGTGCAGCCCGTCTCGGGGAGGAATGAAATATATGAGCCGAAAGGTTCTGTTGATCGAGGATGAGCCGAACATTGCTGAAGCCATTCGGTTTTTGCTGACCCGCGAGGGATGGCAGGTTGAAACGCATGCTGAAGGGACGGATGCGCTGCTGGTGATACAGGGCGCGAAGCCGGATCTTGTGATTCTGGATGTGATGCTGCCGGGCAAAAGCGGGATGGAGATTTTGCGCGACTTGCGCGAACTCGAAGAACTGCGAAATCTTCCGGTTCTGATGCTAACGGCTCGTGGCCAATCGAAAGATCGTGAGATGGCCGAGAATGCAGGGGTCAGCCGGTTCATGACAAAGCCGTTTTCCAATGCCGAAGTTCTGACCGCCGTCCGCGATTTGCACGCGCAGGCCTCGCGGTCATGAGCATGCAGGACGACCGCCAACCATCTGGTGCGCGGCCGTCGCTGTTTCTTGAACGTCAAAGTTACCGCCGACGCAGGCTGACCGACGCCGCCCGATTGCTGCCCATTCTGGGGGGCGCGCTGATTGCGATTCCGTTGCTGTGGCCGCGTGGGGGCGATGCAGCGGACGGGGTGCCGCTGTCTTCTGCGATTCTCTATATCTTCACATGCTGGGCGGTTTTGATCGTTGCCAGCGTTCTCTTTGGGTTCGCCGCAAGACGCATATCAACCGGCGATGATTCCGAGCCAGGTCAAGACTGATGGCAACGCTGAACGTGCTGATCCTGGTTTGTTTGGGCTATGTGGTGCTGTTGTTCAGCGTCGCATTTGCCGCCGACAGAATGGCCGCGGCGGGCAGGGGGGCGTGGCTGCGATCTCCGTTGATCTACACGCTGTCGCTGTCGATCTATTGTACCGCCTGGACCTTTTATGGCGCGGTAGGGAACGCCGCCCGGTCGGGGCTGGAGTTCGTAACGATCTATCTGGGCCCCACGCTGGTCATGATCTGTTGGTGGTGGGGATTGCGCAAGCTGGTTCGGGTTGGCCGCAGCCAGAGGGTGACCTCAATCGCTGACCTGATTTCGTCTCGCTATGGCAAGTCGAACACTCTGGCGATTTGCGTCACAATTCTGGCCGTGTTGGGCGGGACGCCCTATATTGCGCTGCAACTTCAATCCATTACGCTGTCATTCTCAATCTTTGCCGAGGCCGACCCAAGCGGTCTTTACCGCGAAGGGTCCAGTGTGTTCTGGGTTGCGGCGGGGCTGGCGGTTTTCGCCATTCTGTTCGGTACCCGCAATCTGGATGCCAACGAACGCCATCATGGCGTTGTCACAGCCATCGCATTGGAATCTGTCGTTAAACTCTTTGCGCTGCTGGCCGTGGGCATTTTCGTTGTCTGGGGTATAGCCGGAGGAGTCGGTCCGATGATGGACCGCATCGATGCCTCTGAGATCGGGCAGTGGAATGTGAATGCCGGACGCTGGACCACGTTTGTATTTCTATCGGCTGCGGCCTTTGTGTGTCTGCCGAGGATGTTTCAGGTGATGGTGGTCGAGAACGCCGATGAAGGGCATCTGAGGACAGCCGCATGGGCCTTCCCCCTGTATCTGCTGTTGATGAGTCTCTTTGTCGTGCCAATCGCGGTCGTAGGATTGGACCTTTTGCCCGAAGGATCGAATCCGGATCTGTTCGTGCTGACGGTGCCCCTGTCGCAGGGCAATGAATGGCTGGCGATGCTGTCCTTTATTGGCGGCTTTTCATCCGCCACATCGATGGTGATTGTCACGGCAATGGCCCTATCGACCATGGTGTCAAATCACGTCGTGATGCCGATCTGGTTTAGCCGGCAGGAGGGCGCTGGCGCCGTATCCGGTGATGTCCGCAATGTGGTTTTGCTGTCGCGGCGGATTTCAATCGCCGTGATCATGGTGCTTGGGTTCTCGTATTACCGCATTTCCGGCGGCGGGGCCGCGCTGGCCTCGATTGGTCTGGTGGCCTTTGCCGGGATTTCCCAGATTTTGCCTTCGCTGGTTGGCGGGCTGTTCTGGCGCGGGGCGACGCGAACAGGGGCTCTGATCGGACTGACTGTGGGATTCTTGTTGTGGATCTACACGCTTTTGTTGCCGGGAATGGGTAGCGCGATTATGTCGGATAGCGTCTTGCAGAACGGGCCGTTCGGATGGGGCTGGTTGCGCCCGCAGGCCCTGTTCGGAATCGACGGAATGGACCCGATGGTGCACGCGGTGTTATGGTCGCTTTCTCTGAACACATTGGCATTTTGCGCGGCCTCTTTGCTGAGTTTTCCAAGCCCGCTCGAACGTTTGCAAGGGGCGCAATTCGTCAACGTATTCGACCATTCGGTCGCGCTGCGCGGTTGGACCGGATCGGTAGCGCAAAGCGAAGACCTGATGATCATGACCCAGCGCATTTTGGGCGCAGGTCCGGCGCAAGAGTTCTTTCAGGCGCAGGCGGAACAGCAGGGTGGGCGTTCCAGCCTGCCCGAACCTACGCCTGGGTTTTTGGAGCGGTTGGAACGTGAACTCAGCGGCTCGGTCGGGGCGGCGACAGCGCATGCGATGATCGGGCAGATTGTTGGTGGTTCCTCCGTTTCGGTCGAGGATTTGCTCGCTGTGGCCGACGAATCCGCGCAGATGTTGGAATACTCCAGCCAACTGGAAGCGAAATCCGCTGAACTCAGCCGTACGGCGCGTCAGTTACGTGAAGCAAACACCAAACTGACCCAGATTTCCGAACAAAAGGACGGGTTCCTTAGCCAGGTCAGCCACGAATTGCGAACCCCCATGACCTCGATCCGGGCATTTTCCGAGATCATGCGGGATACCGAAGGTCTGACCAGCGAAGAGAGAACGCGTTACGCTGCCATCATCCATGACGAGGCGCTTCGGTTGACACGGCTGCTGGATGACTTGCTGGACCTGAGCGTTCTGGAAAGTGGACGAGTCAATTTGAACAAGAGCGGTGACACCCTGCGGTCGGTCTTGGACCGTGCCGTGTCCAGCGCCTTGGCTGGAAACAGCCAAAGACTGGCCGTTCGGCGGTCTAAAACCTCCGAACGCGTTCTCCTGCATACGGATTTGGACCGTCTGGGGCAGGTGTTTATCAACCTGATTTCGAACGCTCAGAAATATTGTGATGCCAAAGAACCGGTTCTGACGATTTCCGCGCATGATGTCGGTGGACAGGTCGTCATTGATTTTGCTGATAACGGCACTGGCATTCCTCCAGATGCCCGGCAGATGGTTTTTGAGAAATTTGCCCGCGTCGGAGGCGACAAGGCAGGTGGTGCGGGGCTGGGATTAGCGATCTGCCGTGAGATTATGCAAAGACTGGAGGGCGATATCAGCTACTTGCCCGGCCATGGTGGGGCTGCGTTCCGGGTCAGGCTGCCACAGGCCTACCGACAGGCTGCGCAGTGACGGCTGTATAAACAGGTTGGTAACTATCGCCGGGTTAGACCTGAAAGAGAATGTAGGAACAATCAGCGGTTTTAGGCATGACGCAATCTGTCAGCGCGGCTCTGGCGCGCAAGCTTTCGATCAGTCAGGAGGAAAAGGGTGACAAGCCTCGCTCGATCCTACGTGCGCTGCGTCTGGCTTTTGCTCGGGCGGCAGAAGATCGTTTGCAGATGCCGTTGTCGGTTATCGGCGCCAAACAATCCTGTCGGCCACCAGGTGGGCTGACACAATCTTTGGATGAGGAATGGATATTGCTGCTCTTTTCAGGCTCTGACAGCAGCTTGGCTGCGATCTGTATGGATATAGGGTTAGTGTCGTCTGTCGTGCAGGCTCAGACAATAGGCGAGGTGATGCCGGGAGCGCCTTCTGCGCGGGGGTTCACCGATACGGACGCGGCCATGGTGTCCCCTTGGATCGAAGAGGGGCTGTCTCGCGCGGCATCACTTGTCGAAACGGCGAGTGACCGCATGTGCCTGATCGGTTTTGAATATGCTTCGCGCCTTGCGGATCTGCGGACTTTGAGCCTGGCGATGGTGGAAGAGGAATACCGAGTTTTTGAACTGACAGTCGAACTTGGCGGTGGGCTGAGACAAGGTCAGCTTTCAGTACTGTTGCCCATCCGACCGGCTGAAACGGCCGAGACGGAGGTGATTCATGATGAGCCAGAGGGCAGGCTTGATCAGGCATCGGGCGTGTTGAGGGCAGATTTGAATACGGTGGTCTGCCGGATGCCCTTGTCCCTGGCGACGCTGACAGAACTGGCGGTGGGGGATGTGTTGCCATTGATCGGGGCGCGGCTGGATCGTACCGAGATTGTGGCGATCGACCGCAGCCGGGCCGCGATCGGACGGCTCGGCCAATGCGGAGGGCTGCGTGCGGTGCGCCTGAACGAAACCTACCAAACACAGACACTTTCCCAGCCCGAAGCGAATGAGTTCCTTGAGGCGAGTTCAGCCAGTATACACGAAGAGGGGCCAACCGAACACGGGCAGGAAATAATGCCATTTTCCCCCGGCGCGCTGGGCCAAGAGGGGACAGAATTGAACCTCGAGAATTCGGAACACATGGTTGCCGAGATATCTCAACTGGCTGGTTTATCTGGGGATGAAAGCGCGCTGAAAGGCAGTTAGCAGACGGCTCAAGTCACTGATCTGCGTATTTCTTCCAAGGTTGGACGCAGGTTGTCCAACGCATAGCCTGCCTTGGTCGTCGCCTGAAGGATGTCTTCGGTGCTCATGCTTTCGCACTGCCCCAATGCCCAGATCACAGAACAACGCGTGCCCGATGCACAATATGCGAGAACCGGACCGGCACAGGATTCTGCCAGGTCACGTTGCAAGGAGACGTTTTCGGGCGTCATGGTCTGATGCGTCAGCTCTAACACTTCGTATTCCAACCCGGCAGCACGCACGGCCTGTCCGATAGCATCTGACTGGAGATCCTTGGGAACTTCGCTGTTCGGCCGGTTGCAGATCACTTTGACAAAGCCTGCCTCGACAATAGTGGGAACATCCTCGACCGAAATTTGCGGCGAGACGGCATAGCGGGGGGTTATCGGTCGAATCTCCATGGCTACTGCTTAGGTCGCGTTTACGGTTCTGTCCAGTTTTGCACCTACGGCAGGAGCGGCATACATCCCTGCGAGCATGGAAACCAGAAACACAACGCCTCCGGTTCCGCCATACGTAAGAGACGCGATGGCTGGACCGGGACACAGTCCCGCTAATCCCCATCCCATGCCAAACATGACCGATCCGATGATAAGGCGGCGATCCAGTTCATGCTGAACCATCGTCGGGAATTTCCCACCCGACAGCGGTTTGCGATCTGGAACCAGCCTCCATGCGATCATCATGGGCACAATGGCTCCCCCCATCACAAATGCGAGTGTCGGATCCCAGTTGCCGAAAATATCCAGCCACCCCTGAACCTTGGTTGTGTCAGTCATGCCGGAAATCAATAGGCCTGCTCCGAACAAGGAGCCCGAAAGAAGCGATATCAGATTGCGCATCAGATCAACCCCCAGACATGGCGAAATAAGGCCAGCGTCACTGCCCCGGCCGCAATGTAAAGGATCGTTGCCACGATCCCGCGCACCGAAAACCGGGAAATGCCGCACACCCCATGTCCAGAGGTGCACCCGTTGGCAATTCGTGTCCCGATACCGACAAGCAGCCCAGCCCCGATCACAACCGTCAAATTCGAGGTCAGGTTTGTCTGCGGCCCCGGCGACAAAAACAGGCTTAGCATCAACGGCGTCCCAATCATCCCAGCGAGGAAATACAGCCGCTCGGCCGAGCGGTCAGAGCGATCGACAAGCCCTCCCAGGATACCACTCGCCCCCATTACACGACCGTTTCCAAGCAGGTAAACTGCTGCGCCAAGACCAATCAACAAGCCGCCTACCAGTCCCCATATCCATTCTGAATACACTGATTTGTTCCCCCAAGAAGTTCGGCACTAGCCGTCTAAAGTTTGTTCACTGGTAGTTTCAGGAATACGTCGCCATTCTCATCCTCAGGCGGCATCTGACCCGCCCGCATATTGACTTGTAAAGAGGGCAGGATCAGCCGCGGCATGGCCAAAGTGGCATCGCGGGCGTCGCGCATTTCAACGAATTCCTCGATAGGTCGACCTTGCCCGATATGCACGTTCAAGGCTTTTTGCTCTTCAACAGTTGTTTCCCACGCAAACTCGTCCCGCCCAGGAGCTTTGTAGTCATGCCCGACAAAGATGCGTGTCGCATCCGGCAGTGAAAGGATCCTCTGGATCGAGTTGTACAAATCTCCGGACGATCCGCCGGGAAAGTCGCATCGCGCGGTGCCAAAATCCGGCATGAACAGCGTGTCTCCGACAAATGCCGCGTCGCCGATGACATAGGTCATGCAGGCGGGCGTATGCCCGGGGGTGTGCAAGACGTCCCCTCTCATTTGGCCGACATGAAATCCGTCGCCGTCGCGGAACAAGGCGTCGAACTGGCTACCATCGCGCTGAAACTCGGTACCCTCGTTGAAAATTTTCCCGAAAGTTTCCTGGATGGCGACGATTTGATCACCGATGCCAATCTTGCCTCCGAGTTTCTGCTGCAAATAGGGGGCTGCTGAAAGGTGGTCGGCATGGACATGGCTTTCCAGAATCCATTCGGTTCGCAACGAATTGGATTGGACATATCCGATGATCTCATCCGCAGATCGCGTATTGGTCCGGCCGGATGCGTGATCGAAATCCAGAACACTATCTATGATCGCGCAGGCATCGCCTTCAGGATCCTGAACCAGATAAGACACCGTGAATGTCTCGGCGTCAAAAAATGCTTTCACTTTGGGCGTCATGGTTTCCTCCGCCGGTTAGGTCTTAGTCATATATTAATAACGGAATGTGAAGCAATCAACATTTGGTGATTTGATGCCGGTCAAGGCAGAAGCGGCAAAGTTGGGCTAAAATTCTGGCATCCTGCGAAAGCGCGCCGATATTAGGGGGCGGTCGGGCGAATATTCGCGCGATAGAATAACAGAGTGATGTAAGTCTTAAAACCGTTACTAAATTATAGGTAACTGATGACATTTGGGAGGATGGATATGCCGAGAATCGATTTGTATTCCGAAGCCGAACAACTTGAGAAAAAACTGAAGGGCGCCAGTGTTGATACCCGCCTTGCCCTTCAGCCGAGTGTCACAAAGGTCATCGAGAAGATGCGTCTGCAGGGTGTTGAGGTTCCTGCGCGCCTGCGCCGTCTGGATGCGGCCCTGTGCGAGGACGTTATGGAAGCGCGTTTCGACAATCTGCCGGTTTGATAGCCGCAGTCAACCGAACGAGATTCCAAGTATAACCAGCATAAGACCTATCACCGACAAAAAGAGCGCGCCCATGTTCCAGGGCAGCACCCGTTGAACAACGGCGCGCAGTTCATCGTCAGACAGGCCGGATTTGCGCGCTTTCATTACGTGCAGAATGCACCAAACCAGCCCAGCCAGGCCGATAAGTGACAGGGCGGCACCGCCCCAGGTGATGAATTCGAACATCGTTTTCCATTTTTCAGCGTCTGACCTGAGCGCTTAACTGATCGCGCTGGCCCGCACAAGCGAGACTGGTTTTTTGCATGCTTGCGGCTTGGCTCGCACCGATGTATCCCGCTTGTTGCCCACCTTTTCAGCATGACAAACCAGCCTCTGGGAGAGACTTAGATGGAAGAGAATACCGAAGATCAGGCCGCCGCGAATTACCGTGTAACCGCGGGTGAGTTGCGCCAGTTCATCGAACGGATCGAGCGTCTGGATGCGGAAAAGAAAGATTTGGCGGAGCAACAAAAAGAAGTGATGGCCGAGGCAAAAGCGCGGGGCTACGACACCAAGGTCATGCGGAAAGTGATCGCATTGCGCAAACGTGACAAAGACGACATCGCCGAGGAAGAGGCGGTGTTGGAAATGTACAAGGAAGCGTTGGGAATGTAACGGCTGCTTTCCCGCTATAGACTCAAGGTTTTAGAACCTGCACTCCGGGCATGGACTCAAGTCGGTCCATGTCCTGCGCATATAATTCTGCAAACGCGTCGACGATTTCCATGCTCCAATCTGGCAGATCAAGCTCTTCTGTTGTGAGCTCGGTTTTGGCGTGTTCCTCCAAAACCGTGGCAAGGTCATCACGCAAATGTTCGTCCTGTTCCAGGCTTTGATCAATCAATGCCAGACCTTTGGATTTGCCTGAATCGTCTAGAAGTGACAGCAGTAAATCAAACTCATCAACCAGCGTGTTGTCCGAGGGAAGGGCCGCGATTGCACGGATTATATCTCCCCAGATCAGTGGTGCGTCCTCGTTGCTCCAGAGTGTGATTTTGACATTGGGTGCAAGATCTCTGATGTCCTCGACCATGCTGATCCAGCTGAGGCAGCTGATATCGGTACTTCGCATTTTGTCGAGGCGACTCTGTTCAGGTAGCGACATCAAAGCTTTGGGAATAAATCTGCCAGGGCTTAAAAAACCCATACAAAGCTCAATTTCGTGGTCAGGAAAGGACTTTTCAAGCAACTCCATTCGGCGTCCCGCATTTGGGTATAGCTGCCCGTCGTCCAGTGCATTTCCAACATCACCTGCAAAGCTGGCGCATGAGTAAATCAAACGATCGACCTTCGGAGCTGATCGCAACCCATCCCGGAGCATTTCCATTGCGGCACCGATTTCATCCTGGTTTTCAATGGCAGCAAAGGCGGGTTCGAAAATTTGTCGATATCGGCGCGGGCCAAATACGGATGCACCATTTTGATGCAACGCGCCGGTGTTGCGTTGAAGGGACCGCAATACGAGACCTTCATCGGTGAACGCAGCACCTGCGTGGATTGCAACCTGCATATTCGGTTTTTACCCTCGCGTTCGTGCACATTATCTGCTGGGTTACAGGCTGTACTCCGTACAGTCAAACTAGGCGGAGTAAAATCTCTGGGCCAGACCCAGTGCCATGAATACAGAAAATCGTTAAGCGGCGGCAAAATTCTGTCTTGAAGTCCGTAACGAGAGGCATTAATCGACACCAAGTGCCCCTATAGCTCAGCTGGTAGAGCAACTGATTTGTAATCAGTAGGTCCGCGGTTCGAGTCCGTGTGGGGGCACCACTATCATCATGTATATCTTTATATATCAATGAATTAGATGGAATCGTCGCTTTTCCTATGGACGTTTCTATGGACAGTTATCCCCCCGTGCCTCTTGTAAAGATATACTTGGCGTTCGATTGAGCATGTGACCAACGATTCCGTTGATGGCAGCTATGGCGAGGTTGCGGGCATACAGTACCTGTTTGACAGCTTGAAGCAGGTTGACCCTCTCGCGCCTTAAGTCGACTGCCAGCACCGCGCTCAGCGCAGCGATGACGTTATCCGAGGCATCACAGGGAATGTGTCTGGGCAGGGGCATCTGAGGAACTACAAGACGCGCCAGAGGGGTTGACTATCCTTAGGGAAGCGTTGGGCGCCATAGTGTATTGGTGAAAATGAATATCGGATTATACTGATTTAGCATTTTGAATTCCAACTTGTTTGATTGTGGAGACCGATATGACAGCAGATATTCCCAATGAAGTGATTGAAAAACTTCGGAAAGACATTCGAGCGGAGATGTCTAAGAAAGTTGCTGGATGGGCGATAGCGGGGGGCGCTGGTGTTGTTGTTCTAGCTGCACTTGGTGCTTGGACAGTCCTGAAACCGAGAATTGCTACTCAATTGGAAGTTGTTCCCAGATCAGAATTGACGACGCTGATACCCACTCACGATCAGATTAAGGAACTTGTGAACGCTGAACTGGAATCTCAAGTTCTTGCGGTAGAGTTTCCAGAGGGCGTGGTGGTGGCTTTCGACGGCGGAAGCTATGAGAAATCGTCGTCGAATCGCCTGAGTAGCGGATGCCCAGAAGGCTGGGTAAGGTTTGTTCAAGCCGATGGTCGGTTTATCTTAGGCTCGGATGCTTATCCCTCCGCAGGCGAGGACGGAACCTATGCTCTTCGTGTTGAAGGTGGGGAAGAAAGTGTTCGATTAACGGACGCCAAACAAATTCCCAGCCACACGCATTCAGCCAGCATCGCTTCGGGTAACAATGTTCTGCAGGCGAAGAACTTCAGCGGTGATAAAGCCACGGTGAATATACATGGGAGTGATCGGTCGATTGAGTTCTCGGGGCAACCAATCACCGTTTCAGTTGGCAATGTCGGCGGAGACATGCCGCACAACAACATGCCGCCATACGTAGCCCTATATTACTGCAAGAAAGGGTGAGCCTAATTGCTCGTCAAATGTGCCTAGGGGCGTGGTTACGCTGATCGCCCTTACAATCAATGCATGGTGCCTCAAGGTCCGCGTCAGCGAACCTTTCATTTTTCTTCCTACCAGTCATTTCCTCTTTTCCACCACGAATCACTTTGACCCGTTTTCGACGGAGGATTCGCGCTGTCAAGCATTTTCTGTTATTAAGGTGGGGGCAGTACCACTTTCCCCCAGAAAAATGAGGAAGCAGTGACCATCACGATTACACAAGAGGGCTACGCGCGCGCATGTGGCGTTGTCCGCAACACCGCGTGTGCGCGCCTCAAGAACGTTGCCCACGTTGGAAACGAGAGGCCGTTCCACTATGCCCTTCCGGCTGTGCTTCCGACCCTGACAGCGCGTGAACGCGCTGGTGGCGCTGTGCAACGACTGTTGGACGTCGCCACCGCGGACACCACTCTGTTCGTCGGCGATGACGTTATTTCCGTCTGTCGTGATTTCGAGAATTGGCTTGACCAAGACCAGAAGCAAAGGCTGGCGGGTTGCCAGGGGGCGTTCACTGCTGGCCTCTACAATTCTACAGCCAGCAGTGAGATTTGGCAGTTCATCGATGCGCTGCATCTGAAACTCTGCCTTCATCCGGGAATATGTCGCTTCATCGCGACTGGTGACGATGCGGATTTGCCAGACTTCACCCAGTTTGCTTTCGCGTTTTCGTTGGTGAACGCAAGACACTTCGAGCCAATCATGAGCAGTAATAGGGAGGCCGCGTAATGAGCGACCCAAACGACCAAAATATGGAAAATTTCAAAGCGATGATTGCCGCAGACGGCAATAGCCGGGACCGTTGGCTGGCCATCCGTGATCAAGCGACCACGGCTGCCCAGCAACTTGGTGTGGCCATCGAGTCTGATGATGACCTCATTGGCTTGCCGAGCGTGCGCCTTGCCGTGCTTGCATCGCACTACGATATGGATCAGATGCTTTCTGAGTTGAAGGCGCTTGAATCGATCAAGCAGCAACTTCATCAGCAAGAGCTTAGGGCAGCCATCGAGAACGGGCAGGAGTCCGCGATTGAAGCAATCAATAGGCTTAGCCCCGCAGAACGAATCTCAAAGGCGCGAGAACTCAAACTTGATACCAATCCGCCTACTAAGGCGGACGCAGCGCCCACGTCAGTGGCTGAAGAGGCGACACTGATCCGGCAGATTATGTCGCTCAACCCGGCTACCCGTATTTCACGTGCACGATCTCTTGGACTTCTGAAATGACCGAGCTTGAAAGCACCATAAGCGCCATTCGACAAGCCGGTGGACCAGTTACACAGCACTTCGTGAGGGTAGGTGGAAACTACTTTTGCCGCCTGAATAGCATCTCCATCAGCGCCGCTCAGTATGCAGTATTGGTGTCGCGCGTTCTGAGGCGCGCGAAGAGCGGAGGCACTAATGGGCTTCTTTGACGATTTCACTGCGGGTGCACCTCGCCTGTCGAAAGCTCAGAAGGAGCGCAAAAGAGACCGGGACGCTAAAATCCGGGTCGCTTTGGAAAAGCGCGAGAACTGGACGCGTGATCAATTCAAAGAAGAGGAAGCGCGTCTTGCCGAAGAAATTGCGAACTGGTCTCACAGCCGCGCAGCGTGACGCCATGGGCAGGCGTGCCATGAAAATCACGCTTACCCGTGCTCTGCTTTGGCATGCTGAGCGCATGCGGCTGGGTGAGAAGCGGTTCAAGGCCTCACTTCATGAAATAGAGTGCCGGGTATCGGAAATCTTGGCCGTAAAATTCTCCAAAATATAGAGTCACAGCTTGCACGCGTTTCCCCGAGCGGCGTGCAAGTGATCGCGCCCCGGCGTCATCGGGAGGCCGGGGCGCACAGACAACCTCCAAACAAAACGAGATACAGAAAATGAACTATGCAGAGCGTACAAAGCTCCGGCGCGAAGTGGTACGCCTCATCCGTAGCAATACCTTCGCTCAAGATGCCGACACAGGACGTGGTGCGTATAGAGTGCCGCAAAACGTCGCCAAGAAGATTGAAGATATTGTAGACGGCGATTCCGCACGGCTCATCGACAGTGATTTCGCTGAAATCATGCAAGATTCCGGGTTCCATCGTGACGTCACCGGAGACCCCCGGCGGAAGCCCGGTCAGTGGGTTACTGGTGGGCGAACGATTCACGGCAGTGAAGAGATTACGGACTGGGTTCCAAACGCGAGATTCTGGAGTCTGCTGCGCGCCATCGTGACGACTTATAGACCGGCAATGACACTTGATTGCTAAGGTCGCATCTCCATGCGCGGTTAAATTAGTCGATTACAGAAAAAGACTGTTTCATAATTGAGGTCAATCCCTGCGCCTGAACACTTGAGTGTTGTGCGGTTGCATCGATTCTTGCTCCACTGCTCGCCTAAAAGTTTACTTCAAGTGAAGTTTGATTGTGCATGCATGTCTAAATCTAACTTCAAGTAAACTATTGATATTAAACAGTAAAAATAGCAGCATCATTGCGTCTAACTGTAGATCGTAGTATTCAGTCGTCGTGTCCTGACGATGCAAATAACAATCATAGGAAGAGTTGGTATGAACGAGAACGGAAAGAAACTGGTGCAAGTGACTGACCAAATTGCGCAGGCGGGACTGATGCCGCTGACGCGGGACAACACCGCGAGGCTGACCCGGTTGAGGGATGAGCTGACCGTCATTCTGGAGCAGGCGACTCAATAAATTTGGCAGGCCCCGTTAGGGGCCACCAAGCAACTGCAACTAAAAAATGGAGATATCGAGCAAATGAAAGAAAACCTGTCTGCAACAATTGAGATGGAGGACGACAACCCATTCACGCTGGGTGGTCAAAATGTACCTGAACCCGAACTGGAAGACGCTATTGCCCGCGAAGATAATGTTGTACCGATGCCGGTTCGGATGGCTCCCCGCGACAGGTTGCCCCGCAAGCACTTTTTCGGCGGTCCGCACAAGTTCAGCCCGTATCACACCAAGAGGGCTGAGACCGCGCGCCAGCGGGCTGAACAACTGGTCTTTGATGGATTGGTGGAAGCACGCCAGACGCTTATTGCCGCTGGGCTGAGGCGTGTTCACGAATACTACGCGGATGTTGCTGACCATAATGCAATGACGCTGGCATATGCGCTTTGGTATGCGGAACTGGGATGGCCTGTTGTTGATGCATACGGCTTCTACGCCACCGGAGAGTCCGCCGGAAAGAGGCAGCAGGACGGCAAGGTACCTCTTGGTGCTGGATGGCAGAACCGCGCGACTACGTCACATGCCGCCATCGTTGCCGCATGGTCTGGTGACGGGGAGTATCCGCCGAACGACAAGGGGGAGGTATTCGATTTCAAAAGGCCGAAATTTCCCCGGAACGTCTCATTTGTAATCCCACAAGGGTACTGGGTTCTGGACGTGGACGACAAAGGCGAACTGGCTCGGTTGGAAGAGGAATTGGGGCCGTTGCCGGTGACTGTCCGGTCAATCAGCGGGTCGGGCGGCGATCACATCGTATTCAAGACCGATCTTGATATTCGCAATACAGCTTCCATTGTTGCCAACAAGATTGATGTCCGTGGCTTCGGTGGCCAGATCATTGTTGAACCCTCATTGCATAAGACGGGCGGATTCTATCGCTGGGCCGACGGCTGCGCACCGTGGGAACGCGAAGTGGTACATGCACCGGAGGCTTGGGAACAAGAGGCGTTCAATGCGACCAAGTCACGGCAGGATGAGACAAAGCGCAATGCCTCCACCAAGACCAAAGACAAGACAGGGCAAGATAGTAAGTCAAACGCATCCCGCGTCAGCGGGGGGAGTGGTGTCAGTGGATTTGAGAACATCCTTTCCACCATCGGCGACCACGAGGACGGCAGCGGTTTCGATGGTCCGATTCTGAGCGCGGCGAATTCGTGGTTCTCCTCTCATGGTCCGGACGCTGACGCGTCAGCGTTGTTGGACACCTTGACGGAAACCATCCTTGCCGCCCATTGCGCTGATGACCGGGCGGGTACCCGGTACGCCACGGATGATTACCTTGAAGGCCGGATTGAACAGGCCCGCCAATTCATCGCCGAGCAGAAGGTTGTCGATGAGGACGCGGGCCAGGACTTCGAATCCCGCGCAGAAGAATTCGATACATCCTCGTCAGAGGAAGACATTCGGGAATACTTCAAGGAGATGCACAAAGCAGGCGTGGACCTCGCTGTGCGGGGCAACGTCAACGCGGTGATCGTCAAGAACACCAATTTTGGAAAACGTAATCTGAATAAGTTCTGGGCCGATCTGGACAAGGAACAGAAGAAAGAAAAGCGAACCGAAAGAGGACCGAGTATCGATCTGGGTGAGACCGGTTATCGCGACCAATGCAATACCGCTGCGGACATCATGGCGGATCAAGGTGACGCGCCGTCTCTGTTTCACAGTAACGGACGCATCGCAGAAATCCGGGAAGACGAACAGGGCGTTGATAAGATCGAAGAAGTGAAAAAGGACAGGTTCAAGGCTCGGATGGAAGACCGGATCGACTTCTACGGGGAAGATAAGTCAGTGGAGGCTCCCAACGGCGTCGTAAACAACGTGTTCCACCGGGATAAAACAGTGTACCCGCCGCTTCACAATATCATTCGTGCGCCTGCGTTCGATCCTGACATGCGGCTGATTACGGAACCGGGATACCATCCTAGTGGCGTGGTTTATCGGCCAATTGCAGGAGTGGATGTCCCGCGCGTTAGCGCGTGCCCGACCGAGGAAGAAGTTAAGGCGGCGGTGGACGGTCTGGTGGATGTGCTGGGCGATTTCATGCTTGATGCCATGTCCCGCGAAGAACTGGAGTCAGCCATAAAAAATGGCGAACCCGTACCGTCCTTCTGTCATGCGCTTTCAGCGGGTCTGACGCCGCTGTGCCGTGCGTTTATTGCAGGGGCGACGCCGGGGCATCTTGGCCGCAAGATGAAGCCGCGCACGGGCGCTACCAAGCTCCTTAGCAGCGTGTCCTACATGGCGACCCTGTCATACGCTATGCCGCAGTCCTTGCCGGACAATAAGGCGGAAGTGCAAAAGACTGTCGTTGCTTCACTGGATTCGGGCCAGCAGTTTACGTTTTTCGACAATTTGAGCGATGACGGGAAGGTGGATTTCGGTGAACTGGCATCGGCAATGACGGCATGGCCCCGCTACACCGGGCGGCGGCTGGGCGTTACTGGGTTGGTGGATGCAAAGGTAAATACGACTTGGCTCTTCACCGGCAACAAGACCGTTCTTTCCCCCGAACTGGCGGCTCGTGTATTGTTGATTGTTCTGGACCCTCAGGTGGAAAATCCAGAGGACCGGACGGGCTTTAAATACGATCACGATACACACGTCGCAGCAAATGCCGGGACGTATCTGCATTGCTTTCTTACCATCGTTCAGAACTGGATCGCGAAGGGGGGTAAGGAATGGAGTGGCAAGCCGCTTGGGGGCTTTGAGCGTCATTCGGCGATCATTGGCGGTATTCTTGAGTCTGCGGGCATCATGGGTTTCCTTGAAAACCGGGATGTGCTTCGCAGCACCGTTAATACTGCGGCACCGGAAGACGAGTTGATGGACGCATTGATCGAATTGCTTCATGGCACCCCCGAGACCATGGACGGAACCCTGTTCCGGGTCTGGGGCACAGAAGCGCCGCCGCAGTTTGAAGGCACGGGAACAGAGCGAAAGGACCACCCTTTCGCGAAACACCGTGTCATTTCGATCAAGGATACCTTGAAAGCGGAATCCATCGCCCTCAAGGGAACGGGTTATGCCCATACAGAGGATGGCGGGGTGATCTACCCTGACAAAGCTAAGTCAGCGCTGCGCCAATTCATTGCGTCAATGGTCGGCAGCGTCCGCGAACTGGGAGCGGATCGCGAAGAAGATAAGCGGAAACAGGGGCGCTACATCCTCGAAAAGGCCGATACTGATCGCAACAGCATTCTGTACCGGATCAAACGGAAGGATTTGTTGTCGGGTTGAGGCGCGTCAGCGCTTTGTTGTCGGGCTGTGGTAAGTATGTGGCAGGTTCCGATTTCCCGTCTCCGCTCTCATTGCGAGAAATGTGTGGTGACGGGTGGCTCAGCCCTACCACATACTTACCACACACCTTACCGCAGACATTTACCTCATGTTTTAAAGGGGTTTTAGGCCCTTTACAGATGACTCTGTGGTAGGTGGTAGGTTTTCTTGATAGATTTTCATGAGATATTTTATTTTTCGGGAATTAAGACGGTTTCGACCCTCTACACCTACCTTCGCGGTGGAATCGAAAAAAATAGTGCTCTGGGCGATGAGACACCAGAAAACCTACCACCTACCACACACCCCCGCGTTAGCGGTTCCGTTGATCGCGGCTCTTTTTTCACGGAGCATATTAGAGAGCGCCATAGGTACCAGCGCAACGTCGCCCGTAACATTCCTGCCCAACTCCACATCTTATTGACGCACCTCCATCGATGAGATGGACAAGAGTCACATCTTGGCTACTATCGCTGTAAAAATGGAGGTGCCAAAAATGGCTGAGAGCATACAGACAGAAGAACAAATATTTACAATAGGCTACGAGAAATCCACCATTGACGATTTCGTCAGCCGCTTGGCCGATGCAGAAATTGAGGTACTAGTAGATGTGAGGGAACTACCTTTGTCGCGCAAGAAGGGTTTCTCGAAGAAAGGACTCAACGCTGCTGTCAAAGAAGCCGGTATAGACTACCTTCATGTCAAGGCCTTAGGCGACCCCAAGCCCGGAAGAGAGGCTGCGCGTGCTGGCAACCACGCCCTGTTCGTAGAGATTTTCACGCAACACATGGAAGGCGAAGGCGCACAGGCGGCCCTGACCGAACTTGCTGATGCCGTGAAGGGCAAGCGGGTCTGCCTGACCTGCTTTGAGCGCCACCATGAAGGCTGTCACCGCAAAATTGTCGCGGAGCGTTTGTCTGCGATTGTCGGTGCGCCCATCGAACATATCGCCGTGAATTGATCCTTGAGCGACTGGCAAGACCCTGTAGAAGTCTGCGTAATCGTGAAAGCTGCCCCGGAAACGGGGCAGACTCACGGCGAAACCGTCTGTGTTGCCGGTATCGACATCTACGGGAATTGGCATCGGCTCTACCCGATGCCATTCAAGCTTCTGAACAATGCTCAGCGCTTCAACCGCTGGGACATCATCCGCACACGTTGGCGCAGCGCAGCTCCCAAAGATACGCGCTCCGAAAGCAAGCGCGTAGATCACGAGTCCCTCGTGAAGGTCCGTGAGGTCAAGAAATCGGAGCGGCATGAATTCGCGCGGCGCGCAATCGTTGAAAGCCTCGCGGAAGAGAAGGCCAAAGGCAGATCATTTGCCCTCATTCGCCCCGAAAACCCAGAATTCATCATTCGCCCGCTGAGCGATGCAGCAAAGACAAAGAACCAAAGACGCCGCGACACGCTTCTGAGTCAGACAGATATGTTCTCAGGCGATAGCACTGTCCTGACACCCGATGTTGCCCCGTATTCGTTTCACTATCGCTTCCAACATGAAGGCAAAACCCTGACCCATACGTGTATCGACTGGGAAACAGAGCGCACATTCTTCAAGTGGCGCGACCAGTATGGCGAAGGCGATACCTTGCGCATGATGCGCGAAAAGTGGGGGCAGGATATGCCCGAACGCGGTGTCGCCTTTGCTATGGGAACGCACCGCGTGACCAAATTCAACAAGTGGCTTCTGTCTGGCGTGATCCGGGTGGACCGTTCAGCGCAGGCCAGCCTGATCTGACGTCATTCCGGACATTTTGATGATCGGTTTCCCTTGTTGTATTCGGGCTGAGTCTCAACACCTTTGAAAACCCCTTCCGGTCGCCCTCGACATCTCTGGTGCAAACCCATTTAGGGGCATCGCTGTTGCTCGAAAATTAACCGTCCAAGCGGTCGAAAACATCCACCCGAAAACAATCAACTTCCATCTAATATATTGAAAAGACTCGCGAATCATGCTCTACGCTGATACAAAATGGCGTGTCATTTGATAGGCCATTTTGGAAAGGGAGCGCGCCGATGAAGGTTGTTAGCTATATCCGGGTATCGACAGTGAGACAGGGGGCATCTGGACTGGGCCTTGCAGGGCAGACCACTGCGATTGAAGCCTATGCCACTGCTAACGCGGCTCATATCGTCGGTGCGTTTACCGAAGTGGAGTCTGGGCGCAGGAATGACCGTCCTGAGCTTGCCAAGGCAATGAAATTGGCGCGCGTGACAGGGGCGACATTGGTCATTGCACGCCTTGACCGTCTGTCCCGTTCGGCTGCTTTTCTCCTTAGTTTACAAGAGTCCGGCGTTGATTTTGTCTGCTGTGACAACCCTCACGCAACGCCGCTGACCATAGGTGTTCTTGCACTGGTTGCTCAGACCGAAGCTGAGGCGATCAGCGCGCGCATTAAGGCTGCATTGCAGGCGACAAAGGCCAAGGGAACCAAACTTGGCAATCCCAATGGAGCAGCCGCTCTGCGCCGTGCTGGTAAGGGAAACACGGCATCTGTACAGGTCATGAAAAACCGCGCTACTGTACGCGCCAACGACCTAGCAGAAGTTCTGGAAGACCTAGAAGCCAACGGTTTCAGAACCCTGAATCAACAGGCAATTGAACTGAACAAACGAGGCATCAGGACCGCACGTGGTGGACGGTGGCACCCGTCCAGTGTTTCCAATCTACGCAAGCGATTGGCCAAAGGGGCTTAACACCACGTAGGACTGCTGCACCGCCGCGTTAGCGGCTTGAAATCGGTGACAAATTCCGTTGACCGCGCAACACCGCAACGCATCCTAACATATTGTAAATAAAAGAAAAATGGGGACCCGCCTCGGGGGTACCTGTATACCCCATGACTCGGACCAGCGACCACGCACATACCCTAGGAGTCCTCGCCAAAAATTGTTTACAACAACGGATTGCACCCCGGTTCACAAATAGGGGTCCCACGGCTTCCGGCTCATGCGTCGTTCGCATCGCGATATGGCCTCAATAATTTTCAATTTTTCCCGAAATTTAGTTCACATGTTAAGTTGACCCGTTTTGGCCCACTTTTTAGGGATTTGCGACCCATTGTGTTAAATTGAGGCATTCGAAACGGGGTTCTCCTCCCTTCGATGTTGCCAACTTCGGCTGGGTGTTTCTTCACGTGTGTGGGCGAGAAGAACACCCAGCCCACTTTTCCACACAAAATGGATGTTGAGGCCAGATGGCGGATATCGACTGGACGATATTCTGGTGCGTTGCCGTCTGAAACCTTCATTCACGCCAAAGAAAGAAGCGGCACATTTTCACTTGCCCGCGACTGTGACGACAAGGCCTTGATGCAGGTGGCTATACGCTCATTGGACCGGAGAACAGCTTCCCGCATTCGTCGCAAGAACGGCCCTTGACGCCAGCATTCCTATGGACCTTTCGGCGCTCGCCCTACTGGCTGGAACCCGTCCCTTGATATAAGCTTGATTCAATTAGATTACTTTAGTTGGAGAATTAGTTGAATCAGGTTATTGAACTTCCGCGCCAAACGGACGGATCAGGTTTTTACCTACATTTTTCGGGCGGTTTCCGTGCTGCCAACGTCGCCGAAGATGTTTGGAGAATTGAACCAGTCTTTATCAACGGAAAAGCCTGTGCAACAGGCCCTTTGACGATGGCGCAACTTCAAACACTCACAACACAGAATGGGTTCCGTGCAATCGCGTTCCAGCGTATGAGTTGGATGGATGGCGTATACCATTCGGCGTGGGCACCGATTATTCCTGAAAAGGCCAACCACTCAGAAGGTCCCGCAGAGCTTTGGAGCCACATTGCGGGCAATATTGCCCGCCCCCGTACAAAAGAGTTTTTCGCGTCCGTTGAACGGCCCGCGGAAGAAGAAATTACGAAAACTATGGACGATCAAGAGCCGGTGGAAGCTCTCGCGAGGTATATCAGTCTGAGTTTGCGGAGTATGGATATCAGCGTGGAGCAGATTGCGGAGCACTACCACGAGCAACTTGTAAACCATATGACCGCTGGAAACGTCGATGGTCAAAGGTCTGCCAACACTCTGTCGCAGACGCTATATGCTCACGTTCACTCGTTCTACCTGCATCTTGGAGCTACACGTGATTACCTTGGTGCGTTAATCGCCCAGCGGATCGGCTTCGATCATACCAAAATTGACTCGATGGCACGCCTCGTCGGGAAACTCCAACAGGCAAATATGCCGAACGACTCCTTGTTGGACCTCTTGATTACAAGTGGTGATATTGCTGTGCATCCTGAGAAACCCGGCAAGTTCGCAGTTTCTGGCTGGATGAAGGAAGTGACCTCCATCAGAAACGAATTAGTGCACAAACGCCCTTACGGGTCCAAATCCAACGAAAGATGGGGTTGGGTGACTCCTACGCAGAAAGAAGCCGGATTGTACCGCTACTTCCGCCCGCTGGATGTGAACGGCAATGCGAAGCAGGATTTGTTTGACGTGCTGCACCATCACTATGCCCGATGCACTGACCTACTACACAAGGCTGCAAAGGCGTCTGGGAACGATACCGCAATGATGCACATCACGGACGAAGATGTGATTTCCCTTGAGATTATAGATCCGTAGGGGATTCTCCACCGTAATTCCTCGACATATCGACCACGGTTTAAGAAGTTGGATCACCCGTCGGAATATTTACTTGCAAAGGCTATATGGGTACGCTTCACCAACATGATCAAAGTTAGAAAAAAATGCGATACAACCCATGCAATAACAGCGCCCTCAACTTCCATCGATGCATTGACAATCATCAATGTCAGAAATGCAACCAAGGACGCGCACGACAATAAGATTAAGTAGGAAACATTGAAGTTCACATCTGAGAAAAATTTCTTTTCTCGTGTAAATCTAGCCTCTTCTAATGCATCGCTTGTCTCGTCGCCGGTGATTTTTGGGTTTTTCGGGGACAGTCCGTAGAGCGCAATCTGCGCACTGAAAAGGAGTGCCCCAAATACAGAGAAAATCGCAATTAGAGCGGTTTCAATGCCATCTGGAAGACGAAATGGGTGCAAGAAATATAGTGCGGAAAGAGCAATAGGCAGAACGTAGAAAAGTGCGAAGTCAAACCAAGAAAACTTACCAGTTCTGTCATCATACAATGTTGAAAGGTGATCTTTCAAAATTATGAAGACGTTGATTTTAAGCATTCTTACCCCGCAACAATATCATTGAAGATATTCTTCACTTCCAAGCCGATTGAATTAAGTATTGGAATGCCGTTCACACATTGAACATCATCGGTAAGATCAAATTTGCCAGTATTCTGACTCATTCCGATAAGGACCACTTTGCGGCGCTTCCCTCCAATCATTACCTCTGCTGTAGCTTCGTCAAAATTCGTATTTTTGTAGCTCAGTACATCTTTTTCACCACTGGATTTTATTCGATCTGTGAAGCTCCCCAATATGCCGAGATTAGAACGGCGTTTAGCGCTGAACGCTACGTTTAGGTCAATCAATTCGTCGGTTGTTCCCAATTGATTTTCGGCAGCATCACTTGAGTAGTCATGCTTAATCAAGTTTAGCCGCTTAACTTCTGCTGTCTTATATGAAGCTAGCTGAACTGGGGCCACAGGAGTAAATATCACGCGAAAGCCATCGTTGGTTTGGCGAAACGTAGATTCAAGAGCCGATTGAAAACGCCCGACGCACGACCGCTGTCCAAAAGTCTGCAAACCGAGCAGCGCATAATCCCCTTTTTGAGGAACCCACAGCCGATAGTAGAGAGGAATGACCTCCATATCGGTAACTTTTCGCGTATATTGCGTAACCCGACTATTCCGATCCACAATATCAGCAGTGTATCCAGTATTTCCATACATTATCCTGCCATCAAAAGTTTGGCCATTCGAGGGCGATGAATCAAGGTACCAAGCGCGAGCAATGCCAGAAGTGGGGTCGATAGGCGTTTGGTGATGGGTGATAAAATTTGGGCTGAATTTCGCGAGCCTTGCGCCATCCCCAGAAGTGTCCAGCCGGATTTTCTTTGGCACGCGTTTCTTATGCAAAGTAATCGCGTAGACGTGAAGGCCTATGCTGTTGTCCAATGTCGTTTCCTCGAAATAAATACATTGAACACTTGCTCCAACAATACGGGAACGTCAACCTAAACGGGTTGACCTCAAGAAATCATCTGGCTCTTCGCGATCTCCGTTCACTTTTCCCTTACGGTAGTAGCAGGGTGCGACTTTGCATACTTGCTTGACACAAACTTTCCGCTCTTCGCGCTTCTAGCACTGCCCGTAGACCCACCTCCGCGCGCTTCGCCCAACGTGGTCGCGGGTCGCGATTTCGCTTGTTTGGGCGTTACAAACTGCCCGGTTTTAGCGCTTCTATAGTTCTTGCCTGACATGACATTCCTCCATGATGAACCTGCCTGATGAGATTACAGCGCAGACCACACCCGCAGTCAAGAACAAATACGGAACATTAGGGCTTTCTATTAGGGCGATTCTTTGCACAAACCTTGCACACGCTTTGCACAAAATCGAAATGCCGAATTTTCGAGTGACCATAACCCAATGAAACTGTTAGTAGAAAATTTGTTCGGTGGAATAATTCGAGTTTCGAGTCTTCTCGATGGGACTACCCCCGAGCTAACGCAGTCCCTACCAAGTCACTGGGAGTCTGTTTTTCTTTCAATGAGCTTAGCTAGGTCACATCGTCAAAGGTATCAGCCTTTTCCAAGCCTTCCCGGAACCAGCTTTCATGCAATCCTTCTGGGCCAAGAAATTCCAAGCTCGCCGCGTCAGCGGCGGCGGATACCTCAACCGCGCGCAGATATTGCTGAGTTTCGCGTACATGTTGGAGATTGATGAGCGTAATACGCTCTTCTTGGCAGATATGGTCAGCCCAAACCTGCATAACAGCCCGCCGCTTCTTTAGCATGTCGCTGCGAAAGTATGCTGCCGTAACCGCCTTCTTGGTCTGGTGCGCCAATGCCATTTCGGCGAGTTGAATGTCGCATATTTCAGTCTCGACAAGGAAGTCAGTGCAGGCTGACCTGATCCCGTGACCCGTGGCGAGGATGCCCTTTTTCTTGAAATACTGCGTGAATGCATTCTCAGATGGGACACCCGACTTAGTTTTGGGCGAAGAGAAGACATATCCCGTCTTGTCCCGCCACATTAGCGCCTGTTTGAGCAATGGTACCGCCTGCACCGGTAGCGGAACCCTGAAAGGTTGCTCGGTCTTCGTGCTCTCTTCCGGTAGCGTCCAAAGCGCCTCTTTGAAGTCAATGTCTTCCCAGCGCATGAAGCGAATCTGACCTGTCCTAACGACTGTTAACAGCATCAGCTTCAAAGCCGTGTGCGTCTTTGAATCCGTCAAGTTCGTGTAGACACCCGGCCAATCCGCCCACGGCAGCGTCCGCGCAGAAACGCGTTTTTGCTTACCCTGTGGTCCTAACTTCGCAAGCGCGTCCGCGACAATCTGTAAATCGAATGGTTCATCTGCTTTTGCGTATTCCATTGCCATCCGAAACCGGTTGAACGCCTTTCGGGCGGTGTCTTTCTTCTCTGTCCAGATAGGCTTGAAGTTCGCAACGATCTTTTCTTGCGTCAGAGTCTCCACCGTCTCGTTTCCTAGTTTGGGGAGCACATACAGATTAACGGGCGAGAACCATCGCCCCGCTTCACCACCACTTTTGAGTCGGCGTTTATACCCTTCGAAGAATTCATCGAAGATCACGCGGACGGTGCGATAGCTCTTCTTCACCTGTCCGGCTCTCTCCGCGTCTCTGACGTCGATTGGGTCACGTCCGGTGGCCTTCACACGCTGCCAGTATTTGTGCGCCTCTCTGGCGTCTGCCAGCGCTAAAGCAGGATATGGCCCAAGGCCCATCTTTCTCTTTACGCCCGCGATCTGATACCGATAATGGAATGACGCTGCGCCGCCGGTTGTGGTTTGGAAGTATAGTCCGCCGCCATCGGAAAGGACCTTATTCTTGCCGAACGAAGCGCGGAGTTCGCTGTCCTTCAGGCGGTGAATGGCTTTGTTCATAATAGCGAATCCTATGGACACTTTTATGGACAGTTTTGCCACCGTGCCTCAGGGATATCAACCATAAACCTTTATGAAATATAGGGATTTTTTGTAGGTTCGACGCCGTGTGGGGGCACCATTTCACTCTAAGATTCCTTCTGTTCCTTGATTTTGCTAAAGTCACAATGTTTGGGACAGCGCAGGTGCTTTGCGCAACGAAGAGTTTCTCCGAGGACTTTTTCTGATGGCCTGCGTAAATGGGGTGGTGGTCAAAGGCGGCGATTGAATTTCCGCAGGTTGCATCGGCGAAACGCATTGTGTTCATAGCCTTATGGCCTTACTGGTGCTTTCAGCCTAAAAACTGGCCCAACGCGCTGTGCGGGCGTGATGGAATGGTAGACATATCAGACTTAAAATCTGAAGGGCGTATGCCCGTGTGGGTTCGAGTCCCACCGCCCGCACCAGCGATTATCCCAATATACATCTGGATGCATTCAAGTAGTTGCAAAATAAGGGTTTTGCGAGTTGGTGCGCTAAGTAGTGCTTGCCATTGTGCGTAATTTTGCGCGATGTATTACGCATATTTTCAGCATGGTGCGTAATCAATGGCCTCAATTCGAAAGCTGAAATCAGGATACAGAGTCGAGATCGCGCGTAAAGGTGTGCGTAAATCGAAGGTTTGGCCAACTCGGCAAGAAGCCAAGGATTGGGCTGCACGGCAGGAATACTTGATTTTGAATAGCGAAAAAGTAGCGGCCAAGATGACGGTTGGCGAACTGTTCGACCGCTATGCACGTGAGGAATCACCCAAGAAGCGAGGCGCGCGATGGGAAACAATACGATTGGAGAAGCTGAAGCGCGACAAGATCGCAAAAGTTACTCTCGGAAACGTTGCGCCGAAGGACTTTGCTGACTGGCGTGATCGTCGTCTGCGTGAAGTTGCGCCCGCCAGTGTAATTCGGGAAATGCAGCTCATGTCCACCGTGATGAATACGGCGCGCAAAGAGTGGGGTCTTATAGCGCAAAACCCGTTGGCCAAGAGGCCATGCTTCGCACGGCAGGGGCAGAGAGGGTGCTGCAATACCCGCGCGACCTAACTGCGTTGATCAATATGGCTGGGATGGCTCTTCGACCGGAAGACACTTTGCTGATGGTGCAACCATCGTTGCTGAAGGCTATGGAGTACAAAGAGCTTTACGAAGCATGCGACGGCAAACTGCTATTTCAGGTTGTCGGACATGATCCGTTTCCGCTTAATTCCAAGCGCCACTTTGGCGAGTTCCGCAAGATCAAGGCGCGTGGCGTAGAGACCGAGGCCGTACAGCTTACTGGCAGGCCGCGCACGGTGGCCACTTATACCGAGGAACAGGCGGACGCGATCATTCGGTTGTGGCATGAAAAGCCGAAACGCAAACCCTCTGAGATTGTCGAGCTGGCCAAAAAAATTCTGGGCTTGCCTGATGATCACGACATGAAAACGTCATGGGTGCGTGACCTTGTGATAAAATATGTCGGAACTGGCCAGCGGGACAAGCCGGACCACTGGAATGGCATCTCTGGAAGTGGTGAATAGGAGATTTGGATTGCTCACGATTGAACGCACGTTGCCGAGAGACTTAATCTACAAAGTTGGGTGCTACGCGCAACTATGTGCGCACATAGAGCTCACTCTATGGCATTACTACATTGGTGGGCAGCAGGTTTCAGAGAACGATGCGGATCAACAAAGACATCTCATGGACTTGCGTTTGAATACCTCCGAACTTCTCAAGGCGCTTGAAAAGTACATCGGAAAGCGCAGAGGAGACCTACCGGACGCGGAATTAGCGTTGTTGTCTGAGGTGGTTCATGAAGTGGAAGTTGGCCTGCCAATTCGTCATCGAATTATCCATGGGGCATTGGCGTATGATCAAAGCGAAGGCGACCTTTGGTTGCTTACGCATTGGAAAAAGTATCCGAAACAGGGCCAATTTGTTGAGTACAAGGAACCATTTCAATGTGACGCAATAGATGAGCCATTGAGAATAGCCAACGAAATCCACGAAAGCGCTTTGAGACTTCTGGATATGGCGGATGAACGACGGGCGAAAACTGTAGACGACGAATAGGAGGCTGCGCCATGGCCACGTTGGTCGAAGTCGACAAAGACGAGTTGCTTGAATTGCTCGATCACGTGAACGACGCGATTTGCTGGTGTTCGGTTTCGATGCCAGACGTTGATCGCTACCATCGCGCGGGTAACGCAATGTGGGCCGTGGTGCACAGATTGGCGGGCGATGATGCAGCAGCGGATAGGTGCATCAAGAATTTGGAACTTCACAAATAGGAGCCCGGCTTGAGGACCTTTATCCAGTACTTAACGGGGTACGACTACGCAAAGCCCGACGAAAGACGGGAAGTAAACAAGTTGTTCCGGTCTCTTGGATTAGCTGTTCTGTGCCTGATCATATTGATCGTTTTCAAAGATCAGTTTCTGTACCTTGCGAGATTTGAGTATTAACAAATAGGAGGCAGACATGGGGCAAGTTCACGCAAATGCTTGGTTGATCGCCAGCGTTGACCGGATGGTGAAGGCCGATCTGCAAGCGATGGTCCTTTCACTGCCTGGGGAATTTGCGCCATACCCGCGAGATGCCCTGAAGACATGCGATGCCATGCGAGCCTATATCACTTTGGCTCGCCGCTACTACTATCAGGACCGGGTGCTGAAGGGAAAAATCTCGGACCTCTTGGAGAAAGCAAGGCCGGTCCACCAGCGGTCTGCAAAGCTTAAACGCGATCCAGTAGAGTCGCTGTGCGAAATCACTGCTGCAGAGGTTAATGAGTACCTGAGGCAGAGTTCACAATGAGGAGCCAAGGCCGAATGACGTATGAAGAGTGCCTTCAATCCACGTTCTTTGATTGGCAAGGCTGGACGATAGCATTCGCTGGCTTGCTCGGGTCTCTAGCCTTGGCGAAATACGGACAAAGGCGTCTCGCATTCGCAGCTGTTTGTACTGGCCTAATAGCAGGTGTTGTGTGTGGGTATTTGTACTACGAGATGAACTGCGTTGAAAAGATCCGCCCGTATGGTTTGAGTTTCGCAGCAATTTTTTGAGAGTCCACAAATAGGAGCTGGATATGTCCGGAAGAAAATTCAAGAGGCCAAAAGGGATTGATCAAGTCCGCAATGACCCAGAAGAGCAGTATCGCGCGGGTTACCAGCACGGCGCACGAGATGTATTGAAAGGATTGTTGGATGTATTGCCGCCTGCCAACGAAGACATCAGAGAGTGGATAGAGGTTGAGCTTCAAAAATGGCGTCATGATGCCGAAGCAAGCCCGCAACCGCCCGCCCTCAAACGTTCACAATAGGGAGCGCCTGATGTCGGCTCTGCGGACGAAGCCGCCTTTTGCAGGTGCGGCTATTGCTTATGCAGCATTTCCTCGCTTGCGCAGCGGTCTTTTCGCCGCGGTGCAGCCCCTGTCGCCAGTGCGGTCGTTGAAATCCCTCGCCAGGCGCCGATCCGAAACTGATCTTTCGCCGCGAGCCGCCGAAACTGGAAAGGAGCGGGACAAACATGCCCCTGGTATTTTCCGCTCGAATGACCGCTTTGTACGCTTTGTGATCGCGGCGAAAAACATCTCTGGCGGGAAGTAGGCCTTCGGTGGTGATGTAAAACTGAACGGTTGTTGGATAAGATCAAACCTTCAATCTGACAGAAACAGTGGATTTCTTTCTGTGGAGAAAGCCTCTGATTGAGTTATGTAAATTGCAAGATTATCGAAGTCCTTTTGATCTGTTTGAAACGAACCCACGTTGTTGGCTTCGAGTACTGATTGATGGACCAAACCAAGATTAAGAGGCCAAGAAGGTTATTCCGTGAGGACCAAAGGCGGCAATAGCCCAGCACCTGCACTCCGATTTTCTCTGGTAGGAGACTGAAAACACCGCATTTTCAGTTCCTGAGTCTCTAGTATCCGGACCTGATACCGAGAGGCTTCCAAACAATAAAGCCAAGCCATCTTTTCGCATGGAAACACCGTTCATCCAATGTTCACATTCTATATATGCCATTTTCATCTCTGCGAGCCATATTGTCCTACTGAAATTAAATACCGTTGGTTCACAGAAACAACCGACGAGCAGGGGATCGTCTGTGACAAAGACTGGAAGTAGGTCAGCCCAACGCAAGTTGAGAATTTTTTGCTACCTAACCTGCGCCGTTTTATTGGCTTTCACTTTTCTGGTTGGCGACAGTCAATTCAATAAAGCAGCGGCGCAGACTGCTAGTTTCAGGTCTGTTGATACGAATACTGACGGTGTCTTGAGCTTGAATGAGCTGTCCGCCGCCTTTGGAGAAGTTGGTGCGCGGCGGCTTCTTGAAGACATTGATCGCAACCGAGACAATCGCATCACGATCCTTGAGTTACGGTGGGGAACAAAAAACAAGATAGGTAGCACTGGTGACCGCGGCGGTCGTGGAGATCGAACTAAAGGTCAAGATGATCGCGGATCTAACAACGAAGGGGCTAGTGAGCGGGATGGAGACGATGACCGTGGCGACGATCGGAACGATGATGACTGACCGAAAACCGTTCGTTTGCGCACTCTAAGTGACTGTCCGCAAGGACAAACCGGAGATCGAACTAGCATCAGATTGCTTTGAGACAGAAACGAGGACCCTGAAAAGTGTTCATTTGCCGTTCATTCGTTTGCATGCCAATCCTTCATTCCACTTTGCAAATGTTCTCACATCACTTTGGCAAAACGATTTCACTGAACAGCCAGTTACGGAGCAATGCATGACACAGTTTCCCCAAACCTCGCATATTGCCTGCGAAATCGCAAAATGGGCGTTTACAACCCGCAGAGTTGACCGGTCTGATGTACATGGACTTTCCGCGCAGTTGGATACTGCAAAGGCAGGGGATCTTATCCTCTGTGAGATCGCCGAGATTGGTCATCACAAGAAAATCCAATTAGCGGAACGTCGCGCCTCTGTCAGTTACCCAGGCGATTACGTTGTTCTATGCTTGGGTGACCGATACGCACCAGACCAATTTCTTGCCAGCGCGGTGATTGATGATGATCTTATCGATCTCGTTGCCGGTGGCGGCGTCGCAGGTCGCGTAGACGCCGCGCATGATTGCATGGATGATCCAACACGGTTAAAGCCAATCGGCCTTTTGACCAATGCCAAGGGTCAGGTGATCAACTTGGCAGATTATGCGTTACCATCGATGCCGACCAACGAGCGCGTAACGGTCATTGGTGTTTTTGGAGCCTCAATGAATTCAGGAAAAACTACAGCCGCATCAAGCCTTGGCCATGGGTTGATGCGCTCTGGATATACCGTCGCCGGTGTCAAAGCCACCGGAACCGGGGCCTTTGGTGACTTCAACAGTTTCGAAGATGGGGGCGCGCCAGCTCTTGATTTCACTGACGTCGGAATGGCGACCACGTATCGAATGCCATTTGAAGCGATCGAATCCGGATTTGATACACTGGTTGCAACTGCAGCGTCGCGCGGTGCCGAAGTCGTGGTTGTCGAGATCGCTGATGGCGTCTTCCAGCAGGAAACACGGGCAATCTTACAATCCTCACGCATTCGGGATCGATTGGACGGCATTTTATTCGCTGCGCCGGACGCGCTGAGTGCGTTGGGCGGTGTAACCGTTCTAAATAATGTGGGTCTCAGCCCATTTGCGGTATCCGGAAAGGTCAGTTGTTCCCCGTTGGCTGCTGCTGAAGCTGCAGAAGTAACCTGCCGCCCAATTTTAACACGCGAAGATCTTTGGTCGCCAGCGATTATCGCCCAACATGTTGCACCGTTGATGCGACGCGACCGCGAAGATGTGGCCGCATGAACCCCCTCCCAAGACTGGCCACAAGGGACCGCATCATTGATGCGGTCCTCGTGGTATCCTGTGGAATCGTGCAGGCTATTGCGCTTGCTCTCGCAGCGTTTGCTACACGAGATGCTTTTGCGGCACTTCACGCCGGGGATGTACTTGCAACAAATACTGTCTTGCAACTGGGGGTCTCCGGTACCGTTGCAGCAGCATGTCTCTTCTTTTCACGATATCGGGCAGAAGCGCTTGGCCAGAGTTACACAATTTCACTGCGCCGGACGCTTTATCGACAGATTGCGCGACTTCCAAAGTCCCGACATGAAAAACGCCGAGTTGGAGCGTTGTCCCTAAGGTTTGTCGGTGACTTATCTGCAGCGCGACTTTGGTTCGGTCGCGGACTACCGGATGCATGGTCTGCAATGATTGTGATCCCTGGCGCGGTATCCATTCTCTATTTTCTCGACCCTATGCTTGCGATCAATGGTATCGCCTCGCTGAGTGTTGCACTGGTCGCAATGGGGTTGCTGGCCTGGCATCTCGTTCGGCGCCATCAAAAACTTCGTCGAAATCGAGCCAACATTGCTATTTCCATGATTGAACGCATTTCTATCGCACCTGAATTAGACCTGATGGGGCGAACCGACCGTGAACTGCGCAAGCTTGACAAACAGGGCGCATGTTTGCGCAGTGATGCGCTGGCACGTCGCGGTAGAACAACCAGCCTGCAGGCGGTCTTGCAGCTGGGTGTGGCGTTAACCGCTCTGCTGATGCTTTGGCAGGCCAGTCGGTACGCCATTGCTCCGTCGACAGTTGCAGCTTGCCTGTCGGTATTGGCATTGATTGCCCTTCCGTTACAAAATCTGGCTGAGGCGTGGGACCAATATTGCGCGTGGAGGGTCGCCCGTGAAAAAGCCGAGAAGCTGCTTTCGGAACCAGAAGTGACCAGATCTGCAACAAACCAAAACGATCCGATTACCATCAAGGTGGCCGGAGAGCTCGATCAGGAGCCTATCTTATTTGTGGCCCCGCCGGGATCAGTTTCCAAATTAACAGATATACATGCAAACAGCCTCGCGCGTATCATCGCCGGGCTAGACGCAAACGATGGCATTGATGTCTGTTATGGTGGGGGAGTTAGTATCCCGAAAATCGCCTTTATCGGAGACAACCATGTTGGGCTTCAGGGAAGTTTGCGCCGATCCGCAACGCTGAGCTGTCGGAGACGACCGAGCGATCTGAGGATAGCAACGGTTATGCGGGTTTTTGGGCTATCCAATCTCCTCGCGGCGCCCCGCGGCCTAGATCAACGGTTGGCGGAGAACGGTAAAGGTCTTTTGCCGCTCCAGACCCTGCAATTGGATCTCGTGCGCGCTGTTCTCGGCAAAGCTGACGTCGTCATCATCGCGTCAGTCAGGTGGATGTCATGCTGGCATCACAGGGTCGAATTGCTCGAAACTCTGCAGGAGTTTTCGTCGGCCACCATCATTTTGGCCGAAGACGCCATCCCGCTTAGTTTAGAACAAAATGCAAGGGTTATTTGATATGCGTTCATCTACTCTATTTGGGATTTATGCCGCTGTACTGATCGGTTTTTTGGGTGGGTTGGCGGGCCTGACCCTATACAGCCTCGAAAAAACCCGATGGTGGGATGCCCGAATTTCCCTGGCCCATGAGTCATATGGCCTGCATCTGAGGCTTGAGGCGGACCTATACCGTCTGTTCAAGCAACACGGTGACGCACTTCTTATCGGCGATCGGGATGATGGGATCAGCGAGACAGAGTTGCAGGAGAAAATCGCCCAGACATTGGATGCAATCCGAAAGACCATTGCCCGAGAAATTCAGATGGTAGGCGAAGAGGAGTTCGAAGAACTGGAGCTTCTCGATGAGATTGAAGACGATATAGAAGCTGTCAATGCAGCCATCGCGAACCTTTCAGAGGCTGGTAGCCCGATTGAGACATTTGTGCGGATTGAGCGTCTGGCCGCCCTGCTGGACGGGGACATTGATGACGAACTGGATCAAAAAATTCAGGCCGCGCTTGATGAGGAAGTGGAAGAGGTTGAAGAAGTTTTGGCCGAAGCAGCAGCCTTTCGTGAATGGAATGAACGATTGGTTTACGTGATCGTTCTTGCGGCCATAGGTGTGTTGCTGGTGGCCCTTGTATCGTTCAACCGCCAAATCAGAAAACCACTTACGTTGCTTGCAGACGGCGTTGGGCGCCTGCGAAGAGCCGATTATTCGAAGCCCGTAGATCTTGGTGGTAGCCGTGAATTCAGGGAATTAGGCACTGTTCTGAATAGCATGGCGGAAGGCTTGGCTGCCCGAGAAGCAAGTCGCGCCGAGCAAAAGAGGCAACTTGAAGAAACGGTTGCTGCCAGAACGTTCGAGCTTCAACAACTTATCGACAAACTTGAAATGGGGGAAGAGAACCGCAAACGATTGATGGCCGATATTAGTCACGAGTTGCGAACGCCACTGGCAATTATCCTTGGAGAGGCCGACGTTACTTTAAGGACATCAGACACATTGTCAGAGGATACTTCCGACTCACTCGCCCGTATTCGGGATTCCGCAAAGCACACCAATCAAATCGTTGATGACATGCTAACCGTCGCTCGGTTCGAGGCGGGTCAACTTAGGCTGGATCGCAAGAAAACGGATCTACGAAAAGTGGTGCGAGATGCCGTGGCGATGTTCCCTGATCCGGTGCAGGTCGAAAGCCCAGAATGTATGGTGAAGGCTTCAGTCGATGAGGTTCGGCTTCGCCAGTCAGTACTCGCGTTGTTGCAAAATGCACGACGATATGGAGGCCCAACAATCAGCGCAATACTGGAAGAAGGGCTCGCGTCTTGCTCGATCACAATCGAAGACGACGGTCCCGGCCTGAGCGCAGCGGAAAAATCCCAGGCATTCGACCGGTTTTTTCGGGGCTCAAACGCCTCGGGGCAGGGGATCGAGGGAAGCGGTCTGGGGCTTCCAGTCGTTAAATCGATTGTCGAAGCCCATGGTGGGACCGTTGACCTTCAAGATCGCCAGGAGGGCGGGTTGAAGATCATTATAACGCTGCCCAAAGAACCCCTAATGAAAATTGTACAAACCGATGTTCGACGAGAAACGGACTAATGCCTGTCTGTTTCAGAAGCAAATTGCAAAACCATAAAACCTCACGCAGCTTTGCCATACATGGTTTCAGACACAGAGAAAACTGAGGCACACTATGAATATTCTACTTGTCGAGGACGAAACACGCGTTGCTGACTTCATACGCCGCGGATTGTCTGCTGAAGGTTGGTCCATAGATCATGCACCAAGCGGGGAAGATGCCTTGGAGCACGTAGCATCCGGCAATTATGATATTATCTTGTTGGATCTGATGTTGCCGGGAATTCAGGGACAAGATGTTTGTCGCAAGCTACGTGCCCGAAAGTCAAAGATCCCTATCCTGATGTTGACCGCCTTGGATAGCCCTGAGGAACGGGTAGAAGGATTGAAGATTGGTGCAGACGACTATCTTCCTAAACCCTTTGATTTCGACGAACTCATCGCTCGGATAGAAGCGTTGCACCGCCGCGCCAACAGCTATGCAAATAATCTCAGCAACACAGTGATTACATGCGGAGCACTTACATTTGACAAGCAATCCCTTCAGGTCGCTGTCGAAGGTCAAGAAATCCAGCTGTCGAAAAAAGAGCGCGACCTTCTCCTTTTGTTTTTGACCAATGTTGGGCGCGTATTATCAAGAGAGCGGATTCTGAATTCAGTTTGGGGAATGAATGAAGATCCATTGACCAATGTTGTAGATGTCTATGTCGGGCGCCTCAGACGCAAGATCGGTGCAGATGGTCAGAGGATCGTAACCCTCAGAAACGTCGGTTACCGCATGAGCTGAATACTTCGTTTGTGGATCAGTCGAAGATGTACCTCCATTAAAGAGGCCTAGATATTGCGCAAGGTTGAATAGCTATGCTCCGGCTCTTGAGCGATCTCAGGGTTTGAGAAGAAAACACTCAAGAAACTTTCTTGCCCACTTTGTGTAAGAGAATTCAGCATGCCGACCAATGCCAACAAGACGCTTTACAACTGTGTGAGCCAAGGTCTCAATTAAAGCCGCTAAGCGATTTCGAATTTAATTGAAACAGTCAACCCAGGTGAGTTGTTTGTCGCCGCTAAGAGCGCCGAATGATGATCTGCTATAGCCTTCACCAGCGCCAAACCCAATCCATTCCCAACACTGGTTCGTTCACTTTCTAGCTTATAGAAAGGAACAAATAGCTTGCCCAGTGTGTTTTCGGGAACACCAGGGCCATCGTCAATAACCGAGAGCGTAATGGTGCTTTCTTCTTGTTCAACAGTCAGGAGAATCCTGGAATGATCCGGACAATGATCAATTGAGTTCTGCAGAAGGTTTGCACAGAGCTGTTTCAACATACCTTCATCACCTTCGATTAGTGTACGCCCTGATTGGTTATCCACAAAAATAAGACTTTGGTCCTTAACTTCCGCAAGTGGAATCATGTTTTCAACTGTTTCTCTACCCAATCTATTTAAATCCAGATAGCTGAACGCTTTGGGGCCGCCTCCTTCTTCAATACGGTTGATCCTCAAAACTGTTTCGAAGGTCCATTTGAGACGATCGAGTTCAGATTGAATTTGGTCAATCGGTTCTAAGGATCGACCTTCCGATTGTAGAGAATCCTTCGCTTTCTGAAGTGCTATATAAGCATGAGTGAGCGGGTTTTTCAGATCATGCGCAATGGCTGCAGCGGCTGATCGGGTCGTTGACATCAAAGCCGTCAGTTTGTCGAGATGGCCGTTCATTAGCCGTGCAACCCGGTCTATCTGATCGTTGTTTTTACCGACCGAAAGTCTCGCTTTGATTTCCCCTCTTGAGACTTTGTTAAGCGTCTTCGCCATTTGATCGAGTTTGCGATATGTTCTTATGCTTGTGATGTAGCCAACCAACAGAGTGCACAGTGTTGCTCCTAATCCGATTGCGACCAAGGACCAGGCCAACGAACGCAGTGTACTTTTTACAAATGCAAGATCGCGGCCAACCACAATTACAAATCCACGGTAAGTTTGCACATTAACCCGATGGATACGTTTTTCACCGCCCAGATTTATTCCATCGTCTTCGATTTCTCCCCAACCTCTAAAGGAGGGGTATTCGTCGATGTTACCCGCTAGACGCTTCCCCTGACTATCGAACAGGCCAATCAAACTGGTGTCGAACGGCAACCATAGAGTTGCGTCATCGATCGCTTGTACAACATCAGAATCGTTGTCGTTATCGTCCAGAATTTCCTGAATGAAACGCATCTCATCGATCAATAACGAATCCATTTCACGCTGCAAGTCGCCACGAATTCTTTCGAATGTCAAAAAGGCCAATGCTGTAACTGAAAGGAGTATTACTACTGCTGCATACAAGGCAGTGGTAAAGGCTGCTCCAGATACAATGTTTGAGCGTTTCATTAGTCTTTCATCCGATTTATATGGCGACCCCATTGGTTTGGCTAACAGCAAACCTTTTTCGGCCGGTCAAGTGTGTGATCCGAGGGTTTTAGCTGCAATATTGACGCAAGAATGGGGAATTTGACTGAAGTGGCTGCACCACTGGTGATTCAGACCCGGTAAAGTGAAAAAAGGTCAATCCCTAACCTCTGTGCAAAATGCACTTGATTGAGCACATCCGGTCACCTTCAACCCATAACACACAAAGATTTCTTTGTCTGAAACAGAAAGCAAAAGAACGCAGGTTTCGATGAACATACAGCGCGCCCCTCCGAGGGGGAGGAAGGGCGCGCTGTTGTGACTGAGGGAAGCTTGCTTGCGAGTGAGTGGCCCGTGTCCTCACGGTACCGGTGACACCCTTTAGGAGGGTTCGAGTGCTTCCTCAGTTGAGTAATCGGTTTCAGTTCCAAACCTGATGACATCTTCTGCAACGTGACCTTGCCAACAGGTTTTCATGAACTTTACATTTTTGATAGGTTGTCACGATCTGTCCCTTTGATCACCCACCCTTTGTGCAATGTCCGTGATCTTCGAACGGTGTAGCGCCATGCGTGGACAACTCATAAGTCATGTTTGAAAAATGGAGCGCCAAGGTCCAGACTTCGTCAGTCTTTATGTGGATGAATGTCACACCGTCCAAGCCATGTGCGACAGATGCCATACCTTCTGTATCCTGCACTATCAGGCGCGCTTCTGAGAGATTGGTATCATGAAAAATTTGAATTATTTCTCCGTTTGTTTCTGACGTGCATTGGAATTCTGTTTCGTCCGCCAACGCCACAGTCGCAGGCAAGAGTGCCATTAGGAATATTGAATTCTTCATCATTGATTTCCTGATCAAAGGGTTGTGCTTTTAGAGTTGAGTGTTCCGGGTGGCAGTGAGAACTCTGAGAAATGCCGTTCTTAAGTTTGTGTTCAGGCCGCAATGGGAGGCTTCCCAAAACTTACACACACCCGCAGGCCCGGTTCATTGCTTTCTGCGGTGATTATTGCGCCGTGTCGCATCGCTACGGCCTTCACAAGCGATAACCCAAGCCCATTTCTAGCTTCGTTTCTTGGGTGATCACCTCGGAAGAACGCGTCAAAAATTTGGCTGATTTGAGGTTCCGGAACCCCAGGCCCATTGTCTGCCACAACCAGTTCAATAGCATCAGACTTGGCTGTTAGAGAAATCTTGATCCAAGATCCCGAAGGGCAATACCGGAGTGAGTTGTTCACAAGATTGACGAGCAGCTGCTTCAGCATGCATTCGTCACCTCGTAACAAAATCGTATCGGCATTGTAATCTGCCGTGATGTGCTTGCCTGCGTCGACCGCAACCGGATAAAACGCTTCGGCAACATTCTCAACGAGCGCACTAAGATTGACTGTTTTAAACCCGTTTTGATGCCCGCCTGCTTCGATCTGTGACACTTTGAGTATTATGTCGAAGACAGTTCTGATGTTCTTAAGGCTGCACTCCAACTCGTCGAGGCTGGGTCGCGGGTCGCTACCATACTCAATTTGGCTGTGTACCTGCTGCAAAGCCATGAACCCGTTCGTTAAGGGCTCCCTCAAATCGCGAGCGATAGTGGCTGCAGTTGATTGAGTGCTGTTGAGTAAACTGGAATTCCAGTCGAGACGTCGATTGATAATTTGGAAAACCCGATCGAAATGGTCGCCTGTATCCGTCACGGGAAGACGAATAGCTGTGTTTTCTTCAATGGCATGATCCAGAGTACGCTCAATCCACTCGAGTTTTCGAAAGCTCTGAGAACTGAAATAGTAACCAAGGCCCAAAACAGTGGCGGTTGTAGCGAGCGTCAATAGCAACAAGCCCTCCCATAGCGTTGTCAAAGCTTGATTAAGCGATGTCAGGCTGCGGGCGACCACCGTGCGATACCCGAGATAATTAGAACTGTGAAGCACATAGACAGGGGATGCTCCACCGATCTGGACAAAATCCGGATCAACCTCGTTCCAACCAATCTCGCCGGGCGCTTTCGTGATTGATCCAACGAGGGCTGAACCGTGCTGGTCGAACAGTGCGATTATGTGAAGCCCGGTTCGATTGGGGCTATTCAAATGTTCAATTGCTCGCTGAACTGCGTCTGCCCCACCGTCCAGCAATATCTCGTGAAACAGAAGCTCCTCGTCGAGGATTTGTTGTTCAAGGTCAGAGCGGAGCCGGTCTTCTAGCGCTAGGTAGGCAGCGTATCCGAAGACTGCAGTTATGATCCAGACAATCAATGCGGCGAAACAAGCTGTCCGGAACGGAACGCCCGCGAGAATGCTAGCGCGGCCCATGAAGGCTGTATCCAACGTTCCGAGACGTGTGCAAAAGCGGCGTCTCAAAGGGTTTGTCGATCTTCGACCTCAAACGACTGATATACGTTTCGATCACGGTCGAATTTGGATCAAAGTTGTAGTCCCAGACTTGCTCTAAAAGCATGGTGCGTGTCACGATCCGCCCTGTATTTCGCATCAGAACTTCCAACAGCGCAAATTCACGGGGCAACAAGTCAATTGTAATATCTTGCCGTTTCACTACCCGGCTGAGCAGATCCATTGAAAGATCGTGAACTTGCAGCTCAGTTGCAGCAATGCCGGATGGTTGTCGTCTGATGATGCTGTTTAAGCGCGCAAGGAGTTCTGAAAAATGAAAAGGTTTAACCAAGTAGTCGTCGGCACCTTCGGTCAAGCCTTCGACTCTGTCCTGAACGTCTCCGATTGATGTAAGGAACAGAACCGGGGTCTGTTTTTTCGCAGCCCTCAGAGCTTTGAGAACGGAAAGACCATCCATTCCTGGCAACATACGATCTAAGATTATTGCGTCACATTCATTGTATAAACAATATGATAGAGCGTCCCGACCATCATCGTACCACTCCACGCTGAAACCGTTTGACCTTAGCCCCGAATTGACAAAGTCGGCGGTCTTTTTGTCGTCTTCTGCGACGAGTATTTTCATTTCAAGGCCTCCGACTATGCCGCTGGACTCGCTTGTCGCAGTTCCTAATGCAGCGTTTAGTGAACTCAGCCATGACGAGATGGCTGAGTCCATTTGGCATATCGTTGCAGACTAGAGGCTCAGCGTTCCCTCAACAGCCTTCACTTGTAACCGGGCGAGACCCAGATTGGCGGCCTTCTTGTCCAACGCGACATACACAAAAATGTTTGGGTTTTTGTCCAGTGGGCGAACCAGATGAAACTGTTTGCCAAGCGTGATCAGAATGTCTTCGATGGTATCGTTGAGCTTCAAAGCTTCGATTGCCTGCAGCTTAGCGCGGACAACTTCAACATTCGCGGCGCCTGCGGTATCAAGATCAAACTTGGAACCGCCCTCTGTGCCTAAAACAAGACCGGTATCGCTGTCGACGAGGCACGCCCCCAGAAGACCTTTGATTTCACTTAGTTTAGAAATGTCCAATGACATGTTTGGCTCCTTTTTGGCCTTGGAATAGTTGGTCTGACCTGCACCAAACGCTCGATTGTCCGGACGGGCTTTGTTGTTTGCGGGCGGAATGGTGATGACGTGTCTTTGAATCAGGCCAAATCTTTCGTTAAATCTGGCCAGCACAGAGGTGGCGTCACCTTTGGGTTTCGACATTTTCTATCCAATTCTCGCTGTGATTGTGGAGGTACAATGTCGACCTGTATGTCTGTCACTTCGAACTGCTTGGGCATGAAGAAACAGCTGATCAATTAATCTGTCATCCAAACCAGGGAGGGCGTTGGTTCTCCGATGGGTGTGACACTTGGGATCAGATGTCACTTTCAGAACTGATGTACTTAGGTTGCGAGAGTGATTGCGGCCTCTGTGCAAAAAATCCAGTGCTGCAATGCAGGTAAGGACTAAGTATTGGGCAGTGTTGGTTGAAAAGGCCAAAACACTTTCGGGGCCCAGAAAGAATGCCGGCCACAGATGTCCCATTTCAAAAAGAATGCCAGCCAAAACGGGTAAAACAGAACTCAGCATAAGACCCTCGCCTCGTTACTAATCAACTAAGCTGTCCGTAGAATACCGGGAGTTTTAACTGACCTTTCAGACAGCTTAAAAATTTGTAAGGATTTGTTTTTCGTTGGTGTGAAGTGAAGTCTAGGGCGCAAATGACTCGTTAACTGACCCTGCGTGTATTCAGACGCCGACGTGGTTCAGAACGAGATGAACAACAGTTCCTAATTGGCAACTGTGTGCGCATTACCGACCTTCGTGCAGAGCGCAGCATCTGTTTCTCGGGGCTCGCAGTCAGATTTCGCCACTTGCGGCACGAGCATCGGCTCCTGAAGAGCGAACGGCCGCGCATAGAACAAGATAACACAAGATCAAAGATTTGGGTTATCGCTTCGATGACCGGTTCGGTTCCGCCCGCTGCAAAAGCGATGCTGCGCAGGCATTAGACCGGTGTGAGCCCATTGAGGCCCTTCGCCACCAATTGATTTCTCGCAAGTGCTGCAAGAACGCGACGACGCTAGTTAGCCTCAAGCTAATTTAGCACCAGGCTGGCGTTGTGTCGCTAGGTATTGACATGCTCCAGTGCTGAGCCTATCTGCCCGCTGAAATCGAAGAAGGAGCTTTATGCGCAGAGGTTGAGAATTCCCGTTCCGACACTTCATCCAGCATCATGTTGGGTGAGCAATCTCTGCTGCGCAAAAAAGCGCCTGATTTAGACTGAATCATGAAAAATCTACAACTCGAAATCCGCCCCTACCAGGCGGAAGACAACGCTGTGTTGACCGAAATCTGGTACACAGCCTCACGCATCGCGCACAGCTTTCTTGGTGAAGAAAAGCTGCTGGAGCATCGCGCACTTGTTTCTGAGATCTACTTGCCTCAAGGGGAGACGTGGGTCGCCTGCCTGGACGGGAAACCAGTCGGGTTCCTCGGGCTGATGGACACCTACATCGGCGGGCTCTTCGTGTCACCCGGCGCACAGGGGATGGGTATCGGTCAAGCCTTGATCGCACACGGTTTGGACCTGAAGGGGGTCTTGGAACTGGACGTCTATGCCCTCAACCACCGCACGCACGGCTTTTACAAAAAGCAGGGATTTGCAGAGGTAGACCGCAGACCGGTGGACAAGGAAGGTCTTCCCTTCGAAGAAATATCCATGCGTCTCACGAGGTAAGGCACGTCAGGGCGGGCATTTTTTCCCTCCCTGATCACCACGGCACAGCCCCCGCGATGGCAGTAATGGCAGCCCATCTTGCAAAGCGCCCGGCAAATTGCTATCTGCGCTGCACGGCAATGGAGATTTTATGTCCCGATAATGTGGGGAGGCAGAGCGTCCTCCCGGTGCAAAACTGAACAGACTCCAGCATCCGTTTGAAGCGGGTGAATGATGTTTTGCAATCCCTAAACACACATTAATGCCCGGGCAACTGCCCGTGGCCGGAACATGAGAGTTCACAACAATGACACGGGACTATTCCCAATTCCTGCCGCCCTCTGGCGGCGGCAACCCTGCTGCACGCACGCGATCCAAACTGGAAACACTCGGGTGGCAGCCGTTTTTTGCACAACAGGTCAGTATAGACGGCTTGGCTGCAACGCCGCCTGTGCGCGTGGCCGAAGTTCACCGCAACGGGTTGCACGTCCTTGGCTATGGCCTTGACAGGCTGATCCCGCCGGGACCAGAGGCCACCGTTGGCGACTGGCTGCTGCTCAATCAGGAGCACCCGGCACAAAGCACAGTGCTGCACCGCAAGAGCCTGTTCAAACGGCGCGCGCCCGGAACGGACCGCAGGTTGCAGCTGATTGCTGCCAACGTGGATACGGTCTTCATCGTCACGTCCTGCAATCAGGACTTCAACGTGGCGAGGCTTGAACGCTATGTGGCGCTGGCCTTTGAGGCGGATGCCGCGCCGGTGATCCTTCTGACCAAAGCCGATCTCTGCGACGATAGCGATCCTTACGTGCAAGCGGCCTCGGCGATTTCCCAGCAGGTGATTGCGCTTGCGGTAAATGCGCTTGGGCAGGAGCCGCAAGAGAAGCTGAAAGACTGGTGCAAAGCGGGCCAGACCATCGCGTTTCTGGGCTCATCCGGGGTTGGGAAGTCCACGTTGGTCAACGCCTTGATGAAAACAAAGGCCGTGGAAACCGGTGCGATCCGGGAAGATGACGCAAAGGGCCGCCACACTACCACCCGGCGGCAACTTCACATTCTGCCAAACGGCTGTGCGGTGCTCGACACGCCGGGGATGCGCGAACTGCAGCTGACAGATGCCCAGGACGGCATCGCAGGGCTGTTCGATGATATTTCAGCATTGGCCAGCCAGTGCCGGTTCAGTGACTGCACGCACCAATCCGAACCCGGCTGCGCGATCAAAAGCGCCGTGGAGCGGGGCAAAATCACACCGGACCGCCTGGCCCGGTGGAACAAACTGGTGGCGGAAGAGCGGTGCAACTCGGCCTCGCTGGCCGAGCGCAAATCCGATGACAAGGCTCTGAGCAAATTGATCCGGGCCGTCAAACAAAACAACAGAAAGTAAGACAATGATCAGAGAATACACAGCAAACGACACCGACGCGCTGATTGCCATCTGGGAAAAGGCCAACACGCTGGCGCATCCATTCCTGACCCAAGGCTTCGTGGCCTTCGTCAAAGATGCGATGCGCAACATGTTTCTGCCCAATGCGGAGACATGGGTGATTGAAAAGGACGGCACCCCCATCGGGTTCATTGCCATGATGGGCAACGAAATCGGCGGGCTGTTCCTTGATCCGGACCATCACGGGCATGGCTACGGCCGGGCCATGGTTGATCACGTGGTCGGTCTCAAGGGTCCGCTGCGGGTTGAGGTCTTCAAGGACAACAAAGTCGGGCGACCATTTTACGAACGCTACGGCTTTGAATTCGTGGAGGAGTATCTGCACGAACAATCCGGTGCCATAACTGTCAAAATGTCCATGCCTGGTGCCGCGACCGCCTAACCGGCAACGCTAGTAGACTTGGCATTGACAATCCCCGCCTGCATCCCGTGGCAAAGGTTCTGCCGCACGGGGTGCAGGCACTCACTATAAAGTTGCAGCTAAAAGACGGTTTGAGATTTGGGCAACGTCGTGGCTTTGAATGAACGGTCTGGCGACATCGGCTGCAACCCAGCAATGAGCGTGCCATGCCTGCGAACGGATGCTGCGTCGGCAAAACCCGAAAGGGCAACGGCAGCAATGTCCGCGACTTGATCCTTGCCATCAACGCCGTTGCTGCGCCACATTCAAATGACGGGTGTCTCTGCCGCCGCGCAGAGTTAGGAACCGAGCAAGTGCAGCGATTTTCCCGCTGCGTGCACATGCAGCACAAATTCGCAGATTCCGGTGTGGGCTCAGACCGGTCATCCGACATTTTCAGTAGGACATTGAGCCGGTTCTGAGGGCTTCAAGGTCTGCTATGCGGACATAGCACCATTTCGCTGCATGCGCCCCAATGGCCGCTTATCTCGGACTAGCTCGAAATAACACATCGAGTTGGCCCAGATGCAGTGAAGTGATCGCGGCAGGCTTGCGCGAATTCTTTAACGATCCGCCTTGGGCGCGCGCGGTCGTAACCGAGGGCCAGCGTCAATGGTGGCAAGGTATCTGAAATCGGACGGGCGACGACGGGCGAGCCTCCGTAGGTTTCGGATGTCAGCGGCAGCATGTTCAGGATGGCGCACCCCCTGCCTGCGGCGACAAGGCAGCGTACCATTTCGGTCGAGTTCGCATAGGCCGAGACGGGCGCTTGCCGTGTTCCAGATTGAAACAGACCTTCGTAATAGGAGGCGGCCACGGGACGGTTCAGCACGATCAAGGGTTCCTTTGCAATCTGAGCCATCGTGACTGCATCCTGGCCTGCCAATGGATGGGACTCTGGCAGCAAGCAATACGGGGGTGCCGCAATCAAAGTGTCAAATTCGATGGAAGGCCGAACACCTTCAGCCACAAACAAAATGGCATCATATCTCCCCTTGAGCAGCCCATCCTGTGCCTCATCATTGTTACATTCTTCCAGCTCAAGGGTGATATCAGCTCGGTTTGGCAAGAGCGCATCAAAAACTTGCGGGAGGAACGCGGGCGCGATGGGAGCATAGTAACCAATCTTCAACGTTCCGCTTTGCGACTGTTTCAGCTCCGTTCCTTCAATCAGAAGAGACCGATAGTCCTCCAATAGGTGTTCGCATTTTCGCGCCACATCTCGCCCAGCCGCATTCGCCTGGATTCCTCGCGCGCGCTGGCGGATCACAAGGGTCAGATCGAATTCCGCTTCGACCTGATCAATCGCGCTGGAAACTGCGGAGGCCGCGATGTTCAGCTCCGCCGCCGCTTTTACGATGCTCCCATGACGCAGGGCAGTCGTGAAATACTCCATTGCTTTAAGGGTCAGTGGCATTTCTATCTCTGAATTTGTGATAATGATGATCTTTTAATACTATTTTTCCGTCGAAACAAATCGTGCAAAAATATACGTGCTGTTAATATCGGAGGCGACTGATGTCTGACGCACCACTCAAAGGCTGGAACCACACGCCAAACGTGCCGCTTCAAGTGTCACCCTTTTTCAGTTGGCCGCAGCGCCCAATGGCGATGGTGAAGTGGTTCTGGAACTCTTGGTTCTTCATCACCGAACGATTGATCGTGGTCGCGATCGCCTGCATATCGTTCTATTGGTTTCAGCCACCGTTAGAAGAAACGCAAACGCTTGCCTTCGGGTGGGTTGCACAGATGTTCATCCGCAATGTTGCGTTGATGACTCTCGTGGCCGGAGGATTGCATCTTTATTTCTACACCTTCACCAAACAGGGGCAGAAGCTGAAGTACGACCCGCGCCCCCTGATGAAAAATGGGCGGCAGTTCACGCTAGGCGGGCAAATCCGCGACAACATGTTCTGGACCATCGCCAGTGGCGTGACAATTTGGACATTCTATGAGGTGCTGATGTTTTGGGCGATGGCCAATGGCTATGCCCCTATGCTGACATGGGCCGCGCACCCGATCTGGTTCATTGCCCTGTTCCTGCTGATACCGGTCTGGGAAAGCTTTTATTTCTACTGGATTCACCGGTTTCTGCACATCCCGTTCTTGTACAAGCACGTGCACGCGTTGCACCACCGTAACATCAACGTCGGCCCATGGTCAGGCATGGCGATGCATCCCGTCGAACACCTGATTTTCCTTGGGTCAGTGTTGATCCATTTTGTGGTTGCCGCACACCCGCTCCACATCCTGTTTCACCTGCAATACTACGCGCTGACGGCTGCGACAACACATACGGGCTTTGAAGGCATGCTGGTAAAGGACAAGAACCGCCTGAAGTTGGGGACGTTCCATCACCAGATGCACCACCGTTATTTTGAATGTAACTACGGATCGCTCGAACTGCCGTGGGACAAGTGGTTTGGCTCGTTCCATGATGGCACTGTCGAATCTGACGCGAAAATCCGCGAACGCCGCAAGAAATTTACAAACGGGGCCAAATGATACGGGTGGCATGACGGTTAAGGACCTACTGGACGCTAAAGGCAAACGCACAATTGCATATGTGCAAGTTGCCCGTGAGGAAGAAGCGATTGCGGCGGCGCAGGCAAGCATGGACATGATTGGCACAGCCTTTGTGTCAGAGCGGTCCCAATTCGCCAAAGCTGTGCCTGAAACGCATTTCCAATTTGGCCTGCCATGGGGCAAACATGCAGATGCGACAGAGGCTTTGCGCGATGCTATGGACGCAATGATGGCAGGTGCGCAGTCGGTCTATTGCGGCTACAGCCCGCGGATAGTCGAGGCACTTGTTCGCGAAGGTATTCCCGTCATTTGCCACGTCGGACTTGTGCCACCCAAAGCCACATGGACAGGCGGCTTAAAAGCTGTCGGCAAGACACTGGAACAAGTCAAGATGATCTGGACGCAAGTTCAGGAGTTCGAGAACGCCGGTGCGTTCGCCGTAGAAATGGAGATCGTGGCCGCAGGTCTTGCAACCGAGATCACCAAACGCACATCAATGCTCACGATGTCGCTGGGTTCGGGCGGTGGATGTGATGTGCAATATCTGTTCTCGGCTGATCTGTTGGGCGAAAACCGTGGCCATATCCCGCGCCATGCCAAAACCTACCGTAACTTCGCCGCGGAGAGGGACAGGCTGCAAGATGAACGTGTCGCCGCCTACCGTGAATATATCGCAGACGTCACGAACGGAGGGTTTCCTAACGCCAACCAAATCGTGAACATTGACGATGAGACACTCGCGAAAGTCTTGGAGACGTAAACTCGAATGCTTCAAAGCGGCCATTCATTTGCCGCGCATCATTTTGAAGTTTGGGCTCCTTGCGGCCATTCGAGGGGCAACGATGAGGAGCGTTAGTTCGGGCCACATAGCTGCCGTTAGCTGCATACGCGAAAAACCCGCTGCAAACGCGAAGCGACCCGCCGGGAGGGCGGGAAGAAGACATTCGCTGCAGGTGCGACAAACCAACTTCCCACACGTCAGAGCGGACATTGATTTATCGAAGGCGAATGTGATGTTTCTATAGCCGTAGTCGTCTGAGCTCTGCATCTCCCCATAGTCTATTATTCCAAGGATGAGTCCCGATCAGTGGTCTCAGTTTCCGGTCTTTACTCGGTTTGAACACCAAAATCACCAGCTGGCCGAGATATACTGAGTTTCCATAAACTCTAGCATACCTTCATGGCCGCCCTCTCGCCCTAGGCCGGATTGTTTAACACCGCCAAATGGCGCCGCCGGGTCGCTTACTAACCCGCGATTGAGGCCGACCATGCCGTATTCCAATCGCTCGCAAACCTGTAGCGCGCGCTTGAAATCATCTGAGAAGACGTAAGCCACAAGACCGTATTCGGTGGCGTTGGCTCGGCGGAGGACATTTTCTTGGTCGGTGAAGGTCTGAATGGCAGCGACGGGTCCGAAAATCTCATCATTCACACACTCGGCACTTTCCGGAACATTAGAAAGAACGGTTGGAGGATAAAAGAATCCAGGCGCATCAGGCGTGGTACCCCCGCACTCGATACGAGCCCCTTTCGCAACTGCGTCAGCAACAAACCCGGCCACTTTGTTGCGGGTATCGGCATTGACCAGTGGACCAACGTCGACGGAGGGATCGGTGCCGTCCCCGACCTTCAACGCGGACATTTCTTTCGATAGGCGCCTCGTAAACTCCTCGGCGAGGTTTGCATGCACGTATATCCGGTTGGCCGCCGTACAGGCTTCGCCCAGATTGCGCATCTTGGCCAGCATGGTGCCCTCGATTGCCGTTTCCATGTTGGCATCTTCCAGAACAATAACGGGCGCATTTCCCCCGAGCTCCATCGCTGGTTTCAACACCTGATCAGCGGCGCCCTTCAGAAGTTTCCGTCCAACACCCGTTGATCCGGTAAAGCTGACCACGCGCACGCGCGGGTCGTGCATCATGTGATCAACCAAGGCACCCGTGCGCCGCGATGGTAGAACATTAACCAATCCCGGTGGCACACCAGCCTCTTCCAGAAGGGGCATCAAGGCCAGCATGGTCAGAGGGGTCTCGGACGCGGGCTTGATGATTACCGCGCAACCTGCGGCCAGGGCCGGCGCGATCTTGCGGGTGCCCATGGCAGCGGGATAATTCCAAGGGGTCACCAGCACGGCCAGACCCGCGGGCTTATGTTGCACTATGATCCGGGCACCGGAGCTGGGGGCATGAGTTATCATACCATCCGCCCGCACGGCTTCTTCAGCGAACCAACGGAAGAATTCTGCGGCGTAGGTGGCCTCGCCAATCGCATCTGCCCTGGCTTTGCCATTCTCCAGCGTGATCAGATGCGCAAACTCTTCCAACCGGTCTGACATCAGCTCCCAGGCTTTGCGCAAGACCTCGGACCGCGCCCGGGGTGTGCGGGCAGACCAATCGGCCATGGCAGTCTCTGCAGCATCCAGCGCGCTGTCTGCATCCGCGATTTCGGCGGAGGCGACCGAGGCCAGGACCTGTTCTGTAGCCGGGTTGATCACATCAAATCGCTGACCCTCGGATCCTGGGTGCCATTGGCCGTTGATGTATAGATCGGTGTTTTTCATGTGGGGTCCATTTCGGTCAAAGCAGGTGGAGCAAAGGATTGGCCAGCCGTTCGGAAAAACCTGAGATAAGGGTTATCGCGGTGGCGTCGTCCATCTGGTCAGCGGTGAATTCAAGGCTGAGGCGCAAGGTATCGTTGTCGCTTGCGATACTCAGGATTGGAGCCTCAACCGGGCCAAGCCGCAGCCCGGTTATCGGGCTGTCAGTCAAGTCCCTCAAAACCAAATCCGCCTTCTCGTCGGGGCTTTCCAACTGATGAAGAAGGCGGGTTTTGTCAGGGTTCTTGTAAGTGGTCGTGGTACCGATCAGGTCCGAAACGGCAATCGCCAAATCCAAGCTTTCGGGCAAGGCGGAGCGCAGTGCCCCGGCGGCAATGCTGACCCAAAGCGCCGATGGAGCAATGGTTATTCTGCCGTCTTCCAGCATCCAGCTTAGGAAATCATCCGTGCCGGACCGGGGAACGCTGGCGGTGATCTGCATCAGATGGCTTGTGGGCGGCGAATTGCGGTTGCTCTCGGGCAGGTTTCGAAGGATTTCAATATCGGCAACATGATAGGGTTGCGGATGTCCGGCCGATACCAGCCGGTTCAAATCCAACCCTTCAGCAAAGGCAACGCGGCGCGCCTTGGGCGAGGCCAGAATGCGCCCGCTCTCTGTCATCGTCGTTTGATTTGGTTCAGCGGATCGCTTGTCATCGAACGGTGAAGGAATTGCCGAGACGGTCTCTTTGGCGACAGTAGGCTGCACGGGGGTATCAACCGGATCGCTGGACGCTGGTGGCGGGCCGCTGCCTTCGGCCGTGTCCGATATATATGCCATGACCTGCCCTACCGGCACCTCTGCTCCGGCTTCGGCGGTAATGTTGGTCAGATAGCCATCGACGGGCGCTTCGACCTCCATGGTCGATTTATCAGTCTCCACCTCGAACAGCGGATCACCGGCGCTGACCGCATCGCCCGGCGCTTTCAGCCAATTCACCAAAAGACCGGTGTCCTGCGCCATGCCTAAGGCTGGCATGATCACCTCATGTGGCATGGAACATTTCCCCTGACATGAGTTTACGCGCGCTTTCGGCGACGCCTTCCGGGGTCGGAACGGTTATGTCTTCCAAGGCGGGCGAGAACGGCACAGGCACATCCATGGCCCCCATCCTTAGCACTGGCGCATCCAAGTGGTAGAATGCTTTTTCGTTGATACGGCTGGCGATTTCGCCCGTGACGCCATAGCTTTGATGCCCCTCATCAACTACGATTACACGGCTGGTCTTGCGAGCAGATGCCAACAGTGTTTCTTCATCCAACGGGACGATTGTGCGCGGGTCGATCACCTCGGCTGAAATCCCTTCGGATGACAATATGTCGGCGGCGTTTTCGCAGACCTGGACCATCGAAGACGTCCCAATCAGGGTTATGTCGGTGCCCGAACGTTTCACGTTGGCTTCACCGAAAGGGATAAGGAATTCCTCTTCCGGTACTGGCGCCTTGTCGTTGTACATCAGCTTGTCTTCGAAGATCACAACCGGGTTGTTGTCGCGAATGGCGGTTTTCAGCAGCCCTTTGGCCTCGTAGGCCGAAGACGGTAAAGCCACTTTCAAGCCCGGTATATGGGCCACAAGGGCGTGCAGGGATTGCGAATGTTGGGCAGCAGAGCGTCGGGTCGCCCCCAGATTGGTACGCAGGACCAAAGGCGCGTTCATCTTGCCGCCAGACATATAGTGGGTCTTTGCGGCCTGATTACACAGCTGATCCATCACCAGAAAGAGAAAGTCGCCGAACATCAAATCGACAATGGGGCGGGTTCCGGTCATTGCGGCACCGACAGCCAGCCCCATGAAACCCGGCTCTGCGATTGGTGTGTCCACCACACGATCTGTTCCAAATTCCTCAACCAGACCAGACAGGATCTTGAACGGTGTTCCCGCCTCGGCCACATCTTCACCAATTATGAAGGTCGTGGGGTCGCGACGCATTTCTTCGGCCAACGCTTCGTTTACGGCCTGAGACAGGGTTATCTCTCGCATAGTCTTCTCCTCAGGCCAGTGCATGTTCGACGTTAGTAAAGACATGCATGTCGACCTCGGATACGTCCGGGTAGTCTGCGTTCAATGCATAGTCGACGGCCGCTGCAGCTTCGGATTTGATTTCGGCATTCATCGCCTCAATTTCGTCTTCCGAGGTGATACCCTCGGCGACCAGCCAGGACCGGAACCGCGTGATCGGATCACGGTTTTCCTTCCAGTCCTTTTCTTCTTCTTTGGAACGGTAGTACTCGCGGCTGATATCGCCCACATGGTGGCCGTGATACCGATAGGTCATCAGTTCGATAAAGAACGGCCCTTCGCCCCGACGCGTGCGCTCTACCAGTTTCTGCGTCAGCTCATTCACCGCCAAGACATCCTGCCCATCGACCTGATGGGCCTCGATCCCAAAGGCTTCGGCCCGCGCCGTGATCGAACCTGCAGCGATTTCCTCCGTGCGTGTGTATTCTGAATACCCGTTGTTTTCGCAGGCATAAATGACCGGCAATTTCCACAGCGCGGCCATATTCATGACCTCGTACATCAAGCCCTGCGCCGTAGCACCATCGCCAAAGAAACAGACGGTGACATCATCCTTGCCCAGCAGTTTGGCGGAAAAGGCGGCCCCGGTAGCGATGCCCATAGACCCGCCGACAATCGCGTTTGCACCAAGGTTCCCATTGGATTGATCCGCGATATGCATGGACCCGCCCTTGCCACGGCAATAGCCTTCCTCTTTGCCCAACAACTCGCAGAACATCTCTTTGAAATTTGCGCCCTTGGCGACGCAATGGCCGTGACCACGGTGGGTCGAGGTGATCTTGTCGGTTACCCGCAACGCCTCGCAAATTCCAACCGCTACGGCCTCTTCGCCGGAATACATATGGGTTAGCCCCGGCATTTTGGCCGACAGATACAGTTGGTTGGCATTGTCTTCGAATGTCCGGATGCGAACCATCTGGGCGTACATGCGCAGGTAGTCCTCGGTGTTGGTTCTTGCGACGCTCATGGCGAATTTTCCTAATGGGTAAGACCAGCCCTTGTCGGGGCCGTATCGATCCGCGTCAGTAGCGGTTGGCGATTGGCAATTCCTCAGCCGGGAACAGGCTGATCACCTCGCAACCGGTTTCTGTCACCACGACCTCTTCTTCGATCCGCGCGGCAGAGTACCCGTCGGCGGCCGGGCAATAGGTCTCAAGCGCAAACACCATCCCGGTCTTGATCTCCATCGGGTGATCAAGGCTGACCGCGCGACTGATGATGGGCCGCTCATGCAGCGCCAGCCCAAGCCCGTGACCGAATTGCAGGCCAAACGCAGACGCTTCATCCGGGAATCCGAACTCTTCCGCCTTGGGCCAGACGGCAGCAACCTTGTCGGTACTGACACCCGGCTTGATCATCGAGATCGACGCGTCGATCCATTCGCGCGCTTTCACATAGGCGTCGTTTTGGGCGGGCGTTGAGCGACCAATGTTGAACGTTCGATAATAGCAAGTGCGATATCCCTGATAAGATTGCAGAATATCAAAAAACGCCTGATCGCCGGGACGGAACAACCGGTCCGTGAAATTATGAGGATGCGGGTTGCAGCGTTCGCCGGAAATGGCGTTGATCGCCTCGACGTCGTCGCTGCCCATCTCATAGAGCATCTTGTTGGACAGGGCGACGATGTCGTTTTCGCGCACGCCGGGCTTCAGCTCTTCATAGATCATGTGATAGACGCCATCGACCATCGATGCCGCCTGCGTCAAAAGCTGGATTTCATCCCAGTTCTTGATCTCACGAGCGGCCAGCATGATCTGTTGGCCGTCAACCACGTTGATGCCTTCAGCTTTGAGCGCCTCGAACATCGCCGTTTCCGCGTAGTCCACCCCGACAGGCATATCGGCCATCCCGGCATCCCGGATCAAACCCGCGATCTCTTTGGCGTATTTGCGCATCAATCCGAACTCTGGCGGGATGGTCCCACGCATGCCCACGACGCCGGCACGGCAATGATCCGGCACCAGCCAATCCGAGTATTTCTTGTGATGCATCGCGGCGGACCCGAAGTCCCAGACATATGGGGCGTCATCACCGGTCAGCAGGCAAAAGCGGCACATCTTGTCGCGTTCCCATTCACCTATCTTGGTGGATGACACGTAGCGGATGTTATTCACATCAAAGAGCAGAAGCGTACCGGCATTCGAAGCGATCAATGCCTCACGCGTACGAGCTAGGCGATAGCGACGCAGTCGATCATGATCGATCCTGCGCTCAAAATCGACCGATGTATGGCCCCAGGCTGGCAGTCGCCCTTCCCATTGCCAGTTGGGTTCAAGATCCTGCGGGGTCAGCAGGTTGGGCATTAATGCTCTGGACATATCGGCTCCTCAAGGCGGTCGAGCCACCTGTGTTTCATTTGGATTTTCTGCAAAATTGCGGCGTTACTGAATGCACCAGCCGCCGTCGATATGGATCATCTGACCGGTCATATAGTCGCTGTCATCGCTCGCCAGGAACGACGCGGTGCCGACAATGTCATCGGGGTATGACACGCGCTTAACCTGAAGGGCATCGCGGACGATGTCTTCATAGGCTTGCCCTTCACGTTCCTTGAACCCGATATCGACAAGGTCCTTGTCGAGCTGTTCCCACAGCGGAGTAACGACCACCCCTGGCGCATATCCGTTGACGGTGATGCTGTGCTCGGACAATGCGACGGCGCCGCAATGCGTCAGGGCCAGGCAGCCGTATTTCGACGTGCAATATACCGTCACATCCACAAGCGGTTTACGCGAGGCAATCGACCCCACGTTGATGATCTTGTAGGGATGGCCTTCCATCGGGCCTTGTTTGATCATTTGGCGCGCAGTTTCCTGCATGCCCAGCCACATCGCCTTGGTGTTGACGTTCATGATCATGTCCCAGTTGTCTTCATCAATATCCATGAAGAACCGAGGCTTGTTGAGACCTGCGTTAAACAGACCCACATTGATGCTGCCAAAGGCATCGACTGTCGCGGCAACGGCTGCGGCGTTGTCCTCGCGTTTGGTCACATCCATTTTTACCGCAATCGCCTTGCCTTTGCCGCTGGCATTGATGCCATCCGCGACTTTTGCCGCCTCAATCTGGTCAAGGTCCCCGATACAGACATTGGCACCCTGAGAGGCAAAGCTTTCGGCATTGGCCTGACCCATGCCGCGGGCGGCACCAGTAATCAGAATATTCTTACCTTTCAGGCGATTGGGGTCCATGATCTTCTCCTTGGAGTTCTAACTTCGTCGCTTGTTTTCAAGCGTTGCGTCGGCTCGGGTCTGCGCGCGATACAAGGCCTCTTTCGGGGGGACCATTCCACGCAGCATGTCGTGCAGTTCTTCGCCGCAGATGCGGATAACGTCGCTGATCTCGGGCACTGGTGGGCGTGGCCAAAACTGCAGTTCATCCCGCCAGGACATCGCGTCCACCGCCTCAAAGATTGGTGAGGATCGCCGCACCTCGGGGTCGGCCCCGACCGAGTAGCGCGGGTTGGTCCGGCTCCCGTTCTGGACGTAGAGTTTTTGTGCCTCGGGAGAGGTGAAGACCCGCAGCGCTTCTGCTGCCGCCGCGCGGCGTTCTGGTGGCAGGTTGGACGGGAGGCCCATCACATAGCCACCAACCGGGGCCACCTGTGTGGCGCCAAGACCGGCGGGATGCGGAAGCAGACCGGTTTGCCCGAACGCGGGCGAGGACGGGTCGCTTTCAAAATATGGCGCCAGCAGAGTGTAGCCATAGGCCATCGCCACCTTGCCCGCCGCATAGGGACGGATCCGTTCATACCACGACATCGACAGGATATCGGGCGGCGAGTATTTCAGAAGCTCCATCAGATACTCAGCGGCGTGCAGACCGGCAGCTGTGTCGATGGTGAATTTGTAGGTGTCGTGATGCAGGTTTTCAGTGTCAAAACCGCCGGCAATTTCGTCCAGATCGACGATCGGTTGCCCGAAATCCGAAAGCGTCGTTAAGAATGTATGCCCAAGAGCAGTTCCGCGTGCCGCGTTCCAGGCGATGCCATATCGCCCATGCTGCGGATCGTGCAGTGCCTGCGCGGCCGTCAGCAGTTCATCCGTGGTCGCAGGGGGTTCCAGCCCTGCTTCGGCGAACTGATCGCGTCGATAAAACAAAAGCTCTGGCGTGGTCTGGGCGGGGACACCATATGCTTTGCCAGCCCAATGCGCCGCTTTCCAGCCAGCAGTATGGAAGTCGGCCGGATCTAGTACCTCCAGATCCATCACCTCTTCCAACGGCAGCAAAACGCCCTTCTCGACGAACTCACCGATCCAGGGCAGATCAACGGCGATGATGTCATAGCGGCTGGTCGGGCGTTCTGCGTTCTTCAGGGCTTCTTCGCGCAGACGGTCGATCGAAAACGCACGTTGCTGAATGGGTGATCCAATCACCTGTTCAAACTGACGCTTAAGCGTTTCCATCACCATGAAAGTCGGGTCGCCATGGACAAGAACACGAACGCCACCGGCAAGTTTCAGGGGCTCTCCGAGCACCTGCAGCGGTGGGATCGACTTGGTCGCCATATAGGATCCACCGAAGTAGTAGTCGGTGGATTCGGGGCGTTTTTCACTCGCTCCGAATTCAAGCTCGGCCAGACGCCGAATGCGCGTCGAGAGCTGCATCCATCCATCAAGAAGATGCTCGCTGGGATGAAGAGAGAAGCTTTTGCCCGAGCTGGTGCGCGGGCGCTGTTCGATCAGACCCTTCTCGATCATCTCCTTAACTCTGCGCGACGCTGTGGCATAGGGAATATGAGAGGCCGAGATGAGTGACGTCGGCGTGACGGTTTTTCCCTCGAAATGGTTGCGGATCAGAAACAGGGACATCAGGAAGAACGGGTTCGGGGCAAACGCCTCGATCACGTCTTCCAACTCTTCGCAAAAACTCTCAAGGAACGAGACAACCTGAAGCATTTCAGTCTTGTCCTGATGAAAACCTTGCTGAAATGTCGAAGCTGAGCCGTCCATGGGTTTGTACCGCTTTGCACCCTTTTCAGGAGTTGGCGCCGGGCTCGACGCTGGATTGTTCGATTTGGACAAATTCGATTCGCTCATATTGCCCTCCCCCTCAAAATGTTCAGAATGATCGTGGTGCAGTATTGCTTAGATATCCGTTCTGGATACCACGATTCTCAATATGGATATTTTCGAGGGCTGTTAGCTTTGCGGATTTCGCCAACCTGTCGGGGCTAATCCGCTCAGAGGATAATGATTCCCGCAGAGGAAAGACGGGAGTTGGCAAGACAAAGAAGTTACCCGGGAGGAAACCGAATGAATATCCGCAAAACTCTTGTTGCGACCACCGCCCTGACCCTGACTGCCTTCGGCGGGGCCGCACTGGCCGAGACAAAGACCATTGGCATTACGCAGAACAATGTAGGCGTCGACAGCTACCAGACCACTTACGAAAAAGCCTTTATTGCCGCAGCCGAAGCAAACAGCGATGTTAATGTCGTTGTCCTGGACGCGGGCGGCGACGTTGCGCGTCAGATCGCCCAAATGGAAGACCTGATCCAACAGGAAGTCGACGCCATCATTATCTGGCCAACCAATGGCGAGGCCGTGATCCCTGCGGTGCGCAAGGCCCACAAAGCCGGTATTCCTGTCATCGTCACCAATTCAAACATCGCCGAAGCTGGCTTTCCGTTCGTCTCATCCTTCTCGGGGCCTGACAACATCACACAGGGTTCGCGTTCCGCAGAAATCATATGCGACAAGTTCAAGGATATGGGCATCGAGAATGAGGCGCGCGTCGTTCAGATCTCAGGTCAGCCCGGATACACAACGGCCATCGAGCGCCAAAAGGGCTTTGATGACCGCCTGCCGGAAGTCTGCCCCAATGTAACGCTGGTGGAAACGCAGCCGGGCGACTGGAATCGTGAGAAATCCCAGAAAGTCATGGAAGCCTTCCTTGTAAAGTACGATGATATTGATGGCGTCTATTCAGGTGATGACAACATGGGTGTTGGTGCACTGAACGCAGCAAATGCGGCAGGTCGCGAAGGCATTATCTTTGTCGGCGCGACCAACTTTGCCGTCGGGTATGAGGCAATGGGCCGTGGCGAATACTGGGGATCTATCTACCAGTCGCCTGTTGACGATGCCGAGGCCGCGTTAAAGACAGCAATAGAAACGCTTGATGGCAAGGAATTGCCATTCCTGAACTACTTCGACACGCCGAAGATCACTCAGGACAACATGGGCGATTATACCAAGCCCGTATTCTAAAGTCTCTCCCCAGATGCGTGGAGCCCCGGTGGGCTCTGCGCATTTTTGTCACTTTAAGAGAATAGGGAGGAACCCATGGGGCGGGTCTCTGGACGTTCCTGTATTGTCACAGGGGCAGCTCAAGGTATCGGACGCGCCATCGGTGAGGCGCTGTTGGAAGAAGGCGCAGATGTCTGCTTTGCCGACATAAACGCAGACAAGGTGGCCGAGGTCGCCGCCGAGAACCAGCATCGCGCCAAACGTCATGGTGGCCAGGTCACTCATGCTGCGGTCGACGTGACCGACCGCCAGCAGGTCCGCGCGATGATTGATCACACCGTGGGATTGTTTGGAAAACTGGATGTGAAATTCAACAACGCCGGTGTCAACAAGCCGATGAATTTCCTCGATGTGACAGATGAGAACTGGCAATTCATCATGGGAGTAAACGGGTTGGGATGCATGATCGGTATACAAGAGGCCGCGCGGCAAATGATTGCGCAGGGCACCGCTGGAAAGATCATCAACACCGCCTCCATTGCCAGTCGGCAAGGGTTTGACAATGTGGCACCCTATTGTGCCTCGAAATGGGCTGTTGTTTCGCTGACCCAGTCTGGTGCTCGGGATTTGGCAAAGCATGGTATCACGGTGACGGGATTTGCGCCGGGTGTGGTCGCGACGGAAATGTGGGAAGAGGTCGATCGCGACCTGATGGAGATCGGGGCAGCCGAACGGCCAGGGCAGGCAATGGAAGAGTTTTCGGCAGAGATATTGCGCGGACGTGTTGCGCAGCCCGAGGATATCACCGGAACGACGACCTTCCTTGCGTCATCAGACAGTGACTACATGACCGGCCAGATCGTGATGATCGATGGTGGAATGACGCTGGTTTGACAACCGCGTGCGCTGCAGGCGCAAGAATACGCTCCGGCATGACGGAGACAGGGAGAACGGGATGGTGCAACTAAGGAAATCCGACATCGGAGGCATATTGGCCCGGCAGGGCATTCTTGTGGCCTTCGCAGTGTTTATCATCGGATTTACGTTGGCGAACCCAAGGTTTCTGGACCCAGACAACATCATGGGCGTCATCCGTTCTTCTGCCATTCTGGGCGTGATGGCGCTGGGTGTGACCTTCGTTGTGATCAGCGGCAATCTTGATCTGTCGGTTGGCTCGATGATGTCTTTCTCGACCATTGTTGTGCTGGATCTTCACGACAAGATCGGGCCAGCCCTGGCGATCCCTTCAATGTTTGCCATGACGATGTGCCTAGGGGCGCTGATCGGGTTTCTTGTCGGTTACCTCAAGCTGAATTCTTTGATTGTGACGCTTGGTATGTTGTCCGCCATCCATGGGCTGACGCTCACGTATTCCGGCGGCAAAAACATGGATATCGCCGATAAGGAAGGGACCTGGTTCAGCGTGTTTGGTCAAGGCGATGCGCTGGGAATTCCTGTGCCAATTCTGCTATTCGTATTGCTTGCTTCCTTCTTGGGAATTGTCCTGGCCAAAACGCCCTTTGGCCGCAAGGTCTATGCTGTGGGCGGCAATGGCGTTGCCGCGACCTTTTCAGGCATCCGTCGGGCGCGGGTCGTGTTCGCCTGCTACCTCGCTTCGTCATTTTGTGTGGCGACAGCTGGCCTTATTCAGGCAAGCCGTTCAATGGGCAGCCAGAACACTGTTGGGCAAGGGCTAGAGCTTGAGGTGCTGGCGGCAGTGATCCTTGGCGGGGCATCTTTGTTGGGCGGGTCCGGAACAATCTTCAAGACCGTCATCGGAGTCCTGATGCTTGGGTTTATCCAGAACGGGCTGTTGCTCGTCGGTCTTCAATTCTACGTCCAATACGTCGTGACCTGGGTGATCATCATTCTGGCAGTCTGGCTCGATATTGCGGCCAAACGCGGCAAGCTTTGGTCACCGATCGCGTAAGGGAAACGGATACATGCAAGCTGGTACTCTGAGCACTTTCCTGAAGCGCGGCGCCATATGGGGTTTTATCCTGTTCGAGCTGATCTTTTTCAGCATCGCGGGTGAATTCATGTCGCTCAGCGACAAGGCCTTCATGGATCTCGACAACATGCTGTTGCTGTTCAAACAATCCGCCCCAATTGGGATCATTGCGATGGGTATGACCATCGTCATGATTAACGGCAATATTGACCTCAGCGTCGGGGCAACCTTTGCACTATGTGCCATCGTCCTGCTGGACAGTCTGACCTGGCCGGTATTCGCAGGTTTAGGCGATTGGGTTATCCCAATCTCGTGGTGTCTAGCCTTGCTTACCGGGATTGTTCTGGGCGCCATCAACGGTGTGATCGTCTGGAAGACCGGGGTAGATGCATTCATCGTGACCTTGGGTTCGATGCTTGGCTATCGCGGCTTGGTTTTCATGTACAACGGCGAGCAACCGACAAGTCAGCTGAACTGGACATTGGTCGATTTTGCCGAGGCCCAGTTTCTTGGCCTGCACACCGCCACGTGGTTCCTGCTGGCCGTGACCTTGGTGATCTGGTTCATCATGACCCGCACCATCCACGGGCGCAACGCTTATGCCATCGGCGACAACCGAGAAGCGGCGGTGAATGCGGGTATCCGGGTCGGAGCCCATATGATGATCAATTTCATGATCATCGGGTTTTTGGCGGCCCTGTCAGCTGTTGTGTTCTATTCCGAAAGCGGGTCGGTCAATCCAAATGACGGCGAGCTGTACGAGCTGTGGATCATCACGGCTGTTGTCCTGGGTGGCACCAAGCTAACGGGCGGAGCGGGGTCTGTTGTGTCGACCTTTGGCGGCGTGTTGGCAATCCAGCTGTTGCGCAAAGGACTTGGCCATATCGGGGCCGATACGTCGACCGTCAATTTGGTGATCGGCCTCATCCTGATTGCGGTGCTGTATCTGGATAAGCAGCTAAACCGCAAAGGTGCCGAGGAGTTGAAGATATGACCGAACACACACCGGCCCTGCGTCTTGAGGGGATCGTGAAAACCTTCCCCGGGGTTCGTGCGCTTGATGGGGTCTCATTTGCGGTCATGCCGGGCGAGGTCCATGCGCTGATGGGTGAAAACGGCGCTGGAAAGTCAACGCTGATGAAAGTTCTGGGGGGCATTTATCAACCAGACGACGGCCAGATCCTGATTGCGGAAACACCTACGATCATGGCGTCCCCATTGGAGGCTAAGGCCATGGGTGTTGTATTCATTCATCAAGAACTCAGCCTCGCAGATGAACTGTCCGTGGCCGAGAATGTGTATCTGGGAGAGCTGCCTCGCAAATCTTACGGGCGGGTCGATTGGGAGGCGCTCTATGCCAATACCGCGAAAATTCTGGATCGGCTAAAGGTCGGGTTCACGCCGAAAACCCTTGTCGGCGAGCTGTCGATTGCGAACAAGCAAATGGTCGAAATTGCCCGCGCCCTGACGGTTGATGCAAAGGTTGTGATATTCGACGAACCCACCGCGTCACTGACCGACACCGAAAAAGACGTGCTGTTCGAGGTGATCGCGGACCTCAAAGCACGGAATGTGGGCATCATATATATCTCCCATCGGATGGAGGAAATTTTCCGGATCACAGACCGGGTCAGCGTTCTGCGCGATGGGCAACATACCGGTACCGCGATCACTGCTGACACAGATGAAGAAGCCGTCACCCAAATGATGATCGGGCGTAAGCTGGACCTGTCCCGCAACGTTTCGCACCACGAACTTGGGGACGTGGCCCTGGAAGTGCGCGATCTGAGTTGCGGCGACCTTTATCGAAATGTGAGTTTTCAGATCCGACGCGGGGAAGTTGTCGGGTTTTATGGCCTCGTCGGAGCGGGCCGCACCGAGATCGCCGAAACCCTGTTTGGTCTGCGCGATCCGTCTGCTGGGCAAATCTTGATTGATGGTCAGGAGATACGCATTCAAACGCCTTCGGATGCGATTGAGAAGGGCATTTCACTGGTTCCCGAAGATCGTAAAGGTCAGGGATTGGTGCTGGGCATGAACTGCCGGGATAACATGTCTCTGCCGCAAGTGGATGATTTGAAGGCGGGGCCATTTGTGGCCGAAGGGGCCGAAATCGCGATATTTGACCAATACCGTGATCGTCTGGATATCAGAACCCCGGGGTGGAAGCAGCTTGTAGGCAATTTATCAGGGGGCAATCAGCAAAAGATCGTAATTGGCAAATGGCTGTCCATGCATCCCAATGTCCTAATCGTTGACGAGCCGACACGCGGCATTGACGTCGGTAGCAAAGCCGAGATTCACAACCTGATCCGCGACCTTGCCGCGCAGGGTTATGCGGTGATTGTGATCAGTTCAGAAATGCCGGAAGTCCTTCATGTTTCGGATCGGATCTACGCCATGTTCCAGGGGCAAATCACGCAAGAATTCACTTCTGAGGCAGTAACCGAAGACAGTCTGGTGCGCGCGATCTCGGGCCTTGCTGATACCGGCTCGCCGCAGGTCGCGTGATGAAGGTTGGTTTTGCAGGACTGGGACGCATGGGGCGGAGGATGGCGGCAAATTGCGCCCAAGCGGGTCATGACCTGACTGTCTGGAACCGCAGCAAGGGTCCAGCACAAGCCTTTGTCCAAACCGTTGGCGGTCGCATTGCGGCCACTCCGGCAGAGTTGTCGGGCCTTTCTGGGGTCGTAATATCCATGCTGGCCGACGATACAGCCGCCCGGGCCGTATACTTTGGGGATGACGGGCTGATCACCGCTTCGGGCGCACCGGTCCTGGTCGAGATGGGCACCATGAGCCCTGCCTTGGTCGCAGAGATCGCCGAGGCCGCCGAGGCGGCAGGAAAACGCTTTATTGACGCGCCGGTTTCCGGGGCCACCAACGCCGCCGAAGAGGCCTCACTTTTGATCATGGCTGGCGCTGACGCTTCTGCCGGCGCGCTGCTGTCTCCGCTCTTTGATGCAATGGGGCGCAAGACCATTTGGCTGGATCAGGTCGGCGCGGGTGCCGCCATGAAGCTGGCCGTGAATTTGCTGATCCACGGGATGAATCAGACAGTCTCAGAGGCGCTCTGTCTGGCCGAGAATGCAGGTATCGCGACCGAACGCGCATTCGACGTGATCGAAAACTCGGCCGCTGCTGCGCCAATGCTGAAATTTCGCCGCCCGATTTACCTGGACGAAACAAACCAGGACGTGACCTTTACGGTCGCCCTGGCGCGTAAGGATGTCGGTCTGGCATTGGATCTAGCTGAGCAAGTCGGCGTACCGATGCCGCAGTCCGAGATCACCTTTCAGGTTTTGAAAGACGCCGAAGCGCAGGGCTTCGATATCCGCGACATGGCGTCCATCTTCAACTACATGCGAGGAAAACCCGAATGAAAGCCGCACTATTTGTTGGTGGATGGGAAGGCCATGCCCCCACGCAATTCAGCGATTGGTACGAAGCGCTATTGAAGGAAAACGGGTTCGAAGTCGATGTCTACGACACGCTGGAACCGCTGGAGAACCCAGACGAGCTGGCTGATCTGGATCTGATCACACCAATCTGGTCTTCGGCCCGGTCGGGTCACAAAGACAAATACGGGAACATGACCAAACCGCAGGAAGATGGGCTTTTGAAGTTGATCGGTGATGGGTGCGGGCTGGCCGGATGGCACGGCCATATGGGCGATGCATTCCGCGACCGCCCGACCTATCATTTCCTGATCGGCGGCCAGTTCGTCGCCCACCCCCCAGGGTGGCCAGACAACCTGCAGCCGCGTGAGGACTACATTGATTATGATGTTACTATCTGCAAACCGGATGACCCGATCGTCAATGGGATCAAGAGTTTTCGACTAACAACCGAGCAATACTATATGCTGGTCGATCCTTCCAACGAGGTATTGGCAACGACGACCTTCTCAGGTGACCATCTGTGGTGGATCGAAGGAACGGTCATACCGGTGGTCTGGAAGCGCCGCTGGGATAACGGCCGTGTGTTTTATTGCTCAATCGGGCATGAATTGGACGACTTGAAACACCCTCAGGTTACCGAGATTATTCGTCGGGGTGCCATTTGGGCTGCTAAAGAAAAATAACTCCCAATTGAGATTTGTTCACTAAACCAAGACTGCAGCTGTTGTTGCCAATTTAACGATTTTTCGTATCCGAGACGTTGCGACATCGACCAACGCCTGCTTTGGGGATACGACAATGCAGAGGCGGATCTACTTGCGAAAGTCAGCTTTGGGCCGCCTGCGTGAACCGTTATTGGCAGAGCAGGGACCCTTTCTGCATTGGCACCGAGGTCCGTTGTGAGCCCATACCGGCCGACGCTGCGCAACGCACCAACGTCCGTTTTAAAGAAGTTGACCTCCCCGTGAAAGGCTAGGAAACTGGAATACCGGCGGCGCTCCACATAGAATTAGCAAACAGCGCCATTACTGCCTCACTACGCTATGAAGTGAGGAGTCGCTTAACGAACGCGATCCGGCTCTGTTGTCTGCAATATTCTGGGGGCATAAATGACACAGATTGTTACGTATTTATCTCAAAACCCGGCCATTCTTGTTCTATTCGCTTCAGTTATTTCAGCTGTATTAGGTTCAGTGGTATCGCTTGCGACAGTTAGATTTTCGGCAGCCTCGCTGAAAGTTTAAGATGCCGAAATCGCACTCAAAGATGCCGAATTAGAGCGTCTCGATAAGCAGGTAGAACAACTGACGAGTACGCTCAACCCTGAGTTTTGGTCCAAACAAATGAACGCCGCTCAAGGTGCTCTCGTAGACGTTCAGAAGAAATTAGGGGAGACTGAAGTCAAGCTGACATCAGATCTAAGTGCTTTACAGTCGCAGCTTGAAGTTGAACGCGATCGTCAGAAGCGGGAAGATATTGGCGTCGCCAGCCTCATCGCTTACGGAAAATTGTTCATGGGTTTTACCGATGAAGAGCTAATATACTAAAAATTAGCTTCAATGATTTTCACGTATGGAAACGGAGCAAAAATAGACTACGGCGCAGCTGAGCCAAAAGTTGATCAATTGTACTTGGAAGGGATGATATTCTTCCTAAAGAACCCGGACAACAGAACTTCGTTGGCGAGTTCTCCCGAGTACGTGCTGGACTATTTGATTTTCCCTCTACTACGAATGAAAGACCGTACTCTTCACACTGATACAGTGCTCATGTTGTTGGAAAAACTTCTGGTTGACCTGAAGAAGTCCAGCCTATGGTTCGAGGTGCCAGTTTATGAGCACCTGATTGATTGGACAAAACAAGGCAACGAGCTTAAGGAAAGCTGCCTTCCTATGCCGTTTAAAAGGGCAATGGACGAAATTCATAAAACTGTTAAAAAAATGGACCATTTGCGAAGGTACCCAGAAGTCACTGAAGAAAATACAATGAGGTAGTATCGAAACAGATTAAGGACTCGTTGGCTTCCATCTGATTGAGGTTCGCAAAACTGAAGCTGACCTTTGTTTGCAATTTTGCAAGGTCTGTTTTGTCCGCCTACCTGCTGTCCGACACTGGAATTTGAACGTCCGGAATGTGCGGTTTACGACTTGCTGCACGAGCGAAGCGTCAAAGTGCGATGAAGGTCTGGTAAGGGCTCTTATCATCTAGTCGGCGCATCCAGCTAATGATGGCTGGATCAATCCCTGGCACCCCTGATCCAGTTTGTATCAGTCGTTGCTAGTCCTGATTTCGAACGGTTTAGGGGACGAATGAAAATCAACCTTGCACTCCGGACATACCCTGTATGTAAGTACCTCTAAAGTATCGGATACGGGATATCACAATGCGTTCTTTTTTTCTTTTGGGCTGCGTCGTACTGGCCGCGTGTAACACCACAACAATTTCAAACTCTCCTGAGCCTAAACCCGAGGATCTTTCGTCATCGCCTACCGCTGTTAAAACACGAGCCATTGCTTTCAGCGCAGAAGACAACGGGGCGCCGGTAGCAGCAAAATGCACTGTGCGCGGACCGGAATTTGACAAGTCTTTTGTAACACCTGCAAGGCTGGATATTCCCGTTGATTCATCTGGCCGTGCCTTGATTTCCTTTGTGAGCTGCGATGCCGGCGGGAAACTTGCGGAGGCAAATGATATTCCGGGACCACAAACAAAAACTGTCAAAGCCAGATTTGGCGGCTCTGGTCTCTTTGGAGACAAAGCAATGCTATTTGGTCCAAGTGGCAATACGGTTCAGTATTTCGTCCGAAACACAGAAGAAGGCGTAATACAAGTGGGGCGCGCACCTGAGCCGTAGAATCAAGCGCACTTCGCGCACTGGCCGATTGTTTTCGAATGTCCGGTCAGTGCGGTTTGCTACGTGCCGCACATGCAAAAGACCGAAGCTCGGTCGACGGCAGCAATGGGCTCCTTGCGGCCATTCGAGGGGCAACGATGAGGAGCGCTTGCCGCCTGCGCGCGGTTAGCGCATATCGGTGTCATGCTATGGCCAACCAGAATCCCGTTCGACCTTCATAAAGAGCTTGAGTCCCGCCCGTTGACCGATTGGGAAGCCGCGCTGCGCGCCTGGGCGCGAACCCATGGCCTAAAGATCAAAATTCAATGGTATCACCAACTACAGCGCGCAATTGTGGATCTCCATTCTCGTCGGTACACGGCCAAGCCGCAGGATCATTGGGCCGCGATCAAGGATTGGCTGGAGCGCCACGATGTCCCCGCGCCGAAAAAGTTGCCAGGCTGGCCCGAACAGGATTCGGTTAGATACTGATAGCCGGGCGTTTTTCACCGCACGTTTCACATATTTTACGCATCTCGTGACTTAGTGATATGGCAACAAACAGAAAAGAGAGTCCCACCGCCCGCACCACCTCTGACACCCTGATTGATTTTCAAGTCTCGATGCAGCAGAACCTCTCCCGGTTTGCTTTGGTTCGGGTTCGGCGGGAACTGAATGCCGGGATTGGTCCAGCGAAAAATCGGTGTCCTGCATTAAATGTCCAATATCTATCCAGCCTAAGGTGAGGGCCTGTCAGGCTACACCTTCCAGTTCCTGCATGTTAGCATCCCGTAAATTTCTTCAGGAGACACCATATGCCGTTGACCGTAAAACAAATGATGGAAGCTGCGAACTCCACCGTCGAGCGAATCCAGAGAGCCAAAGCGGTCGAGATCCTGGAGCGAGGTGGCCTGCTTCTGGACATCCGCGATGCAGCGGAATTGCAGCAGACAGGGCGTGCTTCGGGGTCACATCATATCCCGCGCGGTATGTTGGAATTTCGGGCCGATGACACTCTGCAATCACATGATCCAGAGCTTCGCAAAGATCGCCCAATTGTCTTGTATTGTGCCTCGGGTGGCCGCGCTGCCCTTGCGGGAAAGCTGTTGCAGGACATGGGGTATGAGCAGGTCTATAACCTGGGTGGCTTGGTCGATTGGGTGAATGGCGGGGGCGAAGTCGCCTAGCCAATAGGAAACGCCAGAACCCGAGCTGTGATCGGTCGAAAGGTCAGGTCAGGCGTTGAGGAACGTCCTGACGGCGGCCTCGAACTCACGCGGTTTTTCCGCATGCAACCAATGTCCTGCACCAGGTATTCTTGCAAAACGTGCCGAAGGGAACATTCCGCGGATCACTGAGCGATGTTCAGGCAGCACATAGTCGGACTCCCCCCCGGACAAAAACAGTGTTTGACCACCCCAGGATGCGTCTATTTCAGGAAAGCCCATGATCTTGGGCATTTCAGAGGCCAAAGTATCCAGGTTCAAAAGCCAACGCTGTCCGTTGATGTCGAGTGACTGCGTGAAAAAGCTCTGAAGGGCTTTTTCGACTCCGTTGTCGGCCAGTTGTTGTTCAGCGTCCGAGCGACGCTCGACCCGGGAAAGGTCCACCGCGCGCATCGCTTCAATAAACTGAATCTGACTGTGGCTATAGGCCACCGGGGCGATGTCTGCCACCACCAGTTTGCGCAGCTTTGCGCTGTGCAGCAGGGCTAAAGTCATGGATGCCTTGCCGCCCATCGAATGTCCGACGACATCTGCCTGTCCGCCGAGCTGGTCGATAACTTCGGCCAGATCATTTGCTAGATCGGAATACCCATGGGCATGCGTCCACATGCTGTTTGCGTGGTTGCGCATATCAACCGCCACAACTTGCCGCTCGTCAGATAGCCGGCGGGCGATGACCCCCCAGTTCCGGGCCGAGCCATATAGGCCATGGGCGATCAGCAAAGGGGGCTTGTCGGTAGGTTCACCATGTATGATCGTGTTCAGCATATAGCCGTGATACCCGCCGCAATCTGAAACGGCCAGCCCCATTGTGGCTCCTATTCCACATGAGTAAACTGTCAGCTCAGGAGGTCGCAGCATGCCGCAAGACACAGATATACAAACCCAAGTTGCGCAGACCATACAGCTGTTGCGTGACAAGTTGGGTGTGCGCGACAAAACGCTGACCGCCTCGGTCAAAAAGGCCAAAAGGCAACTGCCGCGCCGGATATACAAACAGGCAATGGTCCTGGCACAAGCAGAGCAGATGGCGGCCCATCCAAAACTGCGACTTGTGCTGGACAATCCGAAACTGATCCAGGCCTCGGAAGAGGTGCAAAAACATCTGGTGGGTATCAATTTGGCGGATCGGCGGATGGGGTGGTTTCTGGGAATGCTGGGCGGGCTGACTTTTAACCTGTTGGCCTTTTCTGCTTTGTTGCTGATCTTCATGATGTGGCAGGGGCTTATCTGACCACAAAAAAAACGGCGCCGGATTGGCGCCGTTTTGTTTCTTGGATGACTGAATTCTTACAAGTTTGGATAGATAGGGAATCTGGCGCATAGGTTTGCGACTTCGGTTTTGACTTTGGCCTCGACCTCACCGTTACCGTCCTCGCCATTTGCGGCCAGACCGTCGACCACTTCGATGATCCAGT